>NZ_CP049246.1:671698-1343396 GCF_011046555.1 Sphingobacterium lactis
GACAAACTCCACATTGTCTGACATCTGCAGATAGGTTGCTGGAATATCGGAAGAGATTTCGCCTTCGACAGCTTTCTTCACGATTTCTGCTTTCTTCTCGTTCCAGGCCATCAATACAATTTCCTTGGCTTTGAAAATTGTACCTACTCCCATGGTAATCGCTTTTGTCGGTACGTTTTCCTTTCCCCCGAAATCGCGTGAAGCGTCTCTACGGGTAAGGTCATCTAAGGTTACCAAGCGAGTACCGGAGTTTGGCGCAGATCCCGGTTCGTTAAAACCGATGTGACCTGTACGTCCAATACCTAAAATCTGAATATCCAATCCCCCAAGGTTGGAGATCTTCTGTTCGTATGCAATACAGAAAGCCTGCACATCTTCAGGTGCTAACGTACCATCAGGAATGTTGATATTCTCCTGTGGAATGTTGACATGGCCGAACAGATGCTTTTCCATAAACGCAACATAACTCTGCTCTGCAGTGGGTTGCATTGGGTAGTACTCATCCAAGTTGAAGGTTACAACGTTCTCAAAACTCAAGCCCTCTTCCTTATGAAGACGGACCAATTCTTTGTAAACCTTAATGGGTGTAGCACCGGTTGCAAGGCCTAGGACTGCCTTTTCCCCTTTCGCCTGCTTATCCTGGATGATACCGGCGATGCGTTGAGCAACTTTAACAGATGCCTCATCTTGTGAGGGGTAAACCGTAACGGGAACTTTCTCAAAACGGGTTTCCTCTAATAAATTTAATCTTGCCATTTAAAATGAAAAATACCTTAGTGAGCCTCAAATTTAACAATTTATTAGGCTGAGCGCATAAAAAATGCAACTTCTTTTTATGAATGTAGCTTTCACTGATGAAAATCATAACCATGTAAACTTTTTTATTCAATAATTAGCTAATTTATACGTTATACCTAAATGAACAGGTGCGCACGTTATCATCGCACTTATTTTACAAATAAAATCTACTAGACCAGTAGTTTATTTTTACATTTGTACAAACGACAGCATGAACATGAAGAAATTACTCCTATTGATAATCTGCCTACCTACCTTTCTTTTCGCACAGACGAAAGAAGAATTGATCAATCAGGTAAAGGCAAACCCGGCTGACAAGAACAGCATCCGCATCATACAAAAGGTTGGCGGTTACTTCCCGGATTACAATGAACTGAACACCTTGTTTAAGGGGTTGGATAAGAAAGTCCGAAAATCCACCGAAGGCAAGATTTTCGAACGTTATCTGGATGCACTCAAGAATACAATGGTCGGCAAAAAGGCGCCGAGCATAACGCAGTTTGATCTGAATGGGGATCCTTATTCCCTTTCCGACCTGAAGGGCAAGTATGTCCTGATTGATTTTTGGGCATCCTGGTGTCCGCCATGTCGGGAGGAAAATCCCAAACTGGTGAAAACATATGCTGAATTCAAGGACAAGAATTTTGAGATATTGGGTGTATCCTTCGATAAGGAATTCACCGCTTGGGAAAAAGCCATTAAGGACGATAACCTGACATGGAAACATGTTTCCGACCTGCAGGGTTGGAACAACTCCGCCGGGCAATCCTACGGTGTCAAGGCGATACCGCAGAATCTGCTGGTGGATCCAGAGGGCAAGGTGATCGCCAGGAACCTCCATGGGGAAGAGCTGAATGCGAAACTCCGCGAACTCCTGAAGTAAAATAAATTTGGCGAACGGAACTTCGGCCCGTAACCCAACAAAAAAAGACCGCTTATGCCCAGGTGCACAAGCGGTCTTTTTATATATTCAGTAATGAATTAATCCAATTTATAAGCCACCACGCTATTGTTCAAGAACGTTGGGACATACAAGATCTTCTCTTTCTGGTTGTATCCTAAATCAGCTGTTTTCATCTTATCGCGTACATCCAGCAATTGTGTGACCGTACCGTCCGCTTTGATATGATAGATCAGCCCGCCCCAACAGGTCACTAAAAAGCTCCCATCACCAACAGGCTCCAAGCCGTCTCCGCCCAAGGCCAATCCTTTGGCAATTACCGTTTTGTTCTTATTGTTATCTATCTTCCACAATTCGGGACCCGCCATGGCATATAACGAACCGTTCACCACGCGCAAGCCATTCACATCTTTCACATCCTTCATGAATAAGCTCGATTTCCCATTATGGATCAGATGGATCTCCCCTTTGCGGGTATCGGATACATAGACCTTACCGTTATCATCCACCGTGACATCATTCAAGAAAACAGACTCCGGAACCTTAACCTGATTGATCACATTTCCGGTCACTACATCAATCACCACTACCTCATCGATATCTGCTACATACAGCAGGTCTTTGTAGAGCGCCATCCCTTTCGGGGCATTCAATCCCTGAACCCAGGTCGCATCTTTCATGGTGCCATCCATGTTCAGTATAGCGACGCCACCCTTGCCATCCTTGGCACTGCCGTCACCATCGATCAAAGAAACATATAATGCCGATTGTCCGGGCACATAAAGTACCGATTCTGGCGTTGGAAGTTGCTCCGTGGATTCCCACAGCTGCGTTAATTTACTTTGGCTGAAACCGACTAGGGAGGTACAGGCTAATACAAGAGTTAAAATGCTCGTTTTCATAGTTAACTTATTATTTCACAAACTGTTAATTAATAAATATAACATTTTTTGAGCCATATTGTTAGAAATTAGTGTATAATTCCTTAATTTTCCGCTTCTTTCAATTCTAAACTTAATACTAAGACGAAACGAAATATGAAGCCATTCCTGGATGATAACTTCCTCCTGCAGAGCAGCATTGCGGAAGAGCTGTACCACAACTACGCAAAAGACCTGCCCATTATCGACTACCACAATCACCTGCCTCCGCAAGAGGTTGCCGAGAACAAAAAGTTCAAGAACATCACGGAGATCTGGTTACAGGGTGATCATTACAAATGGCGGGCCATGCGTGCGAACGGCATTCCTGAGGAATACATTACAGGCCAAGCTTCGGATCGGGATAAATTCCGCCAATGGTCGGAAACTGTTCCCTATACCCTTCGAAACCCCTTATACCACTGGACTCACCTGGAACTGCAACGCTATTTCGGCGTCCATGACCTGCTGGGACCGGATACGGCCGATAACATATTCGACCGCGCAACATCCATGCTGCAGGATGAGCAGATGCGTGTCCATGGCTTGCTCGAACAGATGAAGGTCGAAGTGATCTGTACGACGGACGATCCCATCGATTCCCTGGAATACCATCAGGCCTACAACGAGAAGCCGGGAAACTTTGCCATGTATCCCGCTTTCCGGCCGGACAAGGCGATGAGTCCGGAAATCCCCGAAGTCTTCAACACCTATGTGGAAAAATTAGCCGCGGCTTCCAACAGCGATATCAATACCTTCCAGCATTACCTGGATGCGCTGAAATCACGGCATGACTTTTTTGCAGCTCAAGGTTGCTGCGTGTCGGATCATGGCTTGAGCCACCTCTATGCCGATGATTATACAGCAACGGAAATCGCTGCGATCTTCGATCAGGTCCGCTCTGGAAAAACGTTAAATACAGATCAACTCAATAAATTCAAATCGGCGATGCTCGTTCAGTTCGCAGAATGGGATCACGAAAAGAATTGGGTTCAGCAATTCCATGTCGGCGCCTTCCGAAACACCAATACCGGTGCACTACAGAAATTGGGTCCCGATACGGGGTTCGATAGCATTGGCGATTATCGACAGGGCGATGGCTTAGTGAAGTTCTTGGGAAAAATGGCGGAAAAGGACCAACTCGGCAAGACCATCCTCTACAATTTGAATGCTGCGGATAACGATCTTTTTGCGGCCATGGCCGGTAACTTTAATGATGGGAGTATTGCCGGGAAGATGCAGTACGGGTCGGCATGGTGGTTCCATGATCAAAAGGATGGCATGACCAAGCAGATCAACAGCCTATCCAATATCGGATTGATCAGCAGGTTTGTCGGCATGTTGACCGATTCGAGGAGTTTTCTATCCTTCCCGCGACATGAATATTTCCGCAGATTGCTCTGCAACATCTTTGCCGAAGATGTTGTCAACGGAGAATTGCCTAACGACACCAAATGGATCGGGAAAATAATCCAGGACATCTGTTATTATAACGCCAAGGCCTACTTCCCCTTTCCCAAAAAGTAAGGTTATGTACTGGCGATATTGAGCCATTTCGGAACAGGTGGTGCCTCAAAGGATTCCATCTGTTCCAATAGATCTTCGATATTATCGGAATGGAGAATCATCTTTTGGTTTTCTGCTTTTAACAGGCCTGTATCGACCATGTGCTGTATAAAGTTGATCAGGTGATCATAGAAGCCATCTACATTCAAGATGCCGATAGGCTTTTTATGCAGACCTAGCTGTCCCCAGGTGGTCATCTCGAACAATTCTTCCATGGTACCAAATCCGCCGGGCAATGCGATTACGCCATCACAGAGGTTATTCATCTTTGTCTTGCGCTCATGCATGGTATCCACCTCGATCAACTCCGTGATTCCGGTGTGCCCGATTTCCTTGCTGTTCAGGAATTTGGGGATGACCCCAACGACCGAACCGCCATGCGCCATAACCGAATCGGCCACCGCACCCATCAGCCCGACACGCCCACCACCAAATACCAACCGAATGCCACGCTCCACGAAAACCTGACCCACAACTTTCGCCGCTTCTACGAAGCTCGGACCGTGCCCCGGACTCGAAGCACAGAAAACAACAATGTTCTTTAATTTCATACCGAAAGGTAACGATAAGAAATTAATTTACCAGCCCCATCATAAAAATTCCCAACCCCAAACAAAATCTTTCCCCCACAATCATAACCCCCTCGAGCTCACCCACCCAACAACACCCTTCATAGGTCTTAAAGCTTCACTCTAAACAACCTCATGATATCACAAATCTCAAATCTCACTTCTCATATCTAATCTTAATACTTAATTCTAACTACTAAATACTTTAAAAACCCATGATATCGCAAATCTCAAATCTTACATCTCATATCTAATCTTAATACTTAATTCTAACTACTAAATACTAAACAAAAGCCCCCATAATCACTACGGAGGCTTTAACTTAACTAAACATTGAAACAAATATTGTTATTGCGATACGCGATCTTTCTCTTCATTTCTGGAGTCACTCTTCCGGATCTGCTGTTTCAGGTTTCCGAATTTGTAGGTATAGGTCAAGCGTACAGTCTGTCTGTCGTTGTACTGACGGATCTTGGACTGGAACTCATTGAAGTTAGTCGTCAGGTTATTCCGATTGCTTCTGAATACATCGGTCACGGCCAGCTTCAAGGAGCTCTTCTGGTCTTTGAAATTGTAGTTGGCGCCGATATCTACCCCGATCCGTGCATGGATCTTGAACAGGTTATACACAAATGGTGTATTTCCATTGATGGTGGCTTCTGCCGACCACTGCTGGCCCAACCTGAAATTGTGGTAACTGTTCCCTTGGATAAAGAAGGATCCCTTGTCGATCTCATATCCAGCAATTGGCCCTTTAAAGTGCATATAGAGCGCCGTAATGTTGTTGTTCATCGTCCAGAACTTACCCACGCGGTAAGGGATATTCATGTTCAGGTAAGATGTTACGGATTTTCCAAGGTTTTCCTTCGTCACCCAAGTACGGATAGAATCCTGACCCATACTTTCCACGATGGCATCGTTCGTAATGTCGGTACCCAGGGTAAAGTTGAACATCTTCATCAGGGTATAGTTCAGGGAGAACCCATGGGTGTACTGGGGATTCACGTATGGATTACCCAACTGATACGTCAATTTATCGATATAATACCGGAAAGGATTCAGCGAACGGTAATTCGGACGGCTTACCTTCTTGGCATAACTTAACGATAGGATATGGTTCTCATTGATGTTGTAACCAATATTTGCCGAAGGGAAAAAGTCCAGATAATCGCGTTTTACGGTTGAGTTGTTCGTGACCAAGTTTCCATCAGAGATGGTGTATTCGGCACGGACACCTACTTTTGCAGACCATTTTTTTCCCAATGGGCGGCTATAGTCCACATATCCTGCCGAAATCTGCTCGGTATAGATAAAATGGTTGGTCCGGTCCTCGACATTCTCCCAAGTGGAACCCACCAGCCGCTCGAACATCATGTTGTTGTCTGATTTGACATTACTGTATTTCAATCCCGCTTCAAGACTTCCCTTCTTCAACGGTTTGATATAATCCAACTTCCCTACATAAATATCGATATCTGTAGGCATGTTGCTATGCTCTCGTTCCTCAGGGTAGAACAGTGCCCCGGTATTCGGATGTTCCGTGCGGTACACGTAATCCATGTCCGAACGGTTCTTAAACAAACTGTAGTCCAGATCCAGGGTTAATTTTGATCCCAAGGTATCGATCTTATACTCGTTGTTCAGGTTGAACGATATGCGGCCAAAGCTCATATCCACAATGCTCGGCGAACGTAGCACCGTATCAATCGTCGTCGGTGTGAATCCGATATTGGTGATACTGTTGTTATTTGCATCCTCCAGGTAATTATTTCCGGACACCTGGAACATCAGGGTATTGCTGTTGGAGGTCTTCTGCTCCACGCCTACACGGAAGGTGTGGGATTGGTTCTTCTCGATCATGTCAGCTTCCTGATTGAAATAAGTGGTCCGCTCCTTCCCCGCGATATCACGGATGATGTCAAGTTCATTGATTTCCTTGTTGTTCGTATAGGCATAGGACCCAAAAAGGGTGGTATTTTTCTTTTTATAGTTCAATGCAAGGGAGCTGTTCCCGCGGAAGTACTTTCCATGACCGGCACTGGCCACAAAGCTCCCGTTGAAACCCTCGGTATTGTTCTTCTTCAATACGATATTGATGGTACCAATGGCTCCTTCGGCATCATCCTTTGCCTGTCTGGTCGTTGTGACTTCCACACTCTTAATCTGTGCGGCATCGGTAGACTTCAGAAAGGTCGCCAGTTGCTCTCCGGACATGTAGGTCAGGCGTCCATCGATCGTCACGTTTACGCCCTGTTGTCCCATTAGCTGCAGGTTATCGTCCTTATCGACGCTCACGCCCGGTGCACGTTTCACCACCTCCAGCGCATTGTTGCCGGCGGCCAGTGTCGAGTTCTCCACGTTCAACACCAGCTTCCCATTCACATTCTTTACCGTTGGCATTTGGCCCTGCACGGTCACGGTTTCAATCGTTTGGCTGGCCGGTAAAAGTTTGATGTCTTCCACGGTGACCAACTTGTCGTCCAGGTCAAAGGCAGCAGAACGGGCCTTGCCGTAGCCCACGGACGTCACCTCAATATAATAATTTCCTTTCGGCGCTTTTAGGATGGTATAAGCGCCATTCTCGTCCGTTACGGCACTTTTGATCAGCACATTGCCCGTGCTGGACATCAGGTAAACCGATGCGGAAGCTACCGGTTGATTTTCCGGGTTGACGACTTTTCCTTTTATATCTGCATCCTGTGCACGTGCTGCCGCGTAGGAGTGATTTAGTAGTGATGCTACATACAGGATTAGGATTGCGATAATACGTCCCATTTCTTTTCTTGGTTAGATTGTTTAATTGTTAATATTTGGTTTGGATTTTGTCTTATGCTCTGCTGTCCGCGGCGGATGACTCACCATCCCCCGCTGCAGCTTCGCTATTTTCTTTTTTCTTTTCTTTTTCTAGTTCCTTCGCCTCTTTTTCTAAGTCCTCAGCACGTTCCTTCGCTTCTTTCGCACGCTTTTCAGCATCTTCCTTCGCATCTTCCAATGCTTTTTCTTTTTCCTCTTTCAACTTCGCCACACATTTCAGCCCATCTTTTGTCATGGTGAATTCCGCATATTTCGCTTCATCATTCACCCGGCAATCGTACGCCCAGATATCACGGACTTTATAATCCAGATCCCGGTTCAGCATCACCGTTGTCCCAACCGGCAGATAAACGACCATCTGCACCCTTTGGTCTCGGATCAACTGCTTTTCCTGCAGGGCAAAATGACTGTCGAACAAGATATTCTCACCATTCTGCACAACTTGGTACTTTATCTTAGATGCACGAGCGGACGCATCTCCATAAGAATTTCCTTTCGCTTGGTAATTATATTGCAAATAAGGTGCTTTTAGGGAGTCCAAGGGTTCGAAACGGATACCGATGTCATCACGCAGGTGGTTGCCAATCAAGCCATATTTCCCAAGGTTCAGATTTTTCTTGCTGAACTCCTCATCCGAGGTCTTGATGACGCGAACATCATTCATCGACAGGATGTAGGTATCCTTTTTCTCCAGCGGTTTCTCCACGGAAATTGTACTCTCCTCGATAAAATCCTGATTCGTGACGATCACAAAATAGAGGATCATCACAATGGACCCTACCCAGGCAGCCCACAGGGACATACTTGCATAGTTGTTCATCGGGTTTGATTTGAACACTACACGCAGCATAATGAAGAACAGGGCCAGGAATGGAATGCCCACCGCCAATGTTCCGGCCAACAAGGCAAAAAAGCCAGATGTGGAATCCATGATTTCCAATGGCGGGAAGAAGATTGGGTTCTGATAGCCCATCAGGTTCAGCGCATTGAAAACAAAGAATATAAAGATCCCCACAACGTTCAATCCGGCAAAGATCAACAACAGCACGGCGAGAACCTTTCCAATGACCGAGAAAATGCGGCCCAATGAGTCGCCAACCGAGCGAGCGCCTCGATTAAAATGCTCGCCGGCCCCCGAAAAATTTTCGCGCACCCCCTTCATTTCCTCATCGAAGGATTTTTTGAAATTCTGCAGATTGGGTTGTTCGCCACGCATCGCTAATCTATCCGCGCGGGTGATCGCCTTCGGCATCACCGCCATCAATACAAAGTACAACAGCACACCTGATCCACCGAATAGGAAGAAAAGGACAAAGATAATCCGCACCCATTTCGCTTCGATGTTGAAGTAATGGCCCAAGCCACTACATACCCCACCGATAATCTTATCGTCCGGATCGCGCATCAATTTCTTGGACGTCAGGTATTCCGTAAAGGAAGGTTCCGAATCCACTTTTTGCTCCTCCGCTTGGGCTTCACCACCAAGTGCAGGTTCCTCAGGTTGAGGTTCCGAGCTGAAGGCAGCCTGTGCCGAAGCAGGTTCTTCCACACGCGGTTCTTCACTGAACTCCGATTCAAAGTCGCTCACACGACCCATCTGTGCAATCACCTGATCTACATCCTCCCGATTGATCACCTCCTTACGGCCAGTTTGGATACGCTCCGAAAACATCTCCGCAATACGGTTCTCGATATCCTCTAGGATCTCCCGGCTATCCTCCGATTTACCAAAGTGTCGCTTGATTTCGATCATATACGATCGAAGGGTTTCATAGGCATCCTCCTCAATGTGGAAAACGATGCTATTTATATTGATAATTATGGTCTTGTTCATGATTCTATGTTAGTTAAATGGTTGACGTTGATTATAATTCTCGATTCTGCAAGGATGTCTCCACTGCGAAAAGCAATTCTTTCCAGGTCACATCCAACTTCTTCAGCACCTCCATCCCTTCGGCGGTGATCTGATAATATTTACGCGGTGGCCCTGATGTCGACTCTTTCCAGCTATAACTCAACAGACCGTTATTCTTCAATCTGGTAAGCAATGGATATAAAGTACCCTCAACCACCAACAGCTCAGCTTTCTTCAATTCGCTGATTATGTCTGAGGCATATATTTCTCCCCGAGAAATAATGGATAGAATACAGTATTCCAGTATTCCCTTCCTCATTTGGGTTTGTGTATTTTCAGCTATCATAACAATACAAAGATATATCCTTTGGACAGTACTTTGCAATACATAGTACTATATTTTTTGACAATATTTTTCCAACACACTGATTTTCAGTGCAATAATTTTTCAATGTCATTTTAGGATCGCTAGATTTACGCAAAAAAAAGAGCTATATACTTTTTATTCTGACAATTAAATCCGACTTTTATCCATAATGAATTGGATTATAAATTACGCCTGGGCCATACTTTGGGCAATCATCATGATGGTCCTTCTGTTACTTCCTCCGAACAACCTCCCTTCCGTTGGGTATTTCCCAGGATTCGATAAACTGGTGCATACCGGATGTTTTTACCTCCTGACTACCTTGATCATCTTCGGTCGCGTTGTGGATACGAAAAGGAGAGCGACAAAATTGAAGACATTTATTATTGTCTTCTGTGTGGCATCCGTGTTTGCATTCATGACAGAAGCCGCCCAGATGTATTTCACAAAAACCAGACAGGCCGATTGGCATGATATTTTTGCAGATTACGTAGGTATCGGTATGGCCCTGTTCAGTTATCTATTGCTTTACAACAGAAAATTTCAGTACTAACGGCGTTAGGCTTTGGCAATGGTCAGGATGGAGACCCTGCATTGCGGAAAAGCTTCCTTAACACATTCCACTGCGGCGCATAAGGTTGCCCCGGTCGTGAAGACATCGTCCACGATCAGGATATGCTGATCGGAGATAGCATCCAAGTGGCGGCATTCGAAGATATTCTCCACATTCTGTGCCCTTTCCACCCGGGATAGACGCGTCTGACTCTTGTGATGTATCCGCCTGTATAGCAAATTCAAATCAATCGGTTTTTCCATGCTCCGACTCAACCCTTTGCAGATGTATTCACATTGGTTGTAGCCCCGCTTTGCCCGCCGGTCCGGATGCAGGGGAATGGGCACCAAAACATGGACCGCCTCAAAAACACATGCTTTCTGTAAAATATGTCCGTACATCTCCCCCAGTCGTTCCCCAACCTGAGGATGATTCTTATATTTCAGGTTATAAATCAGGTTCTGCACAATGGTTTTGGGAAAAAGAAACAGCATAGCGGTCCCAAATTCCACGTCAGCCCGCCCTTTCACCTGTTGCATGACCGGATTGTTGGGATCCAAGTGAAAATCTGTATACGGCAGGTGATACAGACATTCACTACAGATTAAATTTTCCTGGTCGAATAAAACAATTCCACACCCCATACATAATTCGGGGTAGATCAAATGGAGCAATGCGCGCCATAAACGAGATAAAAACATAATAAAACTTTTATGAAAGTTACCAATTCGATATTAATTAATAATTAATAACAGGCAATTAAGTAACCTTCTTTTCTTAACATATATCAAGACTTATGAACATAAATGCCGGTACCTTTGTCTTATACTTAGAAAAGGAAAACAAATGATGGAATTAGGAATAGGAATGTTTGGGGATTTACAGATAGATGCCCAGACAGGAAATATACAAGCCCCGCAGCAACGGTTGCAGGAAATAATCGAAGAAGTAAAATTGATGGATGAAGTCGGCGTGGATTTCTTTGGTATCGGTGAGCATCACCGGCCGGATTATGCCGTGGCTTCACCGGAGATCGTTCTGGCTGCGGCCGCAACGGTTACCAAACGGATCAAATTGGGTTCGGCAGTATCTGTCCTGAGCTCTACCGATCCGGTAAAACTCTACCAGAACTTCGCCACCGTGGATCTGATCTCCAATGGACGGGCGGAAATCATGGCCGGGCGCGGATCGTTCATCGAATCGTTCCCACTGTTCGGCTACGACCTGAAGGATTACAGTTCCCTGTTCGAGGAGAAATTGGACCTGCTGCTGAAGATCAACAAGAACCAAACGGTCAATTGGACGGGTAAGCATCGGGCAAGCTTGGTTAACCAGTCGATCTACCCACGTGCCGTACATGACAGCATGCCGATCTGGATTGCTGTTGGCGGTACGACCGAGTCGGTGATCCGTGCGGGACGATTGGGATTGCCGGTTATGTTCGCCATTATCGGAGGCTCACCAATCAACTTCAAACCGCTGTTTGAGGTGTATGAACAGGCCTACCAAGACAATGGACATGACATGAGTAAATTCCAGGTCGGCGTGCACATGCACTCTTTCTTCGGCGAGAATTCACGTGAGGTCGCTGATTGGTATTACCCATTCTATTCGGCCCAGATGAACCGCATCGGGGCATCCCGTGGATGGCCACCGTATCAACGCACGCAATACGATTACGGACGCTCCAACCATGGGCACCTGATCGTCGGCGACGTGAATGAATCCGTGGATAAAATCCTAGCTCTGCAGGAATCCTTCGGCCTGACCCGCTTTTCTGCGCACATGGATGTGGGCAGCCCAGACCACAGCAAAATGATGAAAGCAATCGAGCTTTACGGAAATCAGATCATTCCGAAAGTTAAGGATGCTTTAAAATAAGAGAAACATATTTGTCTATTTCGTTCGATAGCAGCCATGGAGGTCAAAGCCCATGGCTGTTTCGTTTACAAGCCATCTTGTTCACAGCATGAGCAGGCGAATGCAAGGCTCCCAAAGCTCCCGCAGCAGACCAAAAAGGCAAGATTGAACTTGCCGCTACCGCTTCCATACGATCCATGCATGCAGGTAAAAACCAAATTTTTCTACCTTTTACGTGGTTTGCGGTAAGCAGCAAAGTAAAACACCCGAATAAACGATTAATCCATATTTTACAAAACACCCCGGAAAAGCCATAACCAATTGTATATCTACATATTACAGAATTTTATCAATAAAAATCATGTCAATCGCACCTGGACCTTGTCTGAGGTGAGAGCGTGGTGAGAGCGTACTGAGAGCGTACTGAGAGCGTGTCTATAGGCACGCTCTCACCACGACTGCACCTCGCTTACAGTACGGCTTCACCTCGGACAAGGTCTAGGCAGGCTGGGCGCGGATTCGGCGTGAACCTTGGATTTCGAAAAGTAAAAGCGGGTAAGTACACGAAATGGAAAGGGCGAAATGCTAGAGCGTGTTGGCGTTATGAAACCAGAAAGAAAAATGGGAATTCGTTATGGATCTATCTATATGTGGAGAAAAGGTTGATTTCGAGAATTACTGTACCTAATATACGGAATATCCAGCCGATTGCGCCAAGATAAGTATTTAAGTTGTGCCAGCAGGTCCATACAAAAAAAGATAGTCCGCTATTATGGAATCTGGAGAACTTCGGCATCCCTACCTAAAGCCATGACAATGAAAAGAAAGATCATCTGGGGCATCCTTCTGTCTATGACATTGGGAGCCTGCAATCAAATACAGGGCGTAAAGGACGAAATGGTGGCGCCGGAAGCTGAAGCGTATGGCATGGCCGCCACAGGGGAAGTAGCCGCTGATGCGGCGGCCGTGGAAGGGAAAGCTGCCGCAGCACCACAACAGGCGGAGCCCCAAAAGTTTGTGGACAACGGGATCAAGATCGTCCGTACTGGGAATCTCTCCCTTGAATCCAAGGATATCAATGCCAGTAAGCAGAATCTCGATCGATTGATCAAGCGTTTCCAGGGGTATTACGAAGAAGAATCCGCTAACAACACCCAGGATTTCACTTCCTATAACCTGATCATCCGCATACCCTCCACATCCTTCGATCAGTTTCTGACCGCCATCTCATCAGGGAGTGATAAGGTGACATCGAAAACGATCTCCGCCTCGGATGTGTCCATGACCTATTTTGATCTGGCCTCCCGGTTGAAGAGCAAACGGGCGTACCTGGAGAAATATCAGGCCATGGTGGCAAGTGCCAAGAACGTGAAGGAATTATTGGAAATCCAGGAACAGATCCGCCAACTGCAGGAAGATATCGATAGCAGCGAGAGCCTGATGCGGAACATGAACAGCCAGATCAAGTACAGCACGCTCACGATAAACCTTTTTGAATACCAGGCCAATCTGCCCATGGGCACGAATTCCTTCTGGATACAGCTGAAGGATGCCCTGGCATTCGGGATGAGCCTAATACGCTCGATCGTGTTGGGGATTATCGGACTGTGGCCAATCTGGATCGTCACTGCACTTGCCGTTTGGATCGTCCTGCGCATCCGTAAAACCAGAAAAGCGAAAAGTATAGGTCAATAAAATTCTTGCGGTAGTATGTATATGTTTTCCCGGCAATCAATTGATTGTCGGGATTTTTAGTCCACCTCGACGGCCAACTGTGTATCCAGCGTGTCCTTGGGCTGCTGAAACTGTCCTTTTGAATTCCGAACAAAGAAACTTGCCTTTCGATCCACAAACAGGTAGCTTCGCGAAAACACCTCCTGTTGGATATAATCCGTAAAATCGCATTTCCCTTTCTCCAAACTCAGGATTTGCGCTACCTGGTGATCTTTGATAAAAGCAATATGGATGAGGTGCTCTCCCTTTTCACGCAGGGTCGGTGGAATCCGTATCCCCGTTTCTTCCAGGATCTGTTGGTCATAATGGTAGGATGTGATCAGCATCAGCGAGTCCCAAGCGAAGCAATGCACCGCGTTGAAATCCACATCCGCCATCATGTTTGGATCCTGCAGGTCTGCTTTCAGGGCTGTCAGGCAACTCGGCTCATCCCGATCGGCGCACGAGAACAACAGGGCTATCGCAACCAGATTAGCCAATAAGAAAATATTGTGAGACAAGCTTTTAACCATTCCAACGGCAATAATAAAAAATAGGAAAGGATCCCGCGCCATAAACCCAAAGAGATAACAATTTCATAATATTTAGGTATCACGGAAACAAGCGCTAGCCGGGCTTGGGTATTTTATTACTTCTAGCTTATATTTTTTGATGTATCTTTGCATTGTGGAAAAAGCAGTAAAGACAGTAGATATCAGGAGTTTGAGTTTAGCTCAATTAAAGGATGCCCTAGTGAACATGGGGGAGCAGGGATTCCGTGCGAAGCAGATTTATGAATGGCTATGGCAGAAATCCTGTACTGATTTTGATGAAATGAGCAACCTGAGCAAGTCCCTTCGCGAGACGCTAAAACAGCATTTTACCATCAATGCTGTGCGTGTAAAGGAGTCACAGATCAGCGCCGACAAAACCATCAAGAGTAGCTTTTTCCTGTACGATAACAACGTCATCGAAGGTGTCCTGATCCCCGCAGAGGACCGCATGACGGCATGTGTGAGTTCCCAGGTAGGCTGCAGCCTGACCTGTAAATTCTGCGCAACGGGCTATATGGACCGGAAGCGCAATCTGAATGCCGATGAGATCTATGACCAGGTGGTTCTGATCGCAAAACAGGCGGAAGATAAATACAACCACCCGCTTACCAACATCGTGTATATGGGCATGGGCGAGCCGCTTCTGAACTACAGCAACATGATGAAGTCTGTCGAGCGCATTACGGCACCCGACGGTCTGAACATGGCCGCGAAACGGATCACCGTATCCACGGCCGGAATTGCCAAGATGATCAAAAAATTAGGTGATGACCAGGTTCGGTTCAATCTGGCGCTTTCCCTGCACGCGGCAAACGATAAGAAAAGGAATGAGATTATGCCCATCAATGAGCAGAACTCCCTGGCAGCATTGGCCGACGCCCTGAAATATTTCTATGCCAAGACCAAGAACCCCATTACCTTCGAATACATTGTCTTCCACCACTTCAACGATGAACTGGAAGATGCAAAGGAATTGGCGCGTTTCTGTAAACATGTTCCATGCAAGGTCAATATCATTGAGTACAATCCGATTGCCCTTGCCGATTTCGTCAATGCGGAAGCGGATAAAATCGAAGAATTTGCCGATTACCTCCGCAGTCAGGGCATCATCACCAATGTTCGCCGCAGCCGCGGAAAGGATATCGATGCAGCCTGTGGCCAACTCGCCATTAAAGAAAAAGATAAAGAAGCAGATCCGGCTTAAACAGCATAAAAAAAGGGACAATGTTCATGACATTGTCCCTTTTCTTTTGGGAACCTCTTCCGTTCCCAATACCTTTAGTGCCTGTTATATCCTTTATCAATTCCACCACTCCCTACCCATGGATATGCTCCTTCTTTCCATAGGATTGTATCAACTCTCCTTCAAATTCCAGCCATTGTTTCCAGCGTTTATCCACGTCAACATCGGTACTATACTTCTTCGCGAAGTTCAGAAAAGTGGTATAGTGATTTGCTTCGGAGACCATCAAGTCATGGTAGAACTTGGCCAGCTCCTGGTCATTAATATTCTTCGACAGCACCCGAAAGCGTTCGCAGCTCCGTGCTTCGATCATCGCTGCAAAAAGTAACCTATCGATGAAGGCCATATTCCTGGAACCATCTTTTTTGGCGAATTTCATCAATTGCCCCACATAATCATCCTTACGCTCGCGCCCCAGGGTATATCCTCTTTCCTGGATAATATCGATCACCATCTTAAAGTGTTCCATTTCCTCAATGGCAATCGCTGTCAGTTCATGCACCAGGTCCTCATGCTCTGAGTTCTGGGTAATCAGGGAAATGGCATTCGATGCGGCCTTCTGCTCGCACCAGGCGTGGTCGGTCAAGATCTCCTCCAAATTCGATTCCGCAATATTAGCCCATCGTGGGTCCGTCAATAGTTTTAATCCTAACATAGTCTTGAATATATGCACAAAGGTAATGAAAACAAAAACATCCCCCCAATAGCGGAAAATATGTTACTTTGCAGTATGGGAAACAGGACGTTGATCATTGGGCTGGTGTGGCCGGAGCCGACCTCTTCGGCGGCGGGCTGGCGTATGCTGGAACTTATCGAGTGCTTTCTGCAGGAAGGCATGGAGGTACACTTCGCTTCGGCCGCCACCCTCTCCGAATTCTCCCACCCCCTGGCCGACATCGGTGTTACCCAACACCAAATCTTACTGAACGACTCTTCTTTTGATACCTGGATCAGTGCGCTCCAACCGGACATGGTGCTGTTCGACCGGTTTATGGTCGAGGAACAGTACGGTTGGCGCGTTGCCGAGCAGTGTCCGAATGCGATCCGGATCCTGGATACCGAAGATTTGCATTTCGTGCGCCATGCCCGACAGGCCGCCTATAAGAAAAAAGTGAAATTTGAACCAGACCAGCTGTACTCGGATATGGCCAAGCGGGAGTTGGCCGCCATTTACCGGTCCGATTGCAGCCTGATTATTTCCCAAGCCGAGATGGACATCCTCCTCCAGCAGTTTAACGTGCCGCCATCCATCTTGGCCTATCTTCCGTTTCGTATGGTAAGGAAGGGAGACCCCAAGGTCCACCCTGGTTTTGGGGATCGGCAACACTTTATGTTCATCGGAAATTTCATCCATGAACCGAACTGGAAAACCGTGCAGGTGCTAAAGGAGATCTGGCCCGACATCCGGAAAGTTCTTCCTGCCGCCGAGCTCCACATCTATGGCGCCTATCCTACCGAAAAGGTCTGGCAATTGGACAACGCCAAACAAGGCTTCCGCATCAAGGGTAGAGCTGTAGATGCCGTGGAAACCATGAAAGATTATCGCGTCCTGCTTGCGCCGATACCCTTTGGCGCAGGGTTAAAAGGCAAATTTATCGATGCGCTGCATGCACAGACCCCATCGGTATGTACCGCCGTTGCCGCCGAAGGATTGACAGGGGGAATACATTGGCCGGGTTACATTGCGGAGGACCTATCCGATTTCATCGAAAAGGCACAGCTCCTCTATTCCGATGAGGAATGTTGGAACAAAGCGGTGGACTACGGACAGGAGATGTTAAAATCCGGTCCCGATCCGGATTGGGGGAAAAACCTGATGGCACGTATTGCAGCGATCCGTGCAGATTTAAACCAGCACCGCAACCACAACTTCATCGGCCAAATCCTGATCAGCAATCAGTTCCAGGCCACGAAATACATGTCGCAGTGGATCGAACTGAAAAATAAAAAAGCGCATATGTAGTACATATGCGCCCGCTCTCATATTAAGTCTATTCTTAACGTCTCTTGAATACAATTTTATCGGTCTTCCCGTTGGTGGTACTCGTTCCGGAGAACTGTTTCAATCCACCGATCAAGCTTTGTTCAATCTGGTACGTAACGCCATCAAAAATCAAGACCTGTTTCTCAGGCATGCTGTACGGGATGGCAGGTCCAAAGTTTTTATCTGACTGCATGATGTACGCAAAATCGTTTGCACGGAACTCAATGTATTCCGTTGTTTTATCACCCACCAAGGTGTCCGAGGTATTTGCACCGTTTACATCATTGTATTTTACCACATCGTACCATTTATTGGCACGTAGCAGGTTCAATGCCGTATCACGTTCTGCATAGCTCAATGTTTCCTTGCTGCATGACGCAAAACCCAATGCCACTAAACCCAAAATCATTAACTTTTTCATATCCGAATATTCTAGTTCCCTGTATAAAATTAATTTTAACCTATGGGCATTCTTCCAATCATTATGCCAACAATTTATAACCTAGGCAAAACAGACATAAACTTCGGTTATATATTTAGCCCTAAGCGGCTATATTGTAGCGGTTAGGAAAGTATCCTACAGTCCACATCCGGGAACCTTTTCTCTTGAAAAAATATTTTCCCGCAGGCGGTTGCCGGTGCGGTTTCTCCTAAAATTAGCGCAATACGGTTGCCTTGTCCGACAGTCAGTTGGCAGGTCGTGTGGAGAAAATAGTGTGCGGAATACACTATTTGATTCTGGAATTATTATATTTAGGGAAACTATTAATTTATGAAAACATTAAAAGGACCGGGTATTTTTCTAGCCCAATTTATAGCTGAAGAGGCACCGTACAACAATTTGGAGAGCATCAGTTCCTGGGCGAAATCCATAGGATTCGAAGGGGTTCAGATACCGACGAATGATCCGAATTTCTTCGATATGGAGAAAGTTGCGGAGAGCAAGACCTATGCCGATGAAATCAAGGGCAAGCTGAACGAAATGGGTGTTGCGATTACCGAACTGTCCACTCACCTGCAAGGGCAATTGGTGGCTGTTCACCCTGCCTATGACAAGCTTTTTGACGGTTTTGCGCCAGCAGAATACCGCAACAATCCTGCTGCACGCACAGAATGGGCCATCAACCAATTGAAATTGGCGGCCAAGGCTTCGGCGAATCTCGGTCTGAATGCGCATGCCACCTTCAGTGGCGCTTTGCTGTGGCACATGGTGTACCCATGGCCGCAACGCCCAGCAGGTGCGGTAGAAACGGGCTTTAAAGAGCTTGCTAAACGCTGGACCCCTATCCTGGATGAATTCGATAAGTACGGTGTGGATGTGTGCTATGAAATCCACCCTGGCGAGGACCTGCATGATGGCGTGAGTTACGAGCGTTTTCTGGAAGCCGCAAACAACCATCCCCGTGCATGTTTGCTGTATGATCCTTCGCATTTATTATTGCAGGGCATGGATTACCTCAGCTATATCGACCACTATCACGAACGCATTAAAATGTTCCATGTGAAAGACGCCGAGTTCAATCCAACGGGTAAACAGGGCGTATATGGCGGTTATAGCGGCTGGGTTGAACGAGCCGGCAGATTCCGTTCTCTTGGTGACGGGCAGGTAGACTTCAAGGGAATTTTCAGCAAACTTGCGGCGTACGATTTCGATGGATGGGCCGTTATGGAGTGGGAATGTGCACTGAAGAATAGTGTCGACGGAGCCATTGAGGGTGCTGAATTCATCAAGAAAAATATCATTAAGGTTACGGATAAAGCATTTGATGACTTCGCTGCAACCGGTGCAGATGAAAACTTTAACAAAGAGATATTGGGCATTAAATAAAGCCGATCACACATTTTAAGCGGAAGGGATATCAGGAATGGTATCCCTTTTTTTGGGCCGCGAAATCAAGCAGCTCGGTTAACTCTTGTGCAATGTTCAACAGGAACCGGAAACCCAACTTATACTTCCCAACCCGTATTGCTCCATCACTTTCAGTCCATTCCCATTTCTACCTACGACCGGCTCATGGAACACCCTCATCCCAAGGCATTTTAACGCTAAATTGATTTTTTAGGAAATATTTTCATTTTATTAACAACAAAATACGTTTAGGTGCGTTTAGGTAGTGCGCACTTATGTAACAAACTTGATATAAATTACTCCAAGTATTGGCTGTCTATGCGGTCAATGCTGCTTGCTTTGTGTGCCTTTTATGCGAATTACATTCTATAAGCACTCTGATATAATAACTACGTATGATGCACTATCTCTACCGAACGCTTTTTATCACATGCGCGTTCATGCTTTTCAGCCAAATAGGCACCGCGGATCCAATCCGGAAGAGCAATCCCACACCTTTACATGTCCTCACTGCACATTCCACTGCGCTTGATTCGCTGGAAATTGTCGGCAAGATTACCGACTCGGTGGGAACAGCCGTTGCCGGCGTTGTGGTCACTGAAAAAGGAACCACCAATAGCGCCCTATCCAACGAAAATGGAGAATACAAAATCTCCGCCAGCCCCAATGGCATTCTTGTTTTCCTGAAGTCGGGATTTGCGACCAAGGAAGAACATGTGAACAACCAAAAGCAGTTGGACATTCAGCTTACCGTTGCTACAGCAGCAACCGAAGCACAGGAACAGCAGGAAAATGCTGCTGGTACGGACAGTACAGCAACCGCTGTGGACAGTACGGCAACTACCCCGGACAGCACCGCAGTGGTGCCGGATAGCACGCAGCAGACAGGCACTGTTCCTCCGACCACTACTGCTCAGGACAGCGCTGGGACTGCACCTGTTCCAACCGGACAGCAAGTGGTTTCGGGAACAGTGACGGGACCATCGGGTCCACTTCCAGGCGTAACCGTACGCGTTGTAGGAACAGACCTAGCCGCCAACACCGATGAAAACGGGAAATTCCAGATTGCCGCAGGCCCTAAGAACAGACTCCGCTTCTCATCAGTGGGTTTCAAAACCGTCACACAGGCCGTGGGTACCCGAAAGGATATCCAAGTGGTACTGGCAACGGAAACCAATACCATCGAATCGGTACAGGTTGTTGCCGTTGGATACGGTACAATGAAACGTGCGACCCTACCGACTGCCGTTTCCAGTATCGGCGCCAATGAGATTGAAAACGAAGTACTCCCTAGTGTTACCCAGGCCATCCAAGGTAAGGCCGGTGGTGTACAAGTTACCCAGAAATCTGGTTCACCGGGCGGTGGTATCTCCATCCGCGTGCGCGGTACGACATCCATCAATGCGAGTTCCGACCCACTCTATGTGGTCGACGGTATTCCGGTGAACAGTGCCACAAATTTCACAGGCGGATCAACCTTTGATTTTGGTGGTGGTACCCAAGGGATCAATATCCTGTCTTCTCTGAACCCATCGGATGTCCAATCCATTGAGGTTTTAAAGGATGCCGCATCATCGTCCATCTATGGTTCCCGCGCCGCCAATGGCGTGGTCTTGATCACGACCAAAAAGGGTGCCGCAGGACAGAGTCAGTTTAACTTCAACATGTACGAAGGTTTCTCGCAGGTACCGAAAGAACGGTATTACGACTTTATGAATACCGAGCAATACCAAGACTACATGCGCGATTATTATGATATCCTAAAGAAGGAAAAACCGGAGACGGTGGTACCTGAACAGATTTTCTCCAATCCCGGCGTCAGTACTGATTGGCAGGATGCCATCTTCAGAACATCTCCTACCCGCAGCTATGAGCTATCGGCAAGCGGAGGCAGCGACAAAACACAATACTACACTTCCGTGGGCTACATGCGCCAAGGCGGTGTGCTCCTATACTCCGATTTCGATCGCTTGAGTGGACGATTGAACCTCAATCATCAGCACAACGAAAAGTTGAGATTTTCCACATCCATGAACATCACCCGCGCGACAAACAAGCGTGTGCAGGAAGAGAACTCCAAGCAAGGGGCAACCAAGAATGGTATCTTTGCGCCTCCTAACCTTGCGGTGTTCGACGGCAACGGTAATTATGTGTATGACAATGTGAGTTTGGTTCGTGAGAATCCGGTGGCGATGTTGGAATTACCGGTGAATGAGGCAAATACATACCGCATCCTTGCCAACGCCAGCGCTGAATACAACATTATCCCGAGCTTATTGCTGAAAACCAGTTTCGGTACGGACCTAAGCTTTATCGACGAAACATTTTTCATGCCGCCAACAGGGCTCCGTTCTTATACGGGACAGGGCGGTATCGGTGCGAGCCGCAGCACGCGCGATCAACTGTGGATCAATGAGACCACATTGACGTTCGATAAGACCTTCGGTGACCATTACCTCAATGCATTGGGTGGGTTTTCCGTGCAGGGCTCACGTTTGGAATTTACGCACGCACAGCGGGCGAACTTCCCGAACAATGATATCCCGTACATTGTTGCCGGCGGTGTCATCACCGGTGCCAATGCCTATCCAGAAGAATGGGCCATTGCCTCTGGCTTTGCGCGGGCAACCTATGTATACAAGGACCGCTATATCCTGAATGCCAATATCCGCACGGATGGTTCTTCCCGATTCGGTGCAGACAACCGTTGGGCGGTATTCCCATCCCTGGCCGGTGCTTGGCGTATATCCGAAGAGGACTTCCTGAAAGAGAACAAGACATTCAGTGACCTGAAGTTGCGTGCCAGCTGGGGGATCACGGGTAACCAGAATATTGGCAACTACGCTGCGCGTTCGCTTTATTCCGGTGGATACAACTACATGGGCGGTGCGGGTTTCGTACCGAATGTATTGGGAGACCGTGGCCTAAAATGGGAAACCACCCGCCAATGGAATGTCGGTGTTGATGCAGGATTCTTCAACGACCGGATTTCCCTATTAGCGGATTATTACTACAAAAAGACGTCTGACCTGCTGATCGGTCTGCCGATCTTACAAAGTTCTGGTTTTGTGAACCGTTTCACGAATTCGGGAACCATCGAAAATAAAGGTTTTGAATTCGAGATTACCTCACGCAACCTGGTGGGCGAGTTCAGGTGGTCCACTTCCCTGAACATGACCTTCAACAGAAACAAGGTATTGGACCTGCCTGAAGGACTAACCGAAATGCGTGGTGGTGTGGGCGATCTGAACAGAGCCATCCCAGGACAGCCACTGGGTGTATTCTATGGCTGGCAAGCTGCGGGCGTGAACCCGGAAACTGGAATGATCAACTATATCGGAAAAAATGGGGATATGGTGCGCCCGAACAGCATGGAGGATCACGTCATGATCGGGGACCCGAACCCAGACTTTTTCGGTGGTATTACCAACAATTTCGAATACAAGAATTTTGACTTGAGTGTCCTGGGGCAATTCACCTATGGAAACGACATTTTCAACTATAACCTGGCATCCGGACTGGAAGGTTTCAACCCAAGTTCCAATGCTTTTGTAGACTTTGTCGACAGATGGAAAAAACCTGGCGATATAACCGATGTACCGCGTCCTGCACCTGGAAACCTGGATAATGGTGCCGTATCCTCCCGTTTTGTGGAAGATGGCTCCTTCTTCCGTCTTCGGAACATCACCTTGGGCTATACCCTACCGGAAGGTGTTGCTGAACGCATCAAGATGAAACGCTTACGTTTCTATGTGACGGTACAGAATGCCTATGTATTCACCAAGTACAGAGGTTATGACCCAGAGGTAAGCTCCAGTCATGGCGGCGCCAATACCGGTCTGATCTATGGTTATGACTATGGTAGCTACCCGCAGCCACGAATTTTCACTACAGGTATCAACTTAACATTCTAAAAGCCATCACATGAATATCAGAAATAAATTTTTAACCTATTGTTCCGTTGCAGCCTTGGCTTTTTCAATGACCTCCTGCAATAAATTCCTGGATAAGGATCCGCTGGGGCAAACGGCGGAGGACGAGTTCTTCAATTCCGAAACGAATGCCAACGCTGCCGTTCTGGGGGCTTACCGGTCCATGATGAACTCCTTTTCCTTTGGGCAGTCGGTGGTCATCGTACCGGAGTTTTCTGCGGTTCACGTACGCCATGCTGCCGTTTACCCAGAGTATGAATTGATTGCACAACATGCCATCGACGCTACGAATCCGTGGATTGCCAATATGTGGCAAGCCACCTACGCAGCCATCAATGCGGCAAACAACATCATCGATGAGGTCCCGGCAATGGAAGCGACCGCTATATCTGAAGAGAAAAGAAAACAATTCGTTGGGGAAGCGAAGTTTATCCGTGCCCTGAATTACTTCTTCCTTGTTCGCGCCTATGGGCGGGTACCGCTGAAACTTAAGGCCACGAAAGAAGGAGACGACATCGATACACCACAGGCAGAGAAAAAGGCGACCTACGAACAGATCGTTAAAGATCTGACCGAAGCCATTGCTGCTCTTCCGAAAACAAACCCCAATACAGGCGATGCGGCTCGTGGACGGGCTTCCCATTGGTCTGCCAAAGCCCTCTTGGCCAAGGTCTACCTGTACCAAGCGAGTATCACCAATGATTACAAGAAATCGGCCGATTTAGCCAATGAGGTCATTACGGCGGGTGGATTTGGTTTGGTCAGTGATTTCAGTACCATCTGGACTACCCAGAATACGAACGAGGCCATCTTCGAAATCCAATTCGATGACCAGGCGACCAATCCATTGGCATCCGTTGCTAACGACAATGCCAGTGTGCTGTTCTTCGCGAAGGACACCACGGTGTTGGACCTGTATGAAGATGCCGATAAACGCGCAGCTTTTACCATCAAAAAGGGCAGTAAGAATAATTATTTCATGGGCAAGTTCCCGAATTTCTCCCCTGCCAGCCAGAACCTGCCGGTCATCCGCCTGGCAGAGCTCTACCTGATCCATGCCGAGGCCAAAGCCAGAGTGGACGGTTCGGTTACTCAAGCGGCATACAACAGCCTTAAGAAAGTACAGGAAAGAGCTGGTGTTGTCAAACCCATGAGCACCTATACCTCACTGGCGAACTTTATAACAGCAGTTCAGGAAGAGAAAGAAAGAGAGTTGATGTTTGAGGGAGAAACCTGGTTCGATTTTGCACGGACCAAGCTGGCACTCAAGAAATACAAAACATTAACGGATGAAAATGACCTGATCTATCCGATCCCGGCCACCCAGATCGGCCTTGGAGAAGGATTGACCCAGAACCCTGGATATTAAACGCATAATTCGGTAATCAGGAACTTCGGTTCCACTAAAATCCCCAATTCATTTGGGGATTTTTTATTGCTCACCGCTTTCGGTTTAGGTCAGGGATTATTGGTTACACACCTACTTCCTGCAGGAAAGTTTCCAAGTCACTCTCCTTGGGTAACCCAAATTTCTGCTTTAATCTATACTTGAACATCCGTACACTCTGCGCTTCCACATGCAGTACTTGGGCAATCTGCTTGGTAGACATCTGCAAATAGATATATGCACAATACCGTAAATCCAAAGGTGTCAATTTCTGCGTGGCCTTTTCGATCAGCTGCTGAAAGAACGTGGGATGCAATTGTTGGATCTGCCACTTGATATCCTCAAAATCCGCATTCAGCATGGTTTCTTCGCGTAGGAGCTTCTGCACATCACGCGGATCCCCATCCTGTAATTTCGTCTTGATCTGCTTGAGCATATCGTTCTTATGTTCGATAATCAGGGAGTTCGCCAAGGCTTCCTTTTGGAGTTGCTGGTGTTTCAACTCCAGTAAGTCCTGTTCGGCTTTGAGGCGTGCCTGTTCTTCTTTTTCTAATTGCATCTGCATTTCCGCTTGTCGCTGGGCGTCCTCTTTGTCCTTGGCCAGCTTTTTCTCGCGTTCGATGGAATAACGCAATTTAAAATGATAGGAACGGAACATAAAGGCCAAGCCCAAGATCGCCAATATGGCCAAACCACCGTATAAGTAATTCTGGCGCTGTCTTAAAGATGCTGTTTCTGTGAGGAGTTTCAGTTGCTCATCTTTCTTCTCAATTTCATATTGAATATCCAGCTTCTGTGCACTCATGATCATCTGCTGGTTGAAGTTATCGCTCAGGATCTTTTCTGCAGTTTTCTGATAGTTCAAGGCCGATTGCAGGTCGCCCTTTTTCTCGGATAGGCTTACCAATGCTTTATAGACGGTATATTCGAGTTTCAGCAGGCTGTTGTCCCGCCTTCCCTGGACCCTGCTTACGGCTTCGATAAGGTACTGTTCAGCTAATGCCAGGTTGCCCTGCTTCATGGCAAACTCACTGCGGATGCCGTAAATATTGATCCAGCGGCTGAACCGGGCTCTATTGTTCTTTAACTCCACCTCTGCCGCATCCAGGTACCGGTAGGCCTGTACCCGGCGCTCCTCCAAGGGAGCCGTTGAAAATTCCAATAGGTTGTTCGCTAAATTGACACTTACCACAACGAAGGTATTGCTGCTCACCTGTTCCGGATGATCCTGAAAGAGTTTATAGGCTGCTTGCAGGTGCTTGTAATTACTATCCAGATCCGCTTTTTGCTTTTCTTTCCGGTAACGGTTTATGTACACGCTCGCCTGACCCAAATGTACATTCGCGATCAGGTTGGGATCACCGGACTGCACGGCATAGCGCTTGCATAAGTTGATGTACTCCTCCATCTTATCGCTTTCGTTCCAACCACTGTAAACGGCATAGATCAGGTAGTTCAGAAAATACTTCATTCGATCCTCACCCTCAACATGCTCCAGCAGTTTCAATCCCTCCTTGGAATCCTTTATCACCAGGTCTGAAAGGTTCAGGACACTGTTCATATACGCTCTTGCCCGATAGGCCAATGCTTTAGAAACTGGGCTCTGGGTATTCTTGGAAAGTTCCATTACCTCATCGACCAATTGACTACCCAGTTTAAGGCTGTCAATTTCAAAGTACTTGCCGCTTAGGTGACTTTTCAACAGAATAAGGTCATCGGTGGTGTTTGCCGGATTCTTCAGGGCGTTTTCAATCAGTTGAATTGCTTTGTCATCTTGATTCTTTAGATCAAAGCGTTCAATTTCCTTGATCACCTCACGCGTACCCTTCAGCAGATCTTGCGCCATCACCGTATGGCAAACAATAAATAAAACCAGCAGTAATTTTCTCATAGTCGTGGATAAATAAGTAGGATTGGTCTTCCTTAGCTCCTTCTTAAGGTAGTATAATTTAGTTAAACGCAAAAACCTAGCCAAGTCATAATATACGCTTATTTGCTCAAATTTAAAGGTTTGTAGACAACGTGTATATGCCTAAAGAAAATCCGTATATGATTTGTAAGGACTGCCATTTAACTTACTTCTAAAAAATTATCCATCTTTATCTATGGATAATTCTTGCTCAGGTATCCATCGTAAAACCGAGCAATTTGTATTAAATTTTAAACACGGATAAGATGTCAGAACAAAATTCTTTAGTCATTCGGGTGCATATCAGCCCTGAAAAATTGGCGCAAATGCACCAATCTGCACCTCAAGCAATTGTGTTGGACGAAAATATGAAGACCTGGTGGGCAAGCAGGGAAATGTACGGGAAGTCGGATTTAACAAATGTACCAACGTATACTGTCCGAGATAATCGAGAACTCCTAACTGAGTTGGTTCGTGATCGCTATCTTATTGCTCGGGAATACTATGATGAAGAACGGCAGATCTGGACTTTCTTTGCGCTGCAGTTTAGCGAGAATTATTCGGAAATATTGCCGATGATCAGCTGGATTATAGGTTTGGCAGCGTATCTAAACCAAGGAGATACTGGATTTGCGATCATTTACGATTACCAATGGGGCAGCGAAGATGTTATGGCCTATATCAAATTGGAAGACCAAAAAGCCAAGCTCACCAATGCCAAGCATATATCCGCGATACCCCAAGAAGACTATTTACAAGCAAAGGGCATTCTCGATAAATTTATGGACGAAATGCAGGATCAGTAAGTAAAATCAATCCACTAGAAGAACTCATCATGATAGAAATAAAGATTATTTTCCTGATTATCGGCACCTTCTTTATGCGGGAGAATCCATCCTTAATTGCGAAAAAGGCGATCGTTACGGTTGATCCCACACAAAAGACCGTTTCTGTTGATATGTTGGACTTGGTGGCACCCTTGGCTAAAACCGCAGCGAACAAAACCGAGGAATTTGACTTGCTCGAAAAGGGGGCTATTTCTTGGATTCCCGAACTGCAACCTTTTACAGCAAAGACATGCACATTTCAGGAAGACAACGGCATACATGGTGCAAGAATCAGTTTTTCCTATGCGCATCCGGAAGACCTGCAGGTAATGGGAATCCAATTCCATGAATCGAAATTTTGGGTCTTCAAAGATGAACAGACTTCCAAAGTCACGGGAACAGCTATCGAAGAGAAGAACAGCTTGGGATTTGCCGACACGACACCTTTTAGTTTCCAGATTGCATTACCTGCAGATTGGGAAAACAGGGTCCGCGAACAACAGGCTGCGGGTTTGGGACTATGGTCACCGCGTTCGGGTATGATCCGCGGTACGGAATGGCTGGAAACAGACGAGACCTGGACTACCAAAACAAACAGCAAGCTCTTCTTTGCAGAGTTGAAATCGGAATTTACGCACGATGAAAAGGAGGGCGAAGTTTCCTTTTTGGACAATGATATCTTGGTGACATCCCACAATCTATCGGATAAAACAGCAAGTAAAACCCGGTACAGGTATAGTATGGATCATCAGCAAATGCGATTGACCTTAATTCCAATACATGCGGATGGAAAGGAAAATACGGAAGGAAAGACGTTATATTTTGTCTTTGTTCCTAAAACTGAAGGGTAATGGATGAGCGTGGAAACTGACACAACGTTATAATATTGCACACCGAAATGCAAATCATCTACGAATCAACGTTTTACACACATTGCTTCGCAACCATTAACCAATATGAAGAAGAGTAAATGGAGCTTGTAAAGCTTACTTGGACTTAAGGAGGCTGTTCAAGTGACTCAACTTCAAAACTGCTGGGGTCAGACTCAAAACCGCTGCGGAAATAAATACGATTTCCATTAAGTCTTGGTCACCCTTTACGAATGTTTCAATGGTAAACAGCATTAATATGGTAAGTACTATCCCACCAAAAATAATGGCATAAAGGAATTTGCGCTGCAAATTCACTTCTCGAATCGATATTCCTGAAATTCTTGCCTGTTTCATCTTTAACTCGCTAATATTACCGAATAAAACATATTTTAAAAGCATTGTAACAAATTGGCTTTTTTAAAATATGTAGATACTAATTTACAAATGATCATACAAATATTCAAAAAAATAAAAACAATTTGTTGAAACTTTGGTATTCATTTTCGGTAAGCATGCCAGCAATTCACATATTAATTCGTCGAACGAGTTGATTTTGGGCATACAAAAATCCCATGAACAGCGCAATGTTCATGGGATTTTACTTAGGTAAAGTTTGTTTATTCTTAGAATAGGCTAACCTGTACAAAACCGCCGATATTTTTGTCGGTTATTTTTTGTGGGCCGTAAAAGTCAAAGTTTGCTCCTACACCGAATGTCACATCCCCAAGCGTTACCCCTGCCCTGGCCATGATGTAGCTTCTTGCATGGTAATCATTACTTACGTTCTGGGTGTACAACCCCTGTAATCTGGTATACAGTTTCAAATTCTCCTTCAACTGTGGTTTATATTCCGCTAAGGCAAGCACTTCACCATTGGTATCCTTAGTCAGGTCTATTCTTGGATTTGCCACCACAAGCCAAGTTGGGTTCGCATAGGTGTACATGATCCCTGCGGATGGGCGAATTCCCTGGAAAGGGACCCAGATAAATCCGGAACTGATATCCAAACCCTTGATGATTTCAAAGGTTAGGTTTCCTTGCATCATATAATCTTTCATCTCGGAAGATTTCCAATCCGTTTGAAAGTTCATAACGGAGAAAAACCCGAGACGGGGAACACTTTGGAATTTCTTATTGACGATCATTTGGTAGGAAAGTCCACGACTACCAACCAACATTTCCATATTCAATGGTGGGTTCTGAACCCGTAAAGCTGGTCCTTCTTGGCCAAAAGCGGTGCATGTTGTACCTATAGCGAGAAATGCTGCAAATAAATAAGTTAAGAGATTTTTCATGATTGCTTAATTTATCGGCAAAATTAAGGCACAAAACCCCGAAAAATAGGGTAAAATCGGGTATAAATTAGTAAAAATCAATCCTTTTACGGTACACGGCAGGTGACTCGCCTGTATGCTTCTTGAAGAATTTTCCAAAATATCCACTATCATCAAAGCCAAGTTGCAGTGCGATTTCAGCAATGGAGTCATTCGTTTGCAGGAGCAAAACCTTGGCTTCCTGTATTTTGATTTCATATAAAACGTCCGAGGCAGAACGATGAAGATATCGCTTCACGGTTTTATTGAGGTGGTTCGGTGTCACCTGCAAACGCTCGGCATACTCGCCAACATTCCAATCCCGCATATAATGGAGACGGATAAGTTCTTGATAGGCTTCCACGAGTTTGGCTCCCTTTTTCAGGACCGCCGGATTCCGGTCGCGCACGGAATGGTACAGTTCCGCCAACAGTACCTTGAGGTAACTGCCAATCAGCAATTGGTTGAATTCGGCATCATGCGCAGTTCGGTAAAGCTCATAGATAGTCGTGAACAGGGTTTTGACCCTTTCCAGTGCCGCGCCATCGAAATGATTCCACCGTTGATGTTCGGATAGGGCAAGTAATTTCTTCAAATAAATGGAGGATCCCAAGAAGTCATCGCTGAAATGGCAGTAGTATCCTTCGATATCCTCGGACATCAATTCCGTATTGGAGATGGAGGAATTCGGCACCAGAAGGAGATCTCCGGCCTGCAGGTCATACTGCGTGAGACCGATCTGCCTGCGGGATTGTCCTTTCGTCACGAACATGAGATCGGTAACCGTTTTTCGATGAATGGGAAGTGGCAAACGCAACTCCACCTTATCGTCGCGGAATGAATGGATAAAAAAATGCTCCACATCAAACTTGAAGATCTCCTTATCAAAATGATTGTTGATAAAGATGCTCTTAAAGGCCAACGGACGGAAAGTGTTGATTTTCTTCATGTGCTTGCGACAGCCAAATTTACAACGCTTGGTTGGGGTATACAAATTACCTATACTATCTCCATAAAAAATAAAAGACGGGCCCCAGGCCCGCCTTTACCGATTAATTATACTAACAACTAACTAAAACAAACAATTTAAACTCATCATTATTTGCTAGTTACTCTTACTGGCAACTGATCTGTATAGCCAGATCCGCCTTTTATCCATTTTGCTGCTTCCCCAGTAATCCATAGGTAATGGTCGGTAGGCAGGTGGTTTTCAATTCCTATAAATTTCAATCGGTCTCCATTCAAAGGTACTTCATTTGCGCGTGCGCTTTTGAAGATTGCCGTTGCTTCATCGATTTCATCGAACATCGCAATGTAGAGGGATTTGGACCCGGCTTTGATCAGCGTCGCGATTTGTTTCCACATAAAGGTTCCGCCCTCACGTGGGATCTGGTCATAGCGGGTCGGGTCATTGTGCATATTTCCCCAGCTAAAGCCCGGGAATGCCAAAGGCACATAGGTTACATTTTGCTGGGTCGCCCAAGCCAGATCGTCTCGCACTTGATTGGGGTTAAAATCGCCGGAGCTGTAGCGCCCTACTGCCCACGGCATGATGATATCCACCTTCTTAATCAGGTCATGCAAAGCTGTACTGTTTTCCGTATCCTTGTCCAAGGTCCGCCAATAATACGGTACGCCCAACATGATGGACACCTTCTTTTCTCCGGACTTCAGGTTGGTCACCATTTTATCTACATCAGCAATGCTGTATTTTCTTCCGTCGCTAAAGCCAACCCCCCAAAGGGTCATTAACGGCTTGGCGTTATGCCAAAGGTAGGTCGGATTCTGGGCTTTATCATACAGTTTATGTGTTTCCACCAATTCCTTCCAATCGGCTTCCAGGTATTTGAAATCTTCCGGAGCACTTCCGCTGAGGTCATACATAATGGAAATGGCGCGTCCATATTTCTTGGCGGCTTTCAGTGCGCTGGTCAAAACTTTGTTGAAGTGCTGCTTGCCCGAAGGATTGGTTGGCTTTACCTCGCCCAAGAAGCGCTGCATGTGTACACCGTCGATACCGTAATCCTTCATCCATTTGAAGTGGAGGTCGATTGTTTCTTCATCGTAGCTACTGAATACGTAGGCATCTGATCCATCGGGAAACTGAAACGCAGTTTTATACTTCTTGGTATATTCACTCATATCGGGCCAGAAATCGACATTCGTTATACCCGGTTCAAATTTCTGATCGGCACCTCGATAATGGTACCATCCCCGATCCGCACCGTCACCAACGGCATTGAACCAGCCTTGATATCCGGCCATTACCAAGCCTTCATATTTGGGATATAAGAGGCCCGACGTGTCGTAGCCCGTATCGTCCCTTCCCGGCTCCTCTTTTGGTGGTTCTTTCGTTGGCGGCGGTTCGGGACTTGGCGTTCCTCCTTTTGAACATCCCAATAGCAAACCCATTCCCAACAGCATCCCTACAAATTTTAATCTATTCATAGCCTATCATTTTTATGAGGCTGCTTGCGCAGCCTCAGGTTAAACATCATTTTATGGCACTTTTATGGTCACCACTTCCGAGTAGTTGAATTTTTCGAAGGTATCCCGAACTTTCGCCCCCATGCGGAAGAAATAGGTATACCCGGATTTTAAGGGCATACCATTGATGGTATAGGTTTCATTGCCCTTTCCGGTCTGCATATTGCCGATCTCGTCCCAATTCTTATTGATCAGCACGCGGAATTCGTCCTTGTAATAGCCATCGATACGGCTACCTGCTCCACAATAGGGCGTCAAACTTAAGAATGGGCGAACTTCGATGACCTGCGGCAATCCCTGTGTCTGTGGCGCCTCCAAGGTACAGGAAACACTCAGTGTTTTGTCAGCCTTTACTTCCCATTTTACATTGGTGACCTTCAGGTAGGGTTTAACCGTAAAATCCTGCGTTCCGGATCCGTTCAGCACAAAATCTGCTGTTGGATCCACAGGCCAGAAAGCGCCACCATAGGGCTGTAGCGAATAGGTTGCGTTGAAGAGCTTGGTATTCGCGTAGGTACCATCTTGTTTTACCGGCAGGTCCTGCGGAGCAGGATTCTCGCCCCAACTGGTTTCCAGCATCCGGATCACAAATTCACCCGGTCCTGTCAATAGCGGGGCATTGGTGGTCTCATCGATGATGGTTCCCCGCAGGGTCGCATCCGGTGCGTTATAATTATCGATCTTTGCACATGAACTGAACCATAGAAGCGGTGCAGCGGCAAATAATAGAATTAGCTTTTTCATGATTCGTCAATTAATAAATTGGGTTCTGTGGATATAGGTTCGGATTCTTGTTCAGCTCGCCCCCTGGAAGTGGCTCATAATACCATTTCTTCTCAAAGTTGAACGTCTTGTTCCACGGTTCTTTTTCTTTCAGGAAGATGTACGAATTGATGCGCTGCCCTTGGGCATTGTACTTCATTTCATCCAATACCAAGTAAGGCATCAAACAGTTTGGCACAAAATTGTTCAGCTCCACATCGGCGGTCCGCCAGCGGCGCATATCCCACCAATGGTGGTTCTCGAAGCACAATTCCCTATAGCGTTCCTCCCGGATAAACTGAAGATTCTCATCCAATGGATAGCCATATTTATTGATGTTGCCCGCAGCGGCGTTAAACGTTTTCGGCGTCGCGCCTGCACGCTCCCGGATCCGTGCGATATAGGTGAAGGCCTCGGCTTTCAGTGCATCATTGTTCGTGATCAAGCCCAGCTCATACGCAGCTTCAGCCTTGTTCAGGATAATTTCCGCTAAACGGATGGTCTTCCACGGTTGGGTACTGTTGTAAAGACGGACATCCTTACTGGAGATTTTATAATTGATGTACTTGCGCACATAGAAACCCGTTCTGGTGTTGTTGGCATGGCCATCTTTCCACATCCCATGCTCTCCCGTGATATTGATCTTGGTTCCCTTATAATCGTACTGCGCGTTCTTCGGACCGGCAAGGATACGGTTGGCCTGGCTGTTGATCGGCGCATTGGTGGATCCCATCTGCGCATCACTTGCTTTTCCAGGAAAAGTCAAGTAAAGTCCGCGTTGCATATCAAAAGCCATACGTTCCGATCCTTCCCGAAGTTCCATTCCCGAGAAGTACACGATGGCACGCATACGTGGCTCCAAGCCAGCGTATAGGTCTTTCCGGTTGGTGTAGCGGATAGGTTTCCCCTCTGCGTCCGTAATCGGTAAAGCGCCAAAAAGCTCCACCAGATCCAGAACCGGATAGGCGCCGGATTCCACCTCGGCCGCTAAACTTGGGCTCGGGAGAAAGTTCGCATCGTAACTGTGCTTTAACCGCGTTCCATAAGGCGCAGTAATGTCATATTGCTTGATAAAGATATCTTCCGGACTGTCCGCATCCAGAAACAAATCCACATAATTTGCTTCCTTATCATTCGGTTTCTTGTTATATAGGGAGTATGGCCCGTTCATCACGACCGTTGAGGCATCAAATGCTTTTTGGTAGAACCACTCAGCCTCTTCCCTTGCGATTCCTGCAAAGCCTTTGCTCGCTGCTTCCCCGCCTAAATTTGCATAGGAACCGTATTTGGCGATACTGCCGGCATAGAGCATGGCACGGGATAGCAGCGCTGCTGCCACATATTTGTTGGCACGCCCCTTTTCGCTGGTTTCGCTCATATTGTCGATCGCAAACTGCAGGTCTTCCTGAATGAAACGGTACACTTCAGACTCCTTGTTCCGCGGCACCAATAACGATTCTTTATCGGCCGTTGGGTCCTGAACATCCTTTACGATAGGCACTCCGCCGTAGCGCTTTACCAACGAAAAGTAGAAAAACGCACGTAGGAAATGAGCTTCCCCTAGGATGTTGTTGTAACGGTCTTCCGCAAAATTATCCTTATAGGTCGGTAATCCGACGATAAAGGTATTGATGTTCCTGATCCGATCGTATGGCCAATAGCCGAAGCCCTGAGCGCCGACCACGCCCCAGAACTGTCCGGTCATTTCGCCGGACATCGCCGTTAGGGCTTCGTGGTTCTGCCAATAGTTATCCCAACGGAATCCGCGCTCCGGGTGGTATACAAAGTCCTCGATCGGGAGGTGCCCATAGATGGCGGAAACAAATTTCCGGGCGCCGTCCTCATTTCCGAACAGGGCCTTTTCATCCAATACGCCCAAAGGCTCCAGATCCAGTTTCCTGCAGGAAGCGGCGCTCACAAGCAGAAGGACTGATAATATCTTGATGATTGTTGATTTCATAATGTACGAGATTGATGTTAGAATTTAATCGATGCTCCAATGTTGTAGGTTTTGTTCAATGGATATTTATAAGTATCCACCATATGCGAGGAGGATCCTCCCGCGGAACCCGGATGTTCCGGATCGGTATATTTCATACCTGTCCAGGTCATCAGGTTATAGCCACTGGCGTAGATTCGTAAGCTCTTCACCTTTAGAGACTGTAACCACTCCGTCGGGAAGGTGTATCCTATCTCCAGCGTCTTCAAGCGGATATAGGATGCATCCTCGATGGACCGACTTCCTTCTGCCATCGCAGAGCCTGTAGAGGGATAATAACCCGAAACCCACTCCGTATTCGGATTGAACAAATCCGCATTCGGATCTACAGGTCTCCAGCGATCCAGAAACTGCTCCAAAGCGCCACCTTCAAATTGCAATGGTGCAGCTAATACCTCAATATATTGGGCATATACCTTGGAAGCACCTTGGAAATTCATGGCTAAATCCACTCCTTTCCAAGAACCTCCAATACTCAACCCATAATTAATCAACGGCATATTGAACGTGGCAATCGGATGGTCATCAGCACCATTCACGAAGCCATCGCCATTCCAGTCTTTATAGTAGTAGTCTCCCGGCAGGGTTCCGCTGCCCACCTGTGTTGGGTGATTGTAGATCTGCTCGTACGAAGTAAATTGGCTGTCGTATTCCTTGCCCCACCAGATATCCTTGTAACGGTCTGCATAGCGGTTCCGCCATTGATCGTAGGAGTTACCGGCGCGTGATTCGATACGGTCCATAAATTGATTTTTCGTCGTCGATACCTGACCGGACACGAAATAATTAAAAGCATTGATGCGGTTGCGATGCGTTAGGGAAACCTCATAACCAAAGGTCCGGTCGCTTTCCAGGTTTTCCTGTGGCAGGTTGGCCCCAACTGTTCCCGGTACCAGGTCCAGACGTGTCGCCAAGAGACCGTCACGACGGCGGTCGAAATAATCGAAAGTCATGCCGAATTTGCCATTCCATAGATCCACATCCAAACCAAGATTGGCAGTTCTAGACGTATACCAAGTCAGGTTCGGATTAGGAATTGCCGTTGGCAAAGCTCCGCTTACCAGATCCTCCCCGAAGATCCAACCCAAGTTGAATGGATCCAGTGCATAGCCTACAAAAGTTGAAGGATAGTTTCCAGCAGAACGGTCATCCCCGAGCTTACCATAGGACGCACGGATTTTCAGGTTATCGATAAACGTCACGTTATCCTTGATGAAGTTTTCCTCGGAAATACGCCAGCCCACGGAAGCCCCAGGGAAGAAACCCCATCGCTTGTCTTTCGGGAATTTGGATGATCCATCATAACGGAAACTGAACTCCGCCAGGTATTTTCCCTTGAAATCATAGTTGAATTTTCCAACGAGACCACGCGCGGTTCGCTCGCCAACACCTTCCATATCTGCAAGCTGATTTTTGGCCTCCCCGGCAAACAGGTATTCCGAATTCACCTTGATCTCCCGTTGGGCATAGAAACTATCCCATTTGTTGTATTCCTCAACAAATAATAATAGAGCGGATAGGTTATGTTTATCCAGGAAGCTCTTGTTGTAGTTCAGGGAGAATTGCATCAAGGTATGGTAATCCGGATAGGACGTCCTCCGCACGGTGGAAGGTGAGTTCTTCTCATGTGCATTGTACTTCTCCGGAGTGACTACCTCGCCGTTCTGGCCCAATACCGCTGGGGTATGGCTGTAGAGGAAATACGAGCGTTTATAATCCGTATTGTCGGCATATTTAAAGTCATAGTTATAGGTTCCCTTTGCCGTTAGGCCATCCACATACGGAATTTTATATTCCAGGGATAGTATACCATTGAATTGCTTGCGCAAGAACTTCCGATAACCGGTTTGGTCGGCATCCGTAACCACCACTGGGTTCTCGTTGTCGATCATGTCGAAGTTTGGATACAAGGGGTTATCATTGGCATAGATCGGTTTATCCGGTCGCTGACGCCATGCTTGTTTATACACCGCCCAAATATCTGTGCGGGGTTGGTTAGTTTCGTCCGCGTATCCACCGAGATCAACTGAAGCCTTTAACCGATCCGTGATCTTTACGTCCACATTGGACCGGAGGTTATATCGGTTATAATTTAAGCTCTTGCTCTTGTAGGACCCCATTTGATCCATGTATCCTAAGTTGAAGAAATAATTGACCTTTTCGGATCCACCATTCAGGCTCAGGTTATGTTGCTGTTGCGGCGATGTCTTGTCGAATGCCGCATCCAAGTAATTGTATGATTTTTTCGTGCCGTCCAAATAAGCCGCGATGTCCTGCTCGGACCAGGTTGGCGGTAGACGGTTGGGATAATTGTTGTTGAAGTTTCGCCACAATTGTTCATTCTTGAGGGTCATGAAATCCGCAGCACCTACTGTATTCGGCACATAAAGAAACTGTTGGAAACCTTGATTAAAGGAATAACCGATTTCAAAGGCCTCTCCTGATGTTCCCCGTTTTGTTGTGACCAAGAGCACACCATTGGCAGCACGCACACCGTAAACCGCAGCAGATGCATCTTTCAATACGGATACACTTTCAATTTCGGTAGCATCCATCCTGGAGAAATAATCCTTATCCCGTGGAATTCCATCGACCACGATCAAGGGCTCGCCCATACCACGGATGTCGATATTTGATTCAAATGCTCCCGGTTGTCCGGTCTGTTGGGTAATGCGCACGCCGGGAAGTTTTCCCGTCAGCATATTGATGACGTTCTCATTTTTGGTAACCGTCATTTCCTTATTGGTGACCGATGATACGGCTCCTGTCAAAGTCGCCTTTTTCTGCGTGCCGTAACCTACGACAACCACATCTTCCAGCGTGGTATTATCTGTTGGCATTTCCACCACCACGGTGGCTCCATCGCCAACAACAATTTCCTGTCCCTGATACCCGACGTAGGTAATGATCAGGCGATCTCCTGTCGACACAGGAAGGCTGAAATTACCTCGCGCATCGGTCGTGGTGCTCTGTCCACTTTTTGCTACCCGAACGGTCGCTCCAGAAAGCGGTTTGTTATCATCCCCACGTACTGAGCCGGAAATATTCCGCTGCTGTCCAAAGACAGTCCCCGAGGATAGCGCCAATAGTGGAATGAGCGCCCATTGCCAGGATAGGTTTTTTACTCGCTTGCCCCATTTGCCGGTGCAAGAAGTGATACTTCTAAATCCCATAGTGTTAGTTTAAAAATTGGTGATCATAATCAGGGCTAAAGCCCCATGTATAGTTAGTTTTGTACGGTAAATTTCCCTTACCGCATGGGACGGTACTTCCTTACTTATCAAGGAAGCGTACGCAGAAGTAGAGTAGTTTTTCGTTTCATAAGTGATTTATAATTGATTATGAAACAAGGATAATTTTAGGCCTATAACAAAGCATTAATAAAACATTAACGGCCAGAAACTATCTTTTAAATAGCTGATAATCAGCAAAATAAATTTTCAAATAATTTTTCCTCAATAACGAATCCTATAGTAACCACCCAGCGTATTTGACCTTATTTGCAAGGGGTGAATGTCGGTTATCCTAAGGATTCACCGGCAAAGGCCTTGGGAATATGAGGGATTAAATTCCCCAACCTTTAACTTTAACGTTCTACCAAACCAGTCGTAAAAATACCCGGATGTAAAAAATCACTTAACGAATAAAAGTGGGCCCGAAAGCCCACCTTTACCGATTATTATTACTAACTACTTATTTACTGACAACACCTTTACCTTTTGCCAGTAATCCTTTTCGGTAACTGGTCGGAATAACCAGTTCCTCCTTTTATCCATTTTGCGGCTTCTCCCGCCAGCCAGAGGTAATGATCTGTTGGCAGGTCGTTCTCAATGCCCACGAATTTCAACTTATTTCCATTTTCTGGGGTATCTTCCTCACGCGCGCTCTTAAAGATTGCCGTTCCTTCATCAATCTCATCGAACATGGCGAGGTAAAGGGAAATAGCCCCTGCATTGATGGCCGTGGACATTTGTTTCCACATAAACTTTCCTTTTTCCCGAGGGATAGCGTGATAGATCGTTGGGTCGTTGTTCATATTCGCCCAGCTGAACCCAGGAAAAGCCAATGGCACATAATCCACTTTATTCTGGGCGGCCCATTGCATATCTTCCTGAATCTGCTTCGGATCGAAATTCGCTAGCTTATACCGACCGACGGCCCAAGGCATGATAATATCTACTTTTTTGATCAGGTCGTACAGCATGGGGTCATTTTCGGTGTCCTTGCTCAGCGTGCGCCAATAATAGGGCACACCCAACATAATGGACAATCCCTTTTCACCACCCTTCAACCGATCAACCAAGCGATCGACATCCTGTACGGTGTACTTCCGGCCATCGTTGAAACCAACTCCCCAGATGGTCATCAATGGTTTTTCATTGTGCCACAGGTAGGTTGGATTGGTTTCTTTATCGTATAGCTTGAAAGTGTCCACCAACGCTTTCCAATCCTCTTCGAGGAATTTAAAATCTGCCGCAGTACTGCCGCTCAGGTCATACATCACGCTGATGGCGCGATCGTATTTCTTCGCTGCCTTAAGGGCACTGCGCAACACTTTATTGAAATGTTTTCGTCCCGAGGGATTCTGCGGATTCACTTCTACCAAGAAGCGCTGCATATGCACGCCATCAATCCCATAATCCTTCATCCATTTGAAATGCAGGTCTATGGTTTCCTCATCGTACGAACTGAAAAGATAGGCATCCTGTCCATCGGCAAATTTAAAGGGGGTTTTGTACTTCTTGCTGTATTCGGTCATGTCCGGCCAGAAGTCGACCTTGGTTGATCCCGGCTTAAATACGCGCCCTTTTCCCCAGTAATGATACCAGGAACGATCTGCACCATCTCCCTCGGCGTTGAACCAACCTTGGTAACCGGCCATCACCAACCCTTCATATCGGGGGTACTTTAACCCGGAGGTATCATATCCCTTTAGGGTGTCGGTGGAATTCGGTGGGTTCTGAGCTTGGCCGTGCTTTCCTGACGTATGCGAACAGGACAGCAAGGCCGCGAGAGATAGCAACAATGGAACAATGGATAATCTTATCATCTTTAGGTTGTTTATGGTTATGTGTTTTCGTTTCTGCAAATACGATGGTTCGCCTTATTTATGCGGCGTTGGGTGTTCCTGTTGTACAGGAGCTTCCCTCCTCAACATCTTTCCCGCATCCTTTGTCAGGCGGAGATAGAAGTCTGAAGATACTTCAACACCATCGGCATCCAAGGTGAGGAAATATTGATTTGTCGGGATCTGGGAACTATTTTCCGCTGCTTTGGCAATGGCCGTTCCTTCGTCATATTCGTCAAACATGGCGATATAGACATTCTGCATGCCCAGCTCCACAATATTCTTGAATTGACGCCACATAAAGTCGCCGTGGAGGCGAGGGATTTCATTCCTTGGCGTACCGGGTTTCCAGTTTGACCAGGCAAAGCCCGGGAAAACTACCGGTTGGTAATCTTGTTTGTTGGCCGTCAGGAACTCCAGATCTGCTTTCAGATCCTTGATGTATTCATCCACCTTTTCTAGGTTGCGCATGGACCCCACAGACCATGGGGATACCATATCGGCCGCTTTATAGGCTTCCATATTGGCTGTATCGGAACGCCAGAATTTGGCTACCCCAATAATTACGTAATACCCTTTCCCTTTAAACCAGTTGATCAGGTCTAAGTAACTGTTTACATCGCCTGGGCGATTGGCAACACCTAGCCCCCAAATACTGACAACGGGTTTTCCATTTTGCTTGGCATACATAGGCGAGCTGACATGGGCCTCCATTTTATTGGTCCAGTCTTCTTTCAATTCGGTGGAGAAATTGGTCCATCCCGAAATATCATAGGCTACATAGAATTTCACTTGATGCGCTTCTGCAGCGACCTTTGCCTTCTGCATAACACCATCCTTAAATCCACGATCGCGGGCATCTTTCAGGAGATAATTGCCGAAGCGCTGTACCGCAGCAGTCTGTACCCCATATTGCTTCATCCATTTGAAATGCAGGTCCACGGTTTGGTCATCCCAATGCGAAAATAGATTCGCAGGGTTGCCATTGCCCAGTGCAGCATAACCTGTTGCATAGGTCTTGCTGTATTCCCGAATATCCGGATAGAGCTCAAAAGATTGATTGTTTGGCGCCGGTGCTCCCGATACCGCCCAATGCCGCCAGGAGTTGAAAGGCGAACCGTCACCTGCCGCTCCGAACCAACCCTGATAGCCTGCGACCACCTTTCCTACGACATCACCTTTGGGTGAAGGCGACACAATTGTCGAATCCTCTTCCTCAACAGGGGTATATTCTCCATCCTTACACGACGTAATAAATAAGCTGCAGATCGCCAATCCCAATAGGCCTCCTGCAAATAACCGAGCCACCCATTGCTGGATCGACAGGTTTTGTTTGTTCTTTAATGTCTTCATTTGGTTTAACGTTGATTGTTTTAAAATAATAACATCTCCCGCTCATCCTGAGACTCCCGCTTCCACAGGACGTGAAAGCGGAGTCTAAAGATTTCGGGTTTATTGGCCGATTAACCATTAGGAACTGTAACTGTTTTAATCGTTGTGTAGTTGTATTTTTTGTATGTGTCGTTCACCCGCGCGCCAATGCGTACAAAATAGGTCGTTGCGTACTTCATCGGTTGGAGTGAGGTAATGGTAAACGTATCGTTCGCTTGGGTGTTGGTAATCTTTACGGGCTGACCGACACGGGTACCGTCAAAATTATTGTTCCCTACGTACTGAGTCGTGGAAATAAACAGCTGGTAATCCATAAGATCCGGCATATTCTCGCCATTCGGACCGGCATTACGCTTCAATTTAAAAGAAGCCGTTACCTTGTTATCTGCAGTTAGCGCGGGTTCACTCACCCATTCCAATTCAAGATAAGGTACAATGGAAAAGTCATGCTTGTATTCACCGGCCACAGCAATCTCCTGTCCCTCTTGGGGGTAGAAGGCTCCTTCTACCAAGGTCGCCAAGTAGGTGCCTGCAAAGAACTTGGTATTTACATAACTACCATCCTGTCTAATATTCAGGTAAAGTGGCACCGGATTTTCACTCCAGCTGGTTTCCTCTAGTTTTATACGTCCGGAACCCTGTCCCTGTTCAAACTGGACAGCTTTACCGTTTTGGTCGACAATTGTCCCTTGAATCGAAGCATCAGGTCCTTCATAATTATCTATTTCACATGATTTGAACATGACCGCAGCCAGGACCATCATGCCTAAAAATATCTTTTTCATCATCATTGGATTAATATTCATCATTCTGTTCCATGTTCGGGTTGGAAGCAATCTCATCGCCTGGAATCGCTTCATAGTATGCTTTTGTAGGAATGGAAACCCGACCATTGCGTTCATCGAAACGGCAGTCAAAGATGTACTTCCCGCGGACATAGTCTGTCAATTCCGGTTTTGCGCCTTTGGCAAATAAGAACGGATTCAACTTTCGCCACGTGCGCTGGTTGACTTCCACATCTGCCGTTCTCCAACGGAGCATGTCCCACCACAGCTTGTTCTCGAACGCCAATTCTTTACGGCGTTCGATCCGGATGATCTGTAATCCACGGGTCGGTGCCAATACATAGGAGCCTACCCCTGTTCCTGGGGCTAGTGGTGCGCCGGTGGACAGTTCCGCATCTGAGGTTAGGAGGACGGCTCCTGCCCTTTCACGGATCTGGTTGATGCAGTTAAAGGCATCGGCCTGCAGGGAAACCCCATCGACGGAAGACACGCCGTTCTGTGCTAACTCCAATGCGGCCTCCGCACGATTCAGGACCACCTCTGCATAGCGTAGGTCAATCCAACGTTGGGAGGATCGGTGCAATTCTGTCGCGGAAATTTCCAAATTAGGATTTAGGTATTTGCGACCGTGGAAGCCTGTTACCGTTGCATTGTTTGAAGACGTTGGACCATCCATCCCAGTTGGGTTGATCTTCTCGCCCGTCGATAATGTGATCGGTGTCTGCTGGTTCCAGGTACCCGATTGTTTTACATTGGCGGCATAGAATGGGTTGGACGTGTAAGGAGCCGTTAATCCCTCTCCAATGAATTTTTGAATAGGCACTGCAGGATCTACACTTTCAACCAAGGTGCCGCGCCGGATATCGGTTCTGGCCTTCTTGAATGGCATCCCCGGCAGCAGCACGGTTCCGCGCAGGCGCGGCTCACATTCCTCAAACAACTGTTCCACATAATCGTAGACGATATAGGTTCCATCATCATTTAGGGTTTTCAGCTCCCCGCGTTCGTTCTTTGGTAGGCCATCGAATAATTCTACGTAATCCAAAGTCGGATTGAAGCGATCACCATAGGTGGTAGTCATGTGTGGTGGGCTAAATACCGCATCAAAACTGTGAACAGAATTCGGGTAGAAGTAATCTTTATAAAAGATCGTTTCCGAACTGCTGTTATCCAGGAAAAGTGCGGCATAATTGTCCGCTGTTGCTTGCTTGTCCGTTGCGGACCAATTCTTCTTATAGAGCGAATATTTGCCTTCGATATTCTTTGCCGCTTTGAAAGCCTGAGTGAAATAATCGTTGGCCCTTGCTTTCGGAATCCCGGTGAGCATCACACCCTCAACAGTGTATGGAATACCATAACGCGCCTTTGATCCAGCGTTTAGTGCCACCCGGGATTTAAAGGCCTCGATAATGTACTTGTTGGCGCGTCCGGGTTTTTCACTAGCCTCCGGCATGGCGACCATGGCTTCATCCAAGTCCTTCAGGATAAAATCATAGGTTGCTTCCTCGCTGCTTCGCGCAATCTGAAGGGGTTCCACATCCCCGTCGAGGTATTGCAGGACCTGATCGGTTATCGGCACCCCTCCGTAGCGGCGCGCCAGCGCAAAATAAGTATAGGCACGGATAAATTTCGCCTCACCAATCCAGCGGTCGATCTTATCTTGACCCATGGTACTCACGTATTCCGGTAAATGTTGGATCAGGTAATTGGCGTTCCGAATCACGACATAGGCATTGTCCCAATAGCCGCGTGCCGGGTTAAAGTATCCATTTTGGTTTCTGTTGGCATTCTCGCCGGTATTCAGGCTGGGCAGCCAAATCTGGTTCCAGGTATTGAAACCATCGTTCTCAGAGCCACTGTAGCGGAAGTCCTCCATAGGAATTCTACTGTACAGGGCAGCCATGTAGGCTTGCATCCCATCATCCGTAAAGACCACCGGGTCTTGTACAATATTGATCGGTGCTATATCTAGGTCATTACAGGCTGTAAATCCTCCCATGAGGAAAGCTAAAGCCAATAGTTTGAATCTCTTTTTCATCTCATACTGTTTTAATAGTCAACAATTTGCTCACATTAGAATGTTAAGCTTATTCCAAAATTGAATGTCCGGCTCAACGGGTATAGATACCCGTATACTTCGGAAGGGTGCTCAGGGTCTACGCCTTTTACACCGGTAACCGTAAACAGGTTATACCCATTGGCGAATACGCGCACGCCTTCAATTTTGGCCCTATCCAATAGAGATTTTGGCAAGGAATAGCCCAGTTCAGCACTTTTCAGACGGACGTATGCTCCATTTTGAATGGCACGTCTGGAGTTTTCATTGATCACCGTTCCTGTAAAAGCATGGTATCCCTGGGTCCATTGTGTTGCTGGGTTGTATGGATCAGCCGTTGGATCGGTCGGTCTCCAGCGGTCCATAAAGATGTCCAGCGCATTCCCATCGAATGCCAGCGGCATGATCAACTGCTCGCCATAGGATACGTAGGACATCGCCCCGCCCTGGAAGAGGAGGTTGAGGTCAAACCCTTTGTAGTCGAAGTTGAAGGTTGTACCGAAGGTCATCAATGGAATATTTCTTCTTGCCCCACCCCCAGAAGCGGATGAGCTGTTCGGGTTGATGGATGTTGCAATTGGATGCCTGTCCATATCATCCAAAACGCCATCGCCATTCCAATCTTCATAGATATAATCGCCAGGAAGAACACCTCTGCCTACGAAGTAGCTGTGGTTTGCGATGTCACTATAGTTCTGGAATTGACCGGTATAGCCATAGCCAAACCATATATCGTTATAGCGTTCCAACGGGTTGTTCCGCCAATTGCTGTATGAGTTTCCATCACGGTTTCTTTCTGCGTACATAATCTTTGTCCGCGTAAGAGCTACCATTCCGCTGATGCTGTAGCGGAAATCGCCGATCATATTCTTGTGGCTCAGCTGCAATTCAATACCACGCGTCTGGTCCTTGTTCAGGTTTTCCTGTGGCAGTGGCGTACCGAACATGCCCGGTACCGTAACGGTTCTGTTGCCCAATAACCCGCTGCGATCCCGTTGGAAAAGCTCCAAGGTCACCCCCAATTTGCCGTTCCACATCTCGGCATCCAACCCGACATTGATCATGTCGGTTGTGAACCATGTGATATTCGGGTTGGGTGCAATCCGGAAACCAAGGGAGTTGATGAATTGCCCATCGATCACGTGTCCGCCTGGTAGCCCCTGCCCATTTCCGTTGAAAGGATAATCATAGCCAGAGATAAATTGGTAGGAAATCGCGGAGTCATCCCCCACTCGCCCGTATGAACCCCGAATCTTCAGGTTGTCGATAAACGCAAGGGACTCATTGTCCTTGATGAAGTTCTCTTCAGATATACGCCATCCCACCGATGCCGCCGGGAAGAAACCCCAACGCTTGTTCTTCGGAAATCGGGACGAGCCATCATATCGGAAGCTCAGCTCTGCCAGATATTTACCGGCGAAATCATAGTTTACCCGCCCCACATAGGCACGGGTTGCGTTTTGAAAGATTCCGCCTGCATCTGCCAAGGCCACTTGGTTTTGGGTAATCCCGGCAAACAGGTATGGAAGGGGAATTCCCAGCTCACGCAGGGCGTAGAAGTTGTCGCCACTGCTCTTGCCTTCTTCGTACAGGAATAATCCTTTCACATTATGAACCTCGCCAAACGTTTTATCGTAGTTCAGGGATACCTGCAATAACGTGGACGGATTGTTTCCATAGGCCCGACGCACTTGATTTGGGGCATTGTTCGTGGCCGGGTTGAAAGAGTTATCGGCCGCATTGTACTGATACACATCAAATTTCTTGCGGAAATTTTGATTGTCATTGAAACGGGTATCATACGCGAAGGATCCTCTAGCAGTCAGGCCTTCCACAAATGGAATGCTGTAATCCAAGGATACCTGACCCTGTAGCCACGTATTTTTATCTTTTGCAAAACCTGAAATCTCATCATCAGAGAACGCGCCAGGGTGCACAAAGGATAGCCTGTTGAGGTAATCGGGGTTATCATTGGCGAAATACTGCTCATTTGGCTGTGCACGCCACAATGCGCGGAAGATCTCCCAGGATGGTAGCGTCGGGTTCTGCTTGATTTCGTAGATTCCGTTGATTTTAACACCTGCCGTCAGGTCTTCCGTAATTTTTGCGTTCAGGTTTGTTCTAAAGTTATATCGATCATAGCGTAAGCTGTTGCTCTTCCAGTAGCCGTCCTGACGCGCATATCCTGTATTAACGAAATAGTCGATCGCCTGGTCTTTAGAGGAACCGCTGATGCTGAGGTTGTGCTGCGATTGTGCGGCCGATTTCTTCATGACCATGCCATACCAATCCGTACTGGTTCTTGTACCATCCAAGAAAGGGGCAAAGTCATCCTCATTATAGGTGATTGTCGGTGCATCTACATTGTGCATGGACCGTTCATTGAAGAGGGTATAGCGGTCGATTGCCCCAATTGGGCTCGGCAATCCGATGGGTTGCTGAAATCCGAGGAAATTGGAATAATTGATATTAGCCTTACCAGACTTTCCGCGTTTGGTGGTAATCAGGACCACCCCGTTACCGGCGCGAACACCGTATACGGCTGCAGCAGCATCCTTCAGTACGGAGATGCTTTCGATTTCATTGGGGTCCAATCGGGTCAGGGTACCGCGAGGCACGCCATCCACGACGACCAATGGCGAACCGAAGCCACGGATATCGAATTCATTGGAAAAGTCCCCCGGCTCTGAGGTTTTCTGTACCACACGCACGCCCGGCACCTTACCGGTCATCATATTCTGAACGTTCTGTGTTTTTGTTGTCTTGAGCTCATCGCCCGATATCGTCGATACCGCTCCGGTCAGGGTGGCCTTTTTCTGTGTACCATAGCCCACCACTACGACATCCTCGAGCGTGGTGTTGTCATTGGGCAATAGCACTTCAATCGAGCTGTCACTGCCGATAACGACTTCTTGACCTTGATAACCGACATAAGTAATAATTAGTTTATCGCCGGTATTCACCGGGATGCTGAACCGACCGTTGGCATCGGTAGTCGTGCTGACACCCGTTTTTGCCACTTTAACAGTTGCTCCAGAAAGAGGTTTGGCGTCATCTCCACGCACAGAACCCGTCACATTTTTTTGTTGGCCAACCGCCGTCCCTACGGACAGCAATAAAAGTGGAACCATAGCCCACCGCCAGGAAAGTTTCTTCAAATTCTTGCACCATAGGGACGTGCAGGAATTCTTTTTTCTAAATCCCATAATAGTTTGTTTAAATTGGTGAATGCTATTGATGAATGCCATCAATAGGTCTCATAATTAGTTGTTAGTGTATTCTGCTTTTCTGTTCTTTTTTATCAATCGGTATAAAAAAGAACATCATGTATCCGGCAGAATCTGGAATTCAAGCTTTCGTTTCATCGTATTTACAATTGATTATGAAACAAGATTAACTTGAAGACCATAACAAAACCTTAACAAAGTATTAATAAGGGTATAATAAAAAATAAAGCGCTGTTAGTCAGCGCTTTATTTTTTATTTAATTTTCATTAATGACGTTACTTAAATAATTTCTCGGTAGGATTTTCCGTAGGATTCGCCATATAATTGCTGATAGACCTGGCAAAAATTTTCAAAACACTGATGCGCAAGACTGTGATAACCAAGCTGAACCAGCGCCTTGCATTTATATACCATCGCTTCTTCATGGACGGAGTCAAAATGGAAAATGCGATTTGCGATTTCTACAATGAATTCCGCATCGGTGCTCAATGCGAGGCCACGAAGGGTTTCGTTCAGAATGGTTGTTGTATGGATGGAAATTTCGTCTTTAATGACATCCAGCCACTCATAGTCCGTTTCGAAAAGGAAAGAACCTTTGTCTAGAATACGCAGGAGCTTGGAGAGGCTGACCCGATCGAGTTTCTCTTCCTGTTGTAGGATTTTCATGTATTCCGCAAAGTCAATGCAGATCTGTTCGGAACCATCCAGACACCAATACCCACTTTTTTTAGAAATCTTGACATCGCCTACACTTTCCAGCAAGCTGTTGATCTTGGCGATGTTGACCGAACGGTTGTTGTTCGCACTAGCGCTAGATTTGTCTGACCAGAACAACTCAACCAATTTTTCAGAACTGATGCCGCGCCCTCTGTAAATTGTATAGACCACGAAAAGGCTAAACAACTCCTTTAACAATGGGGAAAACTGCTTGGTAATCTCATCCCCATGTGCATTGATGATTTGAATATCTCCTCGGAAGAGATAAATAGCTGATTTTTTATCCTCGCTGCATATTTCCTCTTTAGCAGGAATGGTCACTGTAGCTTCTGCTATAGGAAGCTGCTGAGGTTCTTCACTGACCGATGGAAATGGTGATACATGTTTTTCTTTTTCGTCTTCTTGGCGCCTACGTCCTTTGAACTGCAGCAACAAAATGAAACAAGCAGCAATAGAAACTGCACCAGAAGCATACCAAACCCATTTTTTAGTTCCAGATGTTGCGCTGCTCTCATCCAGCTCGTAGCGCATGGCTGGTGCCAGCAAGGAATAAATCCGAACCCTGCTCTTATTAGATTCACTGTCGAAGTATAAGGTTACTGCCACATAGCGATTGGATGCCGGAGAATAGAACAGATCTGCGAAAGATTTAATATCGTGGAAATCGAAGGGAATCATACTCCCCAATTCCTGCAGCTCCTGTCCATCTAAAGAAACAGAAACCAATTGGAGGGACGACTTGAATTTATTCTTCGGAAACATCAACCCAAACAATTGCTGACCCGGCCCCACGGCCAGGGAACTCGCCCATACAGCATTCTGGTCAGGAAAGGTAATTTCATTTATCTTTTTGAATTTTCCTCCAAACAGGTCCATCTGCATCAGGTCATTGGATATCCGTGGATTCAGCATCTGATCGCCGGTATTGCTGCCATACCCGCCCAAAAGGTACACTTTACCATCGCAGAAACCCAACGCCCCAAGGTAATGAGGGAAGAGCCTGTCGCCGGTATAGGCTAAGCTATCCCATTGCTGGGTCGGGACATGGTACTTATGCACGGAATTTTGATAATGGAAATGCCCGTAGCCGCCCACCATATAGATGCTGGAATCTTGCGGTGAATAGAATTTATTGAAGGACAGGTAGTTTGTTCCTCGACTCGGATAGGTAAAAGGTTTGCTCCAGGATCGGCTCAGCGTATCGAACGTGGAAACGATCTTTTGGTCTATGGAGATGCAATGTACCTGTCCAAGATGGGGGTCGAATAGGGATTGGCTGCCGTCTGCAATATGGAGTGGAGCATTTTGGTAGGCCCAGGAGTTGCTGCTCCGCGACCCAAGGAAAGTCCGTACGAGGGAATCTTCAGACACTACGTACACACATTCCCGCTTGGGATCAAAGGTAACATTCGCCTGCCCCGAGACCTCATAATCATTCTCCATGCGCCATTCTTGCCGCTGCCGCTTGATCCAAAAAGGATTGGAGACCCCACCCTTAATCTTACCGACAGCGTCCTCTGCCTGGAGACCGGTTGCCTGATCCAGTTTCCAATGGTGCTCAAGGTGTTGACCATCTTTGATCCGTAAATCCTTGATGCGCATCGGCGGTAGGTCGGAGGATTGAAATTGCTTGTAATTGCTTAATCCAAAGAAAGTTTGGAATTTATTAAAACCATTTAGCATTACGCTATAATGATAAGTTTTACCCTGGCAGGTGAAAATAAGTTGGTTCTTATCTTTGTCCATAACCAACTTAATAGGATTCCATTTATAGAATAGCTGCTCACCTGGAATATTAAATGCAATATCGGTAAACTTATCGCCCACCACCAGTTTAAAATGGTTGCCAATTCCCGGTCTGCGGTCATAGATCAGATCAATGTTCAACTTATCGTTTAATATGATCCGAAATATATACCCGAAATAGTCGTGTTGATAGGGCTTGAATTGTAAATCGAAGGAAAGCTCTGTCTTCGGAAACAGGGTCACAGCTTCCTTTTCCCCAATGGAAAGACTCGTCCGTTTATCCAATTCACGCTCATGACTTGCAAATTCAAGACCGTACTGAGCCGCTGCTTTCTGGCAACAGAATATCAAAAAAAAGGCAAAAACCGCAGAAATCAGGTTTATTTCGTTTCTTCTCACAAGTTTAGAATTGGCTAGCTAGTCTTCAAATATAACACTAGCTTTTTGAAATTTAATCTTTTATTATAGGAATAAAAAAAGAGAAGTGCCCAATTATCCGTATCCATATCCATCCAACTATCGTTAAAGTTGCTCCAAATGCCTATAAACCAGTAAATAAGAATTAGACAAAGGATAGATTTGTAACAAGACTTTTTTCTTGCTCGTTGGCTAAAAATATTTCAAATTTCCTCAACATAAAATTTCTGATTTTGGAAAAACATTTTTTAATCCCTCTTTGAAACATGAGGGTATATTACATTAAAACACAACATCTATTTATTTTTTTATAGCTGAATTACAATTAGTTATATTATTTTTAAATAAATCCTATAGAATTAGTAGACATTATTAAAATTATGTCTTTACATTTGTTGGTATACCAGAACAAGATACCTGATGCAAAAGAAAAAAAATTATTATTCGATCAGTACCGAACGTAAGCATATATACCCACATTCAACTCGTGTTTGTCGAATGTGTCCTTAAGTCTATCTTCCCCAATTAAATAGGATTTGTAGGGAAGGGTCACTCCTTCCCACTTATCCCTCGATTCAAGTTATCCACCTAACCAACATCCAAAATGAATACGAAAATTAAATTAGCCATTGGCTATATAGGCATCCTTATGTCCATACTCCAGGGAACAAGCTCGGCTCAAGAAATTCCGAAAGCGATTATTAATTCCACCCTTAGCGGGACAGTTGTTGACTCCGTATCCGGGGCTCCCCTCTCCGATGTTACCCTGAAACTTGATGGGGTAACCCACCAGGTCAAGACCGATGCCGAAGGATTCTTCAGCTTTGTGACCGGACAGAAATTACCCCTCAACCTGACGGTCAGCCGCGTGGGCTACCAAACCCAACGGATTGAGGCAAAAAACCCTGAAATCACAATTCGATTACGTGCTCAATCGGAAGTTATCGATCAAGTAATCGTGACTTCCCGAAGGCGAAAAGAGCAACTCCAATCCGTTCCCATTCCAATCACGACGCTGACCGGAACAGCGATTGAAGACGCGGGGGCATTCAATGTGAACCGTGTTAAGGAAGTAATCCCCTCCGTCCAGCTATATGCCTCGAATGCAAGGAACACCACCTTGAACATCCGTGGTCTAGGCTCCACCTACGGACTTACGAATGACGGAATCGATCCAGGAGTTGGGTTTTATCTTGACGGTGTATATATCGCCCGCCCAGCGGCGACTTGGCTGGATTTTATTGACATTGAGCAACTGGAGGTCTTACGCGGTCCCCAGGGTACACTATTTGGCATGAACACCACCTCTGGCGCATTTAACATCAGCACACGCAAGGCTTCCTTTGACCCATCGGCCACCTTTGAACTGAGTTATGGGAACTACGGTTTCCTGCAGGGAAAAGCGACCTTAACAGGCCCTCTGACCAAAACACTGGCGGTGAAGGTTTCCTTTTCCGGTAGCCAAAGAAATGGAACACTGCACAATGTACAGACGAACCGCCCCATCAACAACCTGAACAATTTGGGTGTTCGCGCGCAATTGCGCTATCAGCCACATGAAAACCTGGAAATTACCTTATCTGGAGACCGCAGCGCACAGCGTCCGGACGGTTATGGCTGGGGTGTGGCCGGTGTTGTCGAAACCCAACGTGCGGCATATCGACAATTTGATGCCATAACTAAGGACTTGGGATATGAACTCCCCTACGCGAATGCATTTGAAAGAAAAGTAGACCTGAATACCCAATCGAAAGCGGACAACGAACTCGGCGGCGTGGCGCTGAATGTGGAATATAAATTAAAGCGCGGCACGCTAACCTCAACTTCCGCTTGGCGCTATTGGAAATGGGTACCGCTGAACGACCGGGACTATATCGGACTACCGGTCTTTACAGTATCGGCCGGAAATTCAGCCCATGATCAATATTCACAGGAGTTCCGCTACGCAGGGGATATACGGGAAAATCTGACGTTGGTGGCTGGACTATTTGGTCTATATCAAGACCTGCGGACAGATCCGGTACATACTGAAGAAGGAGGATCAGCTTTATGGCGGTTTGCCCAGAATTCAACCTCGGAACTCTGGAAAACACCTGGTCTTTTCGATAATTTTGGCATCAAAACAATATACGGTATCAAGACCACCAGTCTGGCAGCTTATTCCCAATTGGACTGGGCTATTACATCCAAGTTCCATGTCCTTCCTGGCCTACGCTATAACTATGATAAAAAGGAAGCACATTATAATCGCCAGACTTACGGTGGCCTGCAGACAGATGACCCGGCCTTATTGGCTTTAAAAAATGGCGTGTACACGAACCAGGCATTCGAAACTAATGCTTCAGCAGGTAATTTCTCCGGTCAGCTCTCCATTCAATACCGGCCAAATCAACAATTGAATGCATATGCTACGTATGCCATCAGTTATAAGCCTGTCGGCATCAATGTCGGCGGGTTGCCTACGGCCAAAGGGGAAGTGCTGTTGGATCTTGCCCGGGTGAAACCGGAAGCTGTTCGACATAAAGAAATTGGCCTAAAGAGCAGTCCGGATCGGCAATCCCTCCTCAACCTTTCTCTATTTCAAACGGATATCACCGATTTCCAGACCTTGGTACAGACCCCTGAACCGGGTGTCAACCGCGGGTACCTCGCGAATGCCGAAAAAGTGCGTGTACAGGGTATAGAACTTGATGGCAGCCTGCGGTTAGGGCAGATCGCAAAATTTAATGGTGCCCTGTCCTATACGGATGGTAAATACATTAAATTCAGTAATGCCCCAGTTCCTCTTGAAGAGGTTGGTGGACCCGAAGCCTTTAAGGATATATCCGGAGGAAGATTGCCCGGGATTTCCAAGTGGTCTGCCACATTGGGCGGAGAGTGGAGTCAAAAAGCACGTCTATTAAACTTAGATGGTAGATTCTACATTGGAGCCGATGTTTTTTACCGATCGGAATTCTCGTCCAGCCCCTCGCCATCGCAATACCTCAATATTGAAGGATACGCTTTATTGAATGGACGCATTGGCTTCCGTGCGGACAACGGGTTAACACTATCCATTTGGGCACGCAATATTACCGACAGCAACTATTACGAACAGCTTCTGGCCGCTCCGGGAAGCTATGGCCAATATGCGGGCATCATTGGTGATCCACGCACCTACGGCGTCAGCATCCGGTATGCAATAAACTTCTTTTAAATAGAAATCGAAGGGGAACGGCCCAACCAGGTTGGTCCGGCCCCTGAATTTTTTTTGGCCAGCGACTGCCTCGATTATTGTGCTTTAAACATTAAGACATAATCTCCCGAAAAGGGGTCTCCCTGCATCTTGCTCTCGCCAATTATAAGTTTATAAGGTCCCGGAGTCTTAACCTCGTAATCCAATTCTCTCCCGAATGGACCATCCGACGAACCATCGGGCATGATGATCTGGTTGATACGGATATTACCCAAGGAATCCGCAGCGATCTCGGCCTGTATACGCTTAAAATTGGGATTGTTCAGGATTATAGTATCCTGCTTGCTTATAATTTTGTGACGCGCCACAGAGTCCCAATCCGTTTTTAAGATCAAACTATCCTGAGTAATGTCTCCAACAGGTGAAGTGTTGATCGGAATACTATCCTCCTGCCCCATCACGGTATCCTGGTGAGTCTTTTCTTGCGACTGGTTGCAGGATTGGATGACAGCAGCCAAGCCTATCGCTAAAGGAATTATACTATATTTCATCTTTATCTTTTTAGGATAATTGCCCAATTTGCATACCAAAACGAAGAATGCAGGATTGCAGTACTCCAATTTGATTTATTACAGGATGGAAGGACAAGCGCTATTTCAGCTGATTGATCCATTGCCTGATCAGCGCCACAGCTTCTTTGTGCACCAATGTTCTCGCCAGCTCCGGCATTGCCACTCCAGGCTCGGTGCTGTTCATCCGGTAGTGCAGGATCGACTGTTCCGCATGTCCCGGTACCAAATCATAATTAAGCCCACCAGCTCCGGCGCCAGCTGAAACCGGCGACTTGTAGTACCCTAACCTTGTGGTATCCCTTTGGGTATATTCCAAGAACAAGCCAGTATTGTAGGCATCCCCTCCTTCACGGTGGCAGTGGGCACAATTGATATCCAAATACGCCCGCGCCCGCTGGTCGAGGGAATAGTTTGCCTTATCCAACCAGTTGGGTAGTGCTTCGACCTCCGAAAGATCCGGCAGACCGCCGATTTGTCCCGCCCTGGCCAGCTTTACCAGCTGGTTTTGACTTCCACCCGGAATGCTAACATTTAAGTTTCGGGGTTTCGGCCCGATGGGCAGTAACTTGCCGTCCTTATTGTGGCACCGCTTGCAGTCGTTGGTATTCGGCACGAGATAATTCGTGCGCTGCAGGTCCCCGGCATCATCCTTCAGAACAATGGGCACCGAGGCACCTCGGATATGCTTCACCGCATCCTTTTGATCTTCAGACCAAAGGTAGTTCATGACTTTCCATGCGTGGTCTGCTGGGTCCTTCACCAGCAACCGTGTTTCAATCATTATCTTTTTATCCACTGCATTTAGGTAGGAGAAATTCTTGATGATGATCGTGGAATCAGGGAAATCAAGCTCCTCACTATTCACAAATTTCAACTTTTGGCCTTTCGGCAATACAATGAACCTATCTTTTAAAGCATAGTCGGTAAAGAGTGTCGAACTGAGCGTATAGGGAATAAGGTGATCTTTTGGATGTAATTCCGCAAGAGCCCCACTAAAAAAGCCATAGTCCGACAATCGCTCCAGGAAAACAAAACCTTGCGTGGATTTTTCTTGATTCGGCTGTTTGTTTTGGCAGGCTTGCATGGTCAACACCACTAGGAACAACACCAGACCGACATATCCTATTTTGTTTAACTTACTCACAGGCAAAAGGTTTACTATCCGAAGAAGGCTTCCATGCTGCCGGTGTTGACAGATTGCCGAAGTCAGCACGTACGAACATGTTCTCTCCAGGCTGTTTGATGCAGATTTCATCGGGGTTGGGCGCGATGCCCTGATTGAGCACGTTGCTCGTAACTCCATCATAGAGGATAGCAGGAATCCTTTTGTAAGCTCGGTTGGGCTCGACCTTATTCAGTTGACTTTCCGTTGCAATCACGAGCTGCCCAATGTGATGGACACGTGCCGGCTCGGGAAAAGAACTCCCCATACGAATGGTATTTCCGTACACTTTGATTTTCTTCGGAATCGGGAAGTACTTTTCATTTATCTTTTCTGCAGCTTTTTCATCCACACTGAACCCTGAAGCGATCATAATCGCAGAAGTATTGTTATCCACGATCTCATTGTCATAAATCTGCACATCAGAGGTCGCCAAGATGATCACACCACTGCCCGGAGCGGCATTGCCAACACCCCACGACGTCCCAAACGAACCGGACTTCGCGAAATTCCGAAAGTTATTGCCATATATCTTGTTGTTATAGGCTTTCACGCGACCACCCCGCTGGGAAAGATCCGGCAGGTCAAACACTAAGAATCCAGCCGTATTGTTATAGAATTCATTGCCATAGACCTCGGCATCCGTAGAATTCTCGATTTCACATCCGGCAACATTTTGAGATGCCTTGGAATTACGGACGATTATACCATTGGACTGCCCTACATAAATACCGGCATCCGAAGCACCTTGCGCATAGCAATTTTCGATGAGTACATTGTTGCACAGCACAGGATAGATCCCATACCCTCCATTACTGGAATCGGGAGTATTCCATACTGCGTGCAAGTCCATGATTTCAATGTCATTCCCCTTATTGATTTTCAGGAGATCCCCTTTGGAATTTTGGATCAACATCCCGGAAATCTTAAAATTCCGTACATCTGTAACCCGTATCCCCTCACCGCCCTGTTTCTGATTCTTAAAGTCCAGGATGGTCTTTCCGGAACCTTCCCCACGAATGGAAATATGCTTTACCTGAGCAATGCTTAGGGTCTCAAAATTATAGGTACCGGCCTTTAAAAGAACTTCTGTGCTATCTGTTAAAGAGAGGAAAGCTTCTTCAATCTTTGTTTCCTCGCCCGGACCAAAACTGAGCTGAGTGGTATAATCCGAATCGTGCCGAGGCCCCTGCTTGCAGCCCAGCATCAGAGCCGATAAGAGGACGGCCATCCATGTTAATTTTTTCATGTTTTTTTCTATTTAAGTTTATAATTCGACAATTAGCCCTCCTGAAGGAACCCCGTAAGGAATCATCTTCCTTCCATTTTTCCCGGACATACAAATACCGGTAAACAGGGGATTCCTCATTCGGATAATCGCCTATCTGCCTCATTGTCATTGGGCTACTTAAATTTATTACGCATTGCTTATATTTCAAATCAGGGGCTTTAAAAGTTCTTGATCTGGATATCACTTCTAACAAAACACGTGTTCTACAAGCCGTTATCCTTATCATATCCTTAAAAAATGTGAAACAGGTTGCATAGGCCAAGGTCGGTCTCTTTTAAGATTCATTAGGTAACTTTAAATATTTTGCTACATTTGCTTTTACAAAAGGAAATGGTGTTCTTCCTTACCCAACCGCTCCACGAGAGCTGATGACGCCTGATTAAATTAAGTGATAAGCATTTAATCAGCAACGTTATGCCAAATAGAAAACAGATGTCGTCAGCCAAGAAAGCCACAATATCCATCCGATTATTTTTCAGGAAATATCCTTCCATTGGCTATATATTCCGATGGACGCTCATTTGCATGTTATTGGGACTCTGCATTGGTACCGCATCGGCAGGATTTCTGGTTTCCTTGGAATGGGCGACCACTTTTCGGGAAAACCACCTGTGGTTGATCGCGCTTTTGCCGATTGCCGGATTTGCTGTTGGCTTGCTCTATCATTATAGGGGAAAAGGGGTTGAAGCAGGAAACAACCTGCTTATCGATACGATACATGCACCCGGCAAGACTATCCCCTTCCGGATGGCTCCATTTGTTTACCTTGGCACTATAGTGACCCATTTTTTCGGCGGGTCGGCAGGTCGAGAGGGCACGGCTTTGCAAATGGCCGGCGCGATAGCCGATCAATTCAGCAAACCGTTACGACTCAAACCTGAGGACCGCCAGGTATTGATCATTGCGGCGATTGCCGCCGGTTTCGGATCTGTTTTCGGCACCCCGATCGCAGGCGCAATATTTGGATTGGAGGTTTTCCTTATCGGTCGGATCAAATACAACGCCCTGTTTCCAGCTTTTATGGCTTCCATCCTAGCAGATTTGGTCACACGGATGTGGGGCGTACCGCATACCCATTACCATATCGAGATGGTTCCACAGATCACTGTCCAACACATCCTGCTTGCCATCCTTGCCGGCGTGCTGTTCGGCATCTGTTCAGCAGGTTTCAGCAAGGGGATGCATACATTGACCGGATTTTTCAAATCCAAGATCGCCTATCCCCCATTGCGTCCCGTCTTGGGTGGAGCTGTGGTAGCCTTGGCCGTGCTTGCTTTAGGTACAACAAAATATATTGGCCTAGGCATACCTACCCTTGTAGATTCCTTCCATGTCCAAATGGAGCCCTATGACTTTTTATTGAAGATGCTACTGACCATCATCACCTTATCCGCAGGTTTTAAAGGTGGAGAAGTTACTCCCTTATTCTTCATTGGCGCTACGCTGGGAAATGCGCTTTCACTTTTCATTCCTTTGCCGATGGGCCTTTTAGCAGGAATGGGTTTTGTAGCGGTATTTGCCGGAGCGACCAATACCCCCATTGCCTGTACGTTAATGGCCATAGAGCTGTTCGGTGTGGAATGTGGGGTATATGCTGCTGTCGCCTGTATTGTCGCTTACTTAGTCTCCGGGAATAACAGCATCTATGGAAACCAAATCATCGGCGAACCCAAAAACCGTAGATTTCTTGCCCACATTCGAAAAAGAATTGGGGACCTATAAGACGTTTTCAGCACTCCATGGTTATTTGCTCCAAGAAAATCAGGATGCCATATTTAATATATCCTTAATGAAATTTTAATCTCTTGTTAAGGTAGGTTGAGCATTGAGTTAATATTGCGAAGTTAGTTTTGCGCCATAGACAACCAACGAACAACTATGTTAAAACAATCTACTCTAAAGTTGGCCCTTACCTGCTGGCTACTTTTCTTACTTCTTCTGATAACCCACGGACATGCTTTCGCACAAGGCACGCAGGCCGTAATCAGCGGTTCGGCTGTTGATAAGTCCGGGAATTCCATTCCCAATACGACTATCCGCGTGCGGAACACGTCTACAGGCTTTAGCACGACCACAGTTACCAATGAGCGTGGTAACTTCGAAATCAAGCAATTGCCTCTGGGCGGCCCTTATACGGTTACGGCGACCAACTTGGAAAACGGAGAAGGTTCCGTGACGGGAGTCATGCTGAATCAAGGTGATGTTGCCCGTGTGAAGATCGAAATGATCTCCAATGACAATGTAATCGATGCGGTTGAAGTAACAGGAACGTCCTTGAAGAACAGTAAGGACTACTATGGTGCTGCAACAGCGTTTTCTTCAAAGGATATCAACTCTCTCCCGGTAAACGGACGAAACTTTACATCCCTCACAGATCTTTCTCCACTGGCAAGTGGTAGCAGTATCTCAGGGCAGTTGGGTTCCTCAACCAACTTTACCATTGATGGGATGAATGCCAAGAACCCGACTTCTGCAGGGAGTACGACAAGTCGTTCCGGCGCACCTTATTCTATCTCAATGGAGGCGGTTCGCGAATTCAAAGTCGTAACGAACCAATATGATGTTACTTTCGGCCGTAGTGGCGGGGGTACCATTTCCGCAGCTACAAAAGCCGGTACGAATACACTGACAGGATCTGCATTTGTCTTTGGTCGTACAGATTGGTTGGCCAGCAAATACGATATTAAAGGCGCTAAGCGCGCCGGTGATTACGACACCTATCAATTCGGTTTCTCCCTAGGCGGACCTATCATCAAGGATAAATTGCACTACTTCTTGGTTTGGGATAGACAGCAGGACAACCGTTCCTTGGCCATTGCCAACATCCAATCTGCAGCAGATGAGGAATTCTACAAGATCAACCAAAATTCATTGGATCGTTATCTGGAAATTGCCCGTGCGAAATATGGTGTTTCCGATGCTGCACAGATCGGCGAGCTTCCAAAGAAGAGAACTTCAGACGCCGTTTTCCTACGCTTGGATTACCAGATCAACGAGAAAAACCTTTTGACGGTTCGCAACAACCTTACTCATGACAAAAATCCATTGGGATTGGGTGACAATACTCCGATTAACCTGTTGGAATCTTATGGTAATGATAAGAACTTCGACAACTCTTTCTTGGCGACTTTACGTACAGCAATTTCTCCAAGAATAACGAACGAATTAAAGGTTCAACACTTGTATGTTTACCAAAACTCCACACAGGGAGATCAGATCCATGCCCCTTATATCCCACGCGCCATAGTTGAGAACATTTCTTCTGAAATCGGAACGAAGAACTTGGCGACTGCTATTCAATTGGGTGGACACCGATTTGCACAGGAAAGCTTCAAGAACAATGTTTTCCAATTGACGAATAATTTATATTACGATACGGACTTCGCGAAATACACCTTCGGTATCGATTTGATGGCAACGAATTCCAAATCCATCTATGGATCTGAAGTAAACGGTAGATTCCATTTCAGTAACGCCGGAGATATCACTTCGTTGGAGAACTTCAACAACTTAAAGCCTTACCGTTACTACCGTGAGGTTCCCCTAAAGGATGATGTTTCCGTTCGCGGCACGATTATGAACTTTGGGCTTTATGGGCAGATGCGCAAGAACATTGCCGCCGGTCTGGAAATGACGGCAGGTATCCGCATGGATTATGCTTCCTACCCGAAAGCGACCTACAATAAATTGGTCGATGAAGAATTGGGTATTCGTACCGACAATAAATTGAGCTCATTTATTTTACAGCCAAGATTACAATTTACTTGGGATATCAACGAGAACCAGACCGACTACCTTCGCGTAGGTGCCGGTATCTTTGCCTCAGATATCAACAACTACATGATCATCAACAACCTGACATTTGATGGCTCTAACTTTGCGACGGTCGATGTCCGTGGTGCAAATGTACCGGCTGTTGATTTCAATGCCTACCGTCAGGATTACAAGAACATCCCTAGTTTGGCCAATCACCAGTTACCGACGATCAACTATACAGGAAAGGATGCAAAAGTACCTACGGTTTATAAAGCAAACCTTTCCTATTCACGCCTGATCTCCGACAATGTGAAACTGGGCATCACGGGATTCATGACCATTGGCCGCAACAACTATACGTACATCGAACGCAACATGGTCGAAGATCCGATATTCATCCTTGCAAACGAAGGAAATCGTGGTGTCTATGTACCTGCCGATAAAATCCCTGCCAACAATGGGCAGCCGGATTGGAAGGATGCGCGCATTTCGAATAAATTAGGACGTGTATTGGAATTAACCTCTTTAGGAAAAGTGAATCAATTTGCGGTAGTGGTTGATGGAACCTACCGTTATTTCCGTGATGGTGAGATCACTGCAAGTTACACGTGGAACGACACCAAGGACAACACGTCCTTCAATGGGAATGTGGCGAACACAGCGACTTTGGTACAGCCTGTAAAGGATGATCCACGGGATTTGAGCGCCATTACCTATTCGGACAACCAATTCCGTCATAAAGTTGTTGTTTACGGAACATTGCCGACTTTCTATGGCATCCATATCGGTGCACGCTATACCGGTGTCGGTGGAACCCGTTTTACGGTTCGCTCCGGCGGTAACACCAATGGTGACTTTGTGACTTCGGACAATGATTTGGCTTTTATCTTTGACCCGAACAGCAACAACACTCCAGAGGCCATTCGTAATGGAATCCAAGCCATCTTGGATAATCCAGAAGCTAGTCAGAGCTTGAAGAACCTAATCACTGATTATGCAGGAAGAATTGCGGAGCGGAATGCTGGAGTCAATGGTTTCTACGGAACCATCGACCTGAAAGTGAGCAAAACGTTCAAAACCTACAAGACGCAGCAAATCGAATTCTCGGCAGAGATCTTCAACTTCGCAAATATGTTGAACAAGGAAAAAGGCGTAAACCACAGTTTAGGAAACCAAGCGCTTTACGGTGTGACTGGATTCAATCAAGCAACCCAAGAATTCAACTACAAGGTGAACAGCATTGGAACCAAAGGTTTCTCAGGAAGACCTTGGCAGATTCAGCTGGGCGCAAGGTACTCGTTCTAAAAAGAGTCGAATACCAATAGAAATCCCTCACACGGTCCATATTTGGATCTGTGTGAGGGATTTTCTATTTAAACTTATCTTTAAATTTTAAAGCTGGTTGTTCCACATAATGCCAGGAAAGGTAAGCTAATAAATATGTCACAGGTAAGGCAAAGGCCGTCAGGGCATAAGGGCATAAGGGCGAAGTTCAAAATATTACTATAGCTAATTTCAGCAAGGGCAATAGAAAACTGAAAATCAACGGCTTATTTTAGTGTACTTTTCACACTATACTGATGGTATATTAAAAGATTTCTTCTACTTTTGCACAAATATCTTCGCTATGACATCATTAGAGGGAGTGGGTCTGCACATCTCGAATCAAATGAAAAAACGCATTCGGTTAGCCGTTTCCCTTTTCTATTTTGGCCAGGGTTTAGGGTTTGCTTCTTGGGCAAGCCGCATTCCCAGCATAAAAACAGCCTTGGGTCTCTCTGAAGCACAATTGGGCACCTTATTGTTAATGATTCCCATAGGCCAATTGGTTACCATGCCTCTTTCAGCGGCGTTGGTAAATAAATACGGAAGTCATAAGATATTGCCCATTACCGCAGCTATATATGCCATTGTACTTTTCTTGATCGCTTTTGCGCCGAATATATGGATACTGGGGGCCATTTTATTTCTATTTGGCGTGTCCGGAAATATGTGCAACATTTCCGTGAATACCCAAGGGGTTCTGGCCGAACAATTGTATGGCAAACCGATCATGTCTTCCTTTCATGGCGCATGGTCACTAGCTGGTTTTACCGGCGCTTTATTGGGACTACTCAGCATGAACTTCCAAATCGGTACGGTAGGTCATTTCGCCGGCGTATTGGTATTACTTTTGGTCAACATTGTCCTGAACAGGAATTTCCTCGTTGCCGAAGAGAGCAAGGAAAAATCCACCAAAAAGAAAGAGAAATTCAAACCGGATTGGCTGATCGTACAATTGGGCATCATTGGCTTCTTTAGTATGGCCACCGAGGGAGCGATGTTCGATTGGACGGGTGTTTATTTCAGTGATGTTGTCCAGGCTCCGGAGAAGTGGATTACTTTAGGGTATGCTTCCTTTATGGTCATGATGGCAGCCGGCCGCTTTATCGGGGATGGCGTCATCGCCAAACTTGGTAGACAGCGCACTTTGCAGATTAGTGGCTGCATGATGTTCGTCGGCATGCTCACCTCTGTTCTCTTTCCGAATCTATGGATCTGTACCTTAGCCTTTATGATTGTTGGGCTAGGGGTTGCCTGCAATGTCCCTACAGTATATAGCGTAACGGGAAGCCATAAAACCATTCCTGCCGGTGTGGCTTTGGCGATGGTTTCCAGCATTTCTTTTCTAGGCTTTCTCGTTGGTCCCGTGCTGATCGGCTATATTGCTGAGCTTTCAAGCCTTCGCTATTCCTTTGCTGTGTTTTCCCTGTTCGGGGTACTGATGTTCTTTATGGTGAGCCGATTAAAGATATTCAATCAGTAATTCCTGTTTTTCCGGGGATGGTCACCTCAGCATCTGTAAGCTCATTTCAGATTTTGGTATTCTTGCGCGGACACACGAAAAATACTTCCATGGCGTATTCCCTCGGGCATTTCCAATTGCTCGGTAAGATCTTCCCAATGCTGGAGGTCCTTGGAACGTATCACGCCAAAATGATGATCCGTATACCGATCGAAGTAAACATAAAAGTATCCATCCTTTAGGAGCACCGTCGGCCCTTCTGCCCAATAGTCACCGGTGATCGGCTGAGAAGCTTCCGAATAGGGGCCATCCAACTCCAATGCATAGGCCAACTTCAGGTTCTTTTGAACAGGTTCCCGCGTTTCATCCTTAATCACCATTGTCCATTTGCCCATATGGTTCAGGATCGTCGCATCGATGCTATTGAACCCCGGGTCGTACAGCAACATTGTTTCCGAGTAGGTTTTGAAGTCCTTGGTTTTCGTAAAATACATCCTGTGATTATATGCATCATCGGCTTCGATCTGTGTTTCTGGAAACTCCCCGGTTACTGTACTGGCCCAGTAGATCATATACTCCTCGGTTTCCGGATCGTATGTAATTTCTGGAGCCCATGAGTTTCGTGCATTTTCCTCATATTCCATCACGGGAATATACTGCTGCTCCGACCAATGGATCAGGTCTGGGGAACTGGCATAACCGATTCCTTTCTGTGTCCAACTAACCGTCCACACCATGTGGAAATTTCCATCCCCGCCTCGGATTATACAGGGATCACGCATGAGTTTATCAGGACTCAGCTCGGGACGCAGGAAGGCACTACCCTCCCGAACGGCCTGCCACTTCATGCCGTCAATACTCGCCGCCAAGTGCAGTCCGTCTTCTCCGTTTCCCTTAAAGTAGGAGAACAGATAGATCGAATCCTGCTGGGCAAATCCGAGGAGCGAAAATAGGGACATGAATATTGTAAAAATGGGTTTCAGCTGCATGGTTTAGGGTTTTAGGTTAAACCAAATATACTGAATTTCCCTAAAACACCACAGCTTTCAGGAATTCGATCACCTCTCCATTAGGACTATAGACTAGGCCATTGTGCACAGTAACCTGTTTATCCCCATGGCGAAGGTCAATTTCCCACGCGCCATCACTTAAGGGTTTCGCTCCAGCGGCGATCGCATCCCGAATGGCCGATTCGACGTCTTTTACCACAAAACAAATATGCAACAGTGCATTTTCAATATAACCATCTCCTTCAACCCGCTTCCGCCCCTGGGTTGGCATTTCGGAATCGGCATCACAGATTTCCAGGTAATAGCCGATGTTGCTATTGAAAAGCATCACACAGCGTTCCATGTTGAAATCCGGAAGCGACCACTCGTGTACAATAGTAAAACCCATTTCCTCATAGAAACGAATCGTGGCATCAAGATCCTGGGCTTTTATGGATACGTGATGAAATCCTATTATATTTTCTTTCAAACTCATCTTGATCTCATTTTTACTTCTTTTTACTTTAGCAATTTTCTCTAATCGAACCAATAGACCCCGTTATTCATTATTCGCCCGCTGATATGCAGTGGGTGTGCCTGCTTTTAGTTTCCATTGTCTTCCATTTTATGCCTACACAAATTTATTGGCTACCTTTAGGGATAACAAGAACGCACAAAATTGTGGGTACCCAAATAGGACAGCATATGAGAAAAGAGTCATCGACCAACTTCTTAAATGAAAAGGATCTTACCGAACATTGCGGGATGTTCTTTACCCTAAAAGTAATCGGTGGAAGGTGGAAGGTCAGCATTCTTGCGGCACTCCTGGATGAAGAGGAACTTCGCTATGCTGAAATCAAGAACCGACTGCCGGGTATTACCGAACGCATGCTCATCAAGCAATTGAAGGAATTACAGGATGATGAAATCTTAACCCGAATTGAACTCAGCAAAAAGCCGCTTAAGGTCGCTTATCGCTTAACCAATCTGGGCGAAAGCCTAAGATCGGTGATGGAACACATGTTGCAATGGGGAAAGGAAAACAAGCCTCGGTAATAATGTCGCCTCACAGCCAATATGCGAGAGCGAACTTTCTGCAGGTTAAATGTTTAAAACCTTGCTCTCAATAATCTTTATAATTATCTTTAGGCAACCAAGATATAAACTATGAGCATTTTATACATCCTATTTGCTCCTTTGGCGCTATACATAGTGAATCAGCGCATAACATTTCTTTCTACTGCAATTCAGGAAAAGAAAGGTACAGGAGCAGTTAAATCAGAAAGCCTATTCTTAGGCATCACCTTACTATTTGTTGCCTTAATGGTAATTGTCATTCAGTCCGTTGGTCCTTTAGGATAAGGCATGTGATTCAACAGCAATCTCTAACTTAAAATTATTGGCGCTATTGATCAAAATATATAAACAATGAGCATCCTATATATATTGTTCATACCGTTGTTTACTTATGTATTAAGCACACGGATCTCTTTTCTCTATTTAGCTTTTCGAGAAAAAAAAGGCCCGGGAGCAATTAAGGTCGAAGTGTTATTTTTAAGCCTTACCTTATTTACCGTATTATTTATGGTATTAGTCATTGAATCTGTTTTTTGGCCTAAATAAGATCAAGGGGATAACAGAAAAAAGAGGCGCCGTACTGGCGCCTCTGCGTTGCTTAGTTATGTATTGTTTAGGATATTTAAGATTTTAAGGTGCCGTAATTATGGCTGAACAGTACAATTAATGCGATTTCGACCATATGCTACCCCGTCCATATTGGTCGGCCCAGAGTTAACCTGTGAAGCATGGATGGTATTCGTCTGCCCAACATTCCATACAATGTTCGGGTTCAAGCGCGCTTGATAGTAATACCGTATGGTTGTCTTATGATCATTGTTCAGAATCGGGCCTCTCTTTTCGGTCCATATTTCAATTTCTTCCAATTGGCCATAATCCTCTCGGCTTCCATAAAACTTAATCTCTCCCGATGGCAGAATATGGATTCGGAAAATAGGATGATCGGGATCTCCCTCGATGAAATAGATCTCTGGAATGTCCGGCTCAGTAGCACCATTATATTTTATTCCCCATCTCTTCTGATCGCTTTTGAAACGGATATTCTGCACCAATGGCGGCACATCCGTATGTAGGTCAACGAACTGAAAATCATAATTCCGGATCTCGTTGATCTTCTCTACCCAACGGTATTCCTGAAAAGGCCAAATACCCACCTGTTCATATCTCTCCTCAATAAATCGTCTTTGTAAAAGTGCTTGACCATTGATTTGCAGGTTCAGGGAATTATCCAAGTAATACACATCAAAAATAAACCCATAATCAGAAGGAGGTGCTGTAAACTGTTTGGATTCCCCATTGGATAGGCTGAAATCCTGAATAAATACACGCTCGGTACATGGTGCGTTTACCGTCAGTCGGAGATTATATTTCTTACCTGGGTTAAGTTTCAGGTTTTCAACAGTCAACGGTTTATTGAGGTCATTAATGCTCAATTCCGCTATCGTTAAAGTCCCATTGGTGATTGCAGGAGAGATCATGATAAGCGGATCACTGCTTATGGTTGGCTTGTTTACTTCGGTATCCTGAAAATTAAACGCTTTAGCTTCTGAAGCTGTTGCATAGGTTACTGCCCCATCAGCCAATTTAATGGACCCCGATACGCGTGAAGAACTGAAAATTGGACCCTCCACAAAATTAACAACTCCACCATAGGATCCCGTGTTCACAATGAGGGTTACTTCACTGTACACATGTTTCAGAATAATGGAAAGAAGATTATCCTCATTGCCGTTCATCATTTGCTCTGTCCGAAACCACATGAAATCAGCATCAACATTCTCAACAGACACAGTGTTCAAGGACGATTTGTTCACTGCCTCTGGAAGATCCGTTTCGCTGTTTACCGAATAGGAAAAAAAGGTATAGGTTTCCCCTCCATCTAAATACATTGGTTGTACCGTCCCTTCTTCCCCATGTTTTAAGGATCTTTCTTCAACAAGAGTACCATCCAAGTACACCAAAATTTTATACATGATTCCTATATCCAGATTGTACCGTTCGATGGCCGCCCGTTTATCTCCCGAGCTCTGTCTTTTCATCGTTGAAATCCCTCCATTGCCCTTGTTTCTTTTTTTCCCTGTATGCTTAACCTCTTCCAATTCGGCCAAAATCTGCATATCCTCGGCAAAAGGAATTAACGAACGTTGGGTATTATCCATCGATATGCCCTGGTTAGCCTTGGCCATGACCTCTTTTACATCATCCTTATTGGGTGTGATATCCTCTTGGTCATGCTCCCCTCCCATGAGTTCAAATTTTACTTCTGCGGGACCCGTATTAACATTCATCCCCATTTCCTTTTGACATCCTGTCAGCAGGAAAAACAGCAGAAACGCTGTTGTTATTGTTTTTATAGACATGTTTTTTCTAATAATAAATCACCAATCCCATTCATAATCCCGGTTATCATCTGTTTCCGTTTCCCATTCATGCTGAACATCAGTAGAGGTACTAGGATCATACACCGCCGAATCTGCGGCTATCCCATTTTCGAGAAAAATATCCTCTCGCTTTAATTGTGGCGTTTTGTAGATCATTTTAAAATAGTTTTTCATGGTTCGCTTCATGCCTGCTAAGCACAACGCTTTTAAGTAATTGCCCCCAAAATTATTTTATTGAGCAATAACTTTATTACAAAAACAATGAATTATGTTTTTTCGTCAATTTTTTCCTACAAAGACGTACAATTAAATTATAAAAATAATTATGGTAAATATATGTATAGGATATCTCAAAATGTGTTTAAACAATGTTTTATCGGGGAATGTGCCTTCCTATTTTCTAGAGTTTTAAATTACAGGTAAACAAAACCCATTATCCGGAAATTAAATGGATGATGAGTTGTCAGAAAACTAGGAGCATTAAAACAAAATCTCCTTTACACTTATTTAATTAAAAGTATGTATTTATAAACGCTAATATGAAAAATCACGAATCACACCATAATGAACCCATTTATACCTGCCCCATGCATCCGGAAGTGCGCGGCAACAAAGGGGATAAATGCCCAAAATGTGGCATGAACCTCGTTGCAACAGATGGAGGAACATCTACGGAACACGAAGTTGATCTTCAGGGCGCGGAAGATATTAAAGAACGACAGCAGGTAGAATTGAGTTTTCGCTATTTAACGAAGGGAGAATCAATGCCACTTGAAATATCGCATGAGAAGAAAGTGCATTTGATGGCCTTCAATGAAAATCTGACCTGGTTTGCTCATTTGCATCCGTTGGAAAGAGATAATGAAGTTTATACCGTCTTGGTCACTTTCCCTTTTGGGGGTAAATACTACCTGTTCTCCGATTTGAAACCGAAAGGTGGTGCAGGCTTTGTAGACAAAAAGACCATCACCGTAGCGGGTAACACTAACCCGCCGGTTGAAAGTACCGCATTAAAACTTACGAGCCAAGTCGATGGACTCACGGTTAAGATAGAAAATGGGAATGAACTCCAGGCCAAGGAGAATCAAGGCATCAACATAACCGTGGAAAAGGGCGGAGAAAATCTAAAGGATAAAGATATCCAACCCTATCTGGGAGCCAATGCACATATTGCTTTGGTCGGAACGGAGGATAAAATGCTGATCCATATTCACCCCATGGAAAATGAACATTATCCCATCTATGCTGAAACGCATTTCGAAAACCCCGGCATATATAGGATGTGGGTGGAGTTTAAGACCAGTGGGATTGTCCACACAGCCGATTTTACGTTGCATGTAAAGGCAGGTAAAGAAAGCGGCGGATCGATGGACCATGGCAGCCATAGCCATTAGCTGCAATAGCAAATTTAAAAAACGGAAAAAGCGACCTGAGAGTCGCTTTTTGTAGCCCCGAGCAGAATCGAACTGCTATCAAATGTTTAGGAAACATCTATTCTATCCGTTGAACTACAGGGCCGTGCTGCAAAACTAAGATTTTAAGCAATGCCAACAAATAATATTTTTTTGAAAACACCAATTTTGGGTCTGTAGAAAAGACCTTCAAAACCAAGTCTTTACACAAACCACAACAATTACCGCTGAATCCACCATTATTTCCAACCCGCTATCAACCAACGAATAATGAAATTCTGATATAAATCATATTTATATGTGTTTATTGTCAAAAATAGACAAAATTGATAATCAATTGTAAATATCAATACCTTTAGGCTGATTTAAATCGTATCTTTGTAGCACAAAAAAGAAAAGAAAAATATTATGAGTTTCACAGGTAAAAATTTCCCGAACATTACAGTAGATGCGATTGACTATTTAGGTGATAACTTCACCGTTAATGTTTTCGAAAAAGCACAACAAGAGAATAAAAAAATCGTGTTGTTCTGGTATCCAAAGGATTTCACTTTTGTATGTCCTACAGAATTGCATGCTTTCCAAGAAGCTGTGGCAGAATTCGAAAAAAGAAACACGATTGTTATCGGTGCTTCTTGCGATTCAGCTGAGGTTCATTTTGCTTGGTTAAACACAGCAAAAGATAACGGTGGTATCGAAGGTGTTGAATATCCTTTGATCGCGGATACAAACCGCAACCTTTCCAGCGTATTGGGCATCTTGGAAATGAAAGAAGTTGAACACCCAGAATACGGCACATTGGTAGAAGGATCAGCAGTTTCTTACCGTGCTACCTATTTGATCGACGAGACAGGAAAAGTATTCCACGAGTCAGTAAACGATATGCCTTTGGGTCGTAACGTAAAAGAATACATCCGTTTGATCGATGCTTATACGCACGTTCAGAAACACGGTGAAGTTTGCCCAGCGAACTGGGAAGAAGGTAAAGAAGCGATGAACGCTACACGTGATGGCGTTGCTTCTTACTTATCGAACAACTAATAACCCACAATAAAGGAGAGGAGGCTCCCTCCTCTCTTTTTTCCAAAACAAAATCATTATGTTAGAAGAATTAAGCGCAGATAATTTACAAGAAATCATCGACAGCAATGACACTGTCATGGTCCAATATGCAGCATCTTGGTGTGGTAACTGCCGCATCATGAAGCCAAAGTTTAAGAAAATGGCGGGCGAGAATGAAAACGTAAAATTCATCATCGCTGATGCAGAGAAATTCCCGGAATCCAGAAAACTTGCGAATGTCAATAACTTACCTACTTTCGCAGCTTTTAAAGGCGGAAAACTGGTGAATCAAGTACAGACAAACAAAATCGAAGGATTAACAGATTTATTAAATGAAGTTACCAATAATTAAGCACCTCACGGAGTTCATCGCTGAAAACGATGCGGACTTTGTCTTGGAAACCATTGAAACTTTAGAATCCCTGACAGAAGTTTCCCAGTTGAAGGACGAGGAACTGGATGTTATCGGCGAGTTGATTTCCAATATGTACGGCGCCATTGAGGTGAACAAGCTTGTACAGGAAGGAATGCCGCAAAAAGAAGCCCTCAATACGTTTATGAAACGTGTTATGGGGTCAATCGACAAGTAAACACATAATCAATACATAGGTCAATCAGTTGACTACTATTCTTTTCCACAAAAACCTGTGCATAACTGCGTTTTTGTGGAAAAGTTTTTTATAAATATCTCCCTGAAAAAGATTCATTTATCTTACTTTTATAGTCATTAAAGGTTAGACCAAAAAAGCGCATCATCCTGCTAAAAAAATGAACCATCGAACGATAAGTCGTGGTTTTAAGTCGAAGATTTTTAATTGTTGGTAAAAGGAATCAAAAATATTTTGATTCCTTTTATTTTTTAAGGTTAATCTTCCTATTTTTAAGCATGATTAACAGAATCTTAAGCCTGATTATCTTCTATCTAGCCTCTTTCTCCCTTGCATTTTCTCAACAGGAATCCAATGCAGCACAGATAAAGCTGAAAATGGATAAGCTTTCCGTGCTGGGTACAGCCCTTTATTTTGCAGCGCATCCTGATGATGAGAACACACGCTTGATCGGTTGGTTGGCAAATGAACGGAAATACCGGACCGCTTATCTATCGCTGACCCGTGGAGATGGCGGACAGAACCTGATCGGCACGGAACAGGGAATCGAACTGGGCTTAATCCGGACGCAGGAACTCCTGGCGGCACGGGGCATTGACAAGGGCGAGCAATTCTTCACCGCAGCCTATGACTTCGGCTTCTCCAAGACCCATGAGGAGACTTTTACCTTTTGGAAGAAGGAAGATGTCCTGCGTGAGGCCGTTTACCTTATCCGTAAGATTCAACCTGATGTGATCATCAATAGATTTCCGCCCGATACCCGTGGGGGCCATGGGCATCACCAAGCCTCAGCCATCCTTGCCAAGGAGGCCTTTGAAGCAGCAGCCGATCCAAAGCGTTTCCCGGAACAGTTAAAGGAGCTTAAACCGTGGAAAGCAACCCGGGTGGTATGGAATACCGCAAATTTTGGAGGCATGAACAACACAAGTGAAGATCAACTGAAAATAACACTCGATGATTACAACCCATTACTGGGGTATTCGTATGGTGAGATTTCAGCATTGAGTCGGTCACAGCACAAAAGTCAGGGTTTCGGTGCAGCATCGCAAAGAGGAACTGTGGTTGAGTATTTTGATGAAGTTGCCGGCAAGAAAGCCGATGCAGATCTTTTTGACGACGTGAATACGACCTGGTCACGCTTAGGGGAAAATACGCAGCACATCCAGGATAGAATACAGCAGATCCAAAGTTCCTATAGCATCAACCATCCCGAGAAATCAATTCCCGAACTGGTACAACTCCATACCGAAGTAAAAAGGCTAAAGCCATCGGTATACAGGGATAGCAAATTAAAGGACATCGAAGAGCTAATCCTGGATTGTTCAGGTATCGTTCTGGCCTCTGTCGCAGCGCAGCCAAACTTCGTGGTCAACGAACGGTTTCCGATCACCCATGAGGTTATTCTCCGGGCACCGAACACAACGGTTCGATTGACGGCCATTGATCAAAAAAACATAGGCGAAGACCTTCCTTCGCATGAAACCAAGATATATACTGGCGAAAAGACATACAGCCATACTACACAGCCCTATTGGCTCGTGAAGCCCCACTCCGTGGGTAAATTTGAGGTTGAGGAAGCCAATTTCGGTGCTCCAGAAAATCTGGATAACCCAAAAACACTGTTTCAACTGGAAATTGCCGGAATCCCTATTCGCGTAGAGCGACCGATTCGCTACCGTTTTGTGGACCCCGTCCGTGGAGAGGTGAACCAGCCAATCAGCATTTCGCCAGTACTTACGGGATCACTGAGCAGCAATCAGGCCCTTTTGGAGCAAGGCGGCAAGAAAATGTTCACGTTGCTGACCAAGAACAATAGTGGCCAACAGCAATCGACCAAATTGACTTTTAAGCAGAGCGATGGGTTGCAGATCACACCATCCACAAGCACAATTGACATCCCGGCAAAACAGAGTAAAGCGGTGGCCTTTGAAGTCAGCAACCCGAACGATACCGAAAAAAGTACGATCGAACCGCTTTTAGATGGCCAACCGATTGCCGGCTTCCAGCGTATTGCCTATGACCATGTTCCGGATATCACTTGGTTCCCTCCGGTAAAACTTGAGGTAAAGCGTCTGGCGATGAATAACCCGATAAAAAGAATCGGATATATCCATGGCGCAGGGGATCTGGTGCCAACAGCATTACAGAACGTGGGCATACAGGTGGATATCCTTAATCCGAATCAGATCAATGCGGCAGCGCTTCAACCCTATGACGCGGTAATCGTTGGCATACGGGCCTTCAATGTAAGCGCCAATGCAAACCAATGGTATCCCCGTTTGTTACGTTATGTGGAAGATGGCGGCACCGTAGTGGTTCAATATCAGGTGAATTCCCGGATGAGTACGGATCAGTTAGGGCCGTATCCATTCAAGATCAACCGAGATCGGGTCACGGAAGAAGATGCGAAAGTAACTTTTACAGATCCCCAAGACCCCTTGTTGAACTATCCGAACAAGATTACAGCGCAGGACTTTGAGGGTTGGGTACAGGAAAGAGGCCTTTATTTCACTACGGATATCCCAAAGGAATACCGCACACCTTTGACGATGGCCGATCGAAATGAAAAGCAGAACCGGGGTTCCTTACTGGTGGCAAATCATGGAAAGGGCAAGTTTGTCTATACGTCGCTGTCCTTTTTCAGACAATTACCTGCCGGAGTGCCCGGAGCTTACAGATTATTTGTAAATTTGCTGGCTAAGAACGTAAAAAACTAAATCACATAATGGAAAATCAAGTCGAAAATCAAATCAACGCAAAAGGAATTATCTTATTGGTAGGATGTATTTTGGGCGCAATCACAGCATGGGTTGCTAACGGAACTTTCTTGGGAGTAGTCGGTGGATTAGTGGGCGGATTAATCTTCGCGATCATCTTCATCAACGCTTTATTACCACACAAACCGCATGACAGATAAGGGACTACCGCCATTCGTACGTAGTTGGAGACAGTTTTACTGGTTAATTGTCCTCTGGCTTGTCGTTTGCATAGTTCTCATGTATATCTTTACAATCTACTTTGGATGAGTAGTATCGACTGGATAGTACTCATCCTTACCTTGCTTGCCATCGTAGCGTATGGCATTTACAAGAGCAAGAACGTCAAATCCATTGACGGCTATATCCTCAGTGACCGTTCCTTACCTTGGTATACGGTCGGTCTATCGGTCATGGCGACCCAGGCCAGTGCAATCACCTTTCTTTCTGCACCCGGATTGGCCTATAGCTCAGGCATGAGCTTTGTCCAGTTCTATTTCGGATTGCCCCTGGCCATGATTGTGCTCTGTATTACCTTTGTCCCCATCTTTCATAAGCTTAAGGTCTACACAGCGTATGAGTTCCTGGAAAAGCGATTCGATGTGAACACCAGGATCCTTACCGCAGCACTATTCCTGATACAGCGGGGAATTTCTACAGGTATCACCATTTTCGCTCCAGCTATTATCCTCTCTGCGATCCTCAGGATAGATCTAACGTTAACGACCATAGGTATTGGGGCTCTCGTGGTAATCTATACCGTATATGGAGGCACAAAAGCCGTTTCGTATACCCAGTTGCTACAGATGTCCATTATCTTCGGAGGACTGCTCCTAGCGGGAGTTTTGGTGGTCAAGCTCCTTCCGGAAAACATCGGTTTTTCCGAAGCCCTGCATATAGCGGGTAAATCCGGAAAGGCCAATGCCATTGATTTTAAACTGGATCTCAGCAATCAATACACCGTATGGACAGGTCTGATCGGTGGGTTTTTCCTGCAACTCTCCTATTTCGGGACAGATCAGAGTCAAGTTGGTCGGTACCTGACGGGCGCGTCCGTGAAGGAAAGCCGCATGGGACTGTTGATGAACGGCCTACTCAAAGTGCCCATGCAGTTCTGCATTCTGCTGATCGGTATCTTGGTATTTGCTTACTACCAATACCATACCCCACCCCTGTTTTTCAACGATCAAGAGATTGAGAAACTGGAAAACAGCGGCTATCGCGATCAGTATAATGATATTATGGCTCGACATGAGCAATTGAGCACAGCAAAAACAGTGCATATCAACGAACTTACAGCGGCACTCAAACAGGAGGATCAAGGGCAAATTGAAGGTATCCGGGAGAAACTCCAGGATTTCAACGAGCAAGATCAGGCGTTACGGACCGAACTGGTCGACCTGATCGAGAAAAACGACCCCAATGCTGAGACAAATGACAACAACTATATCTTCTTGCGTTTCGTTATTGATAGTTTCCCCAAGGGCCTAATTGGCCTGCTGATTGCCATTATATTCCTGGCATCTATGGGTGCGACGGCCAGTGCCATCAATTCGCTTTCTTCAACGACTGTAATCGATATCTATAGGCGCTTTATCCGTAAGGATGGAAACGACGCCCACTACCTGAATGTTTCACGCATCACCACCCTATGTTGGGGCCTTTTCACCATTGTAATTGCCCTATATGCCAGTAAACTCGGCAACCTCTTGGAGGCGGTCAATATCTTAGGCTCCTTATTCTATGGAACCATCTTGGGAATTTTCCTTGTGGCTTTCTATGTAAAGGCGATTGGTGGCAAAGCGGTCTTCTGGGCGGCGGTCATTACAGAATTTATCGTCATCGGCATCTACAGCCTCGACGTCATTGCCTTCCTTTGGTTAAATCTGATCGGATGCGTACTGGTTATCCTGATCGGCCTGCTGCTGCAGTTCCTGCTGCCCAACTCGCCTCAAACACAAAGAAAAACCGCTTAGCGGTTCTTCACTAAGCGGTATCCATGCTTAATAATATTTTCTGTAGAGGTCATACAGTACGGCTTTATCGTGTTCCGTGAGTATGCCCGAAAGGTCACTTTTGATGTACTTCCTCTTGAAGGCTTTAATCGCGTATTCCTGATTGGTCAAATCATAGCCCATTAACTTCAGGGCATCAATGGGATTGAAGGTAATCGGTGGTTGTACGAGGTAATTTGGATTGTACCAGATACCGAAACCACGTTCGGCAAGCAGTTGCCACGGGAAGAACACATTTGGATCATCCTTTCTTCCGGGTGCAAAGTCTCCATGTCCAATGAAGTTTTTCTGCGGAATGCTGTATTTCGTTTTCAAGGTATCCAGGAGCACCAACAGGGAGTTAATCTGTGCGTCGGGAAAAGGCTCCCGTCCATTGTTATCCAATTCGATACCGATGGATACGGAATTCATATCCGTTATGGCTCCCCATTTTCCACGTCCTGCATGCCAGCCGCGCAGGTAATCGTTTAGCATCTGTACCACACGTCCATCCCGACCGATCACATAGTGGCTGCTCACCTTGGTATGGGCCAATTGAAATGTTCTTACAGTCTGCGCAAGGCTCGACTGCGAGGTATGGTGTATCATGACAAACTGGGGCTTGCGCACATCATAGTGCATGGCCGCGGCAAAGTCGTAATTCTTGTGCAATCCTTCGCGGAACATCTCCCAAGCCTTTTGCTCTGGGGTAAGGGTGTTGTCTATAACGGCAGGGTTGTTCGCTGCTGCCTGTTCTTGTACCGCTTCTTTAATTGCCACTACGGTATCTAAACGGGGTGCTGTTTTTTCCACGATTTCGGAAGGTGCGATCAAAGGCGCCTTTCCCTGTTTTGATGCCGTATTCTTTGGAGCCGAGCAGCTCCCCATAATCACTAACCCACATAGCGCAAACAACAGTTGCACGGTACTTCTCTTCATCTATCTTATTTTGGTAAATTTAATAGCAATCCCATGGAAAGCATTTGGTTCCACTGTACTTTACCATCTAACGCAGAATCATATAAAACAGTACCTCCCAGGCCAACATTTATCAAAGAAGTGATTTTGGCGGTCAGGGTTGCATCCAAACGGTGTGCAGGATCATTGATGTCCTCATAGTCTGCAAACAGGTTATAACGTGCTTTAAGATTCAGGTTTTTGGAAAGATTACGGTTTAGATCCGCAGTCAGCTGGAATGCGAGTTCATTCTTGAACGTTCTGCCCTCTTTTACACCGAAGATTTCACCGGTTCCTTTGGTGACATCATCCGGATTCGGGTAGCGTCCGTACTTCTCGTAATAGTCGCGTGCATTGCGTGGCTTCAGGCGATCGTCCAGGATCAAGGTCTGTCGCGCAGTACCCGTACCGAAACGTAGCGAGAAGGTCTGATCAGGCTTGTACTCCAAACCGAAGGATTCCGTAAAATACCCCGGTGCCATAAAGGAAGATTTCAATCCGGTAATGATCTCATCGCCGTTCACATCCTTGCCATAGAGAAAGGCATTGTCAAACTGCGTCTCATAGGTCAACGCCAAATAGACCGCCCATGATTTCGCCAATTTATAGGAAAGTTTATTATCCCAGAATATACGGTCGTTGTTCGGTTTTGCTAATTGGCCTTCATTCTTCACTTTACCGTATTTCATGTCGATTTCGGATGTAAAGTTGAAGTTGTTGCGGTTAAACTCCGATTTGTGCCACAGGATTCCCCCGATGGCATAGGAGTTCAATCCCCCCAGGCTCCAGTTTTCACTGAATTGCGCTTGGTTGAAATTGATACCTACTTTTGTCCAATGCTTCCAATAGTTAACCTGCAGGTCCAGCTTGGGAATTGGAACGTTGATGTTCTTTATGGTCAAGGCATCGCCGTCGACATTGTTTGAAATCGTGCTATCCGGTTTTACGCGCAGTTCCCGCAAATCTTGCGCCTGCACCTTAATAGCGCCCAAAGAAAGAATGAAGACAGGTAATAGGTAAAATTTAATATGCATACTAGTTTTCTTTTTTTACATCCATTTTTATATCCGGTAATTCTCGCAAAGGTCGCAAATTTGGATGTAGTTTAAACACCTCGTACTTACTTTTTATATATTGGACCATTTGGTAATAGCTAGCTTTTGATACAAATTCGTAACTCGGCCTGAACAGTTGCATGAAGGCTTTCAGATCGTCGCCTTCCAATCCTATCAAATTCCGTACTAATTCTGGCGTAAATCGAAAATCTACGATATTTTCTTCGTGAAGTTTCTCGATAAAGCCTGTAAACCGGCGCGCATTCCGTGCTTCTTTGCTCACTAAATTATAAAGGGTATTGATATTCAGACCTGCTCCGGTCATGCCTACGGAGAAGGCCTCTCCTGGTGTGGCTAGCTCGAATGCCTTCCGATATTCGGCCTTGATTTCCTTCAGGACTTCATCGGGATCCCGCCGGCCCACCACCGTGACGGCCTCGATACTCTTGACGTCCTCCCGTAGATTGATGATTAGTGCTTGTTGGTTATTATAATGTAGGGTATCTGGAAAATAGCCTGCCTTCCGGAAAACAAGGATATCTCCGGCAGAGACATTTGTCTTGAATTCCCCGCGGGCATCGTTAAAGATATATTTTTGGGTCGTCAGGTTGCGCACCTGCACCTCCCCTAGGCGTCGCTTCGTTTCCGCATCATAGACAATACCTTCCAGCCGCTGTTGCGCATGCAACAGAATAGGGCTAAACAAACAGATACAGCACAGAATACGGATCAAGGTTTTCACGCGTATAAAACTACATCTTAGATGAATAGCTTGCTAATTTTTAACATCTTTTAATGGGAAGTGTAACTATTTTGATACGACCAACAGCTGCCCTTGGTAGACATTATCTACGGAAAGGCCGTTCCATTGTTTGATATCTTCAACGGAAACATTGTTCTGACGGGCAATAGCCGACAAAGTATCACCGATTTTCACCTCATAGATCTTCATGACCACGGGTTTCTTGATTTCTTCAACGGGCACTTCCGGTTCTACTTCTTTCTTGATCTCGATGACCTCTTCCACCTTCTCCACGCGAGCGATCGCTTCTGCGGGTTGCTCTGCGCGATCGTATTGCTGCAGGTCATACCGTTCGATCAGGTCGATCAACAATTCGGGATAGCGCGGGTTGGTGGCATATCCTGCCGCTTTGAGGCCTCTAGCCCAGCCTTTATAATCATCCTTGCGTAGGGTGAATAGTTTTTCGTAGCGTTTGCGGAGCAGGAACTGCGAGTGGTCCCGGAAGGATTGTTCCGGATCGTTATATACACGGAAGCAGTCGTTTGCGGTATCATCGGGTCTATTGACGGAGCGTCCTGACCAGGAACCGCCACACTTGATGCCGAAGTGATTGTTTGCATTTGTTGCCAGGTAGCTGTTTCCATTTCCGGATTCCAGGATCGCCTGTGCAAGCTTGATGCTGGCAGGGATGCCGTACTTGTTCATTTCCTCGATGGCGATGCCTTTATACCGGTCGATATAGGCCAGCCCACTCATGGAAGTTCCACGGTTGCCGGAAGAAGAACTGCTACTGGAACTGCTGGTTTTCCCAGCGGGATGCTTAACCGTTGAGGATCTTTTAGTTCCACATGAAACAAAAAATAAGGCCAATATTAAACTGGCCAAAATAAACTTCTTCATCTTTACGATTCTTGAACTTAGTTAAGACTTACCTTTTCGTCGTATTTCTCCAGGTTGTAACGGTCAATGGTGGAGATCACCTTGCGCGACCAGTCGCCGGTTTCGGAGTAACCGGATCGTGCGATCCCTTTTACCCAGCCTTTATAATCCGATGAGGAATGATTGTCGAATAACGGCTTTGTTGCTTTTCTGCGCTGAAGCAGGCCGACAAAATCACGGTAAGAATCCAGAACGGAACCATAGCCTTTGTAAGCGGAACGGATCTTGGTGCTGTTGTTCTTGCCCTTGATGCCGAAGTGGTTGTTCAGGTAACGGGCAATTCTACTGTTCCCGTATGCGCTTTCGTGGATCGCAACAGCTAAGATAACCGATGCAGGAACCCCTGTCTCACGCATTAATTTCTGTGCAGCAGGACTGTGCTTTTCAATGTAAGTCCTGGTGGTGTAGTCTTGGGCTTGAAGCCCGAATGTAGTCAATACAGTAAGTATACATACTGCAAGAATCTTTCTACAATGTTTTAGCATAAAAACTTGTTTAGTTTAACACTACTTTTTGCGTAGCACAAAAAGCCCATCACGTATCGGCAGGATCAACTTCTCTACGCGGTTGTCCGCTGCCAGTTTTTGATTTAATTCAATCACTTGTTGTGTCTGTTTATCCGGATTTGCCTCGAAAACCTTGCCCTTCCATAGGACATTGTCCAAAAGGATCAGACCGCCCGGGCGAACCCTATCGATCAATGTCTCGAAGTAATACAGGTTCCGCTTTTTATCAGCATCGATGAAGATCAAGTCAAACTCTCCAGTGATTCCTGGAATCACCTCCGCAGCATCTCCAATGTGGTACTTAATCTGCTCCCCATAAGGTGAAGCATCAAAATACCCCTGAACGCGCACTTGCTGTTCTTCATTAATGTCGATCGTGTGTAAGATGCCATCCTCCGCTAACCCCTCAGCCAAACACAAGGTGGCATATCCTGTAAAAGTCCCAATCTCCAAAGCCAGTCGCGGTTGTTGCAATTTGCTCATCATCGACAAGACCCGACCTTGAAAATGTCCCGACAACATGTGCGGCATTGTCTCCTTCAGATAGGTCTCTCGATTGACCTTTTTTAACAACGAAGATTCTTCGTCGGTAGTATCTTCCAGATAGCTGTTCAGTTGTTCGGACTCTAAAAACATACCCGGCAAAGATAAACAATCAAAAAACAATAGAAAAGAAATTTTTTATCAAAACATTGACAATCAACAGTTTAGTTCGTAACGTGTATGCGTTAAATCTGTGTTTAAGCGCTCTAAACACCGATTTTGAAAACATGAAATCGAGGCAATTTTTTTCACAAAAAAGCAAAAAACGTCAGATTTCTAGCCTTTTCCAGATTTCGGTGACAAATACAAATGAGGGAAAAAGAGGACGTGATCATAAGGCAATTACCGATAATCCTTAAAGTCAGGAGATTTCAAAGCGATCCTTATGCTCCCTATGGTAGCTACTTCAAAAAAGAGCGCCCATGCACGGGTTAAAAGTACATGGGCGCTCATCAGCTGCGCTGTATCGTTGTGTTATTTTTAGCCTAAAGAAGCCGTGATCAGGCGCAGGAATTCAGAACGTGTTACATCATTCTGGAATGCACCCGTAAAGGCAGATGTCGTCGTTACAGAGTTCTGTTTCTGCACGCCGCGCATGGCCATGCACATGTGCTTACATTCAATAACCACAGCAACGCCTGCTGGGTTAAGGGTTTCCTGGATACAGTCGCGAATTTCATTCGTTAAACGCTCCTGAACCTGTAGCCTTCTCGCGAAAATATCCACCACACGCGGAATCTTGCTCAGGCCTACGATATGGCCATTCGGAATGTAGGCAATATGTGCCTTTCCGAAAAACGGTAGCATATGATGTTCGCACATGGAGTATACCTCAATATCTTTAACCACGACCATTTGGCTGTACTCTTCCTGGAACATAGCACCGCGCAGTACTTCTGCGGGATCCACGCCATAGCCATGTGTCAGGAACTGCAAAGCTTTTGCAACCCGCTCTGGCGTCTTGATCAGGCCTTCGCGCGTAGGGTCCTCACCAATGGCTTCTAAAATATCCGTATAATGTTCTGCAATTCGTTCAACAGCCTTTTCGTTGTATTGGTCGATTTTTAAGTAACCTTCCTGTTCTGCTTCATCAAATTGTTGAATTTTACTCATTCTAATCCTTGTTTTGGGGGTTATTCGCCGAAATATTCGACATAATTGTTCTCTGTTTCGTGTAATCTCACCACATGGAGGATTACATTTTCCTTATCGAAGAATGGTTTCAGGATATTGAAGATCTCCACAGCGATAACTTCGGTCGAAGCCATCTTTCCTTTCATGAAGTCAACATCCAAATTGACGTTCTTATGATCCAATTTATCGATGACCTCACGAATGATGATATCCTTCATCACCTTCAGGTCAATCAAGAAACCTGTTTCCGGGTTGATATGTCCTTTTACGGTAACAAAAAGGTCGTAGTTGTGTCCATGCCAGTTTGGGTTGGAACAGTTGCCAAAAACCTTCTCATTTTCTTCCAATGACCAATCTTCACGATAAAGTTTGTGGGCTGCGTTAAAGCGTTCACGTCGTGTAATATATATCATATGGCAAAGATAAATTAAATTTAATGTAAATTAGTCCTTCGATATGAAAACTCTAATCGTAGCAGCCACAGAGATGGAAATTGCAGCGTCCATTCCTGCACTTGTAGAAAATCGGATGGATTATTTAGTAACGGGTGTGGGTATGCTGGCCACTGCTTTCAGTATGGGACAAAACCTACGTGAACGGCAATTTGACCTGCTTGTCAATGTGGGTATTGCAGGTTCTTTTCAAGCCCAGCACACCTTGGGTAGCCTCTTCAAGGTCCGCAAGGATCATGTGTATGAATTCGGTGCTGAAAATGACCGGGAGTTTATCCCTATCGATCAGATGGGGTTTGGCAGTTCCATCTACAGCGAACGACTGCCTGAGCGCCCCATGTCTGCTGCCTTTTACCAGCTACCCTATATCGACGGTATTACCGTGAACAAGGTCCATGGTTCCGAGGAGGGTATACGACGGGTATTCGAACAGCATGGACCCAATACCATTGAAAGCATGGAGGGTGCAGCGTTCTTCTATGCCGCCCAAAAGCACGGGCTTCCCTGCATCCAGGTACGCAGCATTTCCAATTGGGTCGAGAAACGTAATGTTGAGCGCTGGAATATCCCCTTAGCGATAAAGGCATTAAATGAATGGTTGATTGCTTTCGCTCAGGAGCATGCTCAGAAATAAGTATGGGAAAGGTCCATTGCATCGAAAATAGTACAATGCCCTTACGGAAATTCGAGAAATAATAGTATTTTTGCGTATCTAAACAAAATTCACTATCTGTAATACTCATGAGAGAAATACAATTCAGAGAAGCGCTTCGTGAAGCAATGAACGAAGAAATGCGTAAAGACGAAACAATCTTTTTAATGGGCGAGGAAGTCGCTGAATATAATGGAGCCTACAAAGTGAGTCAAGGTATGCTTGATGAATTTGGCGCTAAACGTGTAATCGACACGCCTATTGCTGAGCTTGGATTTGCGGGTATTGGTGTTGGTGCAGCCATGAACGGTTTAAAACCGATCATTGAGTTCATGACATTCAACTTCTCCCTAGTTGCTATTGACCAAGTGATCAATGCGGCAGCAAAAATCCGCCAGATGAGTGGTGGTCAGTTTTCCTGCCCGATTGTATTTAGAGGACCTACAGGTAATGCAGGCCAATTGGCGGCACAGCACTCACAGAACTTCGAAAACTGGTTTGCAAATACTCCAGGTCTGAAAGTAGTTGTTCCTTCAAACCCTTACGATGCGAAAGGATTATTGAAATCCTCGATCATCGATCCAGATCCAGTAATTTTCATGGAGTCGGAAGTGATGTACGGTGATAAAGGAGAAGTGCCTGAAGAAGAGTACTACCTTCCAATTGGTAAAGCGAACGTAATCCAAGAGGGTAACGACGTGACAATTGTATCATTTGGTAAAATGATCCCTCGTGTTGTGATCCCTGCGGTAGCAGAATTGCAAAAAGAAGGAATCAGTGTAGAATTGATCGACTTGCGTTCCGTACGCCCGATCGACTACCCTGCGATCTTGGAGTCTGTTAAGAAAACCAATCGTTTGGTTATCGTTGAAGAAGCATGGCCATTGGCTTCCATTTCTTCGGAAATCACTTTCCATGTACAAAAGAACGCCTTCGATTATTTGGACGCGCCAATTATCCGCGTTACATCAGCAGATGTGCCTTTGGGCTATGCCCCTACGTTGGTTGAAGCGACCCTTCCAAGCATCGAAAAGGTAGTAAAAGCGGTGATAGACGTTTCTTACATCAAAAAATAAGGTTTACACCTCAAAAATATAACGCCCTGGTAATTTCTTGCCGGGGCTTTTTTATGGAAAAAAATTGTATTTTTAAAGAAATTATAATCGCATTAAAGAGAAACTAATTAAAAACGTATAAACCCTTATCAATGAAAAAATTATTTGTGCTATTTATGTTTTCAACAGCTGTGATCTGTACGAAAGCGCAAGAAGTAAACTTTAAACTTAAAATGCCCCTGAATCAGCCGTTGAAATCCGTGGTGACAATGAAAATGGATATGGAGGGTGAGCAATCCATGATTATGGATATGGTAACGAAATCAACAATTGCGGCAACGAAGTTCGAAAACCAGAACTATACCTTTGAGAATATAACGGACGCGATTAAGATGGATATGGATGCAGGTGTCATGACAATGAGCTATGACTCTGAGAAACCTACCGAAGACCCAATGGCGGAAATGTTAGCCGCACAGATGAAACCTTTGATCGGCAAAAAGATCACCATGATCCTGGATGAAAAAGGAAAGATGATCGAAACCAACACCGATGAGATTGAAGGTTCGGAAAATCCTTACGAGAATATGGGTATGACCGCTACGTATCCGGACAAACCTGTAAAGGTTGGTGATACCTGGACTTCTGAAGCCGAAAATAAAGGCATGAAGACCAAATTGACGAACAAGTATGTTGCTAAAACAGCGGATGGCCACGTGGTAGAAACGGCTGGTGACCTATTCAATGAGAAAGAGGAGAAGATCGGCACCATGAAATCAACATATACCGTTGACCCGGAAACATTCTTCACGAAGACCGCAACGGTGAACATGGAAATGGATGTCGAAGGAAAGAAGGTAAAAATGAATATGCAAATGGATATCCAGAAGTAATACTAAGAATATCCATAAAATAAGAAAGCCCGATAATTAAACATTATCGGGCTTTTTTATGCTTTATGCTGTTTATGCGTTTACTTCAGCTTTGTAATCATCTGCGGACATCAATGCATCAACATCTGCAGTATTGTTCAATTTAACACGGATAATCCATCCTTCACCATAAGGATCGGAGTTTACCAACTCTGGGTTAGCGTCGATTGCATCGTTTACTGCAACCACTGTGGATGTAACAGGCATAAATAGATCAGAAACCGTTTTTACAGCTTCGATTGTACCGAAAACTTCGTTGGCAGCAACTTCATCACCTACACTGTTGATGTCGACGAATACGATATCGCCCAATTCGCGCTGTGCGAAGTCAGTAATACCAATAACAGCTTCATCACCTTCCACACGAATCCATTCGTGATCTTTGGTGTATTTTAATTCAGAAGGAAAATTCATGTCTTTTTTGTATTTGTTTTTCCCCCAAAAATAGGATTAAACCCGGAGAATACAAAAGTTATTGTATTTTTATCAGATGAATCCTGGTATCGCTAAATTATCGCAAATCGCACAGAAAAAGGAACGTCTCATCATCGGTCTGATGTCCGGCACTTCCCTCGATGGATTGGATATCGCACTGTGCCGCATCCAAAGCAGCGGAACAGCTACCCAACTCCACCTGGAGCGTTTTGAAACCATGGATTACCGCCCTTCCTTCCGGACAAATGTGCGGGAAATATTTGCGAAGCGCAGCATTGATCAACAAACACTTTGTGGGTTAAATCCCTACATTGCGGAAGTACATGCGGACTTGATCCTGCAGGCACTTCAACAGTGGGGATTAAAGGCAGCAGCTATCGATTTAATCGCCAGCCATGGCCAAACCGTATACCATGCACCTCAATCCCTGACCGGAGATCGCGCCTTACCCAACAGTACCCTACAACTGGGCGATGGCGACCATATCGCCGTTCGGACCGGTATCATCACGCTATCGGATTTCCGTCAGAAACACTTGGCTGCCGGAGGTGAAGGCGCTCCATTGGCCGCTTATGGAGATTACCTCCTCTTTAGCGATCCGACCGAGAACCGCATCCTTTTGAATATCGGTGGCATTTCCAATTTTACCTTTCTTCCTGCCCAAGCAACAACTGCACAGGCATACGCAACGGACCTTGGGCCCGGCAACACCATGATGAACCAATACATGGAGGTTCATTTTCAACAGGAAATGGATAAGGATGCTGCATTGGCTCGACAAGGAAAGGTCATTCCGGAGTTACTGCAGGAACTTCAGTCGGAAGATTTTCTAAAACTGGACTTTCCCAAAACGACGGGACCTGAACTGTTCAACTTACGGTTTCTGGAACAGGCAATACAGCGGCTTCGTACGCAGGAGTTAGCACATGCGGACATCATGGCCACACTGAATCATTTTGCTGCAAGCAGTATAATCGATGGAATTCAGCGAGCAACCCGGCATTTGGATGGCTTCACTGTTTATGTGAGTGGTGGCGGTTTGCACAATCCGCTTCTATTGGAGCAGATTCAAGCGGCTTTTCCCGGAGAGGTTCACTCTTTTACAAAATTGGGGTTGAATCCGGATGCCAAGGAAGCGTGCTTATTTGCTGTTCTGGCCAATGAAACGTTGGTAGGAGAACCGTCATCTGTTTCACAAATCAAAGATTCTCCTGCTATCTGTATGGGGAAAATTAGCCTTCCCTACTGATCCAAAGCTTGGTGGATAAAGTTCTTGAACGGAATCATAGACGCATACACGCCTATAACGGTTTCTAGAGCGCGTGGAGACTCCATTTCCTTTCTTCCAAGGCTCTTGTGCAGAATGAAGCTGCGGTGCTTCAGCAGCTCGATATGGGGGTTGTCAGCAGCATAGCCATTCGGTGGCCTTTGCAGCCTATCTTCTGCGGATAACTCCTCCGCTTGCCAACCGCCCTCCTTCAATGCCTTGAAAAGATCCTCAGCACTGTAATCAATTTCCTGACGGATGGCTTCCAAATGCTGTTTTTCGGGACGCCAATACCCTACAGCTAGGAAAGTACCTTCTGGTTCAATATGAATATAATATTCCGGACCCGCCAACTTTCGGCCATCAATGGAGATGCCCGCAGCAAACCAACTTTTATAGGGATCCTTATTCTTGGAAAAACGGACATCCCTGTAAATCCGGAACAGACATTTCTTCGCTGAAATCTCTCGGTTGATATGGGGATCTAGATCGGAAAGACGATCAATGATCTGCTCGATAAATGCCGTAACATTGACCAGTGCCGCTTCGTATTCGCCCTTATGCTCTTGGAACCATTCCCTATTGTTGTTTTCCTTCAGGTCGTTTAAGAAATTAAAGGTTGATTTTTCGATTTTCATAGCGATTAGATTAGCATTAAAAAGATATAGACCAATGGAGCTGCCATTAGCAGACCATCAAAACGGTCCAGAAAGCCACCATGACCCGGCAGTATATTGCCCGAGTCTTTGATCCCCAAGCTCCGCTTTAGCATGGATTCAACAAGATCCCCCAAGGTACCAAAGGCACCGATGATCACGGCAATGCACACCCACTCTAGGCGGCTGAGCGTTCCATAGAAATACTGTAGACTCAAACTGATCGCTACAGCCAATAGAATCCCGCCGATAAAGCCTTCCCAGGTTTTATTCGGGCTAATCCGTTCGAAAAGCTTGGTCCGACCAAATGCCCTTCCCGCAAGATAGGCTCCCGTGTCATTTGCCCAGAGCATGATCAAGAAACCCATGGGAACGGCGAAATTAAATGACCCGTCCAAAAATCCAAGACCTACAAAAAAGAGAAAGGGTATGGTTCCATAACAGATCCCTAAAATGGTATAAGCGATATCATGGAATGGCTTTTCTCTTTTCAGATAAAGCGAGGAAATAAAGAGCAGGGCAAATAAGGGTACAATTGCCGCCAGATAAGCCAGCGGGCTCAAACCCAAGAAATAACCGGAAACCAACAGGCCCAACCCTAGGGCTATCAGTATCCCAACAGTCTTTAGGGGTTTAGTCTCTGGGGTGGTGGTAATCACAAAAAATTCACGTGCAGCAAAGACGCCTACCAAACTGAAGAACGCAGCAAAAACGTATTGGTTGAAGATTGTTGCACATACCAACACGATAATAAAAAAGAATCCTGTAATTGCTCTTGTTTTCATTTATTCGTCTTCTTCTCCATAACTATCGATCAATGCAGCGGCTTCCGCAAAATGATCATTGTCCACATACAGTTCGATCACGCCGAATAAATAGGAGGAGTCCTGTTTGTTCAGCACGACGGCAGGGATATTGTTCTCTACCAACATCTGTTTGACGATTTCCGCCTGAACAGCATTAGTATAAACCTTGATCTTTGTCCAATTTGGATTCATGGGTTAGTTTTTGTTGATTTGATTGCTTATAAAAATAATAGCCGATGGCGATACAGCCGATTATGCTCGCGATATAGATCGGCACGCTGTACACTTCGGAAGCCTGCAGTTCCTCAAAGGTTTTGCCTTCCTTTGCATAGGTATAGGCATAGATCGTCACATAGGCATTGTTCACAAAGTGTCCAATGATGGGAATCCAGATATTATTGGTCCAGAGCAGGGCATAGCCAAATATCAAACCCAGGATCATCCGCGGAAAAAACCCATAGAACTGTAGGTGTATTGCGGAGAATATTATGGCCGTCACCCAGATGGCTACATGTGCATTCCTGAACATCCTGCCGAAAATATGTTGCAGGGATCCTCGGAAATAGAATTCTTCTACAACTGCGGGAATGACTGCCATCACCAAGAGATTTAACAGCAGCAACGGAATGCTGTCCACCATCACTATGCGACGGATCAAATCACCCATGTTGTCCTCATTCGTTCGCATCCAATTTTCCAGCGCATCCAGACCGGCAGGCAAATTCATGCTCTTGTTCCAATCGCTGATCAATGCCATCATTGGCCCGCTTGCCACCATAAACAGCAAGGTCAGGACAATGTACAGGCTTGCTCGCTGTGGTTGAGCCGGAAAATATAGATATTGGCGCTTTTCGATCATTTGCAAAATCAGGGCCGGTATCAGAAAAGTCGACAAACTGCTCGCTCCGAGCAGCACATAGATCACGAACGTATTTTCAGGATTGGGTTGCCCCGTCGTGAAATCAATGACCTGTGTATCAAATCCCGAAAAGATCAACACGAGGATAATCGCGAAAAACTGAATAAACAGGGAACACGCAAAGGTCAGCCCCAATAGGATAATCAGGGATTTCCAAGCGGGATTTTTCGGTTCCTCAAATAACATTGTTGGTTCCATGGTTAAATCGAACAAGAGTCATCGGTACAACTTGGCGCATCCTTGTCCGGGTTCAGGAAGGTAATCTTTGGGTTGCTCTCGCGCCATTCGGAGAAACTCTTTTCCAAAACTTCCACAAAGGCATCCGTTGGCTGTGCGCCGGATACCGCATATTTACGGTTAAATAGAAAGAACGGTACCCCACGGATACCAATCTGCTTGGCTTCATTCAAATCCTGCTTTACCTCATAGGCATATGTATCGGATGATAGTGCTTCCTTGGTCCCGGCAGCATCAAGTCCCACCTCCGTGGCCAAGGTAACCAGGACTGATTCATCCTCGATGTTCAGGCCCTCCTCAAAGTGTGCCTTGAATAGACGTCCCTTCATTTCAGTCCCCTTGCCTACACTTGCCGCATAATGGATCAATTCATGGGACTTGAATGTATTGGCAGGGATGCTCCTGTCAAAATCAATTACCAATCCCGTTTGTTTCGCCATTTGGACAACTTGCCCAGTCATGGCGCGAACCTGGTCGATAGGCATACCCTTGGACTGACTCAGGTAGGAATACGTCGTATCACCAGCCTGATGGTGGTAATTCGGATCCAATTGGTAGCTTCTGTACACCACTTCCAATTCATCCTTAAAGCTCAGCTGTGCCAAAGCTTTCTCAAAATGATCCTTGCCGATGTAGCAGAAAGGACACATGATATCTGACCAGATTTCTATTAACATAGTCAAAAATAATCTTTTAAAACCACTAATACGAATAACAGCCTAACCGAATGGTTAGGCTGTTCCAATTTTTTTAGTTCACACGAACGGGATCGTTCGGTTTCTTAAGTTCTTTGTATGGATAGGTTTTCATCTCTTCCAGCAGCAACTGAACCGTTCTCTCCAGCTGTGGGTCTCGTCCGCTCAACAGGTCTTTCGGGGTTTGCTCCACAAAGATATCCGGCGCTACGCCTTCATTTTCAATGATGTAGTTTCCATTCAGGTCAAAAACACCGAAGTTCGGCGAGGTTACACTACCTCCATCCAATAGCGGCGGATAACCGGAAATACCCACCAGGATACCCATGGTCGTCCTACCGACCAATTTGCCTAAGCCCTTGAACCGGAACATATACGGCATCATGTCTCCACCAGATCCAGCGTTTTCATTAATGATCATCGCTTTTGGACCGAATATGCCGTTTCCAGGTGTGGTAAAGCTTCGTCCATCACGAATTCCCCAGCCTGATATCAAGTCTCGTGACAACAGGTCGATGACGTAATCGGCAACCGATCCACCACCATTGTTTCGCTCATCCAATAGAAGGGCCTTTTTGTCCATCTGCGAGAAATAATACCGGTTGAAGGATGTGTACCCTTCCCTACCCGTGTTCGGCATATAGACATAGGCTATCTGTCCATTGCTCAATTGGTCCACCTTCTTTCTGTTGTTCTCCACCCATTCCTGGCGGCGAAGGGCGACTTCGTTGCCAAAGGAAATAGGTTTAACGATGATATCGCGTGCGCCAGATAGGCTTGGTTTGTCGTTTACCTTCAAACTGACTTGCTTGCCAACGGTAAAATCAAATAAGCTGTAAATATCGATATCAGCCGTCAGCTCCTGACCATTCACGGCCAGAATATACATTCCTTCCCGTAGATTTAATCCCGGCTCGGCCAATGGGGCTTTAAAGCTTGGGTTCCAATCCATACGGTTATAGATTTTCGCAATTTTGTACCTGTTGTTATCGATGACATAGTCTGCACCCAATACACCTGCGGAAACCGACGGTGCGGTTGGCTCATCACCAGGATAAATATAGCTATGGCCCACGACCAACTCTCCGAGCATTTCATTCAGCAGGTAGCTCAGGTCGGAGCGGTGGTTCACATAAGGCAGGAATTTAGCATATTTCTTTTTTGCAGCTTCCCAATCAGCGCCATGCATGTTCTCCACATAGAAGAAATCCTTCTGCATCGCCCAAACTTCGTTATAGATCTGGTTCCATTCCGCTTCCGGATCCACCTTGAGCTTAATGTTCTCCAGTTTCAATTTCCCGGCATCGCCCGCAGGCTTCTGTCCGGCAGCAACGATATAATATCCCTTTTGGTCACGATAGAACATCTGTTTCCCATCTGCGCTGATCTCAAAGCCGCCCGCATTCTCAACCAACTGTTTCTCTTCCATCTTCTTCAGATCATAGGCATAAATATTCCGATTGCGCATATAGATCAACATATTCTCTACGGTACCATCAAAACCATAGGAGCCCGACTCGATCGGAAGCGCCATGATCCGGTTGTTGATATTGGCAAAGTCAACCTTGATCTCCTTAGGTGTCTGGACCTCCTTGGTCTTCTCGTCCTTGCCGTTTTTGGTCGTTTTCTTATCGTCTTTCTTTGTGTCTTTATTTTTATCCGATTCTTTCTCCGCAATGGCACCTTCCGTTACTACGGCTTCTTCATCGCTTTCGTTCTTGAAAATAGACGGGCTGTCACTGGAAAGGATAAATGCATAAGGCGCATACTCTGTTGCACGGTCATAGGCGGTCATGTGTAGGCCCGAATTGGTCAATCCGACATTTGTACTTGCCGTAAAGATCAGGTACTTGCCATCCTTGGTAAATTTAGGCTGACGTACCGCACTCATCCCGTCCGTAATCTGTTGGGTCTGTTTGCTATCGATATTATACATATAAACGGCATTCACCCCGTTTTTCAACGTCTTCAGGTAGGCAATCCATTTGGAATCCGGAGACCAACTGGATTGGAAATAGTTGTACCCGCGTCCAGTATGTGATCCCAGGTAATCATCGGCAACTTTCGTTATCTTTTTACTTGCCACATCCACGAAATACAGATTCAGGTGTGCATCGTTATAGAACAGCTTTTTGCTGTCCGGAGACCAGGTCGGCTGGAAGTAGTAATTATCCTTGCCCAAGCTGATATACATTGGTTCATCCACACCTTTCTGATCCCGCAGTACGAGTTCGTACCGACCATTTTTATCCGAAATATAGGAAATCCACTTTCCGTTTGGCGACCATGCAGGGAATCTTTCGTGGCTACCCGGTGCATTGGATATATTCCGTGCATCACCTTTCTCTTTCGGAACCGAGAATATTTCCCCGCGGGATTCGAATAACGCGCGTTGCCCTGTTGGTGAGATTCCAAAACCACGGATATCATCCTTCATCTCCACATAACGCGCCCTTTTCGACAGTGCATCCGCCTGTATGTTGATTTTCAGAGGTGAAGAGGTTTTATTCGCCGTATTCAGAATATGGAGCTTGCCGGCTTGTTCGTAGATCAATTCCCCATCCCGTCCCTGCAAGGTACGCACATCGTAGTCCGTAAAATTCGTCAGCTTCTCCACGCTCTTGCTTTGCACATCATAAGCGAAGATATTGACGATCTTATCCCGATCGGATAGGAAATATACCTTTCCACCCAACCAGATCGGTTTCACATCGTTGGATTTCTCTCCCGGAACCACCTGGATATCATGCGTCTTGGAATCGAAAATCCAAATGGAAGGCATACCGCCACCACGATAGCGTTTGAACGCTACACGCTCGCGCTCGGTCGGATCGGAATTCTTGATATACGCCCAGTATCGGCCATCAGCAGATGGTGATCCCTGATAGGCTTCCGGCATCAGCAAGGGATAGTCCACCGAACCGTTCAACTTTGTTTTGTATAACCGGCCACCTAAAGAGTAGGTCAACTCGCGCTGCGTACTGAAGTAAACTTCATCGTTTGAGATCCATCCTCTTAACACATCTGCTGCCGGATGGCTGGTTACCCGTTGGGGATCACCACCATGGATAGAAATCACATACACATCCGTATTGCCATCATAATTTCCTGTAAAGGCGATCTTGCTGCCATCAGGCGAGAAAATAGGATTCTGCTCAACCGCAGGGTTTACGGATAACCGACGTGGATTACTGCCGTTCTTATCGGCGATCCAGATGTCACCACCATAGACAAAGCTGACATGGTTCGCGCTGATACTGGGATTCCGGAGCAATAAAGTTTCATCTGTTGTTTGGGCCATGCTCAGTTGTGCTGCAGCCAAGGCCATCATGGTAAGGATATTCTTTAGCATTATGTGTTAATTGGATTGATCATAAAAATAGAAATTTATTGCAACTAACTAAAAAATTGCCCGCATATAACCTAAATATTACGTATTGGCGTTTAATTCTTGTTTTTTCACCCCGCAAGTCCCAAAAATTACTCAGGAATTGGCAGCACCTTGTCCGACATGAGAGCGTGGTGAGAGCGTGGTCAGAGCGTGGTGAGAGCGTGTCTATGACACGGTCCCACCTCCTATGGAATACGGACGCACCACGGGCGCATGTCGGACAAGGTCTAGCCCAAGTTTCCCACTAATTTTCACTCCAAATGGACTAATCCACAGAAAATTATTGAGTGGGCCACAACCAAAGGGCATAAAAAAAGGAGATATCGAAACGATATCTCCCTTATATTTTTAAATCTGTTAAATCTATGCTTCTTCTGATGCGATTTCTTCGTCAACTAGAATACGGCCACAGTGTTCACAGATAATGATTTTCTTTCTTTGGCGAATTTCAGATTGCAACTGAGGTGGTATTTTGTTGTGGCAACCTGAGCAGCTATCACGCTCGATAGAAACTACGGCCAATCCGTTTCTGAAGGATTTGCGCAATTTCTTGATCACTTTCAATAAGCGGTCATCGATGCTCTTTTCTGCTTTCTCAACCTCGCCTACCAACTGATCTTCTTCTTTCTGTGTTTCAGAAGTAATGGTTTCAAGTTCTTGTTTCTTGGCATCCAATTCACCTTTGCTGAAATCAACATTCTTTACAGTTGCTTCGTAAGCTTCTGTCTTGTTCTTGATCTCAAATTCAGCTTCACGAATACGCTTCTCGTACACTTGAATTTCCAACCCTTGGATTTCAATTTCCTTGGAAATTGCATCATACTCACGGTTGTTCTTTACCTCATTCAGTTGTGTTTCGTATTTCTTGATCGCAGTTTGCGAATCTTTGATCATATTCTTGCGCTTCACGATTGAATCTTCCAATTCATCCAGCTCATTACGAATTTTTTCGATACGTGTGTCCAAACCCGCGATCTCATCCTCTAGGTCAGCTACCTCAATAGGTAGTTCTCCACGTACTTGGCGAATTTTATCAATCTGTGTTTCCACGGATTGCCATGCCCATAAAGCTTTTAGTTTTTGTTCTACGGTTTGTTCCATTAACTGTAGTATTTATTAGATATATTGTAACTAACTATTTATCAGCGATATTACACACTGCTCGGTATGTTTAAATGTCCGATTTAAACGGTTTAATGCAGCTAAATTACTGAAATAAACCCAAATGAGACATTAACAGCATGCAAAGATACTATTTTTTCCTCAAAACTTTTTCCTTATAATTTGGAACGCAACACATGAAATTCACTTTTGGCGAAAGAACTGAATTAACCTATTGATTATTAGCACGATAATAACGAAAGAGCTATCATGGATATATTTATTCCCGACCTTTCCCCTACTGGTTGGAGAAAATGATCGGGAATATGAAAAATGTAGCATTTAGGTATTAATTTCCTATTTCAGCATAGGTCAGCACAACCTTTACCAGTGCATCAGCTGGAGCAGTACGGTTACCGGATCCTTTAAATTCCGCAAAGAGCCCTATCCTGCCGACCGAGTAGTTCGCCGAAAAGCTGTACTGTCCAAAATAAGAAGGAATAATTTCATAGAACTTCGGATTATCATCGAAAGAAAGCGCCATGTTTACATAGCCGTCTTCAAAGATCGCTTCATCCAATTCTTTGATGTCAATATTGACAAAGTAAAACCCGTTTTCCGAATCATATTCCCAGTTTGCGGACTTCACCTGGTACACATAGCTTGCGCTTTCGGATTTGCCGCGGAGAGAAATGGCTTTTCCCCAATCACCCTTATTCCGTGGACCATAGAAATCCATATTGGTCAAGTTGATGTAGAAATCTCCATCCCTACCATCCTTGATTGTTGGAGCACCATATCCACTTAAGATTGTGTTCCCATCGGTTCCATCAATACCGTCCTTACCATCCGTTCCGTTTGTCCCATTGGCTCCGCCGGTCAGGCTAATGCCTGTTCCCCATTGTCCATTGGATTGTTTTGGCCCAAAAAGTTTCTTGCTGGTCAGGTTGATGTAGAAATCACCAACATTTCCGATCGCTGAAGTGGGGTCGGTCGTTCCGCTGTGTGTCTTTGTCCCGTCCTTTCCATCCTTACCGTCTTCCCCAGGCACACCCTGAGTACCTTCAGGTCCCTGCGCACCGGGATCTCCATCCTTACCGCAGGAAATGAAAAAGGAAAGCAGCAGCAAAAAGCCGAGCTTGCGAAATAAAAATTTCATGTTCATCATGTTAATTGGTTTTAATGAATAAAAAATAGAAAATTATTGTTGTTTTATTTTAAGGCAACAACACATTGCCTCTCCTTTGACGCAAGAAATGGGAAAAAGTAAAACTCAATATTAAAATTTTTATCTTTTTTTTTATGGGCTGGCGTCGGAATACCGGGTAGTACACACAACGATTGCCCAATACACCCTCCATTCAAATGGGATTTAAAGGTGCATTGGGCAATAGATGGGCAAATTAATTTTATTATGCCCTGAATAGCATAGCAGGTTCTTCCCTAGCTAAAATAGTGTATTGGATTGGTTTCGACCTCCGTCAGCAACACTGCGGCATGGGCAAACTTTTTCTGGATAATATCCAGCAAAAGTTCCTGCGTAAACTGTTCACTTTCGAAATGACCGATATCGGCAATGATCAATTGACCTTCCGCATCGAAGAATTCATGGTATTTGTAGTCGGCCGTAATAAAGATGTCCGCTCCGGAGCGTTTTGCGTCGCCGAGTAGAAATCCTCCAGCTCCACCACAGACCGCTACGCGGCTAATGGGTTTCCCCAAAGTTTCGGTATGGCGGATCACCTGCAGGTTCATCCTGTTTTTTAGATACCGTAGGAATTCCCGTTCCTCCATCGGTTCGATCAGGTTTCCGATAACCCCCGAACCGACATACGTATGTGGGTTCTCGATAGCGACGATGTGGTAGGCCACTTCTTCATAAGGGTGGCTGGCCAACATGGATACGAGTATCTTCCGTTCCAATTGTGCGGGGTAGATCACTTCGATCTTTGTTTCCTCCACACGTTCCTGCTCGCCCACCTTTCCGATTGCCGGGTCAGCGCCCTCCAAAGGACGGAATGTGCCATATCCCGCGGTGTTATAGCTGCATTCATCGTAATCGCCGATAGCACCGGCACCCGCTTCGAAAAGCGCAGCTCGAACATCCTCAACATTCGCACGTGGAACATAGACCACGAGTTTCTTCAGCAATCCCGCCTTTGGGCGCAGGATCGCCTGATCGACCAGGTCCAATCGCTCGGCCATCTTCGAACTAACACCCCCCAGCACATTGTCCAGGTTGGTGTGGATGGCGTATAGGGCAATGTTATGTTTTATCGCCTTGATCACCACGCGTTCCACATAATTCTTACCCGTAAACTTCTTCAGACCTGAAAATACGATCGGGTGATGGGAAACGATCAGGTTACAGCCTTTGGCGATCGCATCATCGACCACAGCTTCCGTACAATCCAGGGAAACCAATATTTTCTGAACTTCTTCCTGCGCGTCACCAACAATGAGTCCCGAATTATCATAACTTTCCTGGTAGGTCAATGGAGCGACCTCCTCCAGGTATTGGATTACTTCTTTAATCTTCATGTTTATCTTCGTTTTCACGGCGTGCTTCCTGCCACTTGTTATGCTCCAAGAGCAGCACACGGTATTGATTGATCTTGAACCAGTAGGAAATAAAATAGACGAAGCAGACGATCATCGCCAGCATCCGGATAAAAGGCGGAAAGGGCAGATGAAAGACCAGGTAGGACCAGGCATAGATCATACCGGCGTTGTAGCCTGGATTTTCTTCCACGGCGATCTTGCGATCGAAAAACTCATTGTTCAGGGAATAGGATAAACGCCTAGCCACTTCGAAATTCCAATAGATATTGAAAAAAGGCAGCAGGAGGAACCAGGACTGACTGGGCAGAATCGCTTGGTTTTCCTTGGCAATCAAACGTAAGGTGTTTCGGACTGTGTTTGCAAATAGTGCCCACACGATCAGCATGACAACCCCAAAAAATATACTTAATCGCTCTATCTCGGCCGCCAGTTCCGGCGTCATAACATCATTCATCTCCGTACTATTTCGCTGTCAATAATATCTGAACCAGTTCTTTTAAATGTTTTATTTGGGGGTTATGATCTGCTTCCATTCCAACAACCTGGAAATTGTGTTTCTGGGCGCGTGTCGAAAAGAAGTAGAAAGGATCCTTTTCCTTGCCACCCAACGCACTTTCATACGTAAGAATATAGGTCGTCGGGATCTTCAACCGTTCGGGATTGTCCAATTTGATCTTTTCCTTTAAGGTTGCGATCGGATGGGGTACATCCCGCGGAAATTTGGTGGTATCCTTCACCCAGTTTGGCTTTACGTAAAGTCCGTCTTCGCTCTGCAGCAAGTCCGCATCTGGATTTCCCTGCAAGTAGAAAGCTACGCTTTCGCCGTCCTCAGGAAGGAAGGCATCCAGATAGATCATCTTTTTGATCTTTCCGGGAATGCTATCCGCCACACCGGTGATTACCATCCCCCCATAGCTGTGGCCCACAAGAATAACGCTATCCAGACCTTCAAACATGATGGCATTTACCACGTCGGTAATATGGGTACTTAGGTTCACCTCGGGTGAAGCCAAATGGTAACGGTCGCCCAAACCGGTCAAGTTTACGCGGTATACGTTGGCACCCTGCTGGGTCAGCTGCTCGGCGGTTTTCTTGAACTGCCACGCTCCACCCCAAGCGCCGTGCACAAAGACATAGGTAGGCTGTTGCGCTATCACTGTTGCTGAAAGGAACAGTAAGCTGCAGGTTAGGTATAGAATAAGTTTATTCATCTTTATAAAAATACGATTTTAAGACGCATAAATTAAAAATATACACGGTTTCTTATGAAAGTCGTAGGTCAATCCCTTCCATTTCGAAATTGTGGTACTGATAATCTGTTCGTCTGCTGCCGTAATATTGCAGGCAACGCACAATCGGGTATTCGGTTTACAGGTCTTCAATAATTCAGCCAAAAGCTGGTTGTTCCTAAAGGGTGTTTCAATGAATATCTGTGTACATTTCTCCCGTAGGCTCTGCCCTTCCAAGTCCTTGATGGCTTTATTGCGGGCGGACTTATCAATTGGAAGATATCCTTTAAAGCTAAAATTCTGTCCATTAAATCCGGAGGCCATCAGACTGAGCAAAATAGAACTCGGCCCGACCAGTGGCACAACCTTAATTCCACGCCTATGTGCCTCAGCAACAACATCCGCACCCGGATCGGCAATCCCTGGGCAACCCGCTTCCGACATCAATCCCACATCCTTCCCAGCTTCAAGATTTTTAAAGAGGATAGAATAATCTACCTTATCGCGAATATGCTTTCCATAATCATGGATGATCAATTCACTTTGCGGAGTTTTCAGTCCCGCTTCCTTCAAGAACCTCCTTGCGGTCTTTTCGTTTTCTACGATATATTCCTTGATCGTATTGATCAGCTCGTAATGCAGCAGACTGTACGACTTCCTTTCGGCCTGTTCCGCCAAGGGTACCGGTAAGAGATATAGGATTCCTTTTGCCATACTGCAAACCTACTTATTTTGTTGCTTAATTCGAACATCCCTGTGGGTGCAACACATTGTTACATCCTAGCTATAAAGATATTACACAAAGATTTGTAATTAAAAATATTTGTTTGTTACTTTAATTCAAACAGTTATAGCGTATAATTGTCTAATAATTGTAAATAAGGGCTGGTGAAAAGCAGATATTTTTGCGCAAAAAGCCAGTTTCTATATATTTGGTTGAATATGACAACACAGACAACCTCGGGCGTAAAGATTTCGGTAGAATCCACCTATCAAGCGGAATATTCCAATCCGGAAAACGAACACTATATGTTCGCCTATAGGATATCGATAGAGAACCTTAGCGGCTATACCGTTCAATTGTTGCGTAGGCATTGGAATATCTTTGACTCCATTGGCATGAACAAACAGGTTGATGGAGAGGGTGTTGTTGGGGAACAGCCGGTGCTGGAACCGGGAGAAGTACATCAGTATGTATCGGGCTGCAACCTGAAGAGCGATATGGGTTTTATGGAAGGCTATTATGAAATGGTCCGCGAAATGGACAATTCCATCTTCCACGTACATATCCCCCGCTTTAACCTCATGGCGAGTTACCGATTGAACTAACGCCAATCTTGCTAAGTCATCTACTTGCTACTTTTCATCTAAAAAAGATAAGTACTGATAAATATTTAATAATTTTGTGCTTGGATTATTACGTCAAGACATCAGCGTGAGTATATTAAGCACAGAACAGGTAAGTCATTCCTTCAATGACAGGTGGCTATTTTCAGATTTACATTTCGGATTACTAAAAGGAGACCGAGTGGCCTTGGTCGGGATCAATGGTACGGGGAAGTCTACCCTACTGAAGATCTTGGCGGAAATCGTTGAACCTACTAAGGGTCGCGTCGTCAAGGAAAAAGGCTTGCGCATCGGTTACTTGCACCAGGATCCGGATTTTTCTGATCTGAAGACCATCAATGATTTCATCTACAGTGCTGATAACGAACAGCAACAATTAATTAAGGAATACGAACAATTAATTGAAAATCAAGATGTTACATCAAAAAAATTTCTAGAAGTTACGGAAAAGCTCACTGCTTTGAATGCGTGGGAATATGAAAATAACATCAAGACTATCCTAAGCAGGTTCCAGATCACCAACTTTGAGCAGCGTATCGAATCATTGAGCGGTGGACAGAAGAAGCGACTGGCTCTGGCCAAGCTCCTGATCGATGAGCCCGATATCTATATCCTGGATGAGCCGACCAACCACTTGGATATCGAAACGATTGAATGGTTGGAAAAGCTCCTGACAACGGGAAGTAAGACCGTTCTCTTGGTATCGCACGACCGCTATTTTCTGGACAATATCTGTACGGAAATCCGTGAGCTCGACAAGGGCCAGGTCTATACCTATAAGGGTAACTACGCCTTCTTCTTGGAAAAGAAAGCAGAGCGCGAGGCAAACGAAATCCTTGCAGCGGATAAGGCCCGGAACCTGTGGCGCAAGGAACTTGAATGGATGCGTCGGCAACCTCAGGCCCGCGGTACGAAAGCGAAGGCTCGTATCGAATCCTTCTATGACTTGGAGGAGAAATCCAAGGGTCCACGCAAAAAGGACCAGGTAGAACTGAGTGTGCAAGTCGCACGTCAGGGCAACAAAATATTGGAGTTGGAAGGCGCTGGATTTTCGGTTCCCGGAAAGACAATCCTCTCCCCTTTCACCTATACGTTCAAGAAGGGCGACCGCATAGGTTTGGCCGGGAAGAACGGTAGCGGGAAGACCACCTTCCTGAACCTGATCACTGGAAATATCCAGGCCACTACGGGCAAGGTCGACGTTGGTGAAACAACCAAATATGGGTACTATCGCCAAGAAGGTTTGCAGTTCCAAACCGACGAGCGCGTATTGGATATCGTCAAGAATGTTGCTGACTATATCGAAATGAAGAACGGCGAGGTCATCACGGCTTCCCAACTGCTGACCAAATTCCTCTTCCCTCCGGAGAAGCAATTTGGATTTGTGAACAAGTTGAGCGGTGGTGAAAAGAAGCGTCTTCAGCTGATGCGCGTGTTAATGGCAAACCCCAACTTCCTGATCCTCGATGAGCCGTCCAATGATCTGGACATCGACACCCTGAATATTCTGGAAGAGTTCCTGGAGAATTACCCTGGGGTACTGATCCTTGTATCGCACGACCGTTACCTCTTGGACAAGTTGACCGATCAACTTTTCATTTTCCCGGGGAACGGCGAAGTCGTGATCTATAATGGAAACTATGCCGATTACAAACTCGAGCAGGAGGCGCTGATCAAAAAACCAGAAAAGAAAGTAGAACGGGAGAAGCCAGTCGAAACCAAAAAGAAACTGAGCTTCAAAGAGCAGAAAGAATTCGAGACTTTGGAACAGGAAATCGAAACGCTGGAGCAGACGATCGGCAGCAAGACCGAAGAACTATCGGGCACCACGGATCATGTGGAGCTGCAACGGATCGCGAACGAGATCGAAGATATTAAGAACACGCTGGATGAAAAGACAGCGCGTTGGATGGAATTAGCAGAATTTATTTAAGCGTTCCACGTGAAACTCCGAACAGCAGTTTCACGTGGAACTTGAAAGAGTGACATATGTTCAATAAGTATAATGTAATAGTAGTGGGTGCCGGTCATGCCGGATGTGAAGCGGCAGCGGCAGCAGCAAACCTGGGTTCATCGGTTCTTTTGATCACCATGAATATGGGGGTCATCGCACAGATGAGCTGTAACCCGGCCATCGGCGGTGTAGCGAAAGGACAGATCGTTCGCGAGATCGATGCCATGGGTGGATACACCGGTATCATCGCTGATAAGTCCACCATACAGTTCCGCATGCTCAACCGTTCCAAAGGTCCGGCCATGTGGAGCCCACGTACACAAAACGACCGCATGCGTTTCGCCGAGGAATGGCGCTGGCAACTGGAGTCCATACCTAACTTGGATATGTGGCAAGATACGGTCAAAGAAGTAATCGTCGAGAACGGAAGAGCCAAAGGTGTGGTAACCTCAATGGGTATCCGCATAGAAGCAGACGCTGTGGTCCTGACGAACGGTACGTTCCTTAATGGTGTGATCCATGTCGGCGAAAAGAAATTCGGTGGAGGTCGTACAGGAGAGAAAGCAGCAACCGGACTTACCGAGCAATTGGTATCCTTGGGTTTTGAATCCGGAAGAATGAAAACCGGAACCCCTCCCCGGGTGGATGGACGGAGCTTGAATTACGCGGCCATGGAAGAACAGTGGGGCGACGAACAACGCGGAAGATTCTCCTATACCGACGTGGAAATTCCAACAGAACAACGCTGTTGCTGGATCACCTATACAAACGATAAAGTACATGAAATTTTAAAAACGGGATTTGAAAAATCTCCGATGTTCACCGGTCGAATCAAAGGATTGGGACCTCGGTATTGTCCTTCTATTGAAGATAAGATCAATCGCTTCGCCGAACGCGAACGCCATCAGATCTTCGTAGAACCAGAAGGATTCCGCACTGTGGAAATTTATGTGAATGGATTCTCCACTTCCCTACCGGAAGATGTACAGTTGAAAGCACTGCAGCTGATACCAGGATTTGAAAATGCCAAAATGTACAGACCGGGATATGCCATCGAATACGATTATTTTCCGCCGATGCAATTGGACCTTACACTCGAAACCCTGGCCGTGAAACACCTTTTCTTTGCCGGACAGATCAACGGAACAACAGGATATGAGGAAGCCGGTGCGCAGGGATTCATCGCAGGTATCAACGCCCACCAACGTATCAATGATGAACATGAGTTGATCCTTAAAAGATCCGAATCGTATATCGGTGTCCTTATCGATGACCTCGTAACGAAAGGTACGGATGAACCATACCGTATGTTCACCTCCCGGGCAGAACACCGGTTACTATTGCGCCAGGATAATGCAGATATCCGCCTCACCCCTATCGCACATAAATTAGGATTGGTTTCCGACGAGCGCTTGGATAAGGTCAAGGCCAAAATTCAAAATTCAGATGCCATTGTCGACCACATGAAAGCTACGTCTATCGGTATGGCAGAGATCAATCCGATCTTGGAAGAAAAAGGCTCAAGCGCAATCGTACAGAAAACTAGATTGATCAATATCCTGAGCAGACCTCAGATTGCAATCGAAGACATCGCGAAAGCCGATCCTGAATTCTCGGAATACCTAAACACCTTCGACGAGGACACCATCGAACAGGCAGAGATCAAAGTGAAGTATGAAAGCTACTTTGAAAAGGAAATGGAGATCGTGAATAAAATGAAGAAAATGGAGGATAAAGAAATCAATCCAGAATTTGATTATAATTCACTAACTTCACTCTCCATTGAGGCACGTCAGAAACTATTGAAGGTGAAACCGAGGACGCTGGGACAAGCATCCCGAATTTCAGGTGTTTCACCAGCCGATATTTCGGTTTTAATGGTACATATGAGTTAAATATCTGATTATCAGTATTTTAAATAAATATAAAACAACTTAAAATAAAGCGATATAAGACATTATTTTAAATTTTATGACTCCGTATTCCAAAAAAGATAAAAATTCAGCAGAGCGCTTAAAAAGTAGCTTATTTCAAAAATTACTCTTTTTAAGCTTTGCGATCATGCTATCTTTAAGTTTCACCCAATGTGCGAACATGCAGAAGCCAACAGGGGGACCCAAAGATTCCATACCACCAAAACTTTTGCAGGTAACTCCGGCGAACCTGAGCAAAAATTTCAAGGAGAAAACAATTACCATGACTTTTGATGAATATATCAAAACTGTCAATCCGGGTAAAGAATTCAGTATCTCTCCTGATGTGGAAACACAACCGATCTATAAAGTGAAGAAAAAGAACTTTATTATCGAGCTACCGGATTCTTTGGAAGCCAACACAACCTATACCATAAACTTTGGAAAAGGTTTGGTGGATTACAACGAAGGTAATCCATTTATCAATTACAACTACGTATTTGCCACAGGTGACGAATTGGATTCCTTGAGTATTGCTGGAAAGGTCATGAACGGATATACCAAAGAATTCGATCTGGAAAAGGATAAGGAGGTAATCGCAATCCTGATCCCAACCAGCCGCGATACCATATTCGGAAAACGGAAAGCATCATACTATACGACCGTGGATTCATCCGGTAATTTCAAATTCAATAATCTTCGCGAAGATACCTACCGTGTATATGCCCTGAAGGATATCAACAACGATAAAATATACAATGGTAACGATGAATGGATCGGCTTCCTGAACGATAGCTTAGTCCTAAATGCCAATATATCCGGTTTACATCTGGAATATACAAAAGGTAAACCACAGATATTCAGAAATTTAGAGAAGAAGGTAGAAAAAGATGGGGCAGTCCTATTGACCTTTAATAGGCCGTTGGAGGAACCTGACCTACGCATTATTGACCCGCAGAACCTCGAGGCCAATAAATTGGTGAAATATTCACCAACCTTGGATACAGCAAAAATGTACCTGGAAAATCTGGAGTTCGATTCACTTAAGATTGAAGTAGCCGAATATAACGAACCTGTAGATACGATATTGATCCGTAGAGCACGCAATATTAAAGTCGACAGAACGATCGAACCGAAGTTGAACATCGGTAATAAAGTGGACCGGATCAAACATATCGAACTGACTTCCTCCTACCCTATCGCTTCGGTGGACAAGAATAAGATCCAGATCCTGGAAGATTCCGTATCCCGACGCAATTTCCAGTTGCAGCAAGACTCCCTGAATAGAGAAATGTACCATATCCGCTTCAATTGGAAACCGAAACGGAATTACGAACTTGTCCTTCAGGAAGGAGCAATCCTAGGTCCATTCGATGAAACCAATAAGGAGAGCAAAACACAGTTTACCCTGAACGAAACAGAAAACTATGGCGATATCATTCTGACATTCACAGGATTGGATAGTGCCAATAATTATATTGTCGAACTGATTGATGAGAAAAAGGAAAAAATATTCGATGTACGCACGGTAGGACCTGATAATAAACTTTCCTACATCAAATTTCCGGGAGGAAAATATACCTTGCGGATCATCGAAGATGCGAACAAGAATGGCAAATGGGATGCTGGAGATGTATTTACCCGGAGGCAGGCCGAAAGAATCTGGTATCTGGACAGAACCTTCACCATTCGGGCCAATTGGGAACAGAACGAAACCATTGATGTCAAAATGGAATAGTACTATTCCATGAACCAAGAACTATAAAGCACATAATTGTGCGGTAATTTCTTTAATAATTGAAGCTGCTCCGCTGTGAGCGGCTTTATTTTTTTAGCCGGTACTCCCGCATATAGGAAACCAGATTCACAGACTGTATTTTCCAGAACAACGGCACCAGCGGCAATAATCACATTCGATTGGATATGCGCCCTGTCCATCACGATGGCACCCATACCTATCAACGCGTAATCATCTATCCTACAACCATGTACAATGGCATTATGACCGATATTAACATAGTTACCAACATCTGTTCCGTTCTTCTCAAACGTCCCGTGAATGGTCACATTATCCTGGATATTGGAATAATTACCGATTTTAATGTAATTCACATCGCCGCGGATTACAGCATTGAACCACACAGAACAATGATTTCCAAGTTCTACATCCCCAACAAGGGTAGAATTAGGCGCTATAAAGCAATCGTTTCCAATTTGAGGGACTTTATCCTTTACGGGCAATATCGTTGGCATATCCTTTAAAATTAATCTTATAGTACAGTATCTTCTAAATAGTCAGCATGTTGTGGATAATCCGTTGTGTAATGCAACCCTCTACTTTCCTTCCTGTGCATCGCGGATTTCACGACCAGATAGGCCACTTGGATCACATTCCGCAGTTCACAAAGCTTCACCGATAGTTTCGTGTTCTTATAAAAGGATTCCGTTTCTTCATGCAATAGGCCCAATCGACGCATCGCACGATCCAATCGAAAATCGGAACGCACAATGCCCACATAGTCACTCATTAATTTCTGTGTTTCACGTAGATTATGCGTCACCAAGATATCTTCATTGGATAATTGTGTATTGGATTCATCCCATGATGGGACATCATCTTGAAAATCGACACCTTGAACTTTCTTTGCGGCATCTTCAAATATACGATGTGCATAAACAGCAGCTTCCAATAAAGAATTGGATGCCAATCGATTAGCACCATGCAATCCCGTAGAGGAACATTCCCCACAGGCATATAACCCTTGAATGGATGTAGCGCCGTATTCATCCACCATAATACCGCCACAAAGGTAATGTGCAGCTGGACTAACAGGAATGAGATCTTTGGTCATGTCCAAACCAACAGAAAGACATTTCTCATAAATATTCGGGAAATGAGAAAGAATATCCGCTTTTGAACGGTGCCTGATATCCAGGTAAACATAATCCAGTCCAGATTTTTTCATTTCCGCATCGATCGCGCGGGCAACGATATCCCGCGGAGCTAATGAACCACGTTCATCGTATTCCTCCATAAAGGATTCGCCATTCGCACGCTTCAATATTCCTCCGAAACCACGTACAGCTTCAGAAATCAAAAAAGCAGGATATTCCCTTGGATTGTACAATGCAGTCGGATGGAATTGGATAAACTCCATATTCCTCACCTTTCCCTTTGCCCTATATACCATGGCTATGCCATCGCCTGTAGCAATGGTCGGATTGGTCGTACTGGAATAGACATGCCCAGCACCTCCGGTAGCCATTAGGGTAATCTTGGAAAGGATCTTTTCCACATGCCCCGTTTTGGTATTCAGGGCATATATACCATAGCAATTGATATCCTCCGTACGTTTATCCACATGTACTCCCAAATGATGTTGGGTAATAAGGTCTACAGCGAAGTAATGTGTTAATATCTCAATATTGGGATTGGCATGTACCTTTTCCAAAAGAGCACGCTCGATTTCATACCCCGTAATGTCCTTATAATGAAGGATTCGATGTTCAGAATGGCCACCTTCCCGCGCAAGATCATATTCTCCGGAAGCTTCCTTATCGAAGCTCGTGCCATATGCGATCAGCTCGGCAATCCGTTCCGGACCTTCCTTTACCACGTTTTCCACAACTTGTGCATCACATAGCCCATCTCCCGCAATCAGGGTATCCTTGATATGCTTTTCAAAACTGTCGTCCTCATCCGTCACAACGGCCACTCCGCCCTGTGCATATTTTGTATTCGACTCATCCTCATTGGCTTTCGTCACAATGAGCACCTTTCCTAGGTCTGCAGCTTTCAACGCGAAGCTTAATCCGGCAATCCCGGAACCTACAATCAAAAAATCTACTTTTCTATCAAGCATGTAAACAATACGGTTAATGCTACGTTTAATTAAAACTGAACCAACAAATTAACAAATAATGTGGAAAACGTGTAAATAACACGTGAATTAAAATTCAAAACTTTCTTTTATTCCACAATACTAGGGAATTTCACACAAGTATTGATTAAATATTAAGAATATATGTAGCGAATATTAACAACTTCCACACAATAGACATTTCACATAAAAATATGGAAAAAATAAAAGGTGAAAAATAAGAGTCTTGAAAATCAAGAGTTAAGCATCCCAAGGCTGTGGATAAAATGTGAATAAATATAGAATATCGACTAAAGGAAATAAAAGTTCACGGATTTATCCCCACTTTCCACAGGCTAATAAACAATAAGATTCTTCTTTAATAAAAAGATTATAATTTATTGAAAAAAGGGAATGTGGATTTCGTTTCGTTTTCTTTCTTTACTTTTGTGCTCAAGGAGAGTCCAAGTAAGGAGAGAATCAATTTACTTAAACCAGATGAATACAACATTTGAAAGAGATCTAGATGCCAAGGGCTATATTGATGTAGCAGTAGACCCAAGCCTGGATATAGTACAAGAGATTGCAAGATTGAAGAAGGAGAAGAATGCGGTTATCTTAGCGCATTACTACCAAGAGTCTGAAATTCAAGATATTGCAGATTATATTGGAGACAGCTTGGGCTTATCGCAGCAGGCTGCCAAAACAGATGCGGATGTGATCGTCTTTGCCGGTGTGCACTTCATGGCCGAAACGGCTAAGATCCTGTCGCCGAGCAAGAAGGTGCTTCTGCCGGATCTGAAAGCTGGCTGTTCCCTATCCGACAGCTGTCCGCCACATCTGTTCGCCAAGTTCAAGGAAAAATACCCGGATCACTTGGTCATTACCTATGTGAACTGTACCGCCGAGCTGAAAGCACTATCCGATATCGTCTGTACATCGAGTAATGCCGTACAGATTGTGGAAAGCCTTCCTGCCGACCAGAAGATTATTTTCGGTCCGGATAAGAACCTCGGGGATTACGTGAAGAAAAAAACAGGTAGAGACCTGGTTTTATGGAATGGTGCCTGTATGGTGCATGAGATCTTCTCCCAAGATAAGATCGATGCCCTACGTGCGGAATATCCAGAAGCGAAGTTCATTGCCCATCCGGAATGTGAGGAACATATCCTGGCGCAAGCCGACTATATCGGATCCACATCGGGGATGTTGAAATTTACGATCGAAGATCCTTCCAGTACATTTATCGTGGCAACGGAAGCAGGTATTCTGCACCAGATGCAAAAGGCATCCCCGGCAAAGACCTTCATCCCTGCCCCACCGAACAACTTATGTGCATGCAACGATTGCCCGCACATGAAATTGAATACGCTGGAAAAACTATACAATTGCTTGTATTACGAGCAACCGGAAATTACGTTATCTGAAGATATCATCGCTAGAGCCCAAAAACCGATTGAGCGTATGCTGGAGATATCTGAAAAATTAGGACTATAAAATGAGCATGTTTGAAAACAGTGATCGGACCAACCTGAATGAGCTTGGCGAATTCGGATTGATCGATCACCTGACCCAAAGTATACAGTTGACGCAGAAAAGTACGGTCAAGGGCATCGGTGATGATGCTGCCGTATTAGATTTTGCGAACAAGAAGACACTGATCTCCACCGATTTATTGTTGGAGAACGTGCATTTCGATCTGCGCTATGTTCCCCTCAAGCATTTGGGTTACAAAGCGATACAGGTCAACTTAAGTGATATCTATGCCATGAATGGCATAGCCTCACAGGTGACCATTTCGATCGGTTTATCCTCTAAATTCCCCTTGGAAGCGGTAGAGGAAATCTATGAGGGTGCCCTATTGGCCTGCCAGAACTACAACGTGGACCTGGTGGGTGGCGACACGAGTACTTCCCAACAGGGATTGGTACTTTCCGTAACCAGTATCGGTTATGCGGATACTGACGCCATTGCCTACCGTTCCGGTGCGCAAGAAGGCGACCTGATTTGTGTTTCCGGCGATCTTGGTGGTGCTTATGTTGGTCTGCAGTTGCTTGAAAGAGAGAAACAGATTTTCTTGGAAAACCCGAATATTCAACCCGATCTGGAAGGAAAGGATTACATTATCGAAAGACAGTTGAAACCCGAAGCCCGTAAGGATATCGTGGAATTGCTGGCATCCCTGGACATCAAACCCCACGCGATGATCGATGTATCGGATGGCCTGGCCTCGGAAATCCTCCACATCTGTAAGGCTTCCAATGTAGGCTGTAAGCTATATGAGGAAAAGATCCCATTGGATCCCATGACCTATGAGACAGCTCGCGAATTTGGATTGGATCCGACGGTTTGTGCGCTGAGCGGTGGTGAGGATTATGAACTGTTATTCACGGTACCACAATCCGATTACGATAAGGTTAAGAATCAAATGGAAATTACGGTGATAGGCCATATCACAGAGGCTGCAGCAGGTTACCAGTTGATATCGAAATCCGGAAATGTACATGATATTAAAGCCCAAGGCTGGAATGCCTTCAAGAGTGAAGAGTAAACCGCGGGCAGTTATAAATTGAAACAAAAAGAGCTTTGAATTTCTCAAAGCTCTTTTTTGTTGAAATTAGGTCTGTATTACCCCTACATTGTATCTCCCAATTTCTGTGTTGTGGGATGCCGCTTCAATACCCATGGAAATAATTCTCCGGGTATCTGCCGGATCGATCACACCATCCACCCATAAACGAGAAGCAGCGTAATATGGACTCAATTGTGCATTGTACGTCTCCTCGATATCTTTGAGCAGTTTATTCTTATCTTCCTCCGAAAGGCTAACGCTTTTAGATTTTAATGCAGCCTCTTGGATCTGCAGCAAGGTTTTTCCGGCCGCTGCGCCACTCATGACCGCAATTTGTGCTGTAGGCCAGGCATAGATCAACCGTGGATCATAGGCCTTTCCGCACATCGCATAGTTTCCTGCACCATAGCTATTGCCGACCATAAAGGTGAATTTTGGAACGACCGAATTGGCCATGGCATTCACCATTTTTGCACCATCCTTAATGATACCACCGTGCTCGGAACGCGAACCCACCATAAATCCCGTGATGTCCTGGAAGAACACCAAAGGAATTTTCTGCTGGTTGCAGTTCATGATGAATCTGGCAGCTTTATCTGCGGAGTCCGAATAGATCACACCGCCCATCTGCATTTCCGTTGCATTAGCTGGTTTCTTCGCTTTCACGACTTCGCGCTGGTTTGCCACGATGCCGACTGCCCAACCATCAACACGCGCCAAGGCACAGATCAAGGTCTTGCCATAATCCTTCTTATATTCTTCCAGGGAGTCCTTATCTACGATACACTTCAATATTTCCAGCATATTGTAAGGTTTCAAACGATCTTCCGGAAGGTAATCATACAGTTTTTCTATTGGGTATTCAGGAGCAATGGCTGCTACACGTGAATATTTGAAAGTTGGTTCTTCGCCGAATTTATCAACAATGTTCTTGATAGCATCCAAACAGCTCTCATCATTTGGATATTTGTTGTCCGTTACGCCGGATATTTCACTGTGCGTACTGGCACCACCCAAGGTTTCATTGTCGATCACCTCACCAATGGATGAACGCACCAGATACGATCCTGCCAAGAAAACCGAACCTGTACCTTCAACAATCAATGCATAATCCGACATAATGGGTAAATAAGCACCACCTGCGACACAGGAGCCCATAATGGCGGCAATCTGCGGAATGCCCATCGATGACATTTTCGCATTGTTGCGGAAAATTCGGCCAAAATGTTCCTTATCCGGGAAGATCTCTGCTTGCATCGGCAGATAGACTCCAGCGGAATCAACAAGATAAATAATGGGAATATGGTTCTCCATGGCAATTTCCTGTGCACGGAGATTCTTTTTGCAGGTCATTGGAAACCATGCGCCAGCTTTTACGGAAGCATCATTCGAGACGATGATACAGAGACGACCCTGTACATAGCCCATCACCACGACAACGCCCGCATTCGGACAGCCACCGTGTTCCTGATATTGTCCATCGGCGGCAAAACTACCGATTTCCGTAAAATCCCTGTCTGTATCCAAAAGGTACAACACCCGTTCCCATGCGGATAACTTGCCTTTTTCATGCTGTTTCTGGATTTTATCCAAGCCACCGCCTAAAAGCAACTTCTCACGCTTCTGCTGCAATGTTTCTAATAGCTTACGCATAGATTGTTGATATTATGTAATTTATAACTGGTTGAATTATTAAATTTCTATAAATATCATAAAATATAATTTGTTTTTTACCATATTTGTATAAAATATTTATAACCCAAATATAAACTTAATTAAAATAATATTATGTATAACCTAGGTTCTAAAGAACAATTGGCGTTGGTGAAAGAGAGCGCGCGTAACTTTGCGCAGACTTATATCAAGCCGAATGTGATGAAGTGGGATGAGGCACAGGTTTTCCCTGTTGAGCTATTTAAAAATTTAGGCGACCATGGCTTTATGGGCATTATCGTACCAGAGGAGTACGGTGGTTCCGGCCTTAGCTATCAGGAATACATCAGTATTTTGGATGAAATTTCCAAGGTATGTGGATCGATTGGACTTTCCGTTGCTGCACATAATTCCCTTTGTACAAACCATATCTTAAGCTTCGGTAATGAGGAGCAAAAACGCAAATACCTTCCTAAATTAGCAACAGCAGAGTTTATCGGCGCTTGGGGCTTAACCGAACCTGGTTCAGGATCGGATGCCGGTGGCATGAATACCGTAGCTGTGGCGGATGGCGATTATTTTGTTTTGAACGGTGATAAAACATTTATCACGCACGCCATTTCCGGAGATGTGGCTGTTGTGATGGCACGCACCGGTGAAAAGGGCGACAAACGCGGTATCTCGGCTTTTATCGTTGAAAAAGGTACGCCTGGATTTACTGCAGGAGCGAAAATGGATAAATTAGGCATGCGTGCCTCCGAAACAGGATCCCTATTCTTTGAGGATTGCCGCATTCATAAAGATCAATTGATCGGTGAAATCGGTGATGGTTTCGTTCAGGCATTGAAATTATTGGATGGAGGACGTATTTCCATCGCAGCGCTGTCCTTGGGTATCGCTCGTGGTGCCTATGAATGTGCATTGAAGTATGCCAATGAACGAGAACAATTCCAAACAAAGATCTTTGATTTCCAAGCTGTTGGTTTTACCTTAGCGGATATGGCAACCAAGATCCAAGCTTCGGAATTATTGATCCGTCAAGCGGGTGATTTGAAAGACCGTGGTGAGAAGATTACGAAAGAAGGCGCTATGGCCAAATTATATGCTTCGGAAACGGCAGTAGAGGTTTCCAATGAAGCCGTTCAGATTTTGGGTGGTTATGGGTTTACCAAGGATTTCCCTGCTGAAAAGTATTTTAGAGATGCCAAATTATGTACAATCGGTGAAGGAACCAGTTCTATTCAGCGCATGGTTATCGCCAGAGAAATAAAGAAAGATGTCTAATCCAAATGCTGTAAGTCTTGTTGATTGCCCTCGGGATGCCATCCAGGGCATAAAGCACCAAATTCCAACAGCGAAGAAAATAGCCTACATCAATCAATTGATTGCCAGTAAGCTCTTCGATTGTATCGACTTTGGAAGCTTTGTGTCGCCCAAGGCTGTACCGCAATTGAGCGATACCTTGGCGGTATTGGATGGGATCGAAAAAGATCCTACCGTAGATCTATTGGCGATTATCGCCAATAAACGGGGTGCGGAAACAGCTGCAGGTTTGGAGAAGATTGACTTTCTGGGCTATCCATTTTCCATTTCGGAGACCTTCCAGAAGAACAATACCAATGCGACCATTGCACAGGCTTTTGATACCGTTAAGGAGGTGTTAGAATTGATGGCAAAAGGTAAGCAGGAATTGGTGATTTATATTTCCATGGCTTTTGGGAATCCCTACGGGGATCCTTGGCACATGGATCTGGTCGAGGAATGGGTAGGTAAGCTGGAGCAGATCGGAGTAAAGCACTTCTCCCTTGCGGATACCACTGCGGAGGCAACGGTTGATAATATTCGGTTATTGTTCAAGCAATTATCTCTAGTCTATCCACATATCCCATTCTCATCCCATTTCCACTCGAATGTGGAGAATGCACTATTGAAGATCGATGCAGCCTATGATTCGGGCTGTCGACGGTTTGAGGGTGCTATTCTGGGATATGGAGGCTGTCCTTTTGCCAAGGATGAGCTGGTGGGGAATATGCCATCTGAACTGTTGGTTGACAGGTTCCAAAAGGGCTCCTTTGAAGAGGTTTCCAAGTTAATGCAAGGATTTCAAGATTTAATCAGGAATGACGTATAATTTTATCGAAACAGCCATCAATGGTCATGTTTTTGAATTGACCTTGAACAGGGAGGCCAAAAGGAATGCCTTTACACCGACTATGGTAAATGAAGTAGCTCATGCCCTAGCCGAAGCCAATGCGGACGATCGGGTAAAAGTGGTGGTGCTTCGTGCCAACGGACCGGTATTCTGTGCAGGAATGGACCTGAAGACCTTTCAGGACCGCAGTTTGGATCAGCTGAATCCAGAGATCACCAATAAGGAGATTTCCCTTGGTGAGGTTATGGATAGTCTGAATAAGCCATCCATAGCGCTCGTAGAAGGTGATGTGATTGCTGGTGGCTTTCTGTTTATCTTGGGCTGTACCTTTGTATTTGCACAGGAGCAGGTACGTTTTAAACTTCCGGAGATAGCCTTGGGGATCTTTCCTTTTCAGGTCATGGCGGGTCTGAAGCGTATCATGTCCGAAAAGCGGGTATTGCAGCTGTGTTTGGATGCTGAGTTCTTTAACTTACAGAAAGCAATCGATTTTGGTATTGCCGATGGAATCCTCGAAGATGTTCAAATAAAGGCGCTGATCGACAGTTTTGCCGATAAAAGTGTATATGCACTGCAAGCGGGAATGGAAGCTCTGAAGGGCATGCGCGAGCTGGAGGGCAGCGAACAGTATGCTTATCTCTTGAAGAGCTTGAACGCCCTACGAGATAGGCCGGAAGTAAAAGCCTTTATGGAAGCGAAATTAAAGAAATAACGACCGAATGATCCATTCGTTCATAAATAAAAAGTCTCCGCTTCCAAGATGAAGCGGAGACTTTTTATTTATTGGTTTCCTTTTTAGGATACTTTCTTTTCGATCCAAAAATTATTGAAGCCTAGACCGATCTCGATGTTCAGCAATTTCTGTTGCAGCATTTCGAGCATCGCCAGGAAATTATAGACAAATTGTACTTTATTTTCCGAATTCTTGGCGATTGCCGAGAAGTCCAGTGATTTATTGATTTCGATAAGTTCAGCAATGGCTTTTTTCTGTTGTTCGATGCTATAGGGGTATTTCACCACGGTATGTGTTACTTCCTGTACCCGATGGGTGAAATTGTACATCATCCGTTCGTAGACCAGCATAAGTTTGTAGAGGTCGAATGTTGCCAATTCCTCTTCCAGGGTCTGGGCCTTGGCATCACGGGCGATCTTCAGGTCGTAATTGATATTTCCACGGGCATATACTTTCCCACGGTTGTCTTCCAAAATCCGGAGTTCTTCACAGATTTCCTTGAACTGCTTGTACAGGACAAGTTTTTGGACCAACTCTTTCTTCAGGTCGATCTCGTTCTCTTCATCATCCAATTCCGGACGGGGAAGTAACATTTTCGCCTTGATGCGCATGAGGGTCGAGGCTACGAAGATAAATTCCGATGCCAGTTCGATATTCAGGGACTGCATCTGTTGAATGTAATCCAGGAATTCATCGGTGATCTGGGAGATGGGAATATCATGGATATTCAGTTCATCCCTTTCGATAAAGAACAACAGCAGGTCAAAGGGACCTTCGAATTGCGCTAATTTGATTTCGTAGTTTGTAGAATCCATAGAACAGCTTCAAAAATAAGGATTTGCCGGGATATATTTTTGGTCCTCTTTTGAATAAAAGTAAAACAAAGGGCATCATAAAATTGTAATATATTCCATAGTTAAAATAATAAATTGTTACTTTGTATCTTATTTTGAAATTTTTCGATTATGCAGGTAGAAGCAGGACCGCTATTACAAAATATTACATTTCCGGATGATCTTCGTTCGCTGAAGGAGACTGATTTAGAGGAGGTTTGTAAAGAGCTGAGACAATATATCATTGATATAGTTTCTGTAAATGGTGGACATTTTGCAGCGAGTTTGGGCGTTGTAGAGCTTACCGTAGCGCTACATTATGCACTGAATACCCCTTATGACCAGATCATATTTGATGTGGGCCACCAGGCCTATGGCCATAAGATCTTAACGGGCCGTCGGGAGGAGTTCCATACGAACCGGATCTTGGGTGGTATTTCGGGATTTCCAAAGCGTAGCGAGAGTGCATACGATGCTTTTGGTGTCGGCCACTCTTCCACTTCTATTTCCGCGGCATTGGGTATGGCCGTAGCATCAGCCTACAAGGGTGAAACCGACCGGCAGCATGTTGCCATTATCGGTGATGGCGCCCTGACCGGTGGGATGGCTTTCGAAGCTTTGAACCATGCGGGAATTGAAAAATCAAACCTATTGGTCATTCTGAATGACAACTGTATGTCCATTGACCCGAATGTGGGTGCAATGAAAGAATACCTCACGAGCATCACCACCTCCAAGAGCTACAACCGCTTTCGGGACGATCTGGTATCCGTATTGGCGAAGATCTCCAAGAAGGGTCCAAATGCTTATGGATGGGCTAAGAAATTGGAGCAGAGTATTAAGGGAACCCTATTGAAGAACTCTAACCTCTTCGAGTCCTTGAATTTTCGATATTTTGGTCCTGTTGATGGGCATGACGTGAATAAATTGGTGAAGACCATTGAGGATCTGAAGCACATTAACGGTCCGAAGTTATTGCATGTCGTTACGGTAAAAGGTAAGGGCTATGCTTTGGCGGAGAAGGATCAAACGAAATGGCATGCTCCGGGTCTTTTCGATAAGATAACGGGAGAGATCAAGAAATCTGTTTCCGACAAGCCGCAGCCACCGAAGTACCAGGATGTTTTCGGACATACCCTAGTCGAGCTGGCGGAGGAAAATAAGAACATTATGGGGATTACCCCAGCGATGCCGAGTGGCTCGTCCATGAATATCATGATGAAGGCCATGCCGGATCGTGCATTCGATGTGGGTATTGCCGAACAGCATGCAGTAACTTTCAGTGCAGGATTGGCTGCACAGGGATTGGTACCCTTCTGTAATATCTATTCTTCATTTATGCAGCGTTCCTATGACCAGGTGATCCATGATGTGGCCCTGCAGAAGCTGAACGTTGTGTTCTGTTTGGATAGAGCGGGATTGGTGGGTGCCGATGGTCCTACACACCATGGTGCCTATGATATTGCCTTTATGCGCTGTATTCCGAATATGATCGTTGCGTCCCCGATGAATGAGGAGGAGTTGCGCAACATGATGTATTCTGCACAATTGCCAGATATCGGTCCATATACGATCCGTTACCCGCGCGGAAACGGTGTGATGCCGGATTGGAAATTACCGTTCAAGGAAATTCCGATCGGAAAGGGCCGGAAATTGGTGGACGGTGAGGAAATTGCCATCCTGACCTTTGGGCATATCGGTAATGAAGCGACCAAGGCGATCCGTAATCTCAATGCCGATGGTATCCATCCGGGGCATTACGACATGCGATTTGCAAAACCATTGGATGAAGCTTTGTTACACGAGGTATTCCAGAAATATAATAAAGTGATCACCGTGGAGGACGGCTGTCTTCCGGGCGGTATCGGTTCGGCGATCTTGGAATTCATGGCGGATCACAACTACGAGGCACATGTGCAGCGTTTAGGGATCCCAGATGGCATCATTGAGCATGGCGAACAGGCGGAGTTGTGGAATATCTGTGGGTATGATGCGGCAGGAATCGAGAACGAAGTGCGCAAGATGACAAAAGGGATAAAAACAGAAACTTTGGTAGGATAATTGCTATAGTTTTATCAGATATTTCAGTGACTATCAAAAGTCTAACAAAGGAAGCTCTACGCTTCCTTTTTTCATTAAAAGTTTTCCACATTTAAAATTCAGGTCATCATTTTTTAATGAAAAAATAAAGTAAAAAACCCTAGAAAATTTTGGTGTTAATAAAATAATTTGATACACATATTTTAGCTGATTTTCGGTAAAAATTACAATTAAAATACTGGTTTTCAGGGTATTTTCTTTTTTTTACTTTTTTAATTTTTTAGCTCATTTTTTTTTGTCATATTCGTTGTAGGCAAAAGTTATGAACAGAATTTTTGTCAATTATTGGTTTTCAAGTTATTAACAAATATAGAATGGAAAAAACGTGTACAAGTGTTTGGGAAAGTTGTCTTGCAGTCATAAAAGATAACATTCCAACGCAAAGTTTTAAAACATGGTTCGAGCCCGTTAAAGCTGTACGTCTAGAAGGAAACGTTTTAACTATTCAAGTACCAAGTTTGTTTTTCTACGAGTGGTTGGAAGAGCATTATGTTGGTATTCTAAGAAAGACAGTTAAAAAGTTTTTAGGGGAGCAGGGAAGATTGGAATACAACATCGTTGTAGAGAAATCTTCGGCCAACCCACCTTATACAACAAATATTCCTTCGAACGGTAATGGTGCAGAGGGAAAGAAGCAATCTATACCTGTACCTGTTGCATTAAATAAGAATATCAAGAATCCTTTTGTGATCCCTGGATTGAAGAAATTACAGGTTGATCCACAATTGAATCAGAATTATACGTTCGATAATTTCATCGAGGGCGAGTGTAACCGTCTGGCGCGTTCCGCAGGCTATGCCGTGGCCAACAAACCCGGAGGTACTTCCTTCAACCCATTGATGGTCTATGGAGATGTAGGCTTGGGAAAAACACACTTAGCGCAAGCGATCGGTAATGAAATCAAACGTAACCTACCTGATAAGCTGGTTATCTACGTATCCTGTGAGAAATTCTGTCAGCAATTTGTTGACTCCCTAAAGAACAACACGATCAATGATTTCGTGAACTTCTATCAGGCGATGGATGTGATCATCATGGATGACGTTCATAATTTTGCGGGTAAAGAGAAGACTCAGGATATTTTCTTCCACATCTTCAACCACCTGCACCAAACAGGAAAACAGATCATCCTGACTTCGGATAAGGCCCCTAAGGACCTTTCCGGTTTGGAAGAGCGCTTATTGAGCCGTTTCAAATGGGGGTTATCTGCGGACATCCAAGTGCCTGATCTGGAAACCAGAATGGCGATCTTGAAGAAGAAGATGTATTCCGACGGTATCGAATTGCCAGAAAACGTGGTGGAATATGTTGCCAACCAGATTGACAACAGTGTTCGTGAGCTGGAAGGTGCCATGGTATCCTTACTTGCGCAATCCACATTGAACAAGCGGGAGATTGATCTTAACCTGGCGAAGTCCATGTTAAAGAACTTTGTGAAGAATACGCACAAGGAAATCTCCATGGAATATATTCAGAAATTGGTATGTGAGTACTTTGAAGTTCCTGTGGAAATGGTGAAATCGAAAGTCCGCAAGCGTGAAATCGTTCAAGCGAGACAGATTTCCATGTACCTGGCAAAGAACCATACCAAATCATCCCTTAAATCCATCGGTAACTTCTTTGGTGGCCGTGACCACTCTACCGTTATCTATGCGTGTCAGACCGTCGAAGATCTGATCGAAACCGATAAGAAATTCAAAACCTACGTACAGGATATACAGAAAAAGCTGAAAGCTTCATAAAAAAAGGAAGGGCTGCGAGAATCGCAGCCCTTCCTTTTTTTATGAAGCAGAATTGATTTGTTAGTATTGAGATTTGAGTATTGAGATATGAGATAGAAAGCGGGCCGGAACTGCTGTTTTTTCCCATGATTTCACAAATATCACATCTCCTTTTTCCCATCTAATCCTCCATATTCACCCTTAATATCTCATATCTCATATCTCACATCTCAGATCTCATATCATAAGAAATTGAAGGCTGCGAGAATCGCAACCTTAATTTTTTATATAGTATTGAGATATGAGATAGAAAACGTGCTGGAACTGTTGTTTTTTCCCATGATATCACAAATATCACATCTCCTATTTCCCATCTAATCCTCCATATTCACCCTTAATATCTCACATCTCATATCTCACATCTCATATCTCATATAAAAAAATAAGCTGCCCCCTATCGGGGGGCAGCTTATTTTTTTATGAAACATGAATACTAGCCAGCTTATTGTACTGGGGGAGCTGCTGGAGTTTCAGCTTTTTTCGCTGCTCTAGCTTCTACGATTTTCGCGTACAATGGTTTTTGCTCGTCAGTCAATAAGTCGCTAACTTTTTTGTCTAAGTCTGCACTTAATGCATCGATTTGAGTAGCCTTCGCATCATCTGCTACTGTAGTATCAGCTTTCAACGCTAATTTTGCTTTTTTGTGTTCCAAAACTACATTGTAAATCTGAGTTTGTTGGTCTTCAGTTAAGTTCAACTGAGAAGTCCATTCAGTTACGGTTGCTTTTGCTTTTTCTTCAGGATTTACTTCCTGTGCAAATGTTAGTGATAATGAGAATAATACTGCGGTTACTGCTAAAAATAACTTTTTCATGATTTTTAATTTTTTTGTTTACACTTAATTATTTACTCCGTTTCTGTACATTAATAACAGCAGTTTGGGGTCGATTATTATATGTTTGTATCATGTTTGTTACTTTTTAACATTTCTTAACAGGTTAAGGGATTTAAAAGCAATGCAAAAAAACTGCCCTTAGATATACGTAAGGCTACTTTTTTAGCATTTTCAATTAAAATATCATGATTTCTAAATATTTTTCGATTTTGATACAATACGCGGTCGCTAAATAGAACTGCAGCAAAAATATTATCGATAAACGGGATGTTTTAGGAGATGAATCCTGCTATTTTTTGAAGGAAGTCTTCTTCCTGTTCCAAGGTGACCTCGATGGGAATATAAAAGACGGGTATGCCCGCGAGGTAGTCCAGGCCTAGGCGTTGGGCATCCTTTTCCGTGGTCATGACGACGGTCCCCTTATCTTTCAGGAAGGTGTAGAGCTTTTTGATCTGCTTGTAATCGAATTCATCAAAGGCATGATGATCGCCAAATTTCAGGTGCTTGACGCGCGAACCTTTACTTTTCAGATAGTCCACCAATGGATCTGGATTGGCGATCCCCGTGATCAGGAGGATATCCTTTGGCCACTCCTGCATCGTGAAATCGCTATCAGGCTGCAAAGGCACCGGCGGCAGATAGGAAATCTTGCTGTAATAAATGGGTGCCTGTGTGTTGTACCGACGTATTTTTCGTTCGATCTGTGCAATTTGCTCCTGCTTTAACTGTTCCGGACATTTGGTGATGAGGATGAGATCCGCACGTTTTGTCTGGTCGAATGTATCCCTATAGTTCCCTGTCGGTAGCAGGAGGATAGGATTCAGGATGGACTGGAATTCAAACAGCAGGATGGAACAGGATGGCGTGACCTTGCGGTGCTGAAAAGCGTCATCCAGGACGATGAGGTTATGGTCCTTACTTAAAATTTGGATCCCTTCGGCTCTGTTTTCATCGACGGCTACGGTAATATGGGGATGGTTCTTCTTAAATTGCAAGGGTTCATCGCCGACATCCTTGACATGGTCTTCTACGGAAACCAGGCGGAATCCTTTGGTCTTACGACCGTATCCCCTACTCAGGCTGGCCACGGTATGGTGCTGTTGGAAATGGTTGATCAGCTTCTGCGTCAGCGGACTCTTTCCTGCGCCCCCAACGGCGAGGTTGCCGATCACTATGGTCGGGACAGTAAAGGTCTGGCTCTTGAATAGACCAATATCATACAGCTTATTGCGGACCCATATAATCAGGGTATACAAGATGGTAATCGGGAATAGTAACCACCGTAACAACTGCATAGCTATTTCTTTATGATCTTAATACCGACATCATTGATGCCCCGCAATGGATTTTCGTGCATGTTATGCTCCAGGGATAAGGTATATTTCCCGGTATCGGGGAAAGAAACGTTTTCCTTGACCAGTGCGGATTGTTCATAGAGATTACCGGCGGAGTTACCCAGCCATTTGCCCTCATCTTCGGCCAACTGAAGTTCATACCGAAAGGCCGTATCGCGGAGGCCCTTTCCCTTTTCATGCAACAGCAGAAAGAGGTTATGGTAGGGATAATAGGCGTTGTGACGGATATTCACGAAGATGTCGTAGCGGGCTTGCTTATCATCCACATCAATGGTGTACTGTGGCTGAAAATCGTAATCCCAAAGCATGTTTGGGATTACGGTATTTTTTTCAAAAAAAGCGCCTTCTTGGCAGGACGCCAACAGGAAGATCAATAATGCTGTTGTGAATAACTTAACCATGCTTCAGGGATTAACCTTCGGATTTAGAATCGTTGTTCCTGTTATTGTTGTTTCTTCTGTTTCTATTCTGTTGCCTACGGCGGTTGTTATTGTTACTGCGCTGACCTTGTTGGCCCTGCTGCTCGCCAGGATTTGCATTGGCTTCCTTCGAGCGTTGCTGCCCTGCAGGTTGATTGCGGTTTTCACGCGGTTCCTGTTTCGGTCTTGGCGCTCCTTCGGCCGTGTTTTTCTGCTGGTTGTCGCCTCTGTTAGACGGATTTGCCTTTTTGGGCTTGCGCTTTTTCTTCTTTCTGTTTCTGTCGTCAAGACGGGTCAGGCTATCCTGGCCGACTACGTTTTCATAATCCGGAGCCACAGCTTTCGGTGTCTCTTCCTTCTCAGGAGAAGCAAGATCTTGTGCTTTTTTGCCCTCGGCATTCAATGCCGCCAATTCCTTCACCTTTGAGGCGTGCAATGGAATCCAACTTTCTGCACCCGGATAGGAGAACCACATGGTCTTCTTGAAAATATCCGTTTTCTGCAGATAGGCTATACCCGAAAAGGTCTCGATGCGATCGATGTTATTCGGGATATCCTTGAGGGCATCCATATAACTGTCCAACTCATAGTTCAGGCAACATTTCAGCTTACCACATTGACCGGCCAATTTCAGGGTGTTCAAGGATAGGTTCTGATAGCGTGCCGCAGAAGTGGAGACGGTTTTAAAATCCGTCAACCAGGTCGAACAGCACAGCTCGCGCCCACACGAACCGATACCACCGAGGCGACTCGCCTCCTGGCGCATACCGATCTGGCGCATTTCGATCCGTATCCGGAAAGCTTCCGCCATCCGCTTGATCAATTCCCTAAAATCCACACGCCCTTCCGCCGTATAGTAGAAGGTAGCCTTCGTCTTATCGCCTTGATAATCCACATCGGAAATCTTCATGGATAGGCCAAGCTCCAAGGCCAGGTTCCTGGCACGGTGCATGGTCTCCCATTCCAAATCCTTGGCAAGATTATACTTCGCCACATCATTCTCAGATGCCTTGCGGTAGATCTTTTTAACAACGTCCTCAGGTTTAACGTTGTTCTTCTTTAGTTGTAGACGGACCAATTCACCCGTTAGGGAAACATGGCCAATGTCGTAGCCACCCGTATTGGGCTCTACGGCGACCATCTCGCCCATTTCAAGGTAAATATTATCCGTATTCACGAAAAACTCCTTACGGGAGCCTTTAAAACGAACTTCTACAATATCAAAAGGTTTATAGTTAGATGGAAGGTCCATATCGACCAACCAATCGTAAACATCCAATTTATTACATCCGCTGGTCATGCATGTACCGTTGTTATTGCAACCTGCTGGTACTGTGCCTAGCGTACTGCTTCCGCAGCCACCACCGGATGAGCAACTGCCACATCCCATATTTCTATAATTATATATATTGAGTTCCCTGTGGGAACGTATTGTATTTAAATAGTAAAACTAACTGCAAAGATAAATCTAAAAATAATATTTTAGGATTTGCATTTCTTTCAACAGAATAATGCGTTTTCTCCAGCTGCTCAATCGCTACCTGGAGCTTATCCAACGTCGTAATCTCACTGAACTTCTGCACAAATTCCAACTCGGCATCCTTCAGGAAGACCAATTGGTCCAGTCCCTGGTTCAGCAGGACAATCTGCCGCAGGATATTGATCGCATAGATCAGGAACAGCTTTTGGTTCTCACGGCCCAGTTTGCTGAATTCCTCGTCGCACATCTGGATGATGTTCAATCCCGAATCGGTAACAATACAGCGCAACCACCGGATCAGCAGGTCGAAATTCGTGTTCGACTCCTCTTGAAGCTGCTCCAATGCCGACTGCATATTGCCGTCCGCAATAAAGGCAATCTCGTTCGCCCGATTGACGTCTACCTGCTTCACATTGATCAGGTACTGCGTCAGCTCATCGTGGGAAAGCTTGTTCACCTTCACCAATTGTGTACGAGAGATGATCGTATTCAGGATCTTATCCTGATTCTCCGGCACCAACAGGAAGAGTGTCTTTGCCGGCGGCTCCTCGATCAGTTTCAGCAGGGCATTCCCTTGGGTATCCAAATATTCGGGAAGCCACATGATCAAGACTTTGTATTCCGCCTCAAAAGCCTTCAAGCTCAGTTTCTTGATGATATCGTGTGCCTCGGCGATATTGATATTGGCCTGTTTATTCTCCGCATCCAGTTGGTTACGCCAATAGTTCAGGCTCATGTAGGGGTTATCCAAAAAGGCCTTCCGCCAATCCTCCATATAGGTCGATGCCGTTTCTCCGGAACCCTTTGCGAAAAAGGGAAAGGAAAAGTGCAGATCCGGATGGATGATCTTCTCGTACTTCAGGCAGGACGGGCAATTCCCGCAACTATCATCCGGCAGTTTATGCTCACAGTTGATGTATTGCGCATAGGCATGGGCAAGAGCCAGGTTCCCCGATCCCTCAGGGCCCAAAAAAAGTTGTGCGTGACTAACCCGGTTTTCCTGAACCGTCGACAAAAGCTGCTGCTTGAGTGCCTCGTGGCCTACGATGTTTTTAAATTGCATACCTTATCTTACAAATGTACAAATTAATCCGCACTGCTTTATTCTTTGTCTGTTGGAAGTGTGATTTGCTTTGCAAATAATTAGATTCTTTTGCTTATTATTGCATTAAAATCTATTAGCGACAAGAAATGAGATTCATAGTATCAACCTCTATATTACTTAAGCAATTACAGGCGATTAGCGGTGCTTCAAGTTCCAGTACCGTATTACCTATCTTAGAGAACTTTCTTTTCGAAATCAAGGACAATATCCTAACAATTTCAGCTACTGATTTGCAGACCAGTATGGTTACGAATTTGCAGATCGAGGCGAAAGAGGAAGGTCGCGTGGCGATGCCTTCCAAGATCTTGATAGAAACGTTGAAAACTTTACCGGATCAGCCGGTAGCATTTTCGGTTGATACCAATACATTGGCGATAGAGATCAGTGCGGGTGACGGTAAATATAAATTGAGCGGCGAAAATGCGGATGATTTTCCGAAGATTCCCGTAATCGAGAATATTTCCACCGTTAACATCCCTGCTGCTGTGCTTCTGGAAGCCATCAATAAAACAATCTTTGCGGTTTCCAATGATGAGCTGCGCCCAGCAATGTCTGGTGTGCTGGTGCAATTGGCGGAACAGTCCACAACATTTGTGGCAACCGATGCCCATAAATTGGTGCGCTATCGCCGTACCGATGTAGGTGCTGAAAAACCGACATCCATTATCTTGCCGAAGAAAGCATTGGCACTTTTGAAGTCATCCCTGCCTTCAGACGATGTGAATGTTTCCATTGAATACAACAACACGAACGCATTCTTCCAGTTCGGAAATATCAACCTGATCTGTCGCTTGATCGATGAGCGCTATCCAGATTATGAAGCGGTAATTCCACGCCTGAACCCAAATAAACTGACTGTTGACCGTTCCTTGTTCCTGAATACCCTACGCCGTGTCGTAATCTTCGCGAACAAAACCACACATCAGGTACGTTTGAAAATCTCAGGAAGCGAATTGCACATCTCTGCTGAAGATTTGGATTTCTCCAATGAGGCACATGAACGCTTAAGCTGTCAATTTGAGGGCGAAGACATGGAAATCGGCTTCAATGCGAAATTCTTGGTGGAAATGTTGAACAACCTGGCTTGCGAAGAGGTGGTACTGGAAATGAGTACGCCAAACCGTGCCGGTCTATTGGTTCCTGCGATCAAGGAAGACCATGAAGATGTATTAATGTTGGTGATGCCAGTGATGTTGAACAATATTTAATTAGACCGTTTTGGATATAATCTACGCGCTAATTGACTTTATCCTCCATATCGATGATCATTTGGTGGAAATCGTCAATAACTATCAGACCTGGACTTATTTGATCCTTTTCCTGATTATTTTTGCAGAAACCGGATTGGTGGTAACCCCTTTCCTACCCGGTGATTCCCTACTGTTTGCCACAGGAGCCATTATTGCGAAACCGGAAACCGACCTGAATATTTTGTTTATGTGGGTGCTGTTGATGGTTGCGGGTATCCTTGGCGATTTGGTGAATTACCATATCGGTAAATATATCGGTCCTAAGGCCTTTTCCGGCAAATACAAGTTCCTGAAAAAGGAATACCTGGAGAAAACAGAGAAGTTCTACGATAAATACGGCGGCAAGACCATCATCTATGCCCGTTTCGTGCCGATCGTGCGTACTTTCGCTCCATTTGTGGCCGGTGTGGGAAGCATGTCCTATGCGAAATTTGCATCCTACAACGTAATCGGTGCCATCCTTTGGGTGACCTCATTCCTGTTCATCGGATATTTCTTCGGCGGTCTGCCGATCATTAAAGATAACTTTACGATAGTAGTCTTCGCGATTATTATCCTATCCATATTGCCGCCGATCGTTGAAGTGGCAAGAGAAAAATACGGAAAGAAAAAAGGAGCTGAATAAGCTCCTTTTTTTGTAGTTCCGCACCGGAAAGTACTTGTCAAGCTCTTTTCCCTTCGCGGAGTATGCAGCTTGGTGCAATTGTTGCTCCAGCAAGAACGAATACAAGAACATGGAACTATTAAGTAATCTTATCGACTTTATCCTGCACATCGATAAGCACCTCATCGATATTACCCAATCCTATCAGGCTTGGACATACCTGATCCTCTTTCTGATCATCTTCGCTGAAACGGGACTGGTGGTAACACCTTTTCTTCCCGGAGATTCCGTACTGTTCGCCATGGGGGCCTTGATCGCCAAGCCCGAAACAGGGCTGAGCCTATGGGTAATGCTTTTTCTATTGATTGCCGCGGCGATCCTCGGCGATTTTGTCAATTATGAGATCGGTAAGCATTTCGGAAATCGCGTCTTTCGAAAGGACTCCCGCATCTTCAAACCCGCCTATCTGGAGAAAACACAGGCATTCTATGAAAAGTATGGTTTGAAAACCATTATCTATGCGCGCTTTGTGCCTATCGTAAGAACGTTTGCCCCCTTTGTCGCCGGCATCGTCAAAATGCCGTATTCGAAATTCGGCCTCTACAATATCGTGGGAGGAATATTATGGGTGACCCTCTTCTTGGTGGGCGGATTCTTTTTCGGGCAGATCTCCTTTGTCAAGAACAATTTTTCCATTGTTGTGCTGGCAATTATCGGCATTTCCCTGCTTCCTGCCCTGATTGAAATCTTTCGGGAAAGGTTCAATAAAAAGAAGACCCTATAGATTGCATGTTTTAAACGTTTATTCGGAAAGACAGTCTCAATTTAAAATTTCAGCCTATGCGATATCTTGTATTTGCCCTATTCCTGTGGGTTCAGCCCTTATTTGCCCAGCGCATCAACGTTGACCGTGGAGAAGCCAAGAAGGCCTACCACTACCTGAACGACTTTCGGATGAATCCGAAGAAACATGGCCGCGCCATCCGAGTGAACAACCTGCGCGGGGTTACCCAGACCCGGTTGGTCTGGAACCCGACTTTGGCCAAGGTGGCCGAAGAGCGTGCCAAGGATATGGCTCGGCGCAATTATTTTGACCATACCGATCCAGATGGCTATGGTCCCAATTACCACATCAACAAGGCAGGCTATACCCTGAACCCCGATTGGTTGAAGAAGCGCAGCACCAATAATTTCGAGTCCATCGGTGCGGGACACCCGACCGCAGTGGACGGCATCAAATCCTTTATCATCGGAAAGGGTTCTCCGGGCTTTATGCACCGGAAGCACATGCTGGGGCTGGATGACTGGAATGCATCCCTGCAAGATGTGGGGATCGGTTTCGTGCGCGTGAAACGGGGAAAGGGCTATGCGACCTACCTCTGTGTGATCATCGCAAAACATGATTGGTAAATAGCATCTTTCTTTTCTTGAAGTTTTATACCTTTGCATATGATAAAATCAATGACAGGCTATGGTATCGGTTCGGCAGAAAATGCCAACGTGAAGTATACCGTAGAAATCAAGTCCCTCAACTCGAAATTCTTGGAGTTAAACCTCCGTCTGCCGAAGGCGGTGTCCGATAAGGAATTGTTCCTTCGCGGCGAAAGCAGCAAGCTTATCGAACGCGGTAAGGTCAATATCAATATTTCCACTGAATATGTGAACCAAACGGCGAAAGCCGCGAATATCAATGCGGAGCTTTTGAAAGCCTACTATCAGCAATTGGCATCAATCGCTAATGAATTGGGCGATAAGAATCAGCAGCTCTTTGAAATGGCATTGAATATGCCGGAAGTTATCAGTCATGATGATGAGGTGGTTGAAGAAGAGGGTAAGGTACTGGTGGATGCATTCCATCAGGCTGTTAAGAAATTCAACCAGTTCCGCTCGGATGAAGGCGCTGTGCTGAAGCAGGACCTGGAACACCGTGTCAGTTTGATTTTATCCCACCTGACCGAAGTGGAAGGCGTGGAAGGTAGCCGCATCCCTTTGATCCGCGAACGTATCAACCAATATATGGAAGAAGCGGTCGGCAAGGAGAATGTGGATATGAACCGTTTTGAGCAAGAGTTGGTGTTCTATATCGAGAAATTGGACATTACCGAAGAGAAGGTTCGCTTACGTAGCCACTGCAACTATTTTATCGAGGCATTGAACAGCCAGGATTCCAACGGTAAGAAATTGGGCTTTATCTCCCAGGAGATGGGCCGTGAGATCAATACCTTGGGTTCGAAGGCCAATAATGCACAGATCCAACAGATCGTCGTGAAGATGAAGGATGAATTGGAGAAAATTAAGGAACAATTATTAAACGTATTATAGGATGAGTGGTAAGCTTTTGATATTCTCAGCTCCTTCGGGTGCGGGCAAAACAACAATTGTGCGCAGAATCTTGGAGAAGCATGCCGATAAGTTCTGTTTTTCCATTTCCGCCAGCACGCGCGAACCGCGAGGTACAGAAAAGGATGGTGAGGACTATTACTTTATCTCAAAAGAAGATTTCCTGCACAAGGTTGCCAAGCATGAGTTCATCGAATTTGAAGAAGTATATTCCGGAACATTCTATGGGACGCTCCGTTCCGAGGTGGAACGCATCTGGGAACAGGGCAAGCACGTCATCTTTGATATCGATGTGATCGGTGGATTGCGCCTGAAATCGAAGTTTCCTGAACAGGCCCTTTCGATCTTCGTGAACCCACCATCGTTGGAAATATTGAAGGAACGCCTGACCGGGCGTGGTACCGATTCGGAAGAGAAGTTGAAGGAACGCTTTGCCAAAGCTGAGCTTGAGCTTAGCTATGCGGATAAATTCGATGTTATCCTGCAGAACAATGACCTGGAAACGGCATGTGCAGAAGCAGAAAAACTGGTCCTTGAATTTATCAATACCTAGTCGCGATGAGTAAGGTTGGATTATTCTTCGGGTCATTCAACCCGATTCATATCGGGCACCTCATTATTGCCAATTACATGGCCAATTACACATCCTTGGATGAGGTTTGGTTCGTGGTCTCCCCACAAAATCCCTTTAAGGAGAAAAAGAGCCTTGGCAATATGTACGATCGGATGGAAATGGTGGAACTGGCGATTGCCGGTGCCGATAACCTCCGCGCCAGTGATATCGAATTTAACCTTCCCCAACCCTCCTATACCATTGATACGCTGGTGCACCTGGCGGAAAAACACCCGAACAAGGAGTTTCTCCTGATCATGGGTGAAGATAACCTGCAGGGCTTTATGAAATGGAAGAATGCCGAAATTATCCTCCGAGATTATAAGATCGTGGTCTATCCACGTCCGGGTTATGATGGAGGTGAGCTCAAGAATCACCCTTCCATTCAGATGACCGATACGCCGGTGATGGAGCTGTCCTCAACCTTCCTGCGGCAGGCCATTAAAGATGGACGGTCCGTGAAGTTCTATACCCCTGATGCGGTTATCGATTTTATAGATAAAAAAGGATTGTATTCGTAAACGACTGATAGCTAATAGTATACTAGTCTTTCGGCAACTTACCCTAAAAACTTTTTAAGATTTTATAAAACCAATTTGGTTTCATGGTGTTCTATTAGTGTATTTATCATTTAAATAATAGGAGGATTATAAACATGGACAAATTAGATTTAAAAGGAAAGTGGAACGAATTAAAAGGTAAAATCAAACAACAGTACGCAGATTGGACTGATGATGATTTAGCTTATGAAGAAGGAAAAGACGACGAGTTATTAGGTAAATTACAACAGAAACTTGGTAAATCAAGAGAAGAAGTAGTTGACTGGTTGAACAAACTAGGCTAATACGTCTTTTTCGACATAAAGGAGAGGTCGGCAGTGTATGCCGACCTCTTTTTTTGTTTGACATGGAAAGTGTTAGTCGTATACCATAGTAAATTATTCTGTAGGATTTGCATTTCCCCTTTTGTTTGTTACCTTTATATCACGAAGTAACCCCGTAAAGTATTCATAAATAGCAGTTTACCATCATTTTCAAAATTTGATGCTAGATGGTTATTTTCCTTGCAAAATTCCTACTCTTACCACGCTCTCGCATCAACAAGATTGGAAGAAATCCCGTTATTTTCTTGAAAATTTCACAATGGCTGTCCGCAGGTAAATTGGCCCTGGCGATATGCTGGACCTTGTTCGAGGTGCATCCGTGGTGCGCCCGTATTGTAACCGAGGTGGAACCGTGTCTATAGACACGCTCTCACCTCGCTCTCAGTACGCTCTCAGTACGCTCTCACCATGGACAAGGTGTAGACATGGTAAAGTGGTTATTTTGGTTAGGTTTGCTGTTAAGGTATTGATAATGTGTTGTTTGTGTTGATTTTTTGGCAAGGAGTAAATTGGGGGTTTAAACGGTTAATCAGTGGGTATAGGGGTTCTTCTGCGCCTGCTAAAATAGTTACACCCCTAGCGGGGTTACATGGCGCATAATCGTATCAACGTTTGCTGGTATAATTTTATGCCTGAAATATTGCCATAGGCACAAGAGAGCCACCGCACAGGCCTGCCGCACAACTCTTGCGCCAGCTTGATGGCGGGATATGCCTGAAATATTGCCGAAGGCAAGAGGGCCACCGCACATTCCCCGCGCACAACTCTTGCGCCAGCGTTACTGCATCCTACCTAGCACACACCGCCACCCTTGTTTAATTTCAAGTAAATCTTTGGTTAAACTACGGGTTGTCGAGGATGGAATGCATGCATAATTTCCTAACTTAGCGGTATGACAAAGAAGAAGCCTACTATATTGGTCGTTAACGACGATGGCATCACGGCTCCGGGGATCAAGGTCCTGTTGGAGGTGATGCAGGAGATTGGTGAAGTTGTTGTTGTTGCTCCGGATAGTCCGCAGTCGGGAATGGGACATGCCATTACGATCGGGAAGCCTTTGCGCCTGGACAAGATCGACCTGTATCCGGGTGTGGAGATGTACAAATGTTCGGGCACACCGGTGGATTGTGTCAAGTTGGCGGTTCATAAAATCTTCAAGGGCAAAAAACCCGACCTTTGCGTCTCGGGTATTAACCATGGATTGAACTATTCCATCAATGTGCTGTACTCAGGCACGATGTCCGCAGCGGTGGAAGGTGCCATCGAAGGTATTCCTTCCGTGGGGTATTCCTTAGATGACTTTGCGTATCATGCTGATTTTGAGCATACCCGTGTGTGGGTGAAGACCATTGCTGAACAGGTATTGAAGAACGGCTTGCCGAAGAATTCCCTATTGAACGTTAATTTTCCGAATAAATCCGTAGAGATCAAGGGCATTAAAATCTGCCGTCAGGCCAATGCGAAGTGGTTCGAGGAGTTTGATGAACGCCTGGACCCCTATAAACGCGAGTATTTTTGGATGACGGGCAACTTTGACCTACAGGATCGCGGAGAGGACACCGATGCGCACGCCATTAACAATGGGTATGTTTCCATCGTGCCGACCCAGTTCGATATGACGGCGCACCATGTGATTCCGGAACTGAATTCCTGGTCTTTTGACATTTCGTAAGCAATGAAGAACAGTATATTGGTGGGGTTCCTATTGGGAATCTTAGCGCCCATTGCGGCATTTCTGTTGATGCGGTACACGGATGTGCAGATGGAGGTATTCCCGGACAAGCCAACGGCGCTGTATGTGATCGCGGCGGCCATCAATCTGGTTTCCTGCTGGATATGCTACAAGCAGGAAAGGGATAAGATTGGCAACGGGCTGGTATTGGCCACCTTTGTGGGCATGATGATCTTGGTGCTGACCAAGAACATCCAAATTGATATGTAAGTAATGAATGAGCAGATGAATTTAACCTTGGGCTTTTCGCCCTGTCCCAACGATACGTTTATTTTTGATGCGCTGATCCACGACAAGATCGACTGCCATGACCTACGGTTTCACGTGGAATATCACGATGTGGAGACCCTGAATGCGAAAGCTTTCCGTGGGGAACTGGACATCACGAAACTCAGTTACCATGCCTTCGCGTATGCGGTGGAAGACTACGAACTGCTGGATGCGGGAAGTGCCCTGGGCTTTGGCGTCGGGCCGCTGCTGATCTGCAAGGATGCCGAATTGGCGGAAGAATTGGCGCAATATATCGGCGGAGAGCTACCGGAGCACCTGCGGGACCTCCGCGTAGGCATTCCTGGAAAATATACTACGGCTAATTTCCTGCTCGGTTTGGCCTTCCCTACCCTACAGCAGAAGGAAGAGCTGCTCTTCTCGGAAATCGAGGAGTCCCTTTTGGATGGGCGTATCGATGTAGGCTTGATCATCCATGAAAATAGGTTTACCTATATGGACAAAGGGCTGCACAAGATTGCCGATCTTGGTGATTTCTGGGAAAAGACAACCGGTTCTCCGATCCCATTGGGTGGAATCGTGATCAAAAGAAGCCTCCCCGATGCGGTAAAGAAACGGGTGAATGCATTGATCACAGAAAGCGTACGCTTTGGCTTTGCGAACCCTAAATCGGGACTGGACTATATCCGTTCGCATGCCCAGGAAATGAACGAACAGGTCATGTACCAACACATCGAACTCTACGTCAACAAATATTCCGAAAATCTTGGTGAAATCGGGCGTGAGGCCATACAAAAGCTGTTTGATCAGGCCCGAGCGCTGAACTTGGTCCCTGTAACGGAGAAAAATATATTTTTAGAAAAATAAATTCATAAAAAAGAAAGGGCGAAAGCATTAGTTATCAACCTTAATAACTAAATTTGCCCGATTAATGTCAAAATGTCTGCTTGTTTTGTTTGGAGTCATTATTGTACATGCGAATAGAGAAATAGAATATTATGTTAAAGTTTTTAAGCAAATTATTTGGTAGTAAGTCTGAAAGAGATATCAAAGGCGTACATCCCCTAGTAAATAAAATCAAGGAAGAATACGAGAAACTTTCTGGTTTAACGCATGATGAGCTCCGGGCGAAGACCACAGAATTCAAGGAAAGAATCAGCACCTATTTGCAGGATATTGACAAAGAGATCGATGAGTTGAAAGGTCAGGCCGACGCAACGGAGGACATGGAAAAGAAAACTTCCATCTACGACCAAGTTGACAAATTGACAAAAGACCGCGACAAGAAGCTTGAGGAAATATTGTTAGAGATATTACCTGAAGCTTTTGCTGTTGTTAAGGACACGGCACGTCGCTTCACAGAAAATAAAGAAATTGAAGTTACAGCTTCCCAATTCGACCGTGACTTGGCAGCCCGTAAACCGAACGTACAGGTCAATGGCGACAAAGCGATTTGGAAGAACACCTGGAATGCTGCCGGAACGGAAGTAACCTGGAACATGGTCCACTACGATGTACAGTTGATCGGTGGTATCGTGTTGCACCAAGGTAAGATTGCCGAGATGTCTACGGGTGAAGGTAAGACCTTGGTAGGAACATTGCCTACCTACCTGAATGCATTGGCAGGTCAAGGTATCCACATCGTAACGGTGAATGATTACCTGGCACGTCGTGACTCCGAGTGGAACGGACCGATCTTCGAGTTCCACGGAATGAGCGTAGACTGTATCGATAAATATCAACCGAACTCGCCACAGCGCCGTCAAGCGTATATGAGCGATATCGTATACGGTACGAACAATGAATTCGGTTTCGACTACCTACGTGACAACATGACCAACACGAAGGAAGCCATGGTGCAGCGCAAGCTTCACTTTGCGATGATCGATGAGGTGGACTCCGTATTGATTGACGATGCGCGTACGCCATTGATTATCTCCGGTCCTATCCCTATGGGTGACCAACACGAATTCCATCAATTGAAGCCACGGATCGAACGATTGGTAAATGCACAGAAAGCATACATCAATACCGTATTGAACCAGGCGAAGAAAGCCATTGCTGAAAATGACACAGACCCTGAAAAGGGAGGATTGGCGCTGTTCCGTGCTTACCGCGGTTTGCCGAAGAACAAAGCGTTAATCAAATATCTATCCGAAGGCAACCACCGCCAGATCCTTCAGAAGGTGGAGAACTTCTACATGTCGGAGCAAAACCGCCACATGCCGAAAGCAGACGCGGAATTGTTCTTCGTCATCGATGAAAAGAACAACCAGGTTGAACTTACCGATAAAGGTATTGAGCTGATTACGGCTTCAGGCGAGGATCCAAGTTTCTTCATCCTTCCGGATGTCGGTACGGAGATCGCTGAGATCGAAAAAGCAGATATCGCATTGGAGGAGAAAGCAGCGAAGAAAGAAGAGCTGATGCGTGATTACTCGGTGAAAGCTGAGCGTATCCACTCGATCAACCAATTGTTGAAGGCATATACCCTATTCGAGCGTGACGATCAATATATCGTTGACGAGGGCAAGGTAAAGATCGTCGATGAGCAAACGGGCCGTATCATGGATGGCCGCCGTTACTCGGACGGTTTGCACCAAGCGATCGAAGCCAAGGAAAACGTGAAAGTAGAGGATGCTACGCAGACCTACGCGACGATTACCTTGCAGAACTACTTCCGGATGTACCACAAGCTATCGGGTATGACCGGTACGGCATCTACGGAAGCGGGCGAGCTTTGGGAGATCTATAAACTGGATGTGGTTGAGATCCCAACGAACAAAGGCATTCAACGTGATGACCGTCAAGATTTCATCTACCGTACAGCACGTGAGAAATACAATGCAGTGGCACAGGAAATCCAGACCTTGACAGAACAGGGCCGTCCGGTATTGGTCGGTACGACATCAGTTGAGATCTCGGAACTATTGAGCCGTATGCTGAAACTACGCGGTGTGAAGCACAACGTATTGAACGCGAAATTGCACCAGAAAGAAGCTGATATCGTTGCGGAAGCTGGTCGTCCGGGTCAGGTGACCATTGCGACGAACATGGCCGGTCGTGGTACGGATATTAAGCTGACCGAAGAGGTTATCAATGCTGGCGGTTTGGCGATCATCGGTACGGAGCGCCACGAGTCCCGTCGTGTTGACCGTCAGTTGAGAGGTCGTGCGGGACGTCAGGGTGACCCGGGTTCTTCGCAGTTCTTCGTATCCTTGGAAGATCCGTTGATGCGTCTTTTCGCATCGGAGCGTATCTCCAACCTGATGGTGAAGATGGGTGTGGAAGATGGTGAAGTGATGCAACACAGCATGTTGACCAAATCCATCGAGCGTGCACAGCGCAAAGTGGAGGAAAACAACTTCGGTATCCGTAAGCGTCTATTGGAATACGATGACGTGATGAACTCCCAGCGTACAGTTATCTATACAAAACGTAAGAATGCCCTATTCGGTGAACGTCTGGATGTTGATTTGAACAACACCATCTATGATGTGGTGGAAGATGTGGTGCTACAAGCCAAGGAAGATAATTCCTTCGATGAGTTCCAGATTGAAGTGATCCGTATTTTCGCTGTCAACCCAGCGATTACACAGGACGAATTTACATCGACCTCTGCAAATAACTTAGTGGAAAAATTATTTACACAGGTTATTGATCATTATCACCAAAAGGCAGAAAATATCGCTAACCAGACGTTACCAGTTCTTACGAACGTATTGGCAGAACGTGGTGGCATGATTGAAAATATCATTGTTCCATTTACCGATGGAATTCGTGGCATTCAAGTTGCTACAAACTTGAAAAAAGCTGTAGAGACGAACGGTAAGGAAGTCTTCAAATCCTTTGAGAAAGGTATCGTGCTTGCGCTGATCGATGAAGCGTGGAAAGAGCATTTACGTGAGATGGATGATTTGAAGCAATCCGTACAGAACGCTGTTTATGAACAGAAGGATCCGATCATTATCTATAAAATGGAGGCTTACAACTTGTTTAAGACGATGTTGGCCGGCATGAATAAGGATATTGTGAGCTTCTTGTTCAAAGGTGAGATCCCAGGACAGCAGCAAGAACCGGAAAACGTACAGGCAGCGCGTCCAGAAGCACCAAAGGTAAAGGTTAAAGAAACAAAAGAAGAGTTGGCTTCCCCAACTGGCGTATCCGAGGAAGACCTGAATACACAGGCACCACAGGTGACCCAGCCGATCCGCAAAGATCAGGAAGTTGGCAGAAACGATGAATGTCCTTGTGGTTCTGGATTGAAGTACAAAAACTGTCACGGAAAACAATAAGGATAATAAAAAATGAAATACCCAGGATTTTTAGTAAGCTGTTTACTTTTATGTGCATTGAGCAGTTCTGCACAAACACAGGAGAGTAAAGTTGTAGTAGAAAAAGATTCGTTGATCGATCTTCTTCAGCAAGCAAGAACACATTTTGCTTTAAATCCGACATCGACAAAAACGGTACCCTTGGAACCTAAAGTCCTCGATAAGTCGCGCGCATCCCGTGTGAAGGTTCGGGGCTTTAGGGTCCAAATATATTCAGGAACGAGCCGTAGTGAAGCACAAACTGTACAGAACAGCTTTATACGTCAGAATTCCGGCACCAATGCCTACTTGGACTATGTAGAACCGAACTACCGTGTTAAAGTTGGCGATTTTACCAGTCGTTCTGCAGCTACCGAGTACATGCGGCAACTCCGCGGCAGATATAGAAATGTATTCGTATTCGTTGAAGATGTATGGACCTGGCGTTAGCGGAGGAAAACCATGTCAACAACAAAACAAACCGTACAGCAATTCGCCCAATCCTTTTTTGAGGATACCCTGAACAAAAGAAGATTTCTTCACCAAAACCCCGAACTTTCTTTCGAGGAATATAACACATCAGCTTTCGTCAAGCAGGTATTGACCGACTTGTGCATACCGTTTGAATCCATGGCGGACACCGGCGTGGTGGGCTTGATCCAAGGGGAACTGCCCTCGGACAAGGTCATTGCCCTGCGTGCCGATATGGACGCACTGCCGATCACCGAGGTGGAAGGACGCAGTTACGGGTCCCAGAATATTGGCGTGATGCATGCCTGTGGGCATGATGTGCACACAGCTTCACTATTGGGGGTTGCCAGGATATTGATGGCCATGCGTGCGGAATTTGGCGGAACGGTGAAATTGATCTTTCAGCCAGGGGAGGAACGTTTGCCTGGCGGAGCATCCCTGATGATCAAGGATGGTGTGCTGGAAAACCCGAAACCTCAGGGAATAATCGGGCAGCATGTCATGCCTTTTATCGAAGCGGGGAAGGTGGGCTTTCGCTCGGGCAAGTATATGGCGTCCTGCGATGAGCTGTTCATGACCATCCGCGGTAAAGGTGGACATGGCGCGCAACCCCATCAGAATATTGACCCCATTGCGATTACTGCCCAGGTCATTACGGCCATGCAGCAGGTGGTGAGCAGAAATGCCGATCCAAGGATCCCTTCGGTCCTTTCCTGGGGCAAGATTATCGGCAATGGCGCAACCAACGTTATTCCCGACGAAGTTTACCTGGAGGGCACCTTCCGGACCTTTGACGAGAAATGGCGCGCTGAAGCCCATGAAAAGATGACAAAAATGGCTGTCGGTATTGCCGAAAGTATGGGTGCCACCTGTGATTTTCAGGTTGCCAAAGGATATCCCTTCCTCATTAACGAACCCCAGATCACAGCAGCTTCTCGCAGGTATGCGGAGGAATATCTGGGCGCAGAAAATGTAGTGGAACTGGACCTCTGGCCAGCCGCTGAGGATTTCGCCTATTATTCCCAGGAAACCAATGCATGTTTCTACCGCTTGGGGACAGGGAATGTGGAAAAGGGAATAACCTCTGCCGTACATACGCCAACCTTTGACATCGATGAAACCGCCCTACAGACCAGTATCGGTCTGATGGCCTACATTGCTTTACGACAACTGGAAGCTTAAGCGATGTCCTCACATCATATTGTTCGGGAAAATCAGGAACCGGCACTCTTTATCGCCGATCCCCATTGCCTGCAGGAAGGCTATCTCCATCAATTATTGGAATGGAGCCCGACGATTATTACCCTAGCTCAGCATTATGAACACCTGCAATCGCTACAGATCAAAGTAGATGTGCTACTTGCGAAGGAGGAAGTTTCCGGAATGGATCTGGAGGAACACCTACAGGTCGTTTCCTATGGAGACAGCAGCCCAACTGCAGCCTTATTTACTTATCTGCACAGCAAGAACAATTATGCGGTAAACATACTGACCAATGACGAGCAGATTTCGCCATATATCCCCTTTCTGTCCGATTTCACCATTATTTTCCTAAATGACGGGGGAAAGCACCTTTTGGTGAGAAAGTACGAGAAATGGCTTCCTAAGGGTTTTGTATTGGGCATAGCCGGCGTTGAAGATATTACGGATCTGGAGAACCTAGATGCAATATCCGACGGAAAATTTACGGTGCGTGCGGACGGATTTGTCCGGATCACCGAGCAGCCACACTATTTTAGGATTACGGAAGAGTTATGATAACAATACGAAAGGCAACCGCAGAAGATGCGGTCTTGATTCACGAACTGGCGCATGCCATCTGGTACCCCACCTATGGTCCGATCCTTTCCCAGGATCAAATAGCCTTTATGTTGGAGAAGATGTATGCCACGGAAGTGTTGGAGGCTGCAATTTTGGAGGACCAGGTTCAATTTTATCTCCTGTATGACCAAACGGATAATGCCGTTGGCTTTCTTGGGCTACAACCAAAAGCAGATTGCCTACGTATCGAAAAGATTTATCTCCTCCCGATTACCCAAGGAAAGGGTTATGGGAAATTATTAATTGAATTTTCTGCTGACCGCGCGAAAGAACTGGGCCTTCCGGAATTGGAACTGAATGTGAACCGTGGAAACCAGGCGTATCATTTTTACCTTAAACAGGGTTTTGAAGTAGTAGAGGAAGTAGATATCCCCTACTACGGTTATGTTATGGACGATTACGTTATGCGTAAGCGTTTAATCTCTTAATTTTTCTACACGTGTCGGTGTCTGTTCCCCTTTGACAATACCGATCGCACCTGCGGCAATAGCCTCAATACTCGATTTTATATTGTTGATATCCAACGTGCTGACCTCATCCTTAACGGTGTGGTAGTAGCTATCCTTGTCGATCTGAGAGGTCGAGAAGGTATGTGCCGGTACCCCCAATGCCGCTAATACCGCGTTATCGCTACGATAGAACAGGTTCTGTGTGGTATATGGATCCGGGTGGAAGGTAAAGGCAGAACCTTTCAGGTTCTCTTGCATCAGTTGACCTAGGTTGGATGCCGTGAAACCAGTGATGTACATTGTATTCGGGCCGAATTTTGAATCCTTACCGATCATTTCAATATTGATCATGGCAGCCACTTTCTCCGGATCGATGTTATTGGAAAAGTATTTGGAGCCGAACATACCGATTTCCTCAGCTGTAAAGGCCACGAAAATTAATGTACGCTCGTTGTTGTTCAACTTTTTATAATAGCGGGCCAATTCGATCATTGCAGTCGTACCCGAGGCATCATCATCAGCACCATTGGCAATGGAATCCTGCCCTACTGCTTGGATAATACCGATATGGTCGTAATGACAGGAGAAAACCACATATTCATCCGCTTTGGATTTTCCAGGAATAATGGCTGCTACATTGGCCATCGTGAAATCGTTCCCTGTTTTCTCTACCTGAACCGTATAATCTGCAGGAATGGATTCTGCCACGACGAATACTTTTGTCGGTGATTTCGGTCTTTCCTGGCCCTTGATGGTAATCTGCTCGCGGTTATAGATTTTCTTGAAGCGCGCTAGGAATGCCGCATGCTTCTTATCCACTGCTATGATGGCATCTTCCGGATCCTTCTGAACGATTTCGCGGAATTTCTGCGAGAAATCATCATCCGCAGTGATCTGCAGGGTCTTGATCTTATTTTCCTTGGCGGAAAGTGATCCTTGGAAATCCCCAAAGATTAGGAAATCTTCATCAGCTAACTCCTTATTCGCTATGGTTACGCGTTGTGAAGACACTTTGGATCTGTTTACGGCGAACTCCTGTTTGAAGTTATTGCCAACATACGGCTGAAGGCCGATTTCCTTAAACTCGGCAGCAATGAAGTCTGCCGCGCGATCGATATCGGCGGGTACCAAGGCTGAGCGGCCGCGCATCTCATCGGATGCCAGTGTATTTAATATTCTACTGATGTTCTCGGTTGTCGTTATTTCAGCGACCTGCGCATAGGATAACTGAAAAAATAACCCAAGGCTACATAAGGATAAAAAGTGTTTAATCATGATCTATAATTTGCGATGAAAATACTAAATTATTAAAGTAATGATAGGGTATTTGCTATTAAAAATTATTTATCTTTGAGAAAAAGGATACTATGAAAGAAATAAGCGTTCAAGAATTGAAGGACATGATGGACCACAATACGGAGTTCCAATTGATCGACGTACGTGAGCCTTTCGAATATGAAGTTTCTAACCTCAACGGGGTAAACATTCCATTATCGGGTGTTGTAATCGAGTCGGATAAGATTTCTAAGGATCTTCCGGTAGTGATTCACTGCAGATCAGGAAAACGAAGTGCGCAAGCAATTATGTTGTTGGAGCAGGAAGGCTTCACCAACCTATCGAATCTTCAAGGCGGTATTTTAGCTTGGAAAGAAGCATTCGACCCAGAAATGGATGTCTATTAACAGTCATACAAAATAAGAAAGCCCGATTTTATCGGGCTTTCTTATTTTGTATGACAGATATGAGATGTTAGATATGAGATATGAGAAAGTCTGGGTGCTATTAGGCAACCATTAGTAATATCTGACAGATATGAGATGTTAGATTTGAGATATGAGAAAGTCTGGGTGCTATTTGACATCCGTTAGTAATTTTCCGAGCTAACTTTCATTTTATCCCATCTTCCATTTTCCATCTTCCAGTCTAAGTTTTCTATCTATCTCTCAACATCAGGTAGCCCACTTAATAACGCAAATCTCATATCTCTAGTCTCACAGTTTAGGTTTTACATCTCTCCACCCTCTTCAAATAACACACTTTCTATCTCAAATCTCACATCTCACATCTCATAGTCTAATAATGCCATTCTTTCAATTCTGCGGTATGATTGTTAAAAAACCGAAAAAAATTCGGTTTTTTTCGGATATTATATTGTTAAATTATTAAAAGCATTACCTTTATACTAAAGTACCAAATGTAAACAAAAACATTATTTATGGACAATCAATCCAACAATACCTACACATTTTTTGAGGGGGTAGCTCGTAACTTCGATAAAGCGGCGAAGTTCACGAAATTTTCATCAGGGATCCTTGATCAGATCAAAGCCTGTAACTCGATTCTGCGGGTAAAATTCCCGGTTAAGATTGGGGATAACATTGAGGTTATCGAGGCGTATCGTGTCCAGCATTCGCACCATAAGTTGCCGTGTAAGGGCGGTATCCGTTTCAGTATGGAGGTCGATCAGGATGAGGTTATGGCGCTGGCATCGCTGATGACCTATAAGTGTGCGATCGTGAATGTTCCTTTCGGTGGAGCAAAGGGCGGTATCAAGATCGATAGCAAGAAGTACTCCGAGTACGAACTGGAGAAGATCACCAGAAGGTATACTACGGAATTGGTGAAGAAGAATTTTATCGGTCCGGGCACGGATGTTCCTGCTCCAGATTATGGAACAGGAGCGCGTGAAATGAGTTGGATCGTGGATACATATACGACCCTAAACCCGAATGAGATCAATGCACAAGCCTGTGTGACAGGTAAACCGATTTCTCAGGGTGGTGTGCGCGGACGTACGGAAGCAACCGGATTGGGTGTTTTCTTCGGTGTTCGGGAAGCATGTAAGGTGCAAGAAGATATGGAAGCACTTGGATTGACCGTCGGTGTGGAGGATAAGCGCGTGATTGTTCAGGGATTGGGAAATGTGGGTTACCATGCCGCAAAATATTTCCAAGAGGCAGGTTCCAAGTTGGTGGGATTGATCGAATATGAAGGAGCCATCTACAACGCCAATGGTCTTGACCTAGATGCCGTTGTTGCGCACCGCAAGACAACCGGGTCCATTCTGGATTTCCCGGGCGCAGAGAATGTTGCAGATTCCGCTAGAGCGTTGGAATACCCATGTGACATCCTGATTCCGGCAGCATTGGAGTCCGTGATCAACATCAGCAATGCCGACCGTATCCAAGCACAGATCATCGGTGAAGCTGCGAATGGTCCTTTAACACCTGAAGCGGACGAGATCCTGAACAGCAAGGGCAAATTAATTATTCCGGATATTTACCTGAACGCGGGCGGGGTTACAGTTTCGTACTTTGAGTGGTTGAAAAACTTAAGCCATGTGCGTTACGGACGTTTGGAAAAACGCTTCTCAGAGAATATGTACGCGGAAATCTTGAATATTATTGAGTCCATGACCAATCAGAAGGTGTCCAAATTGGAACGCAAGATTATCTTGAGAGGTCCGGATGAAGTGGATTTGGTTTACTCCGGTTTGGAAGACACCATGATCGGATCTTACCAGGAGATTCACCAGATCTGGAAAAATACAGAAGGCGTAACGGATCTGCGTACAGCAGCATTTATCTGTGCTATCAACAAGGTGGGCGAGTCCTACAAAGAATTGGGTATTTTCCCATAGACTTTGGCGGGATTTTATCCTAACTTTGCTTCATGAATAAATTATTCCTCCAGACTAAACAGGCTTTCCTATTTAGTCTGGCTTTTTATATCTTCTCCCTTCTCTTTCTGTTGCTGAAGATAGGCTTCGCTCCTATCCTGCTGAGCATCGCGATGCTGGTGTCGCTGATCTGGGTGGTGCTGGTGTTGTTGGAGATCATCAAATCGACACGAATATCCGATGGCGAACGGCTTTTATTGGTGTTATTTGTCATTGTGGGGAATATTATCGCCGGAATAGTGTATTTTTATTTCGTTCGCGAACGGGTTACAGGATATAAAGTAATAAAGAAGAAATGACGAAGAAGTTTATATTGAATATTTTGCTCAATCTGGGCATTGTGTTTTTGGTACTGAGTGCTTGGGCAGGCTATAACAGTGGACAGATGCTCTACCTGGGGATTTCGATCGCCCTATTGGTCGTCCTGATCTATCTGAAGGTCGTGCTAATTAAACAGGTCAAGCGGGATGTACGTGCGAAGGAGGAAGAAAAGATCAAGATGGCACAGCAACAAGCAAGAAAAAAGAAAAGGGCTAAATAATCATTAGCCCTTTTCTTTTTTCTTCTCGCTGCTTTCTATTTTACGAAAGGAGGTTTTTTAACAACCGCTTTGATTGGCGTGTTACGGATAGAGACAAAGATCTCTGTGCCCTCTTTAGCGAAAGCGGTATCCACATAACCCAAACCAATGGATTTCTTTAAGGATGGCGACTGTGTACCGGAAGTCACACGACCGATCTTGTTTCCTTCAGCATCTACGATTTCATAATCGTGACGAGGAATACCTCTGTCGATCATTTCAAATCCTACCAATTTCTGGGAAACACCTTGCTCCTTTTCAGCTTTTAGGTTTTCCGAGTTCACAAAATCCTTCGTGAATTTTGTTACCCATCCCAAACCTGCTGCCAATGGTGAGGTGGTATCGTCGATGTCGTTTCCATATAGACAGAATCCCATTTCTAAGCGTAAGGTATCACGTGCGCCCAAACCGATCGGCTTGATGCCATATGCTTTACCCGCTTCCATGATGGCATTCCATACTTGTTCTGCATGTTCATTGGCTACATAGATTTCAAAACCTCCAGCACCGGTGTAACCCGTTGCGGAAACCAATACGTTTTCCACGCCGGCAAAAACACCTTTCTGGAACGTGTAGTATTCCATCGGTGCGAGTTCGATATCGGTTAATTGCTGCAACGCATCAGCCGCTTTAGGCCCTTGGATCGCGAATAGGGATGTTTCATCGGAAATGTCCTTCATCTCTACACCTTCGGTGTTGAACTTGCTGATCCAGTTCCAGTCTTTTTCAATGTTCGACGCATTCACGACCAATAGGTAAGTGGTATCGTCGATCTTGTAGGTCAAGAAGTCATCCACGATACCTCCGTCTTCGTTCGGAAGGTAACCGTATTGTACTTTGCCATCGTATAGTTTTGAAGCATCGTTTGAGGATACTTTTTGAATCAAATCCAAGGCCTTCTCTCCTTTTAGGATGAATTCGCCCATGTGGCTTACATCAAACATACCAACGCCAGTACGCACTGTCTCGTGTTCGTCGTTGATACCCGAATATTGAACAGGCATATTGAAGCCAGCAAAAGGAACCATTTTCGCTCCTAAGGCAATGTGAACGTTTGTTAACGCAGTATTTTTCATGTTATTGGAATGAGTTTATATTTTCCACAAAAGTAGCAAATAGATATGAGATATGAGATGTGAGATTTGAGATAGAAAGGTTAAAATGGAAGATCAGACAGATTTTGGGAGATGATATACGTATGCAGGAAATTTTATTAGACGGGATAATACTCTTACCATCTCATATCTCAATACTCACATCTCAAATCTCAGCCTCAATACTCACATCTCACATCTCAGCCTCAAACAAGCTAACAGCCTTACTATCTCAAATCTCAATACTCACATCTCACATCTAAAGAAGCTATGTTTAGCGCCCTCTTAAACTCGGGTTGGAGTTGGGCTTCGATAAAGATTGTTTCTTTTGTTCTGGGATGTTGAAATTTGATGTTCTTGGCGTGGAGCAGCATGGTATCGTGCTGGAATGTTTCTTTCCAGAGCTTGTTCTGTTTATTGCAGCCGTGGGGCCTATCCCCGATGATGGGATGGAAAATATGGGCAAAATGCCTTCTGATCTGGTGCATTCGGCCGGTTTGCGGTCTTGCCGATACAAGGGCATAGCGGGAAGTCGGGAATTTGCCGAAGGGCAGGTCTATTTCCGAAAGTGCTATGGTGGTATAATGGGTGAGTGCGTCCTGGAGGGTTCCGTTTTCCTTTTTCAAGGGATAGTCAATGGTGCCTGCAGGTTCGGTATGTCCGCGCAGGAGCGCCAGGTATTCCTTTTCGATTCGATTTTCCGCAAATGCTGTTTGGATTAGGGAATCCATCTCCTTGTTCAGGGAGAAAAGAAGTACACCGCCTGTCTTGCGGTCGATGCGGTGCGCCGGGTAGACCGGTTGTCCGATCTGATCGCGAAGCAACTGAAGGGCGAACTCCGCAGTGTCCGCAGCAATGGAAGATCGGTGGACCAATAGCCCATGGGGCTTGTTGATCGCTATCAGATCCGCGTCCCGATAAATGATCTCCAGCATTATTGATTCTTTAATGCCTCGATCAGGACTTCTGCCTTCTCATCCAACTTCGGACTGATCCATACCTTTCCGAAAGCACCGCCACCAATGATATATTTCTCGCCGTTCCAGGAAATCTTCGTCAGGGAGAACAGGTAGTAGTTGTTGGTATAGGTATAGCTGTTCACAAATTCGCGAACCACCTGGTCGCCAAAGAGCATCATACCGAAATCGACGGCATCTTTATGTTCGTAATTCAGCTGTTTCTTCAATATATCTTTGGCCTTCACGGTCAGGGCCTGCTCAATTTTCTCCTTCGGTGGGTTGGTGAATACGGCAATCAATAAGATGGCGATCCCCAACAATGCAAATATTCTGGTCTTGCTCATGGGTACAAAAGTAGCTTAATTTCAGGAAATCCAGATTAGAATATCCACTCAAACAAGGAAACGGTTAGGTAGTACATCAAATAGATGAACAGTACCATCAGGATAAACAGGATGATTCCAAAGGTAATCAACATGCGCTTTGCACTGCCCTGATGCTTGTTTTCGTAATAATGCTCCTGCAAGAGCTTAATGTTCTTTTCGTTGGCCTTGTTAAAGAAGTCAAAGACATTACCAATCAGGGGTATAGACCCAACTAAAGCATCCCATGTCACATTCCAGAGCATCTTGACGGCCAGCTTGCTGCTGGCGCCATTGCGGTACATCACGATGACCAGGATCAGGGAAATGGTCAACGTCGCGATCTGCCCGGCAAAGGGAATGAAGTTCAGGAGCGGGTCCAAACCGAATTTGAAATTTCCGATACGGAAACGACTATCCATTAAAACGGATAGTCGCTTTACCCAAGAGAAATCCTTGTCTATTTTCTCCAGGTTATAATGTTCTTGACGTGGCATGTTACTTTAATTCAAAAACAGCATCAATGTTGCAGGTCAATTTGATCGGACGAACCTCCAATTCCGGACCTTGGGCCGAGCCATCTTCCAAAACGGCATTTGCAGATTTCATGGCATACATACGCGGTTGTGGCGCAATGTCATTCCAGTTCAGGCTGGAGTTATCATTGATCATCAGCACCTTCCCTACGCTCTCGCCATCCGCTGCTGCCAGGATATCCGCATTGGTACGTGCATCCTTAACGGCCGCCGTCTTCAATTCCTTTTCAATCTCGCGCTTCTGGCTATGGTCGTATCCATTGATCGACGTGCTCTGGATTCCGCGTGGGTCCACTTCTTCCAACATCGGGTTCAGTTTCTTCAGGTCGGTCACCTTGATGCGGTATTGACGGGACTGCATGATCTCGTTTGTTTTTTTCTTGTCTACGGTGTTGTAGCTATAGATGTTCTGGATGGTAAAGTCCTCCTTGCGCACGCCGTTTTTCATGGCTGCATCAAAAAGCTGCTTTTCCAACTGTTCGATCTGCACCTTCTTCTTTGTATTCCCGTCTTGGTAATATTCCTTTAGGGACACAGAAAGATAGATGATATCCGGTGTAACCTCTTTTTCCGCATATCCGCGGGTTGCTACTCTCCTGCTGTTTTCCATTGTATTTGTCTGTGCGCTTGCTGTCGAAATCAATCCAACCAAGGCCGCTAGTACCATTAATTTTTTCATATGTTTCATAAATAATGTAGGACAGGGCAAAAACCCTTCCAAATAAATATTACTGAATAGACATAGCGATTTAAAAAATGTTTAATGAAATTATAAACTAAAATTTACAGGTATTAAAAAAATAATGATACCTTTAGGAAAACATTAGTTAATATTATTATGCAAGAAGGAGTAGTAAAATTCTTTAATGAAGCCAAAGGTTTCGGTTTCATCATTCCAAATTCCGGCGAGAGCGAAATCTTCGTTCACGTTTCAGGTTTAGTAGACAAAGTACGCGAAAATGATCATGTATCTTACGAAGTACAACAAGGACGTAAAGGTCTTAACGCGGTAAATGTAAAGCTTATCTAAGATTAGGTTACGATATATATTTATTGTGGAAAACCCGTTGCATCATACGCAACGGGTTTTTTATTGCCCAATTTATGCGTTCAGGATAGCAACCGTATTGGTTGGAGGGGACTTAATTTCCGAAAATTTCCTCGAGAATAAAGAGGGAATTGATTTCCCCAAAGTTTTCGGTATGCAGGCGGTAATAATCTACGAGTTTCTGCAGGAGATAAGACCGGTCCTCCCTGCTCAGCCGGATATCCTTGCTGTTGGAGAAGCTTGCGCGTAGGATCTGGCGCAGATACCCACTGTAGGGCTCCTGCAGGGTGTAGGTATGGGCCGGCAGCAAACTGCTGAACTGCCCCTCAACCAAGTCAAAATAAGCCTGTTCTGTTACAATTGGCCGAAAACCTAAATAATGGCTTAGTTTGGCCAGAAAGACCAAATGGTAATTGGCCAGGCCTTCATCGGTTTCATCGAGCCAACTGATGGCGCTTTCCAGGAAATGGAAAAGCTGCGGCTCGGGATGTTGATGGCGAAGAACCTTATAAAGTACTTCGTTCAAGAAGATGGCGATGGAACTCTTGACAATATCCAAGGGGATGCTTTTCAATACAGGGGTCTGCTGCGCTTCCTTGATCCGCTGCAGGTTGTTGTTTTCCTTGTTGTACACCACCAGCTCCAAGAGATGGAAAGGTTGCAACATATTCGTGGAAATCTTGGCCTTTGGTTTCCGGGCGCCATTGATCAGGTAGGATTGTAGGCCAAGGGCTTCGGTATAGATTTGTGCAACCACACTACTTTCCGAATAATTCGTCAGTTTCAGGGTAATGCCCTTGGTTCGTTGTAACATCCCCTACTTCTCCTTCTGATCCGATTTGCGGTTCTCCATGATGGTGTCGCGGTCGATCTTCCGGAACATCCGGTAAACAAGCGTAATGAAGCCGAAACCGAACAAAATCACACCTACAGACAGCAGGACCTTGTACCAATTGTTTTCCGGACCCATGATCTGAAGACCATAATATAGACAGGCAATACCTGCTATGGTAAACCCTAATCCTTTGAGTAAATATCTGTTCATTGTGAATTGTTGAAAACTATTGTTGGCCCACTTTTAAAATATAATGCAAAATACAGTATTTTTGTTGACTTCTACCCTCCTAACAGATTATTTTAAAATAATTCGAGATTTATTATTGTATTTCCCAAAAGAAATATAGATATTTGCACACTCGTTTCTAAGGGAACGTTTTAATATTTTAAGAACAACAATAAAAATCGAATATCATGTCAAGAATTTGTGATTTAACAGGCAAGACGGCATTAAAAGGAAATAACGTATCTCACTCGAACGTTAAAACAAAACGTAAATTCTATCCTAATTTACAGACTAAGCGTTTTTATATCCCTGAAGAAGATCGTTGGATTACGTTGAAAGTATCTACTTCAGCTATCAAAACTATTAACAAGAACGGTATTACCGCTTCTATCGAGAAGTTCATTAAAAAAGGTCATATTTAATAGATAGCGCCTGTTTTAATCAGCAATAACTAGAATCATGAAATTCACCCGTGAGGGTATAAATAAGTAAGGCAATGGCAAAAAAAGGAAATAGAGTACAAGTAATCTTAGAATGTACTGAGCACAAAGAAAGTGGTCTTCCAGGAATGTCTCGTTACATTACCACAAAGAACAAAAAGAACACTACAGAACGTTTGGAGTTGAAAAAATTCAACCCAGTATTGAGAAAAGTAACCGTTCATAAAGAAATTAAGTAATCAACATTTGAATCGCACGATTCAGTATTAAAAATATTATACCATGGCAAAGAAAGCAGTTGCATCATTACAAAAAGGTGGTGGTAAAGAGTTTACTAAAGTTGTTATCACAGCTAAATCTGCAAAAACTGGAGCTTATACTTTCAAAGAAAGTATGGTACACAATGACAAAGTAAAAGAGGTTGTTGCTGCGGCTTCAAAATAAGCAGTAAGATATTCCTTTTTTTAAAGTTTTTCTTTAAAAATCTTAGAAATAGCCGTTTTGGTAACTCCAAAAGGGCTTTTTTAGTATGCTCTATTTCAGTATATTTGGTTCATTTTCAAGTCCAATAGCTATAACACGTCCAAGATGGGATTATTTGATTTTTTTAAAAAGAAGCAGGAGACACCAGAAGCTCAAGAAGCACTGGATAAGGGATTAGAGAAGACCAAAGAAGGTTTTTTCTCCAAGATAACCAAGGCCGTTGTAGGGAAATCGACCATAGATGACGATGTCCTGGACAATTTGGAAGAGGTGTTGGTGACTTCCGATGTCGGTGTTACCACGACCCTGAAGATTGTGGAGCGTATCCAGAAGCGCGCTGCACAGGATAAATACGTCACAACCGATGACCTGAACAGGTTATTGAAGGATGAGATTCAGGGGTTATTGGCGGAAAACAACAGCAATGATTTCGAGAGTTTCGAATACGGAAACCAAAAACCATACGTCATTATGGTGGTGGGAGTGAACGGAGTAGGGAAGACCACAACGATCGGAAAGCTGGCCCATCAATTGAAGGAAGCTGGCAACAAGGTCGTGCTGGGTGCTGCCGATACCTTCCGTGCCGCTGCTGTGGATCAGATCCAGCTATGGGGTGAGCGCGTCGGCGTTCGTGTCGTGGCTCAGCCAATGGGTTCGGACCCTGCGTCCGTAGCCTATGATACGGTGAAATCTGCCGTAGCCAATGGCGATGATGTAGCGATTATCGATACGGCTGGACGATTACACAACAAAGTCGGCCTGATGAATGAGTTGACCAAGATCAAGAACGTGATGCAGAAGGTGATCCCGGATGCACCACACGAAATATTATTGGTGCTGGATGCATCGACTGGCCAGAATGCCATCGAACAGGCCACCCAATTTACACAAGCAACAGACGTGAATGCCTTGGCATTGACAAAACTCGATGGAACTGCCAAAGGCGGCGTGGTCATCGGGATATCCGATCAGTTTAAGATCCCTGTTAAATACATTGGGGTGGGCGAGAAGATTGGTGATTTACAGTTATTTAACAAAAAAGACTTCGTAGACTCGCTATTTAAGTAGGTCTACTCATACTATGAAGACGAAACAAGCAAAATCAAGCCCGGTGCTTACAAAACCGCGTGTGAACGTGGTTACCCTGGGCTGCTCGAAGAATATCCACGATAGTGAGGTGCTGATGGGCCAATTGAAAGGCAATCAGATGGAAGTGGTACATGAAGCTTCCAATATCCAAGCGAATGACATCGTGGTCATCAATACCTGTGGGTTCATTGACAATGCGAAGCAGGAATCCATTGATACCATTCTCCAGTTCTCCGACCTGAAAGAACAGGGCAAAGTGAATAAGGTAATCGTTACGGGGTGTCTTTCCGAGCGCTATAAGCCAGAATTACAGGACGAGATCCCGAATGTAGATGCCTTTTTCGGTACCAACGACCTTCCGGATCTGTTGTCCACCATCGGCGCAGACTACCGTCATGAATTGCTGGGTGAACGTCTATTGACCACACCTTCACATTTCTCATATTTCAAGATTGCCGAGGGTTGCAATAGACCATGTTCCTTCTGTGCCATTCCTTTGATGCGCGGAAAGCATGTGTCTAAATCAATCGATGACCTGGTTAAAGAGGCTAAATTTTTAGCTTCCAATGGAACGAAAGAATTGATCTTGATCGCGCAGGATCTGACTTATTATGGATTGGATATCTACGGTAAGCGTAATCTTTCCGATTTGATGCGTCATCTATCCGATGTGGATGGCATTGAATGGATTCGCCTGCAATATGCTTATCCTTCGGGATTCCCAATGGATATCCTGGATGCGATGAACGAGCGCTCCAATATCTGTAACTACTTGGATATGCCGTTGCAGCACATTTCTGACCGCATGCTTACCTCTATGCGTCGCGGTACCAGCAAGCAGAAGCAAATCGACCTGGTGAACAAGATCCGCGATAAAGTGCCCGATATCGCACTTCGCACGACCTTGATCTGTGGCTACCCCGGAGAAACCGAAGCGGACTTCCAGGAAATGTTGGAATGGGTGGAAGAAACCCGTTTCGATCGCTTGGGCTGTTTCACCTACTCCCACGAGGAAAAGACCCATGCCCATAATCTGGAAGATGATGTGCCAGAGGAAGTGAAACAAGATCGCGTAGATCAGATCATGGAAGTTCAGCAGGGTATTTCCTACGACATCAACCAAGAAAAGATCGGCAATACCTACAAGGTGTTGGTGGATCGGGTTGATGGTGATTATTTTATCGGTAGAACGGAATATGACTCACCGGAAGTTGACAATGAAGTGGTGCTGGATGCCAAAACGGACTATGCCCGTATCGGGGATTTCGTACAGGTGAAAGTGGATCGGGCAGAGGACTTCGATCTTTACGGCCATATTGTCAAATAACTGAAAGTTTTGGGGCTTTCATCCGTCCTTGTGATAAATTTTTGTAATTTGTACCTTATAGCCTTGTACATTTGTAAAAGTTTAAAAGAGGTAGATGAAAGCCACATATATTGATTATAGCGACACTAACAGCTTTTCCAAAACCCTAATCGCCTATCTGAACAATGATGCCGCCCTTGCGCCATTCTATGGCAATAGGCCAGATTTGGCAGGTTTTAAGGATCAGTTGGAACAGAAAAAGAACTTTGCGCATCGGGAGCTGCTGAGCAAGGCATTGACCGACCAATATGGTGATCTTTTATCATCCTCTCCGGAGGTTGCGCAGAATATCCTTCGCCTGAAGGATGCCAATACCTTTACCGTTACGACGGGACATCAGCTGAATATCTTCACCGGACCGCTATATTTTATTTTTAAGATTGTCACGGCCATTAAATTGGCGAAGGACCTGAAGGAGGCCTATCCGGAGCACGAATTTGTGCCGGTTTATTGGATGGCAACTGAGGACCATGACTTTGCGGAAATCAACCATACTCGAGTATTCGGAAAGAAGATCGCTTGGGATATTGACGCCCTAGCAGCGACAGGAAGGATGAATACCGAGTCCATTGGCGAAACGGTACGGCAGTATGCCAATACCTTCGGTCTGTCGGAGAATGCGACGAAACTTACCGAATTGGTGGAAGAGGCCTATCTACAGGGTTCCAGCCTTGCCGATGCCACCCGCACCTTTGTCAATTCCCTGTTTAGGGAATATGGGTTGGTCATTATCGATGCCGACCGCAAGGAGTTCAAGAAGCTCTTCGCGGCGACCATTGAGCAGGATATTGTCAAAGAAAAGAGCTTTCACGCCATAGAGAAAACGTCTACAGCATTGATGGACGCCGGTTTCAGTACGCAGGTCCATGCCCGCGAGATCAATTTCTTCTACCTCACGGACGAATACCGCGAACGGATCGTACGCACGGATGATGGACGGTTTGAAGTATTGCATCAAGATCTGTTTTTTACGGAAGAGGAACTTAAAAAGGAAATCCATGCCCATCCGGAGCGCTTTAGCCCCAATGTGGTCATGCGGCCCCTGTATCAGGAAATAATACTGCCCAACCTTGCCTATATCGGTGGGGGCGCCGAGATTGTCTATTGGCTCCAGTTGAAAGCAAATTTCGAACAGTATAAGGTACCTTTTCCGATCCTCATTCCGAGGAACTCGGCCTTGATAACCGATGACCAGACGGCCGGCAAGATCTTCCGCCTGGATTTTACCTTCAAGAGCATCTTCCGTTCATCGGAAACCCTGAAGAAGGATTACGTGAAGCGTATCACCAAGCACCGCTTAAACCTTACCGATGAATGGATGGAATTCAATGCCATCTTCGGAAAGATCAAGCTCCGCGCACATAAAATAGACCCAAGTTTGGGACCGAGTACCGATGCGGTAAAAGCTCGCCTGAAGAAAGCAGTCAACAGCCTCGAAAAGAAACTGCTGAAGGCCGAAAAGCGAAACCATCAGGATGCGCTGATCCAGATCGACCGACTGAAGGACCGCCTGTTCCCGAACGGTGGCCTGCAGGAACGTACCGAGAATTTTGCCGAGTTGTACCTGAAACATGGTGATGAGCTTGTGCGGGAGCTGGTGAAAAGTTTTAAACCCCTAGATTTTAAATTTACAATACTGTATTAGCATGACTGACCAGGAGCTGTTGGAGACAAATTTCTTCCGTTACTACCATGAGAAAGTGGGCATGAGTGCCGATGAATTCTTGCGGTTAAGCCCGTATTTTGAATTCCGCGACTTGGCACACAGTCAGTATATCCTGCGGGCAGGAGAGGTCTGCAAGCATTTTCTGTTCGTAGAGGAGGGGCTGTTGCTGTTCATTTCACTGGATGAGAAAGGGACGGAGCATATCTTGCAGTTCGCCCCGGAGAATTGGCTGATGGCCGATCGCTCGTCGATGTACTTCGATGAGCCATCGCTGTACTACATCAAGGCCATCGAGCCCAGCAAAGTGGTGTTCCTGCACCCAAACTTCTTTACGGAAGCCGCAAAGATCAAATTTGAGTTCGGGATGTTCACCGAGAAATCCCTGCAGCGTAGCATCTATTACCTGCAGAAACGGATCAACTCCTTATTGGCGATGACCGCCAAGGAACGCTACTTGGAGTTTATCGAATTGTATCCGAATTTGCTGCTCCGCGTGCCGCAATGGATGATTGCTTCTTACCTGGGCATCACCCCGGAAAGCCTTAGCCGTGTCAGACGGGAAATAGCGAAGGATAGCTTCTAGTTTGGGAGATGTGAGATGTGAGATAGAAAGGGGGAGGACTGGGACTAGGCCATTCAATTTGATTTTAGGAAGGAGAAACATTTCGTTTTTTCCAAAAAATAGAATAAACAACCCCACACACTGTTGGAGTTGTTTTTTTGTGCAGCTTTTCTAATTAAATTTCATTATATAAATATCTCGGCCATCATGCATCTGGCGCTTCCGCCGCCGAATTTTTCGATGCTATAAAGGGGCGCGTGGATAATGCGGCCGTGTTTTTCCAAGCGTTCTATGGTTTCGTCATCGAGTGCTTCGTATGCCTGGCTGCTCATGCAGATCAAGGGATCGCCGGTAATGTTCTTGACTTCGAGGATATTGCCGGCAAAATGGTTCATCTGGTCTTCAGTGATGGCAATGATTTCCTTGCCACTCATAATGAGCAGGTTCTCGAGGTTGTTGCGCTCGCGGGCGTCGCGCACCGTATCCAGACAAATCAGGCAGAAATTCTTGCCAACGGACATCATCACGTTCGTGTGGTAGATGGGAAGAAACTGCCCATCGACTTCCTGTGTTGCATAGAACATAAAGGGTTTGTAGCCTTGATCCTTGCAGAATACATGCAATAATTCCTCATCGGCACGATCCGAAATGGAGCAATAGGTAATCTTATGATCCCGATCCAAGATCAGCACACCTGTGCCCTCCAGGAATTGCTTCCTATCCTCATAGGCGGTATAGTCCTCTGTTTTTTCGAAGTGGAATCCTGCTTGATCCAACTTGCCCAAGTAATTGAGCTTTCGTTCTTCCCGTCTGTTTTCTGCAAACATGGGGTAGAGGATGGCCTTGTTGTGGTGGAAGGAAATGACATTGTTGGGGAAAAGGCTATCCGGAGTATCAAACTCGCCCGTATCCTGGACAACGAAGACCTTAACGCCAGCATCCTTAAGGACTTGGACGTAATTGTCGAACTCGGCCAGGGCAAGGTCCGCTACGCGCTCGGTCTGTCCGCCCTCGGACTGGAAATAATTGTTGACCGCGGTTTCTTCGTTCATACGGAATGCTGCCGGGCGCACCATCAAGATGGAGTGTGTTGTCTGCATGTTATTTTCGAATGAGTGGTAATGTGGAACAGCGAAGCAGGCCTTCCTGTTTTCCGATTTCGTGGTAGGGGATTTCCTCCACAATGAAGTTCTGTTCCCGCAACCAATTGTTCAGTCTGGTGAAGTTCCGTTCGGAAACAACGACATTCGGGGCGATGGAAAAGACGTTGGAGAACATCTCGTACATTTCGTCGCCAGTAATCTCAAATAGATTCTCAGGGCCGAAGAGATCCCTTAAAAAGGCATAATCTGCTGGATTGCGGAAGCCACCCGGATAAATAATGGCTTTATCAGCACCCACGGGCTGGAAACAGCAATCTAAGTGCAGCGCATTGGCGCGGGCATTGGTCATGGACTTGATCAGGTCAAAGGAAACAACTTTTCGATCTGGAAACTTACTCTTGATAAATTCCACACCCGCAAGGTTGGTTCTGGCCGTGTTGATCTGTGCATAATCCTCGCCGGTATAGGTTCCGATGAAGATGTATTCGTTCCACAGGATCACGTCGCCACCTTCCATATGGAATTCCTCAGGGGCCGTAATCAGTTTATCAGGAGCAATCTGGTCGATGATGTACTGGATGGCTTCCCATTCTTGGGCACGGTCTGGGAGGATATTGGACTTGATGAAATAATCGTCGATAACGAAGCCGATATCACGGGTGAATATCTGGTTCAGACCTTCGATCAAATCCGGACGGTATACCTCGACACCGTAGCGGTTAAGGACATCTTTGAAACTGTTCAGCTCAAAGACCATATCGCTCTCCTGCGGATAGGTGCCGGCAAGGATATGTTCAAGTGATTTGGGATCATAGGCCTCCTCCGCGGTTGGCGTCGGCCCGTTACTGTTGGCAATTCCTAATATTACGGCATGTAAACGATTGGATTCATTCTTTACCTGTAAATTCAGCATATAATTTAAGTTTTGTTATGTGCCTAATTTAGCAAAGTTATGCTGCTTAAATAAGAGGATAAAAATTATTGTAAATATTTAATTTTAAAGAGTTTAATACTGAAAATCAGGTGTTGATATTCGGTAAATCGATGCTTTATTTTAAATGGAAAAGGGGTTTAATTGCCGTTTTTTTAATGAGGAACCCGCTGTGGTTCGAATGTGAAAATGATATGACGCAGCCCTCGATTTTGCATATTGAAATGTTTTCGGGTAAAGCCTGTTTTATTGCTAATCAATCCCATGATATATTGTTACCGACGCAATAAAAAGCGCAATCGATTGATGTGTTAATAAAAGTATAGCGCGCTTCATGTATCTTAAAAATTAGGTATAAAAAGCGTATCTTTGCACATCTAAATTCTTTATCAGTCTTTCTGATGAAATAATGTGGATAACAGATAGTTAATCAGTCTCAAAAGTTACAATCAATACTTAAAATGAGTAACGTATTTTACCAAGAAAAATTTGAGGATCGTCACAATGGTCCAAGCTCTGCACAGGTAGAGGACATGTTGAACGTGTTAGGCGTTTCATCTGTGGATGAATTAATCGAGCAAACTGTACCAGCGCAAATCCGTAAGAAACAAGCGTTAAATCTTCCAGCGGCACTTAGCGAAGTTGCCTACCTGGAGAAGATCGCGCAGATTGCGGAGAAGAACAAGGTTTTCAAATCGTATATCGGTCAAGGTTACAACGATGTAATCCTTCCGGGTGTTATTCAGCGGAATGTTTTTGAAAATCCAGGATGGTACACACAATATACGCCGTACCAAGCTGAAATTGCACAGGGTCGTCTTCAGGCCTTATTGAACTTCCAAACCATGGTTTCTGACCTAACCGGTCTTGAGATTGCCAATGCGTCCCTGTTGGATGAAGCAACAGCGGCAGCCGAGGGTATGTTCATGCTGTACAGCGCTAGAAAAAACAAAGATGCGCATGTATTCTTGGTAACACCGAATATCTATCCACAGACTTTAGATGTATTGCAGACACGTGCCGTACCTTTCGGTGTGGAGATCCGCGTGGCTGACCTGACTGTAGAAAACTTAACGGATGATGTATTTGCAACGTTCGTTCAGTATCCTGCTGCAGATGGTTCCGTAGCAGATTATAAAGAGTTCGCAGCGTATGCGCACGATAAGGATATTACCGTTTGTGTGGCTACAGACCTGATGTCCCTAGCGTTATTGACGCCTCCGGGAGAATGGGGAGCTGACGTTGTTGTGGGTAACTCCCAACGCTTCGGTGTACCGATGGGCTTCGGTGGTCCGCACGCAGCATTCTTTGCAACAAAAGATAGCTACAAGCGTAATATCCCTGGCCGTATTATCGGTGTGACGTCTGACTCCAATGGTGAATACGCGTTGCGTATGGCATTGCAGACTCGTGAACAGCACATCCGTAGAGATAAAGCATCGTCAAACATCTGTACTGCACAGGCTTTATTGGCAATCATGGCTTCCTTCTATGCCGTTTACCACGGACCAAAAGGAATCACCAATATCGCGAAACGCATCAATGACTTGGCGAAATTAACAGATAAAGCCATCCAATCTTTGGGTTACAGCCAATTGAACACATCCTACTTCGATACCTTGCGTTTCGATGCTGGCGATCAAGTGGGTACCTTGAAAGGTGAGGCTTTGGACAATGAAATCAACTTCTTCTACCAAGATAATATCGTTGGTATTTCCATCGACGAAACAACAACTTTCGAAGATGTACAGACCATCGTTAAGGTTTTTGCTAAAATCAAAGGAAAGAATGCTACAGATGTAGATTTGGACGCTTTGGCGAATGAACTTGGCCAATCCATTCCTGAGGAATTGGAGCGTGGTTCTGAGTTCTTGACACACCCTGTCTTCAACAGCTACCACTCTGAAAGTGAAATGCTTCGCTACATCAAGTCATTGGAAGCGAAAGACCTTTCCCTTTGTCATTCCATGATCCCATTGGGTTCATGTACCATGAAATTGAACGCAACGACGGAAATGGTTCCTGTAACATGGGCACGTTTCGGTGGGTTGCACCCATTCGCTCCAGCGGATCAGACTACAGGTTATATGCAGTTGATCAACGAATTGAACGATTGGTTGTGTGAGATTACAGGCTTCGCGAAGATGTCCTTCCAACCGAACTCCGGTGCACAGGGTGAATATGCGGGATTGATGGTAATCCGTGCGTACCACCACAGCCGCGGTGACTTCGACAGAGATATCTGTTTGATCCCGGCATCGGCACACGGTACCAACCCAGCATCAGCATCCATGGCCGGCTTGAAAGTCGTTGTGGTAAAATGTGATGAGCGTGGTAATATCGATGTGGAAGATCTACGTGCTAAAGCTACAGACCATGCAGCACGCTTGAACTCCCTAATGGTAACTTATCCATCCACACACGGTGTATTCGAAGAGCCTATTATTGAAATCTGTAATATCATCCATGAAAATGGTGGTCAGGTATATATGGACGGTGCAAACATGAACGCACAGGTTGGTCTGACCAGCCCGGGCTACATCGGTGCTGACGTATGTCACTTGAACCTGCACAAAACATTCTGTATTCCACACGGTGGTGGTGGTCCTGGTATGGGTCCAATCGGTGTTGCGGCACACTTGGTGCCTTTCTTGCCGAACCACGAAGTGGTAGAGATTTCCGGTGAAGAAGGTATCTCCGCTGTTTCTGCAGCTCCATTCGGCTCTGCATCGATCTTGATCATCTCTCACGCATACATTGCGATGATGGGCGGTGAAGGATTGACCAATGCAACCAAAACAGCCATCTTGAATGCCAACTACCTGAAAACACGCCTAGAGCAGCACTACCCTGTATTGTACGCTGGTGCGAATGGCCGTTGTGCACACGAGATGATCTTGGATTGCCGTGGTTTCAAGAACATCGGTATCGAGGTTGCTGATATCGCAAAACGCTTAATGGATTATGGTTTCCACGCACCGACCGTTTCCTTCCCAGTGGCAGGAACATTGATGGTAGAGCCTACGGAATCCGAGTCTAAAGCGGAATTGGATAGATTCTGTGAAGCACTAATCGGTATCCGTAGCGAGATTGCTGCGGTAGAAGATGGTACAGCAGATCAAAAAGAAAACGTATTGAAACATGCGCCGCATACAGCTCGCGTGGTAACTGCCGACACTTGGGATAGACCATACTCGAGACAGACCGCAGCGTATCCAGTTGAATACTTACGCGTAAACAAATTCTGGCCTTCGGTAGGTCGTGTAAACGACTCTCAAGGTGATAGAACATTAATCTGTTCTTGTCCTCCAATCGAAGCGTACGCAGAAGCATAAGCAATAGTTTCTGAAAGCATATAGCCGCTGTGTATTACACACAGCGGCTTTTTTATGTCCAATGTCCCCTTTGTCACCATAGCAACACCCATTCTTCTGGAATTTTTAGGTACGGTGAACCTGTACCCATTCAAGGACAGTACTTCCTCCAAAAATTGTTTATCTTAGGCTATGCAATACGTTCAGCCGATATTCCCCAAAGCACTTCTTTTCTTGGTTATACTGCTGTTTTCCATTTGCCTACCGGTATCTGCGCAGCAAGCACTCTTCCAATTTGGTGTGGAAAAGCAGTTTGATGACCTGATCGGTGGTCAGGAGGGAGGCAAGCCGATCCAATGGATCGATGTGAACACGTCCGATTCGACTTGGCATGTAAATGGCACGGTCTTGGAAAACAATGGGGAGCCCATTGGTGTCGTCCGTTCTGCGGAGATGTACGAGAACTTCATTATGCGGGTGGAGTGGCGACACTTGGAAAAGGGTGGTAACTCGGGCATATTTGTCTGGAGCGACGCCAAAGCAGACTCCCAGACGCGACTTCCCCTAGGGATGGAGGTGCAGATGCTGGAATTGGATTGGGTGAACCAGAACGCCGTCAATGGCGTCCCACAGCCGATAGCCTATGTGCATGGGGAACTGTTCGGGGCTGGCGGAATGACCGCATCTCCGGATAATCCGCGCGGTGAGCGCAGCAGGTCGCTGGAGAACAGATGCCTGGGAGTAGGGGAGTGGAACACCTATACGGTGATCTGTGTGGATGGGACAGTAAAGCTGGCCGTAAATGGTAAATTTGTGAACAGTATCCGCCTTGCCTCAAAACGGAAAGGGTATATCTGCCTGGAAGCCGAAGGCGCAAAAATGGAATTCCGAAACCTGCAGGTCATTCCTTTGGAACCCGGCATGGACCGCCCGGAATTCGTCGTTGAAGAAATTAAGGAATAATAAATCAATAGATTGAATATAATGAATAAATACTTTTCACTCCTGGTCGCCGCAGCTTTGTTGAGCTCATGCGGGGGCGGGAAATATGCTAGTACGGAGAAAATCTATAAAAAGAAAGCGAAGGACTTTGCTGAGCTGTACGAAGCGGCGCCTGTTGAAGATCAGATCGCGAAAATTGCTGCAGCCAATAAGGAATGGATAGCCTCCACGAACTTTGGCGTGCGCAAGCCCAATTATGTGATGATCCACCATACGGCACAGGTGTCGCTGGATCAAACCATCAAGACATTCCATAATCAGAAAGTGGGGGTGAGCTCGCATTATGTCATCGGTAGGGACGGCAAAATCGTACAGATGGTCAATGACCTCTATCGTGCTCACCATGCCGGATTAGGGCGTTGGGGCAACGATACGGACCTCAACTCGTCCAGTATCGGTATCGAATTGGACAACAACGGCACAACAGACCCTTGGCCGGAAGCTCAGATTACGGCACTGACACAGTTGTTGGCCTACCTGAAGGAAACCTATAAAATTCCGCAGGCCAACTTTATCGGCCACATGGACTATGCCCCGACTCGGAAGAATGACCCTTCTCGCTTCCCGTGGAAGACCCTCGCGGATAAAGGTTTCGGATTCTGGTATGATGGCGTCCTGGAAACACCGCCCTATGGTTTCGACCCGAAACTGGCGCTACGGATCATCGGCTATGATGTCAAGAATACCGACTCCGCCATCAAAGCATTCAAGCAGCATTATATCCAGAAGGACACCAACTCGGCCGTATTGAACGAACAGGATCTCAAAATCCTCTACGCAATATTCAAGAAGTTCCTATAAACGGATCGGAAAAAATTCCGGTGGCACTGACCACCAAGAGCAAGCCCCACTGCCGTTAGGCAATGGGGCTTGTTTATGTACGTTGGTTTTGTTCGAAATCGGATTATTATTAGACCGTTTTCACGAATTTCTCGTCGTAGTTTTCGATATCCACAATATATCGGTTGCTGATCAGGAAGTCAAACAACGGCTTGGCTTCTGGCGATACCGGCATGTTCTTCGTGGTCACGATTTTCTCGTTCTTCTTGTCCAAATACGGGTAAGCATATAGTTTCACGTTCTTGCTGAACATTCCTGAAATGTAGGTCAAGAGCTCGTTTGTATAGTTTTCCTTGTTGTAATTGTCGGAATTGAAGATGTTCTTCAAGTTGGATACGTTGGTCGCAATACCGATGTGTTTCGGGCGCAGGGTCTGCACGAATTCCGCCAAGTGGTTGTTCCGTCTGAAGTTGGACACCATGATGTTGTTCCCTGTGGAACATAGGTATTCGGCACGTTCCGCAAAATAGATCAGATCCTCGTCCGTAATGCTGGAATTCTCGTCCAGGACATTCCCCATCAGTACCTCGATCAGTACGACCGTATCTTCAGGAATGGCTCCCGTATTCTTCTTGAATTCCTCCACGGCAAGGTTGAAGAGGTCAAAGTTCGGGTTGGATTTCTGACGGTATTTTGTCCGGAGGATAATGATGTTCTTCTTGTACAGGTAATCCTTGATCTGCGCCGCTTTACCATCCGGTTTGAAGATGGCGGCCTTGGAGAATCCCTTCGCGATCAGGTACAGGTTCAATAAGCGTTCGTTTGCAGATTCGAATAAAGGACCTGAAACCTTGACTAAGTCGATTTCCACCGATCCTACAGAAAGGTTATCCACAAGGGATTCGATCATGGTCTGCGGGTTTTCCGCGTAATAGAAGGCCGCAAACACCAGGTTTACACCCAATATACCCAGCACTTTGGTCTGTAGTCGGTTGTCACTGTCCAATAAGCGGACGTGGATGACGATATCGTTGGTTGGGCCGTCCACTTCGTGCTGGAAACGGATACCGATCCAACCGTGAGGCTCATTTGTTTTCGTAAAGTTTAAGGTGGTTACCGTGTCGGCAAAGGCAAAGAATTTTTTGTTGCAGTATTTCTCTCCGTGCAGGCGCTCGGTCAACAGTTCGTATTCATGGACGAGCATCTTGTTCAGGCGGGTCCTGCTGACGTAGCGTCCCGACTCCTCAACCCCATAGATGGCATCACTGAAGGCCATGTCATACGCGGAGATGGTCTTCGCGATGGTTCCCGATGCGGCTCCGGCCTCGAAGAAATTCCGTGCAACTTCCTGACCTGCTCCAATTTCCGCAAATGTACCGTAGATATCCGCGTTTAAGTTAATTTTAAGTGCCTTACGCTTGGTTTCGTAAATTTCTCTTGCCATACGGCAAAGGTAAGAAAATAGCGTTAATTATTGTGGGAATTGGCGGGTGTAAAGAATAAAATTAGGCAAGATTACAGCTTGCCTAACTTTTTTAAGGTATAGAATAGGGCCGCACTGTGCAGCGCCTGTCCGATTTTGTTTTCCAGGAGGAATTGCTTCGCTTCTTCGATGCTCATGTGCACCACCTCGATGTCTTCCGACGGATCCAGCTGCTGTTCCTGCACCTTCTTTCCACCTGTCAGTAGGTAGGTATAGGTCAAGTTGCCGGAAGTCGCCGGGTTGGCGAACAGCTCGCAGACGTAGGTGGCTTCGCCAAAAGCATAACCCGTTTCCTCCATCAGTTCGCGGCGTGCCGCGTATTCAGGATCTTCCCCTTCTTCCACAACACCCGCAGGGAGCTCCACCATCACCTCGTTGGCACCATGTCGGTATTGCCGAACGAACAGGATTTCTTCCTCTTCGGTAATACCGACCATATTGACCCAAGTTGGGTACTCCAGCACATAGTACTCTTCCTTAATGTTGCCGTTGGGCATCTCTAGCTTGTCCACGCGCAAGGTCGCCCATGGCCGCTGAATGATATAGGAAGAGTCCAATACTTTCCATTTTTCCATTAGTCTTTTACGATATCGTCCATCATCAACCTAACTTTATCATCCAATCGGTTGGAAACTTGTCCGAACTCCGAAGTAAACTCCAACTGATCCTTCACCGAGCAATAGAATTTGATTTTCGGTTCGGTCCCGGAAGGGCGAGCAGAAATCACATCTCCATCCTTGGTGATAAATTGTAGTACATCCGATTTCGGAAGATCGATCTTGGACTTCTTGCCGCTCTGCATGTCCGTGGATTCACTGTGCTGATAATCGCGCACTTCAACCACTTCAATGCCGCCCAATGTTTTTGGCAGGTTTGCTCGCAGGTCCGCCATCATTTGCTTGATCTCGTCAGCACCGGCTTTGCCTTTCTTCGTTAGGGAGATCAATTTCTCCTTGTAGTAGCCATATTCCAGGTACAGCTTCATCAAGACATCATATAGCGATTTGCCTTCCTCCTTGAAGTATGCCGCCATTTCAGCGATGAATGCACAGGAGTTTACCGCGTCCTTATCGCGTACAAGGTCGCCGACCAGGAAGCCATAGCTTTCTTCACCACCCACCAGATACGTTTCTTTACCCAATAACTTGGTCATCACTTCTCCGATAAACTTGAATCCCGTCAGGGTCTCATAGCATTTGACATCGAATGATTTGGCGATATCGGCAAATAGGTTGGACGTGACGATGGTTTTCACGATATATTGATTGTCCTTTAATTGACCGAGCTCTTTCTTGCTCGATAGCACGTAGTAGGTCAAGAGACTACCGATCTGGTTCCCATTGATCAACTGGAACTCTCCGGATGGTAATTTCACGGCTACACCCACGCGGTCAGCATCGGGATCCGTTGCCATCACCACGTCGGCATCGATTTCCTGACCTTTCTGCATGGCCATGGACATCGCTTCTTCCTCTTCCGGATTTGGATAGACCACCGTTGGGAAATTGCCGTCAGGTTTGGATTGTTCATCCACCACCGTAACGTTGGTGAATCCCCACGCTTCCAACATCTTGGGAACAATGGTGATTCCCGTTCCATGGATCGGGGAATAAACGATCTTCAGATCCTTCTGTGCCTTTACGGCTTTCGGGTGCAAGCTCAATTTAAGGTTGGCATCGATATACAGTTGATCGAAATCTGCACCCACCATGTGGATGTTCTTCTCGTTGCGGTCGAACTTGATGTCCTTCACGGAGGTAATGGCATTCACTTCCGTAATGACGTTCTTATCGTGCGGCGCCACCAACTGTCCGCCATCGTTCCAGTACGCTTTATATCCGTTGTATTCCTTCGGGTTATGCGATGCGGTCAACATCACCCCGCCCTGACAGCCAAAATGGCGTACAGCGAAGGAAAGCATCGGTGTCGGTCTTAATTCCTCGAAGAGGTACACCTGAAAACCGTTCGCGGAAAAAACATCCGCTACGAGGTGACCGAAAGATTGCGAGTTGTTGCGGCTATCGTACGATACGGCCACTTTGATCTCTTCCTTCGGAAATTCCTTCTTCAGGTAGTTGGCCAACCCTTGGGTCGCCTTGCCGATCGTGTATTTATTCATCCGGTTGGATCCCACGCCCATAATGCCGCGCAGACCGCCTGTACCGAACTCCAATTCCTTGTAAAAGGAATCGAGCAGTTCCGTTTCCTGTTCCTGATCGATCAGGTCCTGGACATTCTTTACGGTTTCAGCATCGTATTCGTCTGAAAGCCATTGATTTACTCTTGCTTGTGTGTCTTTATCTAAATTGCCCATAAGGTGCTCATTAATTTCGTTGTGATCGGGTTGATGTGCTTATGCGTCGCAGTTTCCGTAGGAACGGTCCAGCAGGGTAACATACCATGCGCCATCAAATTGTTTAACATGGAAAATCAAAAAGTGTTCTTCCGCAGGGTTCAAAATGACACGGAAACTTCCATTTTCCAGGTTGCTGATCTGGGCTTTCATGGTATCGTCGAATTTAACCTCGTTATATTCATCCTGGAACTTGGCGATGGTTTCCAGAACCTGCGTTTTGCTGGTGCTGGTGGAATCGCAGAAGAACCCCAATTTCGTCCATTTATCGGTGTCGCATTGGAATTCCGGTAGGGCTTCAAATGTCAATACCTTATCGTTCGGGAAGGTGGTGTAGGGATAGGATTCCGGAACGGGTTTGCTGAAATCCAGACTGTCCACTACCGTAAAGTTATCCATGGCGCCCGGGCGGTACACAATGGCAATGCCATGGTCCGGATGGATGAGCGCATTCGCCTTTCCATTGTCCTGACTTTGGTAGGCACGCACGAACCGGGTGATGACCTCAGAAATCTGCTGAATCTTCTCCGGGTTATCCAGCGCCACGCGGGTCACGGTATCCGTAGCACCACTGGCTTGCTTTTGTTTGTTGTTACAGGAGCCCAGGAAGAGGGTAAGGGCCACAAAGAACAGGATGTATTTTCTGATCATGATTATTTGTTGTTTTTCCGTATAGTTTGTTCGATGGTATCCCACATTTCTGCAGGGATGGCTTCCATGCCGTTCATCTGTCCGGCGCCTTGCAACCATTCACCACCATCGATGCTGATGATCTCCCCATTGATATAGCCGGCAAAGTCCGATATCAGGAACGCCGCTAAATTAGCCAATTCTTGGTGTTCCCCAACACGTTTCAATGGAACACGGTTCTTAAAGTCGAATTTTTGTGCCAATTCTCCCGGAAGGAGTCTATCCCACGCCCCTTTGGTCGGGAATGGACCTGGCGCAATCGCGTTGTGGCGAATGCCGTATTTTCCCCATTCCACCGCTAAGGACTTGGTCAGGGTGACCACGCCGCCCTTGGCAACTGCAGAAGGTACAACATAGCCGGAACCTGTGAAAGCATAGGTGGTCACAATGTTCAGTACATTCGCCTCCTGTTTATTCTCGATCCAGCGCTTGCCAAATTCCAGCGTACAGTTGACCGTACCCTTCAGCACGATGTCGATGATCGTGGAGAATGCATTCGCCGAAAGGCGCTCCGTTGGGGAAATGAAATTGCCGGCAGCATTGTTCACCAGCACATCCACACGGCCGAAGATCTCCTCCGCCTTTTCGCGCATCAGTTTTATCTCCTCTGTCGAACGGATATCGCAGGCAACCGGCAGTACCGGATTGCCGGTCTTCGCCTGTATTTCCTTGGCCGTTTCTTCCAACACCTCCAATTTCCGGCTGCTGATGACCACATTGGCGCCAAGCTCCGAAAAATAGGTGGACATGGCTTTTCCCAGTCCTGTTCCGCCACCCGTTACCACAACGGTCTTGCCCTTGAGGGCATCTTTCTGTAAGGCTCCTTGTACTGCCATATATTTATTTTTTTGTCAGATTAGTAATGATTGTCTGTAGGATGCTCCGCGTTGATGGTCGCCACCACTGCTCCAAGACCTGGTCGATGGCCGCACCTTTGGTCGCTTCAATATGCTGCAGCAGTCCCTTGCGGATATTCTGTTTCGACGATTGCCACGCATGTCGCTCAAATTGCATGTATTGTTTTGCCTTCCGCGTTGCGGTGTTCATGATGATATCAAAATCGACCACCTCATCCAGCAACCCGACCGAAAGCCCTTCCTGCGGTGTCAATAACTTCCCTTCCAATAGGAACCGTGCGGCATTGCCCGATCCGATCCAGAAACTGTACAGTTCATAGATGCTGTTCGGCACGATGATGCCAACGGGAACTTCGTTCAGGCCGATAATGTATTCCCCCGCACTCATGATGCGGTAGTCCGAACATAGAGCCAACACACAGCCACCAGCAGGCGAATGCCCGGTAATTGCCGAGATCAAGGGCTTCCGGAAGGAAACCATCTCCTGAATCAAAGAAATAAACTTATCCCAGAATGTACGCATCTGCGCTTCATCGTATTGGAACAGCGTGATCAGGTCTAAACCTGAGGTGAAGAACCCCTCTTTCCCGTAGAGAACAACCGCCTGAACGCTCTCGTCTTCCGCCAATCGGCTGAAGGTTTCGGAGAGTTCCTCGATCATTTCCAAGTGCATCGCATTGGATTTCCCACGGTCCAATTGGAGGTAGCATATATTATCGGTTACCTGTGTTTTTGTAAATGTGCTCATATTGAAAGTTTACGTGCTATGATTATCGAAATTTACGTAAAAAATATGCTACATGACAAATAAACAGTCCTTATTTGCGCCAAAAAGGACTGTTTATTTTAACGGCGTAGCGTATTGTTGATGGTGAATTACTGGACCTCAATTGTTTTGATGGCATGAACGATCCGACCATGGGTATCGATCCCTTCCACGATGATACGGTAGGTGCCTGGTTGGTCCGAGGTATAGAAGTCGAACTGTGCCTTTCCCTGCTTATCCGTGATGATATTGGGCTCCCAATGGATTGTTGTCCGCTGGTCGTTCTGGAACTGCTGTGTCGACCCTGTGGCATAGGAAGGTTTATAGAATTCCTTCGTGATGGAGATCCCCGGTGGCGTGATGGCCAAAATCCCCGTCGGGTTGTAGGCTGGTGAACTGATGGCATCGCGTCCAGTTTTCGACGTGATAATAATCACACCGTTACCACCGAAGCTACCGTAGATTGCTGTGTATTCCGGGGAACGGAGCACCTCGATACTCTGCACATCAAACGGCGTAATCTGATCCAGCATATCCGCCTCCACGTACATCCCATCCAGAATTACCTGCATTTCGGAATTGCTGCGCATGCTGAAGGGTTTCCCGTTTCTGAAGTCCACGCCCGTCAGGCGGCCAGTAAGGCAAGCGGCGAGGGTGACACAATTGCCCAATTCATCGGCCGTGATGGTTTGGTTCGCGCGGCCAGGGCCATTCAGGTTGGAGGAGTTCTCGGAAGCCTTAGGTCGCTCCCGACGGATAACGATCTCCTCGATCAGAATCGCCTGATCCATTAACCCTTTCTGTTCCAGTTCCCGATGGAAGGATTTGTTGGCCTCCAGGAACTGCTGGTAGGTGCTGTTGATATCTTTGCGAATGCCATTGGCACTCAGGTTCATGTCTACCGGAGGTCCCAACCGGGGGGCATAGTGGATATCCACGTTGTTCTTGCCCTTTTGATTTCTTGCGGAAAGCAGGAACTTGACGCTGTCGGGATAGATCAAGTCCTGAAACAGGAATTCGCCCTGCTCATTGGTGACCGTATCGATAAAGTCAAAAAAGTCGTTGGTGGAAATCAATTGCAGGGGAGCCTTCGGTACAGGCGCCTTTCGGCCAACCCGACGTACTGACCCGGCAATGCTGAGTCCTTTTTCCGGTGCAAAGGCCGGTTGGACGCCGATCAGCGAATCCAACTTGTCTACATTGATCTTCCGCCACGCCTGCGTCAGCATCAGCTCGTCCATTTCCTTTTCGCGAATGCGGCCATCCGGCAGGAAATAGGAACCTGGTTTTTCTATATAGCCCTGAATATCCCCATGCAGAAAAAGCGAACTGAGGATATTGCCATTGACTTCAGCTTCATCTTGGTAATTGTTCATGTTGACCACGGCTGCAGAAAGGGCTGCCACGCGCGCGGTATCGGTTTCATGACCGACTTGGATGGTGTTGCTCACCAATTCCCGTTGCCCGTAGGATGGCTTGTTTTGCTGAATGGTAAAGGGCAAGTTGCTCGATTGTTCATACTGGAAAACCGCGCGTTCCGCCAAGGGAATGAATTGCTGATTCAATAGGGTGACGGTGAGTACACCGGTCGGTATGTTCTCTTTTGGAATGGTGAATAGGACATTCCGTTGTCCGGCTTTCTGTTTCGCCATGTATAGGATATTGCCCAGGTGCTGCAGGCAGACATACAGGTCCTCGCGGTTGACCTTGCTTTCTGACATGTTCGCCTGTACGAAGAGTTTCTTGCTGTCGCCCGTATTCAATGCCAGCGAATAACCTTCCTCGACTATACCGCTGAGGGGCTGCTCTTGGGTGGTGCCATCACTAAATTGCACCTGTACGGTGTAGGTTTCTCCCTTCGCGATGGGGGTGTTCACCGAACCCATACCCAAGTTATTCAATGTTACGGTTGTTGCAACCTCCTTTTTCGAGGTCAGTACCTGGACAGTTGCCGGAATGCCCAAGCCATTTGGATTGAGGGCCTTAAATGCGATTCTATTGACCTCGTCTGCAAGCAGAACACCGCCTTCCGGAAAATATTGCAGGCTGTTCTGCGCATGGAAACCGGCAGTAACGATCTGTTTCTTGACGATGGACTTGTTTATATTGGTAAAGCGCAGGGCAATGGTCTTACCCCTGTTCTTGTCTGTCACGCGGATTTTCAGTGTCCCGTCGGACGCGATTCCCTCCCTGCCGCGATCGATCACGTTGTCTCCATCCAACACCTCGTAGTGGACCGTGGTTTTTGGCCAATCCCCACCCTGTGGGTTCACCAGGTGCAGGCGGTAATATTCCTTGCCTTCCTCGGTGATCAGGCTGCTGCTGCTCGCCACATTATCCGAACGCAGGTTTCCGATATTGATAATTTTCTCAAAGAAATAGCTGGTCGGTGCATTCCGCATCCAATTGGTGTAGGCGCGCATCCTGTAGGATCCCTCCACCAGGGTATCCACCAGTTCGATATCCCCCATGCCCACCCCCGAGAAAACGGTGTTGATCTTCTTGGAAACTATGGCACCCGAAGGGTCGATCAGTTCGACATAGGCGATGTTGGAGAGCTGCGACAGGCTATTGCGCAAACCCAGCGTTGAATAGAGCTTGTAGAAAATGGTTTCCCCCGCACCATAGATCTCCCGATCGGTCTGCATGTGGATTTTCTCCTGTGGGTTATTGGCCGCATAGGAATCCATCTGCTGTTGGAAGACATGGGTTTGTGCCGATAAGAAAATAGGGGATAGGGAGCTGCAGAGTAGAATAATCAGGGCTATAAAATGCTTCATCATCAAGCTGGTTAATATTCTATAATTATACGAAATTCTTTAAAAAGTTCACAAAAGAAATTTTAAAGAGCGGAATTTCTCATCTGCTTCAATATCTTTGCGGTATGAATATTCTAATCATCGGCTCTGGAGGTAGAGAGTCTGCCTTTGCCTATAAGATCGCTCAAAGCCCCAAACTAAGCAAGTTATATATCGCACCGGGAAATGCAGGTACCGGACAATATGGTGAAAATGTTGACCTGAAGGTTACCGATTTTGATGGCATTGCGGACTTCGCCCTGAAAAATAAGGTGGAGATGATTGTCGTAGGTCCGGAAGAACCGTTGGTAAAGGGTATTCATGATTATTTCCTGTCACGCGAAGACCTAAAGGGTATCGCCGTGGTAGGGCCTCAGCAGGAAGGTGCCCAGCTGGAAGGATCCAAGGACTTCTCCAAGGAGTTTATGATCCGCCACAATATCCCGACGGCAGCGTTCAGATCCTTCGATAAATCCAATGTGGAGGAAGGATTGGCGTACCTGGATACACAGAACCTCCCGATCGTGCTGAAAGCGGATGGCTTGGCACAGGGTAAAGGGGTGTTGATCCTGGATTCGTATGAGGAGGCTAAAGCGGAGCTTAAAGCCATGATTACAGATGCGAAATTCGGCGAGGCGAGCAGCGTGGTCGTTGTGGAGGAGTTCCTGAAAGGGATTGAACTTTCGGTATTTGTCCTGACGGACGGTAAGGACTATAAGGTCTTGCCATCGGCAAAGGATTACAAGCGTATCGGCGAAGGCGATACTGGTCTCAATACGGGTGGTATGGGTTCCGTTTCCCCGGTTCCATTTGCCGACCAGGAGTTCTTGGATAAAGTGGAACAACGCATCATCAAACCAACCGTGGATGGCTTGAAACAGGATGGTATCCCGTACAAAGGATTTATCTTTATCGGCCTGATGAACGTAGGTGGTGATCCGTATGTGATCGAATACAATGTCCGCATGGGCGATCCGGAAACGGAATCGGTATTGATCCGTATCGAATCGGATCTTGTGGATCTATTGGAAGGTGTGGCGAAGGAAGATCTGGCGTCACGTTCCTACACGGTAACGGATAAAACCGCAGCAACGGTTATGATTGTTTCCGGCGGCTATCCAGGTAGCTACGAAACTGGAAAGGCAATCGCCAATATGGAAAATGTGAAGGAATCCATCGTGTTCCATGCCGGTACCAAGTTGGACGGACAGCAGGTCGTGACCGCAGGTGGTCGTGTCCTTGCCGTAACAGCCCTTGAAGATGACCTATTCTCCGCCCTGCAACAGGCAACTGCCGACGCCGGACGCATCTTTTTCGAAGGGAAATACTTCAGAACAGACATCGGTTTCGATTTAATTTAAAAATATCGGTTTCAAAGCCAATGAGTTATATTTTTGCCGATGGAAATATTTTGGAGGATAGAATAAAGACTCTATATTTGCATCACCAAAGCAAAAAGGCCCGTTCGTCTAGGGGTTAGGACGCAAGATTTTCATTCTTGAAACAGGGGTTCGATTCCCCTACGGGCTACGGAAAAATGCTCAGCGAAAGCTGAGCATTTTTAGTATGTAGTAGTTGGTATTTAGAATTAAGACCTAGGGGGGACTGCTTTGTCCTTCCGAACTTATCCATTGCTGTTGCTCCTTTCCGTCATAGTCTCGATATCGTTCCTGTGATAGTAAAGTCTTCCTCTTATCTTACGATAGGTAATAATCTCCTGATGCGTAGATTCTGAAGGGTTCCAGGAGATATCTTGAGCAATTGCCTGATTCTGCACTTTTGAGCCATACCCGCTCGTTGCTATTTTTTGCATTAAGGTTGAAAATTTCCTTCATCTCTTCAAACAGCTCCATCTTGAGCTGACGAAGGTCTTCCATCGTCACTACTTTGATTTCCATATCTTATTTCGTTTAAATACACAGTGCTTTGTTAAAGAACATTTTGGAAAGGGGAAATAAAACTAAGTAAATCATCATAAACAAAAGAAACTGTTTAGATTTTAGATAGGATTACCTTTCCACTACCGAAGGGAATTTTTAAGTAATTCCGAATAGGGGACTTATTAGCAATGAAAACAGGAAAGTATCTCCGGAGGATACTTAAAAGCCCGCATGCGTAGCATGAAAGGTGAAAAAGTAGAGCTTGCCCAACTTCTGCTTGCTTACATGTATTATCAAATGCTTTTATAATAATTCATATTTAAAACGATTTGCTCAAAAAACCATACCAATTACTCATTTTCCATTTAGATAATCATTTCAAAATCCCATATTCGAGTAACGAATTATGAACATGAAAATAAAATTGCTTACCAGTATCCTAACTATTATTTCATTTCAGGTTATAGCTCAGGATATAACTGGAAAAGATTATTTCTTCGGCAACAACTTCCACTTTCATGGTTATCGAACTGATTTGAGGATGATGCAACATGGTTCAACGATTTTTCAAACTTCTGACACTATGGTTTGGCGAATTTTTGAAACCTTTAATAATACGAATAAGTTCAATCAGCGGAGTAAAAATATAACCCCCAAAAGCCCGATTTTACTTGGGATAAAATTGTCGCCAATGCTCAAGAATTTTTTTACTGCAGAGGTGCCTAATTACAGCAAAACATATTACAGTTATCTGATCCCTGACTCAAGTGAAGCAACTGTTATTGCGATGGGAATTAATGAAAACAATATTTCTCATTACCATTATCGTTTAGTGCTAAATGATAGTATCGAAATCAAAAAATGGTCACCTATTCCAGGATTGCAAATGAAATATGGAGCAAAAGCTCCGTATGGAAATATTGGTACTTTTAAATATCCCGGAAAAAAACTGTTGGTCGAGGTTGCGCATAAAGACTCTATTGGGATTCGCGATGGATACATTATAGATTGGTCAAAAAAAATTAATCCTAGAATTGAACAAATTATTGTAAGAGGTTCAAGTCAATATGGATATTACGGATTGAATTTAGACAGTCTAAAAAACTTAAATCAGGCAAACTCTTCAAACAGAAATATCAATTTGTTCGAATGGACCTTTGAAAAAGATTCTGTAAATGAATTTGATTTGTATTTTGAACAACATGAAACCCGACCCTATTCAATATATTTAATTCGAAAAACAGAAAATAAAAAAGACACTATTTCTTTAGAATGGTGGAAGATTGATAATCATTTTACGATTTCTAATAGATTTTTAAGAGATGTTGGACAGTATACTTTAATAGTTCAAGAAACAGGTCAGTTTGGTGTTTTCCCCAAAGACGAAGTGACTCAATTTGGTTTTAATATCATTGAACCTAAAATTGATCAGAAACCAAAAGGATATACTTTTAAGCAAATTTTACCTTTCATATTAGCATTACTTGTACTTATTGCTTTAGGATTTGTTTTCTATAGATGGAAAGTTAGAAGGAAATTGATAAAATCAGAAAGAGATAGGGAATTATTAAAAATTCAAATGCAAGGGATCCGTAGCCAACTGAACCCACACTTTATGTTCAATTCCATAAATTCAATTCAAAACTTGATTCAAAAAGGAGATATAAAGTCTGCCAAAAATTACTTAGTAACATTTTCTTCAATGACTAGAGAGGTACTGGAAGATTCAGAAAAAGAATTGCATAGTCTCAGTTCAGAGTTGAAATTAATTAATGATTATTTAATAATGGAACAATTGCGATTTGGTTTCAAATACAAAATAAATTCTAGCATTGCCATTCATCCTGATAACTTGGATATACCTGTCATGTTGCTCCAACCTTTTGTAGAAAATGCTGTAAAACATGCAGTTTCCAATTTAATGGAAAAGGGCTATATCGAAGTCAATGTTTCAAGTTCCGAAAATGATGTAATGCTAGAAGTCCTGGATAATGGAAAAGGAATGGATACTAACCAACAAAGTTCTGGATTTGGAATAAAATTGAGTAGAAAAAGAATCGAGATATTAAATAGACTTTATTCTCAAAACCAGATTGAATTGACCTTAATGGATAACCATCCTGGCTGTAAGATTCAAATTATTTTAAAAGACTGGTTAAGTTAAATGAATTTAGATTTTATTTTAACTAGAAAAAATATTTAAATGATTAACTGTTATATTGTCGATGATGAACCAAATAATGTAGATTCCTTACGCTACATTCTGAAGAATAACCATCCTGAATTATTTGTTTTAGGTTATCAAATTGACCCTAGCAAAGCTATAGCTGAAATTAACCAATTAAAGCCAGATCTACTGTTCCTAGACATTCAAATGCCCAATAAAAATGGATTTGAATTATTAATCGATATTTCTCATAAAGGTTTTGAAGTAATTTTTATTACAGCCTATGATCAATATGGAATTCAGGCCGTTAAGATTTCTGCTTTAGATTATCTTTTGAAGCCTATCGATGAATCAGAATTAGCTAAGGCTATTGAAAAAGCAGAAACCAAAATTAATGCAAAGAGAAAAAATAGCAATCTGGAAAATCTATTGAGAAATTTCAACGACGAAAAGACCGATTCTAAAATTGCTTTAATCATTGATAAACAAACTAAATATGTCCCAATTTCTGAAATTGTGCGATGTCAAGCTGATAATAATTATACTGAAGTCTATTTAATAGATGGACGTAAAGTTATTTTGAGCAAAACCTTAAAGGATTTTGAAGAAATGTTAGCGGGATTTGGTTTTCTAAGGTGTCATCATTCCCATCTGGTCAACATAAAATATATACAGGGAATTCAAGGTCCTGGATTCAATAAAATTTTGTTGAACAATGATGTTTTAATTCCGATTTCTAGAATGAAAAAGGAATTAATCAAGAATACAATACCTAAATATAAATGATTATGAAAAATCTTAAGATATTAGTTTTTGCACTCTGTTTGCTGAATCTATGTGCTACAGCACAGGAAAACGCAACCCCAATCACTGATGTAAAATTCGATAACGAATATGCCAATCGGACAAATCCAATTATTAATGGTAAAATAATAAACGCTTCAGAACAGGAGTTACAAAATATCACACTGGAATTCACATTAGTTCGACCTAATGAACCTATTCAAACAAAACTGACAACAGGAATAGATAAAGATGGAAAATTTCAACTTATCATACCAAGCAAATTACCTTATCAGCAAATATGGTTTTCTTTGGGTGAGTATGTTTATTCTTGTCTCTATGCAAACGAGGAACTCAATCTAGAGTTTGATTTACAAAAGCTTAAAAAACAAAACGTATATATGCTGGGAGATGGAATGTCGTTTTCAGGAAAAGACGGTGAGATCAACAAAACTCTTAATGCATATATCATGTATAATAAAAAGCATCTTCCAGAATTTTATAAAGAAATTCAGAATCTGAATGAACAAGACTCAAATGCATTGAATAAGCTGGATTCACTTTTCAATCTACAAAGAAAAATAGATGTGGACTTCTTAAAAGACAACAATAATAAAGCGAAGAAAATTATTGAGAGCGAAACAGAAGCAGAATACCTATCTAAAAAGATATTATTGTTACTCAATAACAACGAAGTAGTATTGGACAATAAAGAATTAATGCTGCCCATTTTTGCAGTTACCAATGGAACTACGAGTTTTTTAAGGTATTTACATTGGTATATTTCCAATAAAAAATTGTCTAATAAGGACGAAAGGGTAAATAGGACAATTAAATTTTCAAAGCTCGATTCCATACTGCCGAAACCTTATGCTGACCTTGTCAAACTACAGGTTTACAGTCGTGATTTACCAGAACAATTGGCTATTAATAAGGAATTAATTAAATCATTGAATACGAAATGGATTTCGCAATACCTACTTCAGGAGAATGCAGATCTGAATAATAAAATAAACAAAATGCAGGAACTGCTTTCTGAAAAAGCAGATAGTACATTTAAAAAGAATATTGGAAAATTTCTGAAAAGGACAAGTTTCAATGGAACCCTATATTTAAATGAATCTGAAACAGGGGGAAATTTGCTCAAATCAATAATGGCAGCTTTTCCTAAAAAAATAATTATTTTGGATTTATGGGCTACCTGGTGCTTTCCTTGTTTAAATAATATGCCTCATTCAAAGCAATTATTCCAGCAAGTGCAAAATGAAAAACTTCCAGTGGTATTTGTTTATTTGTGTACTGATTTACAGTCTTCTGAAACCCTTTGGCAGAATAAAATAGCTGAACTAGAGCAACCAGGTGAACATATTTTTGTCTCAAATAAGCAAATGAATGAATTGATGGATCTATTTAACACCTCAGGATATCCAACCTATGCGATAATAAAACCAGATGGACAAATTGATACCAAAACAATAAACTTGAATAGAAATTTTAGTATTGATGAGCTTAAAGAATATTTATCAAAAGAAGCGGGATTCCAATAATATCTTTCAACAAGACTAAGGTCCCATAGGTTGGTATTTAGAATTAAGACCTAGGGAGGTGGTATTGGTTGGACCCTAACTCGCTTTGCTCATTTACGGTGAATTTCTTTCGTGCCACACAGGGCTTTCTTTTCTTTCGCCAGCCGATAACGAACAATTTTATTTTTTAGTAACTTTAGGGTGGTATCATTAAAATGTGCGGATATGGAAATCACAATAAAAATAGATAAGCGAAGCAAGCAGGCAAAAGCATTCTATGAATACCTTAAAACACTTCCTTTTGTAGAGATTGTAGAGCCTCGTTACAATAAAGATACTGAAAAGGCGATTAAGGAGGCAAAATCGGGCAAGGTGACTAAAATCACGCTTGAGGATTTCAGAAAAGAACTTTACTCGTAATGTATCAGCTTGAATAGACTGGAAAGTTCAAAAAAGATTAAAACTAATTTCTAAACCTAAATAAAAAAACCATCCAATTATCTGATAATATTTTGCGTATCAAGCAAAGAAAGTAAAGACCGAATTGACTCGTCAACTGATAATTTAAAGGATATGCTAAGTGATCGATCTATCCCCCCAACCGGTACCCTTCCCTGCAATTTTCCCGCGATTTTATCAATTTTTCAAAAACAGCTCTCAACCCCCTCTAAACCCCGATTTTCCTAAAATTCCCTCCATTTCGCCCATAAAACTTACCTGGACCTTGTCTGAGGTGAGAGCGTGGTGCGAGCGTACTGCGTCCGGGGTGAGTACGTGTCTATAGGACGTCTACAGTCCGATTGCACTCCGTCCGCACCTCGGAAGCACCTCGAACAAGGTCTAGGTTACCTCAGGGCACTTTTTGCAATGTGCTTGGAAAATGAAATCAATATGGAATACCCTTGAGTGATGAAAATATCATACCACGAGAGCGTGTCGGGATTATACTTTTAGCATTAAAAAAAGGGGTACGGTGCGGAATTGATAAATCCAGCAAAAAGGTGAGAAAACCGGTGCTATTTGCACCTAACTGTCTAAATATACCATTTTTATAAGGGATTATCCTAAGGATTCGTTTAAAAATTAATTTTGATATATAGGGTCTGTGGGAAGGTTGGGTGTATTAGAATGGTAGCCATTCAGGGCCTATAGAAAAGACTCCTTCCCAGTCTTTGTCATTTTCCTCCTTATTTAGGGAAAAGTAGTTTTCTTTTCAAAACATATCCCACAAAACCACGTTGATTTATAAGAAGTTATTTCAAACAATTAATTCTTTTGATATGAAAATTGACCAGCTTGTTGCATTATTGGGAGGGGACGAACTATTGACCTACCAAAACAAATCGGTTTCCAAGGATTTGCTGCATATCCCATCTCCAACGTTTATAGATGATGTCTATCAGGTTACCGACCGCAATCCGCAGGTGCTGCGGAGTCTGGGCAGCCTTTTCGGGCATGGGCGATTGGGCGGTACGGGATACCTGAGCATCCTTCCGGTGGATCAGGGCATCGAGCACAGTGCAGGTGCATCCTTTGCCGCCAATCCGCTGTACTTCGACCCGGAGAACATCGTAAAGCTCGCCATGGAAGGTGGCTGTAATGCCGTTGCGTCTACGTATGGGGTATTGGGGGCGGTCGCTCGGAAATATGCGCATAAGATTCCCTTTATCGTAAAGATCAACCATAACGAATTGCTGACCTATCCCAATAAGAGCGATCAGATCCTGTATGGTAATATTCGGGAGGTCTGGAATATGGGTGCTGTGGCTGTTGGAGCAACCATTTACTTTGGTTCTCCCGAGTCCGGGCGTCAGCTGGTGGAAATCAGCAAGGCGTTCGAGGAGGCGCATTCGCTGGGCATGGCAACGGTGCTGTGGTGCTACCTGCGCAACGATGCGTTCAAGCAGGAGGGTAAGGATTACCATTGGGCGGCCGATTTAACGGGGCAGGCGAACCATCTTGGGGTTACCATCAAGGCGGACATCATCAAGCAGAAGTTGCCGGAACTGAACGGCGGCTATAAAGCCCTCAATCTCGGAAACAGCAGCTATGGCAAGCTCGATGACCGCATGTATACGGAATTGAGCAGCGACCACCCGATCGATCTATGTCGCTATCAGGTTCTGAACTGTTTTGCTGGCCGCGCCGGACTGATCAATTCAGGAGGTGCTTCGGGACAAAATGACCTGGCGGATGCGGTGCGCACGGCCGTTATCAACAAAAGAGCAGGCGGAACTGGCTTGATTAGTGGCCGTAAAGCGTTCCAGAAGTCGATGGCAGATGGCGTTGCGCTGCTAGAAGCGATCCAGGATGTGTATCTGTCGGATGAGGTTACAGTGGCTTAGGCAGTAGTAAGGATATAATATTATCCAATGTGCATAAAACAAAACAGGACGCTATAGCTGGCGTCCTGTTTTTATATTTACTATTGATAATTCTTCATTAAAAGGAGAGCCCCACACGGATATACGGCAGAACCGCTTCCTTGCTGACGCCCACGGTTGCCTGGATCACCATCAGGTCGCCAGGGATAAAATACAATCCTCCGCCGACGCCATTGTGCCAGGTGTTGGAGCTTTCATTCGGCATCCACACGCGGCCGACATCGTAGAAGGCAATGGCACCTACCGTACCCGGCACGAGGTAAGAACTGAAGCTGAACAGCTTGATGCGCGCATCCAAGTTGTTGTACACCGCTGTTTTTCCCGTGAAACGTTGGGAGTTGAACCCACGGAGGCTTGTTTCGCCACCAATCATCGCGTGCTGGTAGAAGTACGGGTCGCCCCATACGGCCTGGACGCCGGTTCTGTTCGCAAGGGTCAGGTAGTCATTGAATACGGTTTTATAAAAACTGACCGCACTTTCCGTAGCGGCGTAATTGCGTCCCTGGCCTGCTATTTCGGCCTTCCAATCCCAACGGCTATACAACCGATAACCTCGCTTAGCATTGGCCATATTGTCCCGCTTATCCACATCGATTCCGACAGCTGCACCGGTAAAGAATTTGGAGGAAAAGATATCCTCCCCGGCATGCGTATGGTTGAAGGTGTGGAAGAAATGGTCGGTGTTATCTTTGGCGCGGCTGGTGTAAAATTCCGAGCTCGATCCATAGAATAGCTTCGCATTTTTTGATAGGGGATATTCCAGGAAGGCATCTGCATTGATGTTGTCATAGCGATTCCGGAAGTAGGAAATCTCGCGGTCGTCGCTATTCTCAAATTCGGTATTGTTGCCATACCCAAAGAAATTGCTCTGGTTGAACGGTCCCAATGCGCGCAAATGGATCGCCAAGTCCTGTTCGCCCCAGATCTTTTTCATGTTTCCCTTGTATTCGAACATAAAGGACTGCCTGCCGGTCAGGTAACTGGCCAGGATTTCATGCCGATAGGCGTATGGGGACTTACGGAACCCTTGGTTCTCGATGATATAGCCCAACCCCATAATGAAACCACGGTCTATCCCGTAGTTCAGGTTGACTAAAACACCCTTCCGGTCGTATACAAAGTTGTCGTACTGGTATTGGTGTACGGCAGTATCGTTCTTCAGATGGTAGCGGATATTTTTGAGGTTGGCGAACGTATTGCTGGTGTCGACTTTGCTATCGTAGACATGTACCTTTCTGTTGTTGCTGAAAGCGTCAGTCGCGGTAAATTGGTCGTGACCTTTTCCGCCGATTAATCGCACCTTGATGGGTGATTTTCCGGCGCCCTTCAGCTTGTATTCATCTTCGCCTGCAAGTCCATAGATGCGGATCTCTTCCGTCTCCAATGGATCGAAGCGACGTTTCAATAGGCGTGCACCCTCCGTACCGTCCTTTTTCTTGTTGTGGACATCTACGGTTATGCTTCCATCTTCTTCGAAATCAACCTCAATGAACTCACGTTTCTCGGAAAGAGGGATATCCACATACTTGGCGAGGGACTGAAAGTATTCCATCGCCGTCGTGCCGAGTTCATCTCGGCGGGAGCGGATATTGGTTTCCAGTTCCGGCGCACTCAGTTTCACGATGGTATCTGGCATCTGCAACATGGCCTGATGGATGAGGGAATCGGTGAGGGTCTGCTGCACATAGGCAATTTCCTCCTCCCAAACGGACTTACCGATGCGGTTCAGGAAAAAGCGGTCGAAATGGCGGGCATTGAAATTCCAATGGGACACATTCCGGATGTGTGGACTGAAGGGCTGTAGATGTGCCTTTAGCCACTGCATGGAAAGCAGGACGGGAAATACACCCGAGGTTTTATAGTACACCTTATCGCGATCGCGCGGAACAGGTGTGTAGATCTTTTTGCCTTTTTCTTTTTCGGGATCCCAGCGCCAGTTATCCTCATGGCGGTCCCAGTCGCCGAGCACAAAGTCCAACAGGCGTGCCCGAAGGGTAATGCGCTGATCGACCTTGGTATCGTTATCTTCCAGGAGTTTCTGGATCACCTTGGCGGAGTTATCGGTCTTTTCATTTTCGAACGGCATGCGTGCCTCGAACATATAGGGGCGATTCTTGAAGATCGGTCTATACTCACCGAATAAGGGGTCATCGCCGACGAAGACGAGCTCCGGCGCGGCGTGTGGGATATCCAAGGCACGGTTGAATGTGGGTACGGTAAGTGCTCCGAACGGATGTGCAATGGAAATCTGGTCCTGCACGATATCCTTAGCAATGGTCTTGCGCAGGCTTTCCGGGAGGCTGCGCTCCGGAAACTTCTGGATGGACCGCAAGACCCATTCCGTCCCTGTGCTGTCCTTCAAGCGTAAGGATTGGGTCTGCATACCGCCTCCGAGCTTTACGATGGATAGCCCGCCTTTCTCCGTGGCGAGGTCCATGGTACGCATCTTCACCGGCGTGTTATAAAGCACACGGTAGCTGTCGCCGAGCCAGAACCGGTGGATCGGCCCGACTTGGTCGTATTCTGGGGCAATGACGGCAACGGTACTGTCCGGTGTCTGTCCGGAAGCCTGTGCCGCGATAAATAGCAGTAAGCCACTTAGAATCTTAGGTAGATTTTTTCGCATGGATTACGAGTTTTAAGGGTTAATGGTATTGGTTTCGTTCAATTTTATTTTTACCCGAATGGCTTTCAGATCACTTACCCCCTGGAGGTTCTCCAACTCCAGTTCTTCGTATTCAGGTTCAATATAATTCAATTTGATGACCTCTTGCAGGCAGGTCCGCAGCTCGCGCGCCACCTGATTCCTGCTGTAGACAATCGCAATGGTGCCCGGTTGTACCAAGCGTTCGGTACTGTCCTTCAGGTGTGCCTTATCGATCCGTTTCTTGATGATCTGATACCGGATGTTGTAGGAACCTTCCACATCGAAACGGCGCTCATCCTCACGGAAGCTGATATCGATGGGGTTCGGGTGGATAAAGATCAACTGGGTCGTTTGCAATGGGATGGGCAGCTTGCTGCGCAGGGCATGCGTCATGGCACCGATCTTGGCGATGTTGATGATCTGCAAAACCCGTATCTGCTTCAGGATGCGCAGGTCAAAAGGCGTTACGGGGGAGATCGACTGCCCCACGTACAGGTCATATTCCACGCCATCCGTACGGAAGGTCTCAAAATAGGATGGAAAGATCTGCTGGATCTCCGCATTGAACTCCTGCATGTTCTTCACGATCAGCTGGTTGAGCTTTTTGAGGGACTGCTCGAAGGACTCGTTGCTGGAGTTGAACTCCTTGTAGCTGTACTGCAGGTTCTTCCGACAATTGCGCAGGAAGCTGTGTGCCTCGGGGTATTTCCCTTCCATGCGATCCAGGAATTGCGGTACGTCTTCCTGGAAGAAGGCCAGTATATCCAACAGGTAATGGTCGAGGTTGTTGCCCGTGGACCACTCGTAGACTTCGTCAAAACGTTTCACGAAGCCTTCCTCTTCCTCCAATTGGGTCGTCCGCTGCGCTTCTTCCATCAGGTTGCGGATGTAATTCATCCGGACCTGGATATCTTCCCGATAGGATTTGTTGCGCAGGTAGCTGGAGTCCTTCACATCCACGGCAGCATAGAAAGGATAGACCTCTTTGAATGCTATTTTTTCCAATTCGGGCTGTTGATAATTGTACAGCACCTCGCCAAGGTATTGCGCAGCCACCTGGTTAAACTTCCATTCCACGGCCGGTTGTAAGGCCGTATAGCGGTGCAGGATAATGTTGTTCAGCTCGTTCCGGAAGCCCGATACAATCTCATTGGCCAATTGCGCCAAGAGGGGATAGAAGGTCTGGATCTGGATGAGCATATTGCGGGTGAGCTGCACACCGGTTTTGCTGTACACTTCAAAGATGCCGACAAAAGTATCGTTATGAACCAACGGAAAGCAGACATAGCTAGAAACACCCGTTTTCACCAGGCTCTTGATGAGGTTGGTGCTCGCTGTTTCCAGACCATCCTCCACGCCGTAGGAAAGGATGTGCGGTTTTTCCAGATACTGGTAAAGCTCACCCTGATTGATATAATGCTGGTAAAAGAAATCGTCTGCCAGCAGAAGACTGTCCTTGGCCAAGTCCGGCGAAAGGATCGGCGCATCGTTCAGCTTCAGGATCGGATAAAACGAAGTCTTGATACCTTGAAAGTACGCAATATTGGTCAGGATCTCGTTGATCTTTATTAAGCCGTCCTGCCCCTTGAATATATTCAGGTTATTGATGAGGCTCTGTAGACTCTCCGTCACATATTCCTGGTGGCAATCCACAAAAGTCAGGATGCTGAACCCCGAAAAGGTGAATTTCGACAGGTCGAACAGGTCCAAAATCGGTTCGATATCACTGTATTCGATGTTCTCTTTTTCCTTGATGGAGGAGAGGTCGAGGATCGGCAGGTCTGCGGTGGTCTGCACATCCACGAAGGTGAAGTCGATCAGCAGTTCGTAGTACTTGCTGAAGGTCGATTCCCTCTTGACGTAGCGCCGTTTGGCCCCCAATGGAGGCATATCGTAAAAACGCTCCAGCAGGAGCAGGAATATCTGTTTGTTCAGGAATTCGATGTTGAATACGCGATGTCCCTGTTCGGTGGTGACACGGTCAAAATCGGTGCGTACCAGTTCATAGAAGTCCTCCGTTCCGAAGAAAACGCGGTCCGGAATCGGGTAGCCTAGCGCCCATTTGACCTTCTTGTCTGTCGGGACGCCTTTGGCGAGGTGATAGATCATCTCGAACACAGGCGCAAAGGCAGCGACATTGTCCTGTTGGAGGTCTCCGTTTGCTGCGATGGACGAACGAATGTGCGCTTCTGCCAACTTGGGCAGCAGCATATCCGTGCCTTCATGGGCAATGGTGCGCTCCACATAATTTAGAAATGGCCATAGCGATAACCGCTCCTGGAACATGCCGTTCTGCTGGATGTCATTATCGATATTTACGACTTCTTGCAACATAGGTTGGTTTGGATTTGGTACTGATTATTTTGTATTCTCGAAATCGAGCACGGTCTCAAAGGATTTCGTCAGGGAATCCTTTGGGCTGTCGATATAGAAGGTTAATTTAAGATCGTTGTTGTCCAGGCAGTCCAGCACGGCAAAGCCTTGCTTTTCGTAGCGGTACTTCAGGTTCTTGTTCTTGCGGATGGAAGACGTTTTGGCACCGGAGCCACTAACGATCTGGCGGTTCTTCCCTTTCAAGATATACTGCAAGCCATGGTCGTGACCCGCGAGGAATACCACGCGCGGATGTTCGCTGACTGCTTGTTCTATGCGCTGAATCAAATCCTGATACTGCGGATGCGGTAGGTCCTCCGGCGATTTGAAGGCTGTTTTCCGGAAGATCGGATACAGGGATCCCAAACCTGGAAGCGGCACGTACAGCGGTCGCCACAGCTTGGTCAACGGAAAGAGATGGTCGCGCCAACCGAACCGCAGGTTGTGGTCGCCAAAGGAGGCCATGGGGTGGTGCGAAATCAACAACAGGGCCTTGTCCTTATTTTGGTTGGCCAGTTCGGCCAATGTGGTCATAAATTTATCTTGCTCCTCCGCGATGCTCTCCGGATGGTGTGGGAACAGCCAGTATTCGCTGTCGTACACCAGTGCCAGGACATGTTCGGAAATGGCGATGCGGAATGGTCCCAATGTACCTGCCTGTGGAACAAACTGCAATCCGGGGTCGTTGAAGCTCTTCAGGTAAGCCTCCTGGGCCTGTACTTTCGCCAAGCCTTCCTCGCCGGTATGGTCCCAATCGTGGTTGCCCGCCAGGAAATACACGGGGACATCTTCCTTGCGGAAGCCTTCGAATTGCGAACGCAGAATGGCTGCAGTCTCCTCGCTCTCGGGTGGGGTAAGTCCCATGCCCGACGGGTAGATGTTGTCGCCCATGTAGAAGACCGTTGTCTTGCCCGGTAGCTGCAGGTGGTTCGCCTTGTCGATCAGGAAGGTCTGTTTCGAATTGGTCTCACCAGCATCTCCGAAAAGGATAAGGCGCCTCTCGACCTCCTGTCCAAAGGTGCAGACACTAAGAAAGAGAAAATAGATCAGTACGAAGTGGCGCATTAGCGAATGGTGTTAAATTGATAGACTACGGCGTTTTCACCTTTATTTTTCTCACTGCTGATAAACAGGCGATCCTGTGCATCAAAGGCAATTCCCTCAGGTTGTTCGAACTGTTTCTTTCCGAAGCGTATCACCCGTTGGGGAACCCATTGCTCATTGAGGATAATCAAAAGGTTATCCACCGCGGAAAGCACGAACCATTGGTTGTTGCCCCGCTTAGTAATAGCCGATGGGCGCATGGATTTCATGGTTTTGCCCGCCATTTCGCCGACCTTGTTCAGGTCCAATTTAAATTCCTGTTGCAGGGTCAACGTGCCGTTGGTACCAATATTCAGGATGTACCCCGATACCGCTGGATTTCCCTTGTCCTGCTTGCATTCCTTGCAGAGCACATAGATGTTCTTGCTGGTCGGATCGTAGGCCATGGATTCGTACTCGCCTTTGCCGAGTAATCCTTTGGTGGTAACTACCTGATCCTTGGGTGCGTCCAGGCTGGTCGGGAAACTGAAGATGGTCCCATCACTGCGCAGCACGTAAAAATTAGTGCCATCGGTGGTAATGTCCTCATAGTCGCCGGAACCCGCAAATTTATAAGCCGATTCGGTAGTTCCATCGTTGAGGTTGTAGGTAAATACGGCCCCCAGTTCGTCCTGAACGGCATACAGCAATTCCGGTTTCACAGCAAGAAAAGTATGTCCGGAGATCTCGTCCAACTGGCGGTCCAGGATAAAGGTCTTGTCCGCCAGCAGCTCCTGGCCCAGGGTGTCCTGCGTCATTTCTGCACTGTCGGCTCTCGAAGCCGAATTTCCTGTATTTGGTTGGCATCCTGCTAATACCGATAGCAGGTACATGCCGAAGATTGTTTTTATTCCCATGTTATTTTGAAAGGATAATGGCCACGACAAAAGCGGCAATGGATAGGACCAAACCGAACATGAATACTCCGTAGGCATAGCGTAGGAGCCTATATTTCCGGCCCAGGACCACACCCTGCGAATAGACGTCCTTGGTCAACATGCCGTACAGGAAGTCCTTATCGTCCATGGCTTTGTTCATGGCGCCTTGGTAGTCGTTGAATTTCGTTTTATAAAAGTTTCCGAAGAAAAGTAAATTGACGGATTTCTGCTCCACGTCCTCCGGTTTGAAATAACCGTCCGGTATTTTGGGGATTGTCGCTAGGATGGCCAAGACCATCGTCGTCACGGAGCCCATCATCAACAGGCAGGTCGGGATGATCAGGTGTGGGTTACTGTCCAGCGCCTTTAGCAGGACTGCCACAATGACCGATAGGATAATGGAGTTAACCGTCAACAGGATGTTGGACTTGTTGTCGGCCATATCGCTGAGCCGCTGGCTGTTGGCTGAGGTGATCCGGAACATGGTCTCGATACCACGCTCGGGCTTCCGCGATTTTTCCGATGTTGCCTCTACCTTTGCCTGGCTCTTCTTCTGTTTCTTCTTCAAGGCATCGAGATTGACCTGTTTGCCCTCCTCGAGGTGCTCCTGCGCATAATCCGTATGGTATTTGTGCTTTTCCAGCAGGCTGATGGTCAACATCCGCCAGGTGCTTTTGTCGATCTTCACCCCCTGTACCTTCTCTGCTTCCTGGAGCATTAGCTTGTTGCGTTCCTCAAAGGTCGCCTTGCCCAAATGGAACAGATCCGCATCGCAGAGGATCTTCTCCAATAGGTTCCGCGGTGATTGGGGCATGCGCGTGGAAAGGATGCAACCTTCCACTTTTTCAATGACTTCCACCGAGACGCCGTTATCCCGCAGGAATTGGGTTGCAGCGTCAGCACTGCGCTGTTCGTGATCCGTGGCCCCGCCGGAAAGATAACCCAGGTCGTGGAAATAAGCCGCCGTGAGCACGATGAAATGATCCTCGTCACTCAGTTTATAGTGCCGGGACATTTCCTCCGTGGCTTTGACAACATCCCGCGTATGCAGGGCGTTGTGAAAACAGTACGATTGGCCGTTGTTTCCGCTTTGTGCGGAAAGGTGTGTCTGTATCTTGACAAGTAGTGAACCGTAATCCATTGGCGTTTAATTTTGCGCTAGATGCAAAAATAGTTACAATATTCATACCTAGGATATTGGCCGTGTAAAATGACATCCTGCGGGCAAATCAATGTTCTGACACGTAATTCGATTATCTAAACGTTAGGAAATCAGGATTATGGAAAACTCGATTTCAGGTAACATGCGAAATATTAGCTTGAAAATCTTAACTTAACATTGACTTAACATCCTATTAAACCGTAAGACCTAAGTTTGCCGTAATTAACTTCTAAACACATGAAAAATTTATACTGGTCCCTTCTTGCCTGTCTTTTGACCGGCACAGCCATGGGGCAAGAGCTCGCCAAGGGTACCGTTTATGTCGATGCCAATGGCAATGGTCGCCAAGACCGTAAAGAAATGGGGATTCAGGGCGTATCCGTTAGTAACGGTTACGACGTGGTGCAGACCGATAAAAGCGGTCGCTATGAACTGCCCGTAAAGAATGACAACATTATTTTTGTGGTAAAACCTTCGGGGTATGCATTGCCCGTAGATCAGGACAATCACCCCAAATTTTACTATATCCATAAACCGAATGGTTCGCCAAAGTTGAAATACGCCGGCGTGGAGCCAACAGGACCGCTACCTAAAGCCATTGACTTTGGATTGAAACCTGCCGAAGAGCAGACCAAATTTTCCGCTTTCGTATTTGGTGATCCACAAGCTTATACGCCTGAAGAACTGGAATTCTTCAAAAGGGGAATCGTCGATGAGGCCAAGAATAAGAAAGGTCCTTTGTTCGGAATCAGTTTGGGAGACTTGGTCGGTGATGACCTTTCCCTACATCCAGGATACAAGCAGACCGTTGGACAAATGGGCTTGCCATGGTTCAATGTGATGGGGAACCACGACATGAACTACGATGTGCAGCAGGATTCGCTTGCGGATGAAGGCTTCGAGCGTTCTTTTGGCCCAGCGAACTATGCGTTCAATGTGGGAAATGCGCACTTTATCATCCTGGACAACATCATGTATCCGCATCCAGAAACTGGAGAAGGCTACCAAGGTGGGTTGCGCAAGGAGCAATTGGACTTCTTGGAGAACAACCTGAAATTCGTGCCTAAGGATAAGTTGGTCGTGCTTGCTTTCCATATCCCGTTGAATCCGGATAATAATAAGTCCTTCCGTGATGCCGACAGACAGCGCATTTTCGATCTGCTAGCGGAATACCCAAATACTTTGGCGCTATCGGCACATACACACTACCAACAGCAGAACCTTTATACGGATAAGCATGGCTGGAAAGGCAGCAAGCCGTTCCATGAATACAACGTGGGAACAACATCCGGGGACTGGTATTCCGGACAGATGAATGCCCAGAATGTTCCGGCCTCAACCATGCGCGACGGAACACCAAAGGGTTATGCCATCCTGGATATCGATGGGAACACTTATAAATTCGATTATAAGGTAGCAGGTAAGGAAGACAATTACAGCATCGGTGTTTTCGGTCCTTCGGTAATCAAGGCGAAATATGCAGGAAGATACCACGTCTATGCTAACTTCTTCCTGGGTTCGGCAAATGACAAGGTGCGTTATAAAATTGACAATAAGGATTGGAAGGAAATGATGCGCGTAGTTGCTGAAGATCCTGCGTATGTCCGCGATCTATTGGTATACGACGGTGCCGATCAGTTGGTGGCCGGCAGAAGACCAAGCGACGCAACAAAATCCGAACACCTGTGGCGCTTGAAGTTGCCAAAACTGAAAGCCGGCAAACACAGCATCCAGATCGAAGCAACGGATATGTTCGGTAGAGTACATACCGCCACAAAGGAAATCGAAGTCGTAGAATAAAAATTGGAATTTTTATAAATAAGCCTTAACGAGGAAACTTGTTAGGGCTTTGTTGTTGAAAGGGGTATGGTGATGGCCTGAATTGAGGTGTTTGGAAATAGGAATCAACATAGACGGGAATTCGTCTGGTTGAAATGTCAGAAATCCGCAAAAATTATTAGAATTTATTTGATTTTTTTGGCAGGTCTTGTACCTTTGACTCATCATACGACTTCGTAGCTCAGTTGGTAGAGCAACAGACTCTTAATCTGTGGGTCCTGAGTTCGAGCCTCAGCGGGGTCACAGAAAAAAGCAACTCCATAAGAGTTGCTTTTTTAGTATTTAGTAGTGAGTATTTAGTATTTAGACCTATGGCGCCATGCCTAAATCTTGTCTTTCGTTCACTTAAACCTTTAAAAGTAATTCCTAAAATCGTCAAATAAATGCCTCTCGTGATGCTTCAGAGCATTGTTGTTACTAACAAATTAGCAAACATGCCCAAGAAATTTAGTCTTTAAAGTTTTTATCTTTAATAAAATGAGACTGGTATGAAAACAGGCGATAGAGTTTTAATAGCTCCCCAACTTATATCTCGAATATATACCTAAAATCAAACGATTGGCGGAAGAATTGTATTTCGATTAAACAGTTGTTGGGCTTGCTTGTTCTTTCTAAAAGAGCAGGTATGAAGGAAGCAAGCATCAAGGTTTTGGTTATTTTGGGGCATCCCCGTAAAGACAGCTATAATGCGGCCTTGGCCGAATCCTATGTGGCAGGGGCAAAGGCAGCTAGGGCGCATGTGGAATTCCTACATGTGGCTGACCTTCACTTCGATTTGCATGTTCAGATTCCTTTCCCGCAGGACCAATTTGAAGAGGAGGATATCAAGGAGGCCAAGCGATTGATCAAATGGGCGGATCATCTTGTTTTTGTCTATCCGACCTGGTGGGGAAATATGCCTGCTTTATTAAAGGGTTTTATCGATCGAGTATTTGTTCCTGGATTTGCCTTTTACGAGATTCAGCCGGATGCCTTTAAAAAATTGCTCCGCCCAAAAACTGCCCAGTTGATCATTACCATGGATACGCCTGTATTGATAGACCGTTTGATTAATGGAGCACCTTCGAGAAGATCGTTAGAAAATGCTACCTTAAAATTCTGTGGTGTGAGTCCTGTAAGGAGCATGCTGATCAGTCCGGTAAAGCATTCTTCTGATGAAAGGAAGGAGGAGTGGCTTACTAAGGTCTATCATCAAGGAAAATCGCTTGAAAATGGCGTACTTACTCCTTGGGAAAAGTTGATGGAGCAGATCATGCCCTGGATCAAGGCGATTCGATTGCAATTCTATCCCATGACCTTCTTTGCCTATGCTATTGGTGCCTTTTTATTTGCAGAACTAGCAGGGACTTTTAACCCTTGGATTTTCATATTGGGATATCTTGTTTTATTTTTGATCGAGGTGATCACGGTTTTCAGTAACGATTATTTAGATCGAGAAAGCGATCGGTTGAATAAGCATTTCAGTACATTTTCTGGGGGATCAAGGGTATTGGTCGATGGTGTGTTGAGTGAAAAAGCTTATACCAATTCCTTGAAATATCTGTTGGTAGTATTGGCGGTTCTCTGTGTGTTCATGGGCATGTTCGCTATTGCCTCCGTTATGCATGTTTTGTTGGTTACTGTCCTCTTATTTTTGATTGCGGTTTCTTATACAGCCGCGCCGTTACGTTTTTCCTACAATGGCTGGGGCGAGATAGTGGTGGGATTTACGCATAGTTTTGCCGTTATTATCTGTGGTTTTGTTTATCAGGGTGGAGCATTGAATAATATTTATTCTTGGGTGGTTGGTATTCCCTTGTTCTTTTCCATTGTTCCGGCGATTATAATGGCTGGAATACCTGATCATGATGCCGACCGAGCTGCTGGAAAAGGAACCTTGGTGGTTAGGCTTGGAAAGGTGAGGGCGACCTATTTGGCGGGGCTTTCCGTCTTGTTGTCCATGAGTTCTGTCCTGCTTTTGAAGAAGGATGTGCTGTTGGATAGGATTTATTCGGATATTATTTATATAGCCTTTTTGCACGGTGCCTGGTTGTTATATTTACTTTACCAATACATCAATAAAGCAGAAAAACCTGCTCGTATTGATGGCATTATGGGCATTGCGCTTATGTATATCCTTTGGTATACTTTAGTGCCCTTTTTTAATCTTTTATAAAGTTTCAAATTTTGAAATATTATTAAGACACCGTTCTGCGCATTGAGCGAAAGTCCTCGAAGATAAATACGCAAGCATAATTTCCCCTATTGTTTCTTGTTCCTTCCTGCCACACCTTTTTATTGTTTATCATCAAATTTCATAATTGGCCCAGTGTTATCGGATTGCATAATATATAAATATTTAATGTTAAAAGACGCTTATAAATATTGATAATTAAATAATTTTCTTTGTTATATTTAGTCTGCTTTAGATGTGTTTGATTTTCAAGATTATAATTGATTATACAAACCATTGCTTATGAAAAGAGGGTTGTTTTTCTGGGGATAGGTATTCGCATATTGTTGGCGAGATGATGCATTTTTTATGGCACCCAGACTATGGTGCTTTTCTATCAATTCAACTATAAATAATAATTTGGATGATTAAATGTATTGTAATAGATGATGATGAATTGACGCAGGAGATGCTCGTGTCAACATTGAATAAGATTCCAGGTGTAGAAATCCTTGGTGTTTACGACAATGCAATAGATGCGATGAAGGTAATAAAGAAAGGTGAAGTCAACCTGGTCTTTTGTGAAATTCTGATGCCCGATATGGATGGGATTACATTATTAAAAAGTTTTAGGAGTCCACCTTTCTTTGTTTTTGTTACGGGCAATCCATACTACGCTGTTGAAAGCTTCGAATTGAACGTTGTCGATTATGTCATTAAGCCCTTTGGTTCTGATCGACTATTAAAAGCAATTGAAAAAGCGTTGATTTTTATCGACTCCGAAAAAGGAATTAATCAAACTACAAATCATTTGATCATCAAAGATCGGTCGATTATTATTATTACCCCCTATGATGAATTGTATTATATAAAAGCAGATAAGGATTATGTATGGCTTGAGACCAAAGAAAAAAGGTATAATCTATGGAAGAAATTAATTGACATGGAGAGTGCGTTGGTATCGGCAAGGCAGTTCGTTAGGGTCCATAAGTCCTTTATTGTAAATTTGGATTTTGCGAAAAGAGTGGAGGGGAATGTAATAAAAATGAGAGGAAGCATAAAAGATATTCCCATAGGAGGACAGTATAAATCCGAGCTCTACAAAAGATTAGGATTGAATGAATAATTTCTGTTTTTCTCCTTTTTGGAGTCTCCATGGATAATCGTTATTACCAGTGGGTATGAGTTGAACCTAAGAAAACTAATGTTTTACAGTCGAAGATTCATGTTTTTCTAACTCCTTAAATACCAAACAGCACCAAAATATAGCGTTCTATATTGATAATGTTCGTAGCTAAAGCTGCTATAATCCCGACTGTAATTAGGGCGCATAGCATTCTTCGTATTAAGAACATTGTTCATGGAAATAAATGCAGCTAACGAAATGGTTTTTAATCTGAAGAACTTAGAAAAAGAAACATCGAATCTATTATATGTGGGCAATTGTTTATTAAAATAAGTGCTGTTAAGAATTGGAAAATATATATCCAGATCTTCATTGTACACCGCTCTATCTATCGAATTCACAAAAGTTCCTGGACGCCCTAAATAGGTTAGAGAAGCTGAGAAGAGGGATGGGTTATTGTATTGTACAAATGTCTTAACAAAGTATTTTAAATGGCTTGGACCGTTATAAGATCGGTCTTGGATATAAAATTTTTGATCAATAAATGAATTCGATAATGAATATTTGAAATACTCAAAAAATACTTTTTCAAAGTATAGTTCTGCACCAAAAGTTTTGAGCTTATTTAATGTTATATCGTTTAATTGCAGGACATGACGATCGCCAATTTCGTTTTTATAGTATAATGCGCCCTTGATTAATAAATCTGCGTTTTTAAACTGATAATCTATCGATACCTGATTACTTTTCATTAAATCGAATGAAAGGGAGTAGGTCGTTGGAATAGCATAATTATGATATTTTCCTCCTCCCAAGATAAAACTATGATATCTTGAAGGTTTATAATTGATGCCCATTTGATAGCTAATATAGTTTTCTTGATTATTCGTGGGGAAATTTTTCCTTCCTCCAGCATATACCGATAAGGTATTGTCTAACTTCCAATTCATGAATAAATATGTTTCAAGGTTTTTATTCATTACATCAGTATTGGAAAACTTACTAGGTGAAGACGGAGATATCGCATAATAATAAACTGGAACACGATCATTGAATGAGCCTTTATTTACACTATAGTCTGCGCCGGCTTGCAGTTCCAGCCTTTGCCCTATAAATTTTTTATAGTTCATTGAAGAAAATAAATTTGTCCCATTATTATCAGACGATAGATTTCCAAACGTGAACTGCGAATTTGAGATATCGTAACCAATATTCAACATAAAAACCCCTCCGGTAGTATAATAAACAAGACTGTTCACTGAAAAAAATCGGTTATTTTTTGAACGCAAAGGACCGTAATAATTGTTTTCATTGAATAAACCATTAAAGTTTTCATTGATAAAATAATTGTAAGATTTCAGCTCAACTTTCCGTCCTAGTTTATGAGTGTAACTTACCCCTACATCCCGATTCGAAAAGTCCTTGATATTTTTAAATGAACTTGGTTGAATACCTGTAAAAAGACCAGAAAATTGAAAATTTGAATAGGCCTGTATCAACCCATTGCCCTTATCGATGTTTTTTGTCACGAGCATTCCAATATTCGCTAAACTAGTCGACACCTGAATCTGATCCATTACAGGGGGCTTATTTGTATGGATATCCACTACTCCTGAACTCGCATTTCCATAGATTAAAGGAGGATTGCTTGCATACACATATTGTCTGTCAATAATTTCTGGATTGAACAGACTGAAGAACCCTTGGCTATTTACATTCTGTGCTCTGACTGGATTCACCAACGGAACACCATTTAAACGGACTGATGTTCTATTGCTTGAACTTCCTCTCAACGATGGTAAAGCAGATTCATCCGTCGTGGTTGAACTTGGTAAAATTGTAATCGCCTTAAGGGGATCACCTTGGGAAAGGGGATTCAGATAAATATCAAACTTTTCTATCTTGGAGACGGAAAAACGACTTGAAATCGGATCCTCTGCCCTAATGACAACTTCTTCCAATGTCATCGAAGACTTTTTCAAAGTAATTTTAGTGTCCGAATGAATATCCATTTCGGCTATAGGTAAGATTTGCGTATCAAACCCAATATTTGAAAAAACTAACGTATCTTGAATGTCATCGACCTGAATACTGAACTTTCCCTGCTGATCGCTTGCTGTTGATATTTCCGAATTGTTTTTTAGTTGTACAGTTGCTAAATAAACGGGGCTGCCATCTTTTTCAATTATGGTTCCCCTTATAGTCGTCTGTGTATAAGCATGGAGAAATAGCAATATGAAAACGCAGGTGAGTAAATGTTTCATGGATTTAAGCGTAGAATTTACTCCATTACTTTCTCCTTTAAAGCCATTAGTTGATAGTTCCTTGAATAATTTTTGGAAGCTTCTTCAAAATATTTTTTCGCCTTATCCTTTTCCCCGTTCTTCAAATAGAGGTTAATGAGCATCTCATAAGCCTCATCTTTCCCCCAAGTAGGTTCATATTTTCTTTGGTCTTTTTGGTTCGGAAGTTCTATTGCATATAGTAAATATTGCTCTGCTTTTTTTCCTCCTCCAAAAGCGGGAGGTGTGTAATAATCGATAGCGCCAAACACAAAATTTGCCCTTAAATTATTTTTATCAAGTTGCAATGCCCGCTGAATATTGTCGTTCATACTTTTGGATAGCGACATCATATGCATTCCTGCAAATTGCAGGGCAATACTTTCGAGCCTAGCCAAAAGGGTGAATTCCTCACTCGATTTATTGGATAGATTATTTAGAATGTCCATGCCTAACTCAACTTCCGCCTTAGCTTGATCTTTTTTTCCGGTTTGCGAATGCAAAATAGTGCTATAGAATTGTAGATAGGACCTCCAATACATTACGGTCCGGTTTTGATTGCCTTTGTCAATTTCCGTTAATTGGTCCTTGAGCTTGTCTAGCGTAGAAGTTTGCTTTGAAATATCAGAGACAAAGGCATTGTAGATCTTGCCTTGTATGTTGTTTAAAATGGAATCCGAAACACTGTCAAAGACTTTAGCTTCAGTTTTCTGCATCATCAATAATAGGCAGAAGAAACATATCAATATGTTTGATTTCATAAAATGTGGTTTTTAAGTTTTACTAAAAGATGCTGTTTTGGATAACTTCTGATCTGTATGATTTATAGATTAATTAGTTATACACCTTCAATTTATAGCATGCTTAATTTGAAACAAAAGAATATCGACCAACTCCAGTTTGACCTATATATCTTTTGTGTTTCACTCGATGAAATTATTTGGGGGTAATGGAAAGACAGGGTATTAAGGAGGTTATTATCTGGTGATATAATACGGGCTTACTTCTTCTTCGGTAAGAGAAGAGTTAGTGGGGTTGAGCTATTTTTTCAAATTCTGTTAACTCCAGTCGTATATAATTTTATTAATTATTTCTTTCCTACTATTAGGAAAATCCGAAAAAATACTTGATTTCTTCTTACTTATTAATATGAACATAAATATTTGGATGTCATCATTTAGATTTATACTCCTTGAAAATTTCCATGCCCCCCCTTGCTGGACAAGCTCATAATAGCTGGCCGATTGCGAGTTGAACTTGGATTAGTTTAAAAAGTCAGCAATGACGATTAAATGAGTTATACGGAAACTGTAGAAGATAATTTTGATAATGGAATAATTGGTGGGAATAACGAAAATAATGACAATATCGAAGCTTAATTGATTAGTAGGCAAGCAATGCTTTAAAAGCTGGAGTGTTTATCAAAATAAAATAATTTAGGAATGTAAATGTAGAAGTGATTGCCTAGGTAATAAATATTAATAACAATGAAGCTCTATAATTAAAATACGGGAAACCGTTTTATTTATAGCTTGGTTTGCCGTATATTAATGGCGGTAATTCCAAAACGGAATCCCTTGTTTCCAAAATAAATTAATTATGTTCATAAGTTCTATAAATATTAAAGGTCTTCATGGTTATATTGATAAAAAATTAGATTTTTTTAATGATACAACTCTTCTTGTCGGAATAAATGGAGCAGGGAAAACTAGCATTTTAAATTTAATAAATTGGTTAATTCAGCCATCGATTTCTCACTTATGTGTAACGAAGTTTAAATCGGTAACATTAAAGTTAACTTTTAAAGATATTGAATATACAATCACCTGTAAACATTTAAAATCAACATTTACATATAGTGTAATTAATTCTAAAGGAGAAAAATTTCCTCCATTAGTTGTAAGAAGAAAATATAGTTTTGAATCGATAACAAATAATCAAGATCTTTTTGATAAAGCATTTGATAGTTATACTGGGTTAAGGCCTGATGATAATGAAGTAAAAACTTGGGAACTTATTAAGAACTTTCCGAGACCAACGATAATTGGCCTAGATAGACATTTATATGCAGAGGAAGCAGATACGATTTATTTTGATGAAAATATACGTCCTAATATAAATTCAAAAAGAATAAATAAAACTTTAACACCTATTGATAGGGCTAAGAATCTTATTAATGAAGAATATAGAATTTCAAAAAACTCGATATTAAATTTAACAAATGATTTAAAAAATCATTTGATGTTATCAACATTTTCAGACAATATTAATTTGGATTCTTTCGGAACTGGAATTAAACAAAAATTAGATATAGGTCAAATAGATAAAGCTCAAAAAAGAGTGAATGAATATTTTGCAGAATATGCTAATATTGAATTAAAGAGTGAAGATTTACGAATTGTAAAAGATTATTTTAATAATCTAAGAGAAATTACATTAAAATATATAAACACACCAACTGACCCTAGAGTTGAATTATTATACGGATTAAATGCAAATCAATATACAAAAATAAAAAAATTATTGACTGCATTTGAAAAATTTGAAAAACAATCTAAATCCGCTAAAAAGAAAATAGATGACTTTTTAACAACAATAAATTTCTTCTTTAAAGATTCCTCAAAAAAATTAATCTTTAAAGAGGAAACGTCAATCATAGCGTATAAAAGTTTAGATAAAAACCAAAATTTTATTGGTGATTTTAGAGATATAAGAAATTTGTCTTCAGGAGAACAACAGATATTAATTCTGTTTTCGTATATAGCATTTAATAGTGGTGACGGAAAAGTTTTCATTATTGATGAACCAGAACTTTCATTACACATTAAATGGCAGGAGGATTTTTTATCATATTTAGATCAAATAAAACCAACTGGCGTACAGGTTATTTTGGCAACGCATTCCCCAATACTGGCAAATAGAAAACGTGATAAAACAATAGTGTTACTTCCTTATAATGAATAAATTTGGTTTCCCAGAGTTGTCCCAGACCTTTCTTATGGGGCAAGACCTCATGTATAAGCAATTTAATGAGGTTGATTTTTTTGTAGAGGACATTGAAAGTGAACATATGTATTTCAACATTTTTAAAAATGTATTCTCTCAAGTTAAATTTGAAAAAATATTTCCGTTAGGAGGAAAGGAAAACGTAATAGAAGCTGCAAAAAAGACAGTAGCTAATAAAGATAAAATTTATTTTGTCGACCAGGATTTTGATGGAATTCTTGAAACTAAATGTAATTACCCTAACATTTTTTATCTTAAAAAATATAGTATAGAAAATTATCTAATTCAAAAAGAATCAATATTTGAGATTATAAGAATTAAACAGCCTAAATTCAAAGACAAAGAGATTGAAGCAATTTTCGATTATAAAAAATTATTATTTGAAACGACTGAATTTTTAAAAGAAATGTCAATTTACTTTGTGGTAGTTCGAAAATTTAAATTGAACGATGAGTATTTAAAAATAATCGTTCACAGAGATTTTGATGAAAACACAACTTCACCTTATTACAAGGGTAACCATATAAAAAATTATATAAAGCAAATAGAAACATCCTTAAAATCTAGAGATGGCAGAATATCTATAAATAAGCATAAGAAATTGATTCAAAATCACTTTAATACCCTTGAAGCATGCCTAAATAATATTCCAGGCAAATATTTATTGTCTATTATAAAGCAAAGATTGATATCAAAGAAATTAATTAATGCAAATAGTGATGAAACATTTATATATTCACTTTCAAAAGAATTCAACCCTAGAATATTTAACGATATAAAATTAGAAGTAATTAATTTTAGAAACTTAAATAATACTGGTTAAGATTAACCAATCATAAAGGTGTCTAATGAATTAAAGAGGGTAGACTTATCTGTTTTTGCACCCTTTCTCAGACAAGCTTTTTAACTTGATTAGCATCATTTTTATTTAAAAGATTGGACTTCAAAACATGCTCCTAAAACACTTTTAAAATTTCCGTTTCCAAACTTAAAATATCGAATTGTTTATCTATATTCAAAAAATAAAAAACCAAAAAATCTTTAAAAAATATGAATTGGGTAAAACAAATGAAAGACTTCCAGAAGCAAATAATGATATTCATGTAGTGTTGGTAACAAAGGTAAATTTCACATTTCTAGCAGTGGGACTTTACATGAGACTTGAAAATAAATGGTACTATATGGATAAGGGTAGACCAAGTGATCTAGTCATTGAAAATGTTAATGTTTGGGTAGAAAATATTGGATTACATTTAACATTCTAATTTATTCGACAGAACATCCATAATAGATAATTTTGAATAGTGGCTGAATTATAGAAAACAGCCACTATTAATTTTAGAGTTCGGCACTATGGATGCCATTACAAAATCATCATCACGTGATTCCTTCAATGCTTCTATAAAATTATCTGACTCATCAACTATAAGGGAATTAAGGTTCAAATAAGGTTCTAAATCATTCATTGTAAACTCATAGATCCTCCTTAATAAAGTATTTGTGAAAAATTTACCAATCATTTCCTCACATCTATAATCAAGATTATAACTTATATAGTATTCACACCTTTGATTACAAGCTAAAACAATATCACAGAATAATGTGATTGTCTGATGTAATAGATTGTAGTTACCTCCCCTTTCTTCCCACATAACGTCAACTTTAGTACATAACTTTTCTTCTTTCATCCAAGACTGTGTACGATAAATGGTTTCCAGAATATTCAAGTAAGCCTCATGAACACGATCATTTCGATCCCTAACTTCGTACGAACAAAACTCCGTTAACCAAGTATGCTTGAAATTTGCAATGAACCAATCAATAAATTCCGAATCACTGGCATTAGGGTACTGCAACGAGTAAACAGATTTTGCTTTTAAGATCGTTTCATCAAGGGTTAGATTGTAATGAAGTGCATCGCGTTCAATTTTGTAAAGATTATATTTTGATAAATCCATATCCTTGGCAGGCAGAATACTTTGTTCAGATGTACAAAAAGCATGTATTAAAGAGTGAAAATTTTTATTATTCAAAACAAAAGGGCTATTTAATTTGATGAGCAAATAATTTTATTTGATAAGCGTTTTCTCCAAAACCCAATTCTGACAAGTGATAAATTTCTTGAAAATAGACATTTATCCTGCCATTTCCATTGTCGAGACCTATCACATAAATAACAATATCACTAAATTTATCATTTCTATTTATATAAAATGAATAGTGATCCTTATAGCGATAATCCCTTTTTAAATGGAAAGTTTGACCTGGTAAAAATAAAGTCACATGATCCCCAAATTTCTCAATTTTAATAGTTTTATTTAAAAACTGGTTTTGAGTAAGACGAGAAAAATCACCTTCAACATTTTTAGTTGTTAAATTAGAAATTTTGTATGTAAAAAATTTGGACTGTGAATATCCTAAAGATAATGTACATAAATAAAATAATGGATAAAAGATGTTTCATAGGAATAATTCAAATAATCAATTGGTGTTAAGTAGAATGGTTATCAAATAAGAAGCGTGGGACAAATAATAGTTAACGCTTTCAAAAGTAAAACGAGATAATCAATAATAAATACGGTAAACCGTAGTCCAATAAAAAAATGGCTTTATGGCAATCAGCTCTCCAAAAGATCAATTAGTTAATAAAAATACCGTGCGAAATTACCTAGAACGAAATTGCTGTGAGAGGAACTTGGGAGAAACCTACACAACATAAAAAATTAGTCCATCCAAGGATTATTATACCTCATAAAAATCAGCCAATCCATTCTTGTTTTACCTTTCACAATTCCTACTTGTATTGTTTCAAAAACTTCAACCTAACATAATTACATGAATGCTATTTCCTATATTGCATTCATAATAATTTTAACAGAGATTTCATCAAATATTGCGCATTAAATGAGTGAAAGTAATTTAAATCTTCTAACAGATGAGGAATTGTTAGGGAGAAAAAAGAAAGCAAAATCAAGCCAAATTATTTCTGCGGTTTTGATCGGGTTTTTGGTAGGAATAGCTGTTTATAGCACAATAAATAAGGGGATTGGCTTTTTCACCTTCTTTCCATTGTTTTTTGTCTTTTTATTGGTTAAAAATTCAAGTGATATAAAGAATATTGAGCAAGAAATAAAGAAAAGAAACTTGAATTAGGATGAATGTTTTACGCAAAAGCTGTGGTAAATAAGTATAATTAATATTTTTGAAATGCAAGATCTATGAGGTTGGCAAATGATACCTATTGAATTGTATTCTCTAATAAGAACCCTCTAACTTTCATCAAGTTAGAGGGTTTGATTTTTATGGTTAAAAACCATTACGGATTACTATTTAATCTGATTCACTTATTTCTACCAAACGAAATGGGTGTTATAACTTTGTTTGTTGTGCTCTTCATCTCCTTGCTCGATGGCAACGAGTTTGTTATTTTTAAACACAAACAAGTGGTTCGTAGTTGTCGTGCTCCAAGACCATCCCCCATCATCCCAAGTTTTTTCTTTGTAATAAAGAATCTCTTGTAGATTTTCTTCTTTATCATATTTTGCGGAACGTTTAAAAGGTTTTCCCGCAGTTTTTATCACCTGTTCTTTGGTCATCCCCAAACTGACCTTGTTGGAAAGAGTAGTTTGTGTTGCACAACTAGTAATAAAGATGATCACTGTAAAAAGTGCTAATGCAAAAAAAGTTTGTTTCATAGTTTTAATAAAATGGTTGTAGTTTGTTAATAGTCTATTTCATAGAATCTCTAATTCATGAACAAAAATACATAATTATTTTATTAGGATAAATTTTTATTCAAAACAAACTAACATGGCTTTTGAATTAAATTTTAATAATGTTATGATGTCCTTTTCCAAGCAACTATTTTAGGGATTTTACTTCTTGTAGACAGGGCAGTAGGTTTAGCGTAAGTGACGTTGAATATGTAAAGACTATATCTTCTGAAGATATTGTTGATTTTGGGTATTCATTGCGGTAACCTTGGAGACCTCATCGCACGCTAAAAACACATCCACTATACCCCCTAACTATACCGCTCCACCCCCGGCGATTTCCATTCTTTTTTGGCACTTAAGTACGCCATCCAGAAAGAAATATTACTTTCGGCACCTTGATTTTTATTGATGCCGTGTTCATCGAGGCCATCGTAGCAGGCCATTTGTTCAAAATTGAATAGGCCTAATTTTTTATCATTCTTGCCTAAAAACCAGAGAAACGCCGTGCGGATCCTTTCGGAACAATCAATTGCCGTTTGGTATTGCTTAAGTTCTTCGTAGAGCATAATGATGCTGGCGACCTCAATGGGTTGCTGGCCAAATTCGCTAATGGGGTGGCCGATGCGGTACCAGCCGTTGTTGCCAATTGTGGATAAGTGTCCATGGCGAAATAATATTTTATCCAAGAAAATCACGCTTTCCAGGGCGATGTCGGCTATTTCTTTGTTTTTCAACATTTTTGCCGCCCGTAACAATGCCAATGGGATGATGGCATTATCGTAGGAAATGATCTCTTCGTACCAGTGCCAATTTTCGCGTCTGCAGCTTTTGTATTCCTTCATGATAAACTGCACCAGGGTCTTGAGCAACTTCTGGTGGAACTTCTCTTTGGGATTGGCTTCCAGGAAATGCAGGATGCCCAGGGTATTATAGGCTACTGCACGAATGGAGCGGCTGCTCTGCACATGATGGATGGCACGATCGAAAATCTCGCGTGTAACGTCATGGAATTGGGAAAATCGTTTCTTCGAAAGAAGGTAACCCAGGGTCCACATGGTGCGGCCCATGCTATCTTCCGATCCGATGGATTCCAGGAATTGCAGGTCGTAGGACATGAAGTTGCGGAACCAACCCTTCTCTTCCTGCGCATACAGGATAAAAGCCAGGTAGGTTGATAGGAGTCTGCTGTCAATGGGTTCTCCTTCCGTATCCGCCATCAAAAGTAACAGCAAAGCACGGCAATTATCATCCAGGCAGTAGCCGTGGTGGTAATTGGGGATATTGAATTTTCCGTGCTGAAAAATTCCTGTTTGGGTGCTGAACCGCTCCAGGTATCCCCAATCGACTTGGGGAACATCCTTAAAAAATTCCCTTAAGTCCCTCATATTTTTGCTTCCTTTCAAACGATGGCCTCCACGATCTATGATGAAATGAGGTTTCTTGTCTTCCCTGCCGGTAAGAATTTCAAGGCACTTTCCCATTTCAACTGTTTCACTTTGGGCTTTGTACTCACCAAAGACGAGATCAGTTTCAGATGGGACTTTCCGACATTGTACCACGACATGCTCTTGCCGAAGTTGGCGGCATTATCCCGGTAGGATTGCATCAATTTTGGATCCTTCAGTAGATTGTCGATGATTTTAGCCAATCCATCCGAATCGTTGAAGTCGAATAGACAACCCCTGTTGTCTGCAAGAAGGTCCTTAGCATACCAATACGGGGTTGACAGTACGGCAGCACCGGCACCCAGCGCAAAGGAAAGCGTTCCACTGCTCATCTGGTTTTCATTCGGATACGGCGTCACATACATATCACAGGCTTTCAGGTAGACCTGAAGCATTTCATCACTCACGAAGTGGTCGACGAAGAATAGCTTCCCCGAGAGGTTAAGCTTTCCGGCCTGGCTGATTAGGCTATTCTTGTAGCTTTCACCTTCCACCTTCAAAACATTGGGGTGGGTGGCACCAAGGATGATATAGATAAAATCGTCATCTTCAATTTTGGACAGGGCATCAATGGCCACTTCGTAGCCTTTGTTCCTGCCGAGTAATCCGAAGGACAGCATCACCTTTTTATCCTCGAGTCCTAAGCGGGCTTTCGCTTCCTTGCTGCTGATCTTGAAATCAGGAACCCCATGGGGAATCAGCTCCATGTCATCCGCCGTAAGACCATATACTTCCTTCATCATGTCCACGCCACGTTTGGTCATCACGGTGATTCTATCGCTCAGGGTCGCCAAGGTTTGAATCACCTTGAACTCTTCGAGATTTGGTTTTTGCAGGATCGTATGGAGGTTTGTAATCGTGGGCATCTGTACGTGCTGCATGAAATCCAGAATAAAATTCCCCGCATCGCCTCCGAAGATACCGAACTCATGCTGCAGGATGCAGCAGTCGTAATTTTGTTTATTTGCCCAATCTGCTGCGGTCGTATAAGTCGCCTTATTGTCGCGCACGATTGTATGCTTCACTTCGGGAGGGAATGAATTTTCCGAACCATCAGAAATTGCAATGATGTCAACATCATTTGAGTGGTCTGCGAGAGACTGGTACAGATCATGCGTAAAGGTGGCAATACCACACTTTCTAGGCATGTAGGTTCCAATGATTAAAACTTTCATATATCCTTTTGCTTTTTGTTAAACTGATCTTAGATAGATAGTGTTGTGCAATAGGAACAGTTGATAGCCATAAATTGTTCGTTTTGGTATTGTAACAAATTAAAGATGACAATTTGTAAACAAGTCGGGATTTCTCGGGTTATTAAAAAAGTTGTAATTAAAACATAAAAGGAATACTATGGGAATCACGGTCACGCGTAAGAATATATTTTTCAAGCCCAAGTTGGACAGGGTGTTGGCGCGACGGTTCAATCTGTCGCCCGAGAGGTCCAAGAAGATTATCGAACGGGTTCTGAGCCTATCCGAGGAGCGGCAGAAAAGTTTGATCACCCAGATCTTAAGGAATTATGCCCGCCGGCATCGCAGCATCATCCAGGTGCTAGAGCGTAACTTTAAAATGAAGGAACCGGAGCTCAAGGAAATGAAGATCGATAAACAGAAGCTGAGCGATGTGGAAAAACTATTGATAGGTTCCTATTTCACAATGGAGTATTCTATTGAGGCCGCAGCCTATTTCAACCCATCGATCGTTTTCTCGCCCGATCAATCACAGACCCATGACGAAGAGCGTCGCGTTATCTTAAGTTTTCGCGCTGTGGGCGAGGGGCATTTGTCCTCGTTGGTCTTTCGGTCAGGGATTATCGATAAACACCTGAACATTCAGCTCGATGAGGTGGGGATTTTGTTGGATAAGCCAAAGAATGTTACCAATACCCGTTATAAAAAAGAGGAATTTCTGCAGAAACTGCAACAATTGCACAACCTAGATGAGGATCTATTGGAGGTTATCGAGAAGAAGTTCACGGATTCCTTTATTTACGATGAGCTGATCCGTTTTGTGGCAGAAATCGAAGAAGAGAACGAGATTACGCATGAGGGAGAGATCATCATGAAGCAGATCCGTTGGCTGGCATCTTCACATTATGAGATCAGCTACTCCCTGGATACCTCCATTTCCGAACGGGTGATCTTTCCATTCAGTGACACCGAAAAGAATGGGATCGAGGATGCGCGTTTCGTTAAGTTCCGCAGCTCCAATGGGAAGGAGACCTACTATGCGACCTATACCGCGTATGACGGGCATTCCATCCTGCCCAAATTAATCTCCACGAAGGATTTCATCAATTTCAAGATACAGCCGATCAACGGAAAGATCGCGAACAAGGGTGCTGCGCTGTTCCCTCGGAAGGTGAATGGCAAGTACGCCATGTTGTGCCGTGTGGATGGAGAGAACAGCTATGTGGCCTTTTCGGATAGCCTGATCAACTGGCACGATGAGGTCCACCTGGTTGCCGAGCCGGAATACCCTTACGAGTTCATCCAGGTCGGAAACTGTGGTTCGCCATTGGAAACGGAGAAAGGATGGTTGGTGATTACCCATTCCGTGGGGCCGATGCGGGAATATGTCATCGGAGCGATGTTGCTGGACCTAAATGATCCAACAAAAGTGTTGGGTAAACTTGCCGAGCCTTTGTTGTTTGCGAATGAGGAAGAACGCAATGGCTATGTGCCCAATGTGCTGTATTCGTGTGGGCAAATTATTCATAACAATCACCTGATATTGCCTTATGCATATTCTGACCATGAATCCACCTATTCTACCATCTGCTTGGATGAATTGTTGTCGACCTTATTGGGTGAGTCGCCGGAATAAATTAATCCATTGATTTAGAAACATCTATGGAAAGTCGTTTAAACACCTTTTTTGTCGATAGCGTTTATGGTTTGATATTTGTGAAAATGGGAACAGACTATTAATAAAAAACAATTTATCATGAAAAGAATGTTAATGATAGGCGCACTGTTACTGATGGGAGCAGGAGCGTATGCACAATCTGGACCACACTTCAAAGCAGGTGTGAATGTGGGTATTCCTACGGGTGATGTTGCAGACCTTTCCTCCTTTACCTTAGGTGCTGATGTGGCCTATATGTGGCCTGTTGCGCCAAGCCTACATGTGGGTGTGGCTTCGGGTTTTCAGAATTTCTTCGTGAAGTCGGAATTTAAGGATAATGATTTCGTGGATTTAAACTACGTTCCTGTAGCTGCTTCGGGCCAGTTTTCCGTAACGCCTAATCTCTTTGTAGGTGCGGATTTAGGGTATGCTTTCACGACAAGTGGTGGAGAAGATGCGGGAGGTTTCTATTATTTGCCAAAAGTCGGCTATCAGCGTGATCGCTTTGAAGTGTTTGGTGGATACCGTGCTGTTTCCAGCGATGTGAATTTTGGCGCCGCAAATATTGGCGTGAACTTCAAGTTCTAGAAAAATAGGATAACAAACATAGGCCCAAGTTCTGGTAGTATTACCGAGCTTGGGCTTTTTTATGCCTGGGTGGTTCGGGTATGCCCGATCTAATTTTGTTAGCGTTTGAAAAATTTATGGTAAACCCTTCTTGCGAGGGACTTCTTGCGGGAATTCTTGTCAAAATTCTCCCAATCCTTGCTGTCTTCGTTTGACCCCTGCCTTTTCACAAAGATGGAATTGTGGCCCTCTGGAATAACAACATGCTCTTCTGCGGGTCTGCCATTGGAATAGTAGTAAAGTGCCAAGGACTTTCTGGAGCGGTCGGCAGGGCAGGTAAGCTCATTCGGATGACCATGATAGGAAACCGAAGTGGTGGAGAACATAGCGATGGAATTGAAATGGGGGGTAAATTTATTGACACAGCTATTCATGTCGCGGTCCCACAGTTCAAAGTGACCGCCGTATTCTTCTTTCCAATCCTTATTCAAATAAATGATGAAGTTCACCCGTCTATCCAGATTCGTCACGGGATGCTTGTTGAAATCTGCATGTACCTTCAATAAGCCTCCGGGCTTAATTTCATGCAGTCCGGCACCAGAGAAATAGGCATCACCATGGAGTTGCTCCTCAATTCCGGTTATGGCGTTGATAAATTGGAGGAAAGGCTCGGAGTTTAGGTAATGCATCAAAGCCTTGGTCTTTGGTCCGAAAAGCTCTTCACCATTGCCGGCAAACTTCTTCTGTAAGGGATCGTGATACCGGATGCTGTTGTTCTTTGCGAGATCTGGAAATTCGGCCAAGACTTCCGTAAGATACGCTTCATTAAAAAAGTTGGGGATATGAATGCTGGGGAATGGTTGGGCAGCGAGATATTTCTCTCTAAGCTGTTTGGCCAAGAGCATCAAATCCTGATTTGATGAACTCAGATAGGGATTCATAATGGATAATATTTAACGTTAGTGTGTGTGTGTGTTGCTGGGAACTGTGTGATTCCGGTTACAAATTTCAAACAAAATTCCTTGATTTCAACATTTTATCTTCGAAAGTTGCGAATTTTAAAAGTTATGTCGCTTTTATGCTACGAAGATTCAGGTGATGGGAGGTGGATTATGGGCGGCTAAAAATTATCGCCTGTTCAAACATTTATAGCTGGCTATTGTTATTAATCTCAATTGAAACTAAAATTACCAAATATGAAAAGTAACATGCTTATTAAAATGGGTCCATTGGCATTATTGACCTTTTTATTTCTTTCGGTCCAATCCTTTGCACAGGAAAAAGGGTTGGATATCAATGTGGATATCGATAAGGGCGATGATGCTGGCTTATTCACCAAGCCGTGGGTTTGGGTAGTTGGAGGAGCGGTATTTATCCTGCTATTGGTCGCGTTGTTGCGCGGTGGTGGCCGAAAAGCATAAAAAAAGAAAAGGAAGGTATCCCCGGTTTGGGGACCCTTCCCTTTAGGAACTAAAAAAAGAAAATCTTATTTACGCAGATTATATTGGATACCTATCATCGTAGATAATGAACCTTCGTAATTCCGATTACCGATCTCTCCATCGAAACCATCACCCATAATATTTCCCATTACATCGACTGTAAGATCCAACTTGTCCGTCAAACGGAAAGTCTGCAATAGACCTAAGTTCGGGCTGAATTTCACAGATCCTGGATCGTTGGTAACCACGGCAAGACCAATTCCGGCGTACGGAATAATGTTGTAGAATCTGTTCAGGTTCTGGCCATCGGCATCATTGAACCAGTGGAACATCAAATCGGCATGTACATTGAAATAATTGAACTTCTGTGTTTCTAACCATTGGGAAGCATCATATACCTCTCCGGTGCTGTACATGTGTGTTTGAGTCAATCCCTTGATCTTCCATCCATTAACACCAGCGCGGATACCAAAGCTTTCGTTCAGCCATTTACCGCCATAGATTTGGAATTTCCCCGTAATGCGGTCTCCGAAATCCATCTGTTTATCGTGGTCCCCGAAAAATACCTGGGCGCCACCATTCACACCGAAGAACCAGTCGTTGAATTCCCCGCGTTTAATTACTTGTGTAGTTGCCTTTGTTTCAGAATTTGTTGATCCTGTCTGACTAAATGCAGAACCGGTTATTAGCAGTCCCAACATTAAAGCAATAAGTTGTTTCATATAGATGTTGACTATTGAGTTGTTAATTAGGAATTAAAGGTATAACATGCAAATCTTTTATAATAAGGTTAAACGGCAATTAATTGTTTTTGTAGTGGCAGCACGACATATTAACCGATATTGGTAATTTAATATTTAAATTATAGAATAATTAAATGCACTATTGGTGTCGATTTTAAGGAAATGAAATTCGAAAGTAGGCTTGATGGTAGGGATAGGGCGGATTGTTACAAAAAACACTCCGGAAGATTTTGTCTTCCGGAGTGTTTCCAAGTTCCCAATAGGGAATAATTAATGGTAAGTGTTTTTTCAACTTAACTGATCATCTCGTGGCAGGCGAATGCATTCTTTCGCTTCTATCCTTGATAATATAGGACATCTTGCTGCATTGGCTGCAAGAATAACACCTCAAGGGTAGAAAAAATAAAAATGATTTAACCCACCAAGGTCTTCTAACCCTGGAATACAGATACGCATCTCTACAATGCGGACACAGCGGATGAGATTGAGACATCTCGGTCCTTTTTTCGGTAATAATTTTCATAATTAATTTTCAATTTTTATTAATAGTTACCATGGCGTGTGAAACCATGGATTTTAGGCGTGTTAAGAGTATAACGCACGATTATACGATTTAGTTTGAGCTGATTATCAGATAATTATGTGTAATAACGTATATGTTATAACAGGCGATTGAAATGTGTCAGTAATTTATTGAGTCGTAATAGGTTACTGAATTAGGTTGCGAAGTGATAATTGGAATAAAAATTTAAAATTTTTTAAAAAATTTTAAAAAATATCCCTCCGAATTACTGTTTTCGTGTTAAATGGGCTTATTTATCGTCAATTTGATCTCTTTTTTTTTCGTGTTGACCTGCAATAATTTGCATCTAAAATTCTTTAATTTTGGACTACTTATTGTATATTATATAATTGTTAAATTTATTAGCTCGTATGCGTAAAATCATTCCCTTGTTGCTCCTTTTCATGTCCCAATTTGTGACGCTATTCGGTCAGGATCGTCCTAAAAAGGCGGATGGTTGGATCTTTGGCCCTTCCATAGGTTACCAATATCAAAGTGGGAGCTTCCTGAAGGCTTCGGCATGGGGGTTGTTTGCGCCGAATCAATCGCAATACATCAAGATTGATGGAGGAGCGAATTTCACCTGGATGATGGATGGAACAACCGTCATCCCTGAACTTGGGGTGACCTATTACCTGAATAATGTTGCGGTTTGGCCATTTGTGAAAGGGGAAATCACTCCGCATACAGCTACTGCTAAAGCCGGCATCAGTGTGTTCTCCATCTTGGAGCTTTCCGCAGGATACGGATTTGACATCAATACCAAAAAGGATTTTAAGCCAATTGATGGATTTACTTTCGGGGTCGGCTTGAATATCCCCCTGAAATTCCATCTGTACTAGTTCCATATTTTCTAGCTAGCCCAGCCATTTCTTGAAGTCGCCGACACGCTCCCTGCTGACAATGACTTCCGTGCCGGGATAATGCTGAAGTTGGATGCGCAATCTGGAGGTAGAGTGCACATGGATCTGTTTGATGCAGTGGATATTGATGATATACCTCCGGCTGATACGGAAGAAAGTGTGCGGATCTAATGTGTTTTCCAGCTCTTCCAGCGTTTGGTCCAAAAGATTGGTGTCATTGGCCGCGGTGTACGCGTATGTTCCCTTATTTTCTGAAAAGAAGCAAACGATATCCTTTACCGTCAGGATTTTGATGTTTTGGCCGACTTTTGTGCTCAACCTTTCCCGGTAATTGGTTTCACCGCCTGTTAAAAAGGTCTTCAATTGCTGATAATCCAAGGCCGGTCGCTGTGTATGCCATTCCTTGAATTTCTCGAGGGCAAATACCAGCTCTTCCTCATCAACAGGTTTCAGCAGGTAATCGATGCTGTTCAATTTAAATGCTTTTATCGCATAATCATCGTAGGCAGTCGTGAAAATGATGGCACTCTTGATTTCGATGTCCTCGAAGATCTCAAAGGAAAGTCCATCGGAAAGTTGTATATCGAGGAAGATGAGGTCGGGATGCTTGTTTTCGGTGAACCATTGTTTTGCCTGCTTTACCGAATGGAGCATATCCATGACAGGATAGCCCAACCCTTCCAATTTGCGGCTCAACGATCTCGCTGCCGGTTTTTCATCTTCAATGATCAATATCCTTATCTCTTCCATTCGCTTAATATGGGTAATTTTACGGTAAAATGGGTGTTGGTTTTCGAAACTTCGATTTCTTTTTTGCTCACCAGCCTATACCGATCCCGGATATTCGCCAATCCAAGCTTCGTGGATCGGTGATTATGTTGCTTTTCCTGCAGGTTGTTCTGTACGACGAGGTGTCCATCCTCAAAATAAATTGAAATCTGTAAGGGTTCTTCTTCCGAAGCCTTGTTGTGCTGAATGCAATTTTCCAACAGGAGTTGGAGCGCCAGCGGCACGGTGTAGCCCTGTTCCAATTCGGGGTTGTTGGCAATATCCAGTTGAATCGCCTCCTCAAAGCGTAACTTGAGCAGGCCAACGTAATTTTTCGTAAAGGAAATCTCATCTTGGATCAGCACGGTATCTTGGTCCTTGTGTTCTAGGATATACCGGTAGATCGTGGAAAGGGACCGGGTGTAAGAAATTGCTTTCTTTTGATCTTCTTCGATGAGTCCAATCAGCACGTTCAAGCTGTTGAACAGGAAATGGGCGTCAATTTGATTCTTAAGAGATTCCAGTTGCGCAATGGCTTTACCCGCAATCTGTTGTTGCTTGGCAATCTGCTCGTTTTTATAGGCTTTATAGTAATAGAACGCATGGAAGACCAATCCTATGGAAAGCGAAAGAATCGTTAATGGAACATAGCTCATCCATGATTCAGTCCTTAGGAATTCGGAAAAGGGTTCGCGGAACCACAGCACATGTATGGATAGATGAATAAGAAAGATGGTCACTGGAACCAATACCACCACTGCTGCAGAATAGATCAGGATTCGTTTCAGTGGGGACAATTGTGGATAGAAGTAACCCAGGGATTTGCCAATCGCCACACCCAACAGGTACAGGAATATGCCATAGGCAAAACCAGCGACTGACTGTGGTGCTTGAATAAAGGACATTTCCAAACGGCCATGTTGAAACAGATAAACGGCCGCAATGCAGGAGTAGATGACTACACTGAATAGTATGGCGTAAATAATGGTCGTTAGAAATGTCCGCATCGCTTTGGGTTATTTACAGTCTTTTAATAAAGTTTCAGCCCTTTCCTTTCCCCAGGTAGGATAGAACGGTGTTTTGTTCTTTTCGGCAGCAAATAAAGGTAATGCTTTTGTTAGGCTTTCGCATTCGGCTTTGGTATCCCCACCGGTAAATCTTTTGGAATTGATGTTGAACTCTGCCAAACTCACGATTGCCCTTGGGTTGTTCGGCTCCAGCTGCAGGGCGGCCTCATAATAGCCCATAATTTCCGGAGTAAGGGTCATTGCCTTGGTCATGGGGTCGGAGATGAGGTCCGATGTTCCGGCAAGGCCTTTCAGGATGAGCCATTCGGCATTCAAATCCTTCGTGTCCGTAGGGAATAGGGTATTGATCTTTGCCAGGGCATTGGCTTTTTCGGTTTCGTCCTGTATGTAAAAGGAGCTGCTGATCAGGGTCAGCGCTTGGTAATACTTCGGAATCCAATTTCCTTTTTCCGCAGCGGCAATCTTTTCGAATTCAACCGCCGCCTCTTTTGCTTTTCCAGATTGCCACATGTTCAGGGCCTGGCCCATGGATTTTTCATAATTGGTCTGTGCAAAACAGCCCAAGGAAGTGAACATGATGAGTGTGATAAGTAGTGTTTTCATGATGTGTTCTTTTTTTTATAAATATCTCCTTTTGGCAGATGGTTTTCAGATTCTTTCGGATGAACTGTTGATAAAAGGGGATGAACCGTTAAATGTGGAGTTAGAAAGGTTTTTGTACCTTTGTATACATAACATGTACCATGACCTCTTTTCGTAACCTTAACCAAACCACAGGAAGACTCATTCATCAGCACGGACAATATTATTTGTTTTTTGGCGGCACAGCTTACTTGGGCTTGCTGAACAACCCGGCCTACATTTCCTTATACAAAGAAGGAATGGATGCATTGGGTTTGAACAACGGGACGTCCCGCACCAATAATGTGCAATTGGGCATCTATGAACAGGCAGAACAACAGCTGGCCAAACGCTTCGGATTTGATGAATCCATTTTGGTTTCCAGTGGTTACCTGGCGGCCCAGTTGGCGGTCCGGCAATTGGCCAAGGGTAGGCAGGTGCTGTATGCCCCCGATACCCATCCCTCGCTATGGTTGGACGACAACCCGATGGTCGGTGGCACATTTGCCGAATGGCTTGAACGGGCCGTAGCGGAAATCAACGGGGGAGCAGCCGAAGAATATCTGGTCATCGGAAACGCAATCGATAACCTGACGCCGCAACTGTATGATTATACGGCGCTGTTGCAGGTGTCGGCCAAGAAGAAAATCACCCTTGTTCTGGATGATTCGCACGGATTGGGTGTTATGAAGTTGAACAGTGCGACAGTGGATGTCTCTGCGCTTCGTGATGGACATATAGATGTTGTTGTGGTTGCTTCCTTAGCGAAAGGCTTGGGTACGGACGCAGGCATCATTCTTTCTGACTCCACGGCGGCCGATTCCATGAGGCAGCACCCTATCTTTACAGGCGCATCACCATCCTCACCGGGAGGGGTCTATGCCCTATTGCATGGACAGGATATCTACGAACAGGCGTTTTATCGGATGCAGGCCAATGCAGATCTGTTACGTCCGTATCTGAAGGAGTTACCAATCCATAGCCTGCCGCATTTCCCGGTTTTCAGTTCCAGTGCGCCACATCTCTATAGGCACCTGATCCAGAAGAACATCTTGGTGTCAAGTTTTCCATACCCCCTGCCGGAAAGTCCATTGTTAAATCGTATTATTGTGTCCGCAAGTCATACGGACGATGATATTCGTCACCTAGGAGAAATTTTGTTGTCGGAAAAGTATTAAAACTTTGATTGTCAACAAAATAATTGTAGCTTTGCAAGCCTTTTGAAGTGTAAAATTGGGGAGTAAGCTACTAAATCATTGAATGATAGTGGTTTGGAATTTAAAAAAACATAAAAAGATTTCCATTACTCATTTTAAAAAGATACTTTTGCATCCCCAAACGGGCTGTTAAGCTTAGGGTATAGATTAATTAGAGTAAAAATAGATATGACTAAAGCAGAAATTATTGCAGAAATCTCTAACAAGACTGGTTTAGAGAAGGTTGACGTTCAAGAAACCGTTGAAGCATTTTTTAAAGTTGTTAAGAACGCTATGATCAGCGGCGAGAATGTTTACGTAAGAGGTTTTGGAAGTTTTGTGGTGAAGAAGAGAGCGGAGAAAACAGCACGTAACATTTCAAAAAATACAGCTATCATTATTCCTGAGCACTACGTGCCTAGCTTTAAACCTGCAAAAGTTTTTGTAGAGAAAGTAAAGAACGGAAATAAGAAATAATTCATTTTATGAAAAACACCAAGCAAATTCAGATCATCGTTATTGTAGCCGTAGTCCTGGTAATGGGCTTCCTATTCTTACGACCTGTAAAAGGCTTGGTAACCAAAGTGGATGAAACTGCAGAAGCCTCTGGCACAGAAGCTTCTGCACCACAATTCACTTTAGCCACCGTATCCGAGGCGGGCAAACGCGGATTGAACCCAGCGATTGCACAAGAGATTACCGATTTAGAGAAAAAAGTAGAAGAAGCAGAGGGCGAAGAGAAGCTCAACCTGTATCAGCAACTGGCTGATAAGTGGAATGATGTGGAAAAAAACGTTCCTCAGGCTTATGTTTACGAAGAAATGTCTAAATTGGCACCCAAGAATCTGACGTATTTCCTGAAAGCTGGAGATCACTTCCGTAAAGGATACACCAATCTACAGGACAGTACGTTGGCTGTTGCCCTCAATAAAAAAGCGATTGACGTTTTCCAGAAGGCCGTAGACCTTGATGGCGCTAACTTAGCGGCCAAGACAGGTTTAGGTGCTGCAATGGTGACGGGTACCAACAATCCAATGGCCGGTATTGCGATCCTCCGTGAGGTGGTGCAAGCCGATCCAAAGAACTTGGAAGCCAACAAGACATTGGGTTTATTCTCCTTGCAGTCCAGGCAGTTTGATCGCGCAATCGATCGTTTCAAGACTGTCATTGAGCAGAAACCGGATGCTGAGTCGTATTTCTACTTAGCAACGGGCTATGAAAATATAGGGATGAAGAACGAAGCTATCGCTGCTTTCCAGAAAGCAAAGGAATTGGCTGCCGATCCGAGTCTCTCCCAGTTCATCGATCGTAAGGTTGAAGAACTAAGTAAGTAATTAACACATTTTAGAATCATTTAAAAACATTAAAGCTATGCCAAGCGGAAAAAAAAGAAAAAGACACAAAATGGCTACTCACAAACGTAAAAAACGTTTAAGAAAAAATAGACACAAGAAAAAATAGTTAGTTCGCTAACGCTTTTTAAAGTGGAAACAATCTATGATCGCTTACCGCATCATAGATTGTTTTTTTTCAAGAAACGGTTTTATGTTTAACCGGACACCAAAAGTTATGGAGCGAGTCCATAGCTGTCCTTAATTGAGTAGCTGTTGGTAAAGGAATTAATTATCGATTCAGTCCCCGAAAAGGGGGTGACTATTGCTTTACTACAGGACAAACAACTTGTTGAGTTAAATCGGGAACAAGCAGGCAACCATTATGCCGTAGGCGATATCTACCTCGGAAGAGTCAAGAAAATCATGCCCGGGCTGAATGCCGCTTTCGTGGATGTAGGCTATGAAAAAGATGCCTTCCTCCATTACCTCGATCTCGGACCACAAGTGCAATCCTTGAGCAAATTAACAAGGGTAGTAAAGAATGGCAGTTATCAAGAAAAACTGCTCAATAGTTTGAAACTTGAAAAGGACATTGACAAGGCTGGAAAAATATCCGATGTTTTAAGCCGAAACATGCTACTACCCGTGCAGATAGCCAAAGAGCCTATCTCCACAAAAGGCCCGCGCCTAAGTTCTGACTTATCCATTGCGGGCAGGTTTGTAGTATTGGTACCATTTTCAAGTTCGGTATCTATTTCCAAGAAAATTAAAGGCAGCGCTGAACGGAACAGACTCAAGAAAATTGTGGAAAGTATTAAACCCGCAAATTTCGGCGTTATCATCCGTACAGTATCCGAAGGAAAGGGAGTCGATGAACTCCAAAAAGACCTGCTGGACCTTATTTCAAAATGGGAATTGTTTACCAAACGCCTTAAAACAGCTGAACCTCCCCAAAAAGTGCTCGGAGAAATGGATAGAGCTTCTACCATTCTGCGGGACATCCTCACCGATGAATTTACACATATCTACGTAAATGATAATGAGATTTTTGAGGAAGTAAAATCGTACATCCAAGAGATATCTCCGGATCTGGAGAAGATCGTGAAGTTCTACAAAGGAAAAGAACCCATATTCGATCATTTTGGAGTCGAAAAGCAAATTAAGGCATCCTTTGGCAAGACTGTGAACCTGCAGGGGGGAGCATACCTGGTCATCGAACATACTGAAGCACTTCACGTAATCGATGTCAACAGCGGGAACAGGATCGCCAACAAAGAAAATCAAGAGGATAACGCACTCCTTGTCAACAAGGAAGCTGCAAAAGAAATTGCCCGACAGCTTCGGCTGCGGGATATGGGCGGAATCGTCGTGATCGATTTTATCGATATGCATAAAGCCCCTAATCGGAAGGAATTATACGGATTCTTAAAGGAATGTATGGCCAGCGACAGAGCCAGACATACCATATTGCCCCCTAGTAAATTTGGATTAGTACAGATCACTAGACAACGGGTACGACCAGAAATGAGCATCGTGACGAATGAAAAATGTCCCGCATGCGACGGAACTGGCGAAATAAGATCCAGCATCGTATTATTGGATGATATTGAGAATAATTTGAGTTTTATTCTACAGGAACAAAATGAAGTCGGTGTAACCCTATGTGTGCACCCGTACATCGCTGCTTATATCAAAGCAGGATTTATTTCCAGAAGAATGAAATGGTTCTTTAAATATGGCAAATGGATTAAAGTCAAGGAAATGAGCTCCTACTACCTGACCGAATTCCATTTCTTTAACGCCAAGGAAGAAGAAATCAAATTGTAATAAAACAGAAAAGGCAACCCCAACAGGTTGCCTTTTTTGTTTCTTATCGCTATACTGTTTCGTTGATTTCTGTCCATCAATCTTCCGTAAACCCCTTGGCTAACCAATGGATGGTGATGCCATCCTTTTCCATCTTCCGGAAATAGGTCATCTGCCGCTTGGCAAACCGATGGATCTCGGTGGTCAGTTTGGCCAGGAATTCCGCTTCCGATAGTTTACCCAAAAGAAAATAGGAGGCATATTTATACTCCAGCCCGAACCATTGCAATTGTTCATGGGATATCCCCATTTCCAGTAAATCCTTCACTTCCTCAATAAAACCCGCTTGGAGCCTTTCGCTCAATCGGGTATCTATTCGTTTTCGTCTCGTTTCCAGATCGGGGTCCAAGCCTACGATGAGGTAGTCCTTCACCAGGGGCGCTGGTACTTCCGGCATGGGATTGTGTTGCAGGTATTCCACGATCTCCAACGCCCGGATCAACCGTTTATGGCTGTTGGTATCGATGTGGAAATCTGGGGGAACGGAATGTTGTCCAATTGCTTCCAGCAATTCCTCTCGCGTCCAGGCTTCATGTGCCTGATGGAATGCGCCATCTTTGGGGATGTGGCTATAGGGTTGTTCCTGAAGAATCGATTGGATATAGGAACCGGTTCCTCCGCAGAGGATGGCTTGCTTCCCGCGTGTATGGATCGTTGTATAGGCCTGAGCAAAATCTGCCTTGAAATCTTTTACGGTATAGGTTTCTTCTGGATTCCGGATATCGATCAGGTGGTAGGGAATATCATCATATTCGTGGAGGTCCTTACCCGTGCCGATATCAAGCCCGCGATAGACCTGCCGGGAATCAACCGATATAATCTCCCCGTCCAGGGCTTTGGCGAGGCGTACGGCAAGCTTGGTCTTTCCGGATGCCGTAGGGCCCAGGATGACCAAAAGAAAATCAGGCGAAAGATGTTCTTTCGCCTGATCAATACTATTCAGCAGATCTTTAAATCGCTTTAGATGACGAATTTCGTCCATTTTTCCGTGCTTGTATTGCTTTTTACGACGGTGTCGATAAAGGCCATGCCACGTACACCGTCTTCTACATTTGGAAAATCCAATTGTTCCGGTGTCGGCGTTTTGCCTTCCATCTTTGCCGATACGGTCAGGGCAAAGTTCCGGTAAATATTGGCAAAGGATTCCAATAGACCTTCCGGGTGTCCGGCAGGAATTCGGGTGTTGTGCGTTGCGAAAGAGCTTAGGGTATAAGGTGCTGCATAAGCATTTCCGGTGCGGTAGTATTGGCGAGGCTGATCCAACATTTTAACGATCAGGTTGTTCGGGTCCTCATTCGCCCATTCCACACCACCTTTTTCACCATACACGCGAATGCGAACGGCATTCTCTTCTCCGGCACAGATCTGTGAAGCAGAAAGTACGCCTTTCGCTCCATCTGTAAAACGTAACAATACGGATCCATCATCATCCAGCTGGCGACCTTCCACGAAAGTGGTCAAGTCAGCACATACCTCTTCAATGCGTAATCCAGTCACGTATTCCGCCAAGTGTGCCGCATGCGTTCCGATATCGCCCATGGCCAATGATTTTCCCGATTTCTTCGGATCTGTACGCCATGCTGCGCCGGAATTCCCCTCACGCTCCGTCAAACGGCTCAACCATCCCTGTGGATATTCAACGATGATTTTGCGGATCTTCCCAAAATGACCTTCCTTAACCATTGCTTTAGCCTGTTTCACCATCGGGTAGCCCGAGTAAGTGTGCGTCAGGCATAGCGTACGACCGGTACGGTCCACAATGGCTTTCAATTCTTGAGCTTCTTCCAAGGTTACCGTCATCGGCTTCTCCACAACAACGTCAAATCCATTCTCCAAGGCCAGCTTGGCAGGTTCGAAATGTAGGAAGTTTGGCGTCACGATCGTGACAAAGTCCATGCGTTCGCCTTCGGGAAGTGTAGCTTCCTTGGCGATCATTTCCTGATACGTTTCATAAATGCGCTCTTCAGGCACAAAAAGATCGCGACCGGAAGCCAACGATACCTCTCTATTTACACTGAAAGATCCACATACCAATTCTATTTTACCATCCATAAAGGCGGCGATTCGGTGCACAGCGCCAATAAAGGCATCATTGCCGCCACCGACCATGCCCATCCGTAGTTTGCGTTTCATAAGGATTAAATTTCGATTGATTAAAGTTTAAATATAATGATTTTACCCTGCTTCTAAAGAGTAAGTCGCAATTTTGTGCTGCCAAACTGCGCAAGCAGGTACCCCTCGGGATGTGCTAGGCGTATGCTGGCCAGTTGGTTAGGGTCTGTCAAGGGGATCTGCCGATCCGCAGTCAACCACACTAGGCCACCTTCCAGAATCCCAACTTCCTGAAAGCCGATACGCTTCAGCGAAGAGTCCTGGGACCAGGCCCGATCGACATAGGTCATGATGTCCTGTGGGTGGAAATCCGCCGCAAAACCGTGGATAAGCTTGGAAAGTCCACCAATGACAAGTATGTCGGATTTATGGCAGAATCGGATCAGCTCAAACGATCGGTAGTCCGGTCCAAGGTCGCGCATGTTGCGACCGGCACTGAATATGGCAATGGATACCAGTTCCCCATTGTGGAAGAGGCCATATCGGTATTTTCCCGGAAGGGCAACCTGCAGGTGATGTTCCTGCTGAAATTCCATGGCCTGTCGCTTATCGATCCGTGCCAAAACCGTCTGCCGCGCATACAGGCGCTGCGCATGGCCAGCGAGGACCTTCAAGCGTCTGCCTATTTTCGGGAAATCCCTATCCAGTTGTTCCGAAAAAAGGAAAATGGAATTCCGACGGTCGGTGACACCCGTGGCCTCCCAAGGTGCTGTTGCATCCAGATAGAGGTCGAATGGCAAATCGGGCAACCGGAAAACGGCAGCTTGCTCACGCCGTTCTAGCGTGAACCGACACTGCAGTTCGGATTCGATAAATTCCACCATCCGGGAGATCCCCTCGTCTTTCATGCCCTAAAATTACGGCAATTCAGCTGAATTACCCCGCAATCCCAAATTATTAATACCTTTGTAGCGAAAATAGAAACAAATGAAATTACCTATAGTAGCATATGGCGACCCGGTTTTGCGCCAAAAGACCGAGGAGATCGATGAGGATTACGCTGGATTGAAAGAGTTGATCGACAATATGTTCGAGACCATGTACGCCGCAAACGGCGTAGGTCTGGCGGCACCACAGATCGGATTGCCGATACGCCTGTTCGTCATTGACGCAAGTCCTTTTGGGGAGGACGATGAGGACGGACCGGGCGATCCAAGCGCAAAAGATTTTAAACGGGTATTCATCAACCCGATCCTTGTTGAGGAAAGTGGTGATAAATGGGCGTTTTCCGAAGGATGCCTGAGCATTCCGCACATCAATGAAGAAGTGATGCGCCAAGAGAATGTAATCATCAATTATTTGGATGAGAACTTTGAGGAGCAGGAAGAGGAGTTGACAGGATTGGCCGCACGTGTGGTGCAGCATGAATACGACCATATTGAAGGCAAGCTCTTTATCGACAAATTGGGGCCCTTGAAAAAGGCCATGCTAAAGGGGAAACTGGATAATATTTCCAAAGGGCAGGTTCGGGTGGCTTACAAGATGAGTTTCCCACAGCTCAAGAAGAAAAGATAAGCATATCGATAACCAAAGCCACATGAAAATGTGGCTTTTTTTATTTTAATTTCTATTTTAGGGTACATAAATTGAACCATGCGTAAATTCGTTGCCTCCCTATGGTGCTGTCTATTCTTCCTGTCTTCCATGGCGCAGCAAAAAGCCGTTGAAGAAATTGTTGACCGTTTTGTGGATACCCTGGCAGCTCATTCCTATATGCAGCAGAACATGGATTTTGAACAATTGCGCAAGGAAACAAAATTGAAAGTTCAAGATATGACGGCGACGGATTCGCTGCTTCCGGTGCTTCGTCAGGTTGTCAAAGGTCTAAAGGACCATCATTCGAATGTGTTCCAGACGGATGAAAAGGAGGATGAGCTTGCCTTGTTGAAATTGATTGCGACCACGACCTACGAACAGGCCGGAATGCCACCGCGAAACTTTCAGCACCGCATGATTGAAGGGAAGTACGCCTATATCAATGTGCCGGGTGTTGCGTTAGAGCACAAGCGGACAATCGATACGCTGCAAAAACAGATTGCCCATCTCGATAGCCAAAACCCCAAAGCCTGGATCATTGACCTGACCGAAAACGATGGCGGTAGTTATCACCCCATGATTTATCCCTTCCATTATTTGATCGATACCGTGCAGACATTTTCATTTGCTAACGGCAAAAAGGATGTACATGGGAATGATGTCCTGGAGAATCCTTTTAAGGTACCATCGAATGGCTTGTATATCGATAATAGCTTAGAAGCCCGAACCATAGGAATTGATTCTGTACAGGCCAAGCCGATACAGCACCACGATATCCCGATCATCGTGCTGATCTCCAATATTACGGGAAGTTCAGGCGAAATTACTGCAGTTCATTTCAAAGGGCAGAAAAATGTGACATTGGTGGGGAACAAAACCTCTGGATTAACCTCTAGCAATTCCGTATTTGCCATAGGAGGAGGATACTACCTGAATCTAATGACCGAATTACTACATGACCGCACCGGAAAGACATACGCCATCGGTGAAGGTGTTGATCCCGATATTCCTGTGGACATCAAGATGCCGGCCGATCTGAAGAACTTTCAACAGCGCCTTGCCTATGTAAAAGCCAATAAGGACGTCTTTCTACAAAAAGCGATTATGGTTCTGGAAAGTTTAGAGTAAATATAGACTGTATTAAGTGTTATCCTTTGTTTCCACTTCCTCTACACTGGGAAGGCTGAAATTATAACGTACGGCAAGAAAGCGGATGCCGAACACAACCACTACACTGATAAATGCGTTCAGATCCGGACTGATTTTGGTCAGGCTGAGCAGAACATAGGTGATTGCCCCTGCAAGACAGGCCGAGGCATAGATTTCCTTGCGAAGGATCAAAGGTGTAACGTTCATCAGGACGTCACGGATCACCCCGCCCATACAAGCTGAGAACATCCCCAACATCACGGCAGAAATAGCGCTGCTTTCATAGGCCAGTGATTTTTCGACCCCTACAACGGTAAAGAACCCGATACCGATGGCGTCAAACAGGAACAGCGTCCGCGCGAAATTATCCAGTCTTTTATTGAATAGGATGGAGATGGTCACCCCGATCAGAATGGCAATTAGGTAATTGCCGTCCTCTACCCATACCGGACGGATGTTCAGGAACACATCCCGAAGCGATCCCCCGCCAATGGCTGTCACAAATCCCATGAACGTAGCCCCGAAAACATCGATACCGTATCGATTGGCAGCCATCGCACCGGAAATGGCGAAAACCATTGTACCCAATAAATCAATGTAATAGATTAACTCCATTTGGATATATTTTTCTCTTGCAAGTATAGGGATTAGATATGAGAATCCTGAAAAACTATTTCCGATTATGCTATAATTTCAATCTGTATGAAAAAAGGCCTCCTGGCGGAGACCTTAACTAAAAAACTAAACAACGAAACAAATATGTTTAACAAAGATTTTATTGTGCTTTGGATTTTTTATGCATCAAATCCTGCACCTCCTGATGGTATTTTTCGTTTATCTTCTTGAACTCCGGATCATCATGCATATCTGACCATTTCTTAACTTTTTCCTTCCATTCCGGACTTTCGAAATAAGCGGTTACCTTCTTGGTTTCTTCCGTTATCTTGGCCATTTTTTCTTTCCATTCCGGAGAGTCAAAATGTTCCTGGATCTTAGCGGTTTCCTTTTCGATGCTAGCCATTTGCTTTTTCCATTCGTCGGATTCGAAATATGCGGAAACATCCTTGCCTGATTTTTCCATCGCCTCGACCTTGGCTTTCCACTCCGCAGAAGTGAATTGTTCTTGTACTTTAGCGGCATTCTTTTCGATTTCGGCAATCTTAGCCTTCCATTCTGGAGATTGGTAATACGCCTGGATTTTTTCGGCCTCGGCCTGCACATTCTTGATGGTCGCCTTTACCTCAGCAGGTAATACGGTCGTGTCTTGGTTGGCAAGTGGTGCAGGTGCTGCCGGAATAGCCAATTGTTGATTCTTCGGTGCAGCAGGATGCTGAAGTGGTTTTGGTGCCACGGTCATGCTCTCGGTACTGGTTACCGTGCTGATAACCTGGCTGTTTTCCAGGGTAGTGCTTTTTTGGTCATAGGTGTCAGTGCCTGGGATAATAAAGCTCAGGCCGACCAATGCGGCGCCGCTCAATAGCAATGCGGCAAGCTGCGGTTTTACGTTTTTGTAATTCGTTTCCATTTTGGTAATTCTTTTTATTCTGTTCAATAGGTGATTTCTTTTTCCGGTTGCTGCCATGGCCAACTTCGGACGCATCGCCATGCGCAATTCTTCCAATTCCATCAGAGCCTGAGCGTAAGTGATCGGTTTCGTGATATGCTGTAGCACCAGATCATCGCAGGCATGCTCACGTTCCCGCTCGATTACTTTGGAGAGCGCCCAGACGAACGGATTGAAGAACATCAAAGTCTCAATGCATACCTTGATGAGGTTGATCAGGTAATCCCGACGTTTCACGTGGGCAAGTTCATGCAGCAGGATGGCTTCCACCTGGTTGATGTCCATTTTATTGGCATAGGCAATCGGAAAGAGGACAAATGGCTTCAGATGACCCAAAGTCAGGGGCACATCGATCTTCGTGGACAGGAACAATTGTACCCCTTCGGGGATGTTGAGTTTCTGCCGTGCAGTCCTGAACAGTTCAGACCATTCCAGCGAAATGCCTTCCAATCCTTTAAACCTGATCTGCCGCATTTTCAGGATACTCTGAATGAGCAATCCTATCTGGAAGAACATACCAATGACGTAGATCAGGACGATATAAGGTATAAAGCGTTCGATCTGCAGTGGGTTCTGTTCCAATTGGATCAGCTGGTTTGCCGCTATTCCATTTTCAAATCCGTGGAAGGTGGGCTCCTGAATCAGTCGCTCGAAGAAATAGCAGAAGGTTGCCATGAAGCTGACCATGATGCCGACCTGCATGGCGAAAGCCAGGTTGTGCTTGGTTGCTGCGGATCGATTCTTCAGGGCAACATTCATCAGGCAATATATAATATACCAAATGGCGGCCTGCCAAATCGAGTGGATAATGCCCCAGCCTAGGGCAGTACCTATATGTATAGCAGTTGTTTCCATGGCTATTCGTTTTCTAGGGTTTTCAGAAAAGCTTTGATCTCATCCAATTCCGCCTTGCTGGCCCGCTCATTGCCCAGGGCCTGCATCACCAGTCGCGAAGTCGAACCATTATACACGGCATCGATCATTTTATCGAGCATCTTCTCCTGGATTTCCTCCTTGACCAATTTTGCACGATATATATGTGTCCTGGCGGAGGTATCACGATCCACCATTCCTTTATCGTGCATGATCTGCATCAACTTCAGAATGGTCGTATAGCCGACATCCTTTTTGTCCAGTGTTTCGAATACTTCCCGAACACTGCTGTCTCCGCGGTCCCATAGGACCTGTAAGATTTCCAATTCGCTATCCGTTGGTTTCATAATGTTGAAATTAGTATCTACGAATGATTTCGTATTCAAATATACGAAGCTTTTCGTATAATGCAAATGTTTTTGAAAATAGATTTGAGATGTGAGTATTGAGATATGAGATAGGAAGGGTGGCTGGGTGCTGGCTCACTTCTTTTGCAGTGGGCTGCGTGGTGGCGGTGCTAAAATAGTTCAACCCCTCTGGGGTTGCATGGCGGATAGATATCCAGCCAACCGTCGGTTGCCCCGTTTCCGACCCGATCCCTCCGACGGAATCGCTGGCGCACTTGTGCCCTAAACACCGGCCCAGCCGAGAAGACCCGCACATGTCCCTGTGATTTCAACTGATTGGCGCCACGTAACCCCGGAGGGGTGCAACTATTTTAGCGCTGGTGATTAGGTTAAGATTGCCCGACCGCCCCGTTTTTTGGTTTGCTTCAGCAAACCAAAAAACGGGGCGGTCGGGCTTTGGGGATGTGTAGGCGCACTGCTAAAATAGCTCAACCCCTCTGGGGTTGCGTGACGGATGGAGGTCCATCGCCCCGAAATCCCCCAGACATCCCTTTTCCCGCCTTTTCCGTCGGTTGCGGTAATCGCACCGACCAAAAACCCGATATAAACGCTTAACCTGCATTCTGCTTTTCGGCCGAAAATCTCGTCCTGCGCACGAGGAACGGCGATTCTGCCCTAAATTCTCCTTTTTTTACCCGCATTACCTGCCTGGACCTTGTCCGAGGTGAGAGCGTGGTGAGAGCGTACCGAGAGCGTGGTGAGAGCGAGTCCATGGGACGCTCTCACCTCGGTAGCACCACGGACGCATGTCGGATGCACCTCGGACAAGGTCCAGGGAAGCTGCAATCGGGATCCTGCACCGGTATGGGATTTGGAAAATGGCAACAGGGGCCGTGCCCGTTTTGCGGAATGGACAATGCGAGAGCGTGGTGGGGTTGCGGATCTTTTTATGAAGAGGGGGTTTTGCCATGGATCTGGCAACCGGGGATGGTGGCCGCGGAAATGGCAGCCGCCGGAATGAATATAGGGAATATATTTCTGATGGGGAGGATATTAAGCGCTTAATATAATATGGGAGGGGAGACGCTGACTGGGTTTCTCCGACGGGACCGCTGGCGCACGTCTTTTGTTGTGGGCGGCGGGTTGGCGGACTTGTGCCCCGGGTAATCTCTAAGGGCAAAATATAAACAATCCCTCCACCCCTGGGCACAAGAGATCCACCGCACTTGCCCTCCGCACAACTCTTGCGCCAGCCTCCGCACTGCCCGTTCCCCGGATAGCACGTTGGCAAACCCCGGAGGGGTGCAACTATTTTAGTACAGGCGATTAGGATATAATTGACCCACCGCCCCGTTTTTTTGTTTGCTTCAGCAAACAAAAAAACGGGGCGGTGGGTCTTTGTCGTTGTGTAGGCGCGCAGCTAAAATAGTTCAACCCCTCTGGGGTTGCATGGCGGTTAGGCCATCCCCCCGGGCACAAGAGATCCACCGCACTTGCCCTCCGCACAACTCTTGCGCCAGCATCCGCACTGCCTCCGCACTGCCCGACAACCGTCCCCGGACCGCCCCCTTTACCCCCGCAACCCCCTTTCCGCCGCGCTTCCCCGAAAATTATCCACCATTGGCATAGGCAGTTACGCTCTATCCCCAAAAATTCTTTCCGGCACCCCTTGGAGATATGGATTGTTTTGTCCTATCTTTGCACCACTCCGCAAGGGAGGGACGCCGGAAACGGCACTGACATCAGGGTAATTGGAACGGATCGGAAGGTCGCCCCTGGGCACCGGAAGATGACCGGAAAAAAGCCCCCGAAAATTATTTCAAAATAAATTTGGGGGAATCGAAAAAACCTCTTACCTTTGCAGTCCCAACTACGGGGAACGGCACAGGGCGCGACGCCCGGAGCCGCAAAACAATGACAGATCAGGACCCTTTTTTGGGTCACGATATAACAGGCCGAGGCGCGATGCGGAGGCCGCAGAAGTTCTTTAAATGATCATGTAGCGCAGCGATTAGTCGGAAGACGAAAGCTGAAGATTTATTAAGTTAAGTCAATTCAGAAAATCTCGGGAGCGGGAGAACAACATTAATACAGACGATTCTATTTTTATAAATAGTCTCGATCGAAACTTCATTTTACAATGGAGAGTTTGATCCTGGCTCAGGATGAACGCTAGCGGCAGGCCTAATACATGCAAGTCGGACGGGATCCAGGGGGTAGCTTGCTACCTTCTGGTGAGAGTGGCGCACGGGTGCGTAACGCGTGAGCAACCTACCCATATCAGGGGGATAGCCCGGAGAAATCCGGATTAACACCGCATGACACAGCAACCCCGCATGGGGACACTGTTAAATATTCATAGGATATGGATGGGCTCGCGTGACATTAGCTAGTTGGTGGGGTAACGGCCCACCAAGGCGACGATGTCTAGGGGCTCTGAGAGGAGAATCCCCCACACTGGTACTGAGACACGGACCAGACTCCTACGGGAGGCAGCAGTAAGGAATATTGGTCAATGGGGGCAACCCTGAACCAGCCATGCCGCGTGCAGGATGACTGCCCTATGGGTTGTAAACTGCTTTTGTCGGGGAATAAACCCCACTACGTGTAGTGGGCTGAATGTACCCGAAGAATAAGGATCGGCTAACTCCGTGCCAGCAGCCGCGGTAATACGGAGGATCCGAGCGTTATCCGGATTTATTGGGTTTAAAGGGTGCGTAGGCGGCACTTTAAGTCAGGGGTGAAAGACGGCAGCTCAACTGTCGCAGTGCCCTTGATACTGAAGTGCTTGAATGCGGTTGAAGACGGCGGAATGAGACAAGTAGCGGTGAAATGCATAGATATGTCTCAGAACACCGATTGCGAAGGCAGCTGTCTAAGCCGTTATTGACGCTGATGCACGAAAGCGTGGGGATCGAACAGGATTAGATACCCTGGTAGTCCACGCCCTAAACGATGATGACTCGATGTTTGCGATATACAGTAAGCGTCCAAGCGAAAGCGTTAAGTCATCCACCTGGGGAGTACGCCCGCAAGGGTGAAACTCAAAGGAATTGACGGGGGCCCGCACAAGCGGAGGAGCATGTGGTTTAATTCGATGATACGCGAGGAACCTTACCCGGGCTTGAAAGTTACTGAAGCATCCAGAGACGGATGCGTCCTTCGGGACAGGAAACTAGGTGCTGCATGGCTGTCGTCAGCTCGTGCCGTGAGGTGTTGGGTTAAGTCCCGCAACGAGCGCAACCCCTATGTTTAGTTGCCAGCATTTAAGGTGGGGACTCTAAACAGACTGCCTGCGCAAGCAGAGAGGAAGGCGGGGACGACGTCAAGTCATCATGGCCCTTACGTCCGGGGCTACACACGTGCTACAATGGATGGTACAGCGGGCAGCTACACAGCAATGTGATGCCAATCTCGAAAAGCCATTCACAGTTCGGATCGGGGTCTGCAACTCGACCCCGTGAAGTTGGATTCGCTAGTAATCGCGTATCAGCAATGACGCGGTGAATACGTTCCCGGGCCTTGTACACACCGCCCGTCAAGCCATGAAAGCTGGGGGTGCCTAAAGCATGTAACCGCAAGGAGCGTGTTAGGGCAAAACCGGTAATTGGGGCTAAGTCGTAACAAGGTAGCCGTACCGGAAGGTGCGGCTGGAATACCTCCTTTCTAGAGCCCGCCCCGAGAGGTCGCTGCGCGACATCATGATCATATATTGAATAAAAAGAAGACATTCAGAAGAAAGTGCCCGCCCCGCAAGTGGGAGGTACCGAGAGATGAGAGAGATAAGCTAGTCCCGTAGCTCAGTTGGTTAGAGCACTACACTGATAATGTAGGGGTCAGCAGTTCAAATCTGCTCGGGACTACGACGCGAAGGGGAATTAGCTCAGCTGGCTAGAGCACCTGCCTTGCACGCAGGGGGTCAACGGTTCGAATCCGTTATTCTCCACGAATCCTGAACGATCCGGAGATAGTATGTGGACCACGGTCTCACATCTCATATCTCAGGTCTGATATCTGGATAAAGAGTTCTTTGACATATTGGAAGAAAAGAGATAACAAGAGAAGACAACAGAGGCACGGTCATTCCTTCGGGGATGGTACGGCCAAGAGCAACCTACCACTTGGCAAAAGGGGTGGTAGCGTGAAGAAAGTAAACAAGGGCACACGGGGGATGTCTAGGCTCTCAGAGGCGATGAAGGACGTGATAAGCTGCGATAAGCCACGGGGATCGGCAAATGCGAATCGATCCGTGGATTTCCGAATGGGGCAACCCGGCATGTTGAAGACATGCCATCAAATGAGGCGAACGCGCTGAACTGAAACATCTAAGTAGGCGTAGGAGGAGAAAATAACAATGATTTCCCAAGTAGTGGCGAGCGAACGGGAAAGAGCCCAAACCATGTTTGTTACGGCAATCATGGGGTTGTAGGACCACGACATTGTACTGTGCTATGAACTGGAAGCAGGTGGGAAACTGCGCGATAAGGGTGAGAGCCCCGTACAGGCAAAGAATACAGGCATAGTGGTATCCTGAGTACCGCGGGACCGGAGAAATCCTGTGGGAATCCGCCAGCACCATCTGGCAAGGCTAAATACTCCTGAGAGACCGATAGTGGACCAGTACCGTGAGGGAAAGATGAAAAGAACCCCGAACAGGGGAGTGAAAAGAACCTGAAACCGTGTGCTTACAAGCGGTCGGAGCGGAGCGATTCCGTGACGGCGTGCCTTTTGCATAATGAGCCTACGAGTTACTCTTGTCCGGCAAGGTTAATCGATTAAGTCGAGGAGCCGAAGCGAAAGCGAGTCTGAACAGGGCGCATAGTCGGACGAGGTAGACGCGAAACCTTGTGATCTACCCTTGGGCAGGTTGAAGGTGCGGTAACACGTACTGGAGGACCGAACCGATAAACGTTGAAAAGTTTCCGGATGACCTGAGGGTAGGGGTGAAAGGCCAATCAAACTGGGAAATAGCTCGTACTCCCCGAAATGTTTTTAGGAACAGCGTCGGCATATGAGTCTAGCAGAGGTAGAGCTACCGATTGGGTGCGGGGGAGTCAAATCCTACCAAATCCAGACGAACTCCGAATGCTGCTAGATATGGCCGGCAGTGAGGCTTTGGGTGCTAAGGTCCAAGGCCGAGAGGGAAAGAACCCAGACCATCAGCTAAGGTCCCCAAATCCGTTCTAAGTTGAACTAACGAGGTCCGGTTGCCCAGACAGCTAGGATGTTGGCTTGGAAGCAGCCATTCATTTAAAGAGTGCGTAACAGCTCACTAGTCGAGCGGCCGGGCGTGGATAATAAACGGGCATCAAGAACGGTACCGAAGCTATGGATTGCAATTTATTGCACTGGTAGGGGAGCATTCCATCGGGGGCGAATCCGCAGGGTGACCTGTGGTGGACCTGATGGAAAAGCAAATGTAGGCATAAGTAACGATAAGGCGGGTGGGAAACCCGCCCACCGAAAGACCAAGGTTTCCTGATCAACGCTAATCGGATCAGGGTCAGTCGGGACCTAAGGCGCATCCGAAGGGAGGCAGCCGATGGCCAACGGGTTAATATTCCCGTACTGTTGATGACTGCGATGTGGTGACGGAGTAGTGACACTGCCGCGAGCTGACGGAATAGCTCGTTGAAGGGCAAAGGTATTGGACCGGTAGGCAAATCCGCCGGTACAGCTGAAGCCCGATAGTACGGCAAACCCTCGGGGGCGCCGATAGTGCAGGTAAGCAGACTTCCAAGAAAACCCGCTAAGCTTCAGGTCATCAAGACCCGTACCGCAAACCGACACAGGTGGTCGAGGAGAGAATCCTAAGGTGCTCGAGTGAATCATGGCTAAGGAACTCGGCAAAATGGCCCTGTAACTTCGGGAGAAGGGGCGCTTCCTCCAGCGATGGAGAAGCCGCAGTGAAAAGGCCCAGGCGACTGTTTAGCAAAAACATATGGCTTTGCGAAATCGAAAGATGAGGTATAAGGCCTGACACCTGCCCGGTGCTGGAAGGTTAAGAGGGGATGTCATCCGCAAGGAGAAGCATTGAATCGAAGCCCCAGTAAACGGCGGCCGTAACTATAACGGTCCTAAGGTAGCGAAATTCCTTGTCGGGTAAGTTCCGACCTGCACGAATGGTGTAACGATCTGGGCGCTGTCTCAGCCATGAGCTCGGTGAAATTGTGGTATCGGTGAAGACGCCGGTTACCCGCAACGGGACGGAAAGACCCCATGAACCTTCACTATAGCTTAACATTGAAATTGGGTACAGGATGTGTAGGATAGGCGGGAGTATGTGAAGCGGTTTCGCCAGGAATCGTGGATACAACCTTGAAATACCGCCCTTTCTGTATTCGGTTTCTAATCCCGCTAAGCGGGAGACATTGTTTGGTGGGTAGTTTGACTGGGGTGGTCGCCTCCAAAAAGGTAACGGAGGCTTTCAAAGGTAAGCTCAGTACGCTTGGTAACCGTACGCGGAGTGCAATGGCATAAGCTTGCTTGACTGTGAGACCTACAAGTCGACCAGGGTCGAAAGACGGACATAGTGATCCGGTGGTTCTGTATGGAAGGGCCATCGCTCAAAGGATAAAAGGTACTCTGGGGATAACAGGCTGATCTCCCCCAAGAGCTCATATCGACGGGGAGGTTTGGCACCTCGATGTCGGCTCGTCACATCCTGGGGCTGGAGAAGGTCCCAAGGGTTGGGCTGTTCGCCCATTAAAGTGGCACGCGAGCTGGGTTCAGAACGTCGCGAGACAGTTCGGTCCCTATCTGTTGTGGGCGCTGGAAGTTTGAGTGGATCTGACCTTAGTACGAGAGGACCGGGTTGGACGGACCGCTGGTGAACCTGTTATGCCGCCAGGTGTACGGCAGGGTAGCTACGTCCGGGATAGATAAGCGCTGAAAGCATCTAAGTGCGAAACTAGCCACGAGATGAGACTTCCTCATAAGGGTCGTCGGAGATTACGACGTCGATAGGCCACAGGTGTAAAGGTTGAGAGACCAAAGCCGAGTGGTACTAATAGCCCGAAGCTTTCCAATGCGGATAGTCTGTTGTCCTCTCTCTTTTTTGATCTTTTCTTCCAATAACATGTCAATGATGGAATCATCCATCAAAAGGTATTCAGGTGCCTATATCGGCGGTGTCCACCTCTTCCCATTCCGAACAGAGAAGTTAAGCCCGCCAGAGCCGATGGTATTGCCGTAACAGGTGGGAGAGTAGGTCGGTGCCTAATTTTATACAGAAGGCCATCCTTGCAAAGGGATGGCCTTTTTTGTTAGTACCTGGTACTTAGTATTTAGTATCAAGTATTAAGAATTAAGACCCATGGCTTCCTTTCCGGCACGCTTGGGTCCAAATACCAACTACTAACTACTAATTACTGCCAAAAAGCCCCATGTTTCCTTACGGAACATGGGGCTTTTTGGTTTATGGGTCTAAATACTTAATACTAACTACTAAATACTAAATTCAGGTTATGCATACTTTGTATGCATAACCTGAATTTACTCTTCATCCTCATAGAACTCTACCAGGGAAGCGATATATGTATCGTTCCATCCTTCGACGATGTCATCGTAAGCTTCGTCGGGAATATTGGTATGTTTGATCTCCAGGGATGTTCCCTTTTTGTGTTCGTGGAGTTTCATGGTGACGATCGAGTCTTCCTCCTGTTCTCCGAAGTACCATTGCTGTACAATCTTGCTGTTCGGCTCCAGTTCAAGGAATTTACCGGTTATGGCTCCATCCCAAAGGGAAAACTCACCGCCCGGTACAGGATCGATTTCGACCAGATCACCAGTCCATAGGTGTATGGTCGTAGCTGTGGTCAAGGCCAAGTATAGTTGTTCCGGGTCTGTGTTAATGATATAATATTTTTTAAATTCTTTCATGCTTACTGTAACTAGAAAAAGATAATTCCTGTAAATTTACATAGATTTATTAGCATAGCATGAGTAATTTTCTGCCGAATGCCCTAATTAAAAGATTAGGTACCAACCCCAAATTCGATCAAGAAGCATTTATTGCCGCCCATCGTGATGGCGAGAAGCTGACCTCCATTCGCTTAAACCCGAATAAAGAGGTCAAGCTATCCTTACCCTTAGCCGGTCAGGTTCCTTGGTGTTCCTATGGCTATTATCTGGAGGAGCGGCCGCAGTTTACATTGGATCCCCTCTTTCATGCTGGTTGTTATTATGTGCAGGAAGCTTCCTCCATGTTCATCGGGCATATCCTGAATCATCTGAAGGTGGGAGATTCCCCTATCCGGGCATTGGATGTCTGTGCAGCGCCGGGTGGAAAGTCTACCCTATTGAATTCCTATCTGGATGGGCAGAGCTTGCTTGTGGCCAACGAAATCATCAAGAGCAGATCAGTAGTCCTCCAGGAGAATATGATCCGCTGGGGCGCCGCAAATGTCGTCGTATCGAATAATGATCCGTCCGCATTTCGCCGCTTGCCCGGCTTCTTTGATCTTGTCCTGGTAGATGCGCCGTGTTCCGGATCGGGTATGTTCCGCAAAGATGAGGATAGTATCGATGAATGGTCAGAAGCCAACGTCAAGCTATGCAGTGAAAGGCAGCAACGGATCCTTTCCGAAATCATGGGCAGCATAAGTACCAATGGCTATCTCCTGTATTCCACCTGTTCTTATTCAGCGGAAGAGAATGAACAAATCCTCGATTGGTTGATCGATACATATGAATTGAAGAGCGTGGATATCCCGATTGAAGAACAGTGGGGGATTGAAAGAACGACCTCTGATGTCCACGGAGCTCACGGTTATCGCTTTTATCCACACAAAGCGCAGGGTGAGGGTTTCTTCATCGGTGTCCTGCAAATGTCGGGCATCAATCCCTCTTTTCCCCTAAAGAAATTGAAAACGGAGAAAGCCCCGGTTTCGAGAGATGCGCTTAAAGGATGGGTACAGGATCCAGATCAATTCGGTTATTTTGTGCACAACGACAATATCCATATCTTCCCCAAATCCTTAGAACTGCCTATAAAAGCTGTGCAGCAGGTATTATACCTGAAAAATGCTGGGACAATGATCGGTAAATGGCTGGGCAGGGAATTGATCCCTTCTCATGATCTCGCCTTAAGCATCCATCAGGATTCTGACATACGATCGGTGGAACTGGAGTTGGACGATGCGCAGAACTTCCTGCGTAAGGAACCATTGCCTGTGGAATTATTTGCCGATGTGAAAAAAGGCTGGTGCCTGGTAACCTTTCAGGGTGTATCGATCGGATGGGTAAAAGTATTGGGGAATAGGGTGAACAACTATTATCCAAAGGAAGTCCGCATTGCGAACCTTTAAGATAGTTGTTGCAAGATGAGGTGGCAGATATCAATGGCGACCTCTTCTTTTGACTTCAGGTCGAAAGCCATAACCTGGCCATCTTTTTGAATTACCGTGACCTTATTGGTGTCGTGGGCAAAGCCAGCACCTTTATCCTGCATGCTATTGAGGACGATAAAATCAAGGTTCTTTCGTTTTAGCTTGTCCTTGGCGTTTTCCAGTTCATTGTTGGTCTCCAATGCAAAACCGACTAAAACTTGGTCAGGACGCTTCTGAGCACCCAATGTGGCTAAGATATCTTTGGTTTTCTGAAGTGCGATGGAAAAATCTTCAGCTTTCTTCTTAATCTTCTGATCAGCGACCTCTGTTGGGGTGTAATCGGCTACGGCCGCACTCATCACCGTGATATCTGCAGCAGGAAAGTGTTCTGCGCAGGCATCAAGCATCTGTTGCGCCGACTTCACATCAATTTTCCGTACGCCTTTGGGTGTAGTTAGTGCAGTTGGGCCGCTTACCAAAGTTATCTCAGCTCCAAGTTTTGCCAATTGCCCTGCGATGGCATAGCCCATTTTACCGCTGGAGTGGTTTCCAATGAAACGAACGGGGTCTATGGCTTCATAGGTAGGTCCGGCGGAAACCAATGCTTTTTTTCCCTTCAGCGGCAAGTCCTGTTCCAGATTCATGCTGATGAAATCGAGAATTTCTTCCGGTTCGGCCAAACGTCCTTCACCAACTAGGCCACTCGCCAATTCTCCATTTCCAGGTTGAATGATCAGGTTGCCGTAAGATTCCAGAAGCGCGATATTATTTTTTACAGCAGGGTGGATCCACATATCCAAGTCCATTGCTGGAGCGATATAGACTGGGCTTTTCGCTGATAGATAGACTGCTTGGACCAGGTTGTCGCAGAGTCCCTGCGCACATTTCGCCAAGGTATTGGCCGTTGCCGGGGCAATGAGGATCAGGTCTGCAGCTTGGGCAATATGGACATGGTTATTCCACTCCCCAGTTTTAGGGTCGTAATAATCGACCAGAACGGGGTTACCGGATAGGGTGGAAAGGGTAAGGGGAGTAATAAATTGGGTCGCCTCTTCGGTCATGAGGACTTGAATCGACGCACCCGCCTTTCTCAGTAAACGGACCAACGTTGCAATTTTGTAAGCGGCAATACTGCCACTTACAGCAATTACAATATGTTTGTCCCTTAAAGGCATCTTTTTCTGATTACTCTTGTTCTTTAGATGGGTTTCTAAAGTATACTTTATCGTGCAAGAATTCGTCAACCGCTACCAATGTAGGCTTAGGCATACGCTCATAATGTTTTGAGATCTCGATTTGCTCACGATTTTCGAACACTTCCTCTAAATTATCATTGCTGCTCGCAAATTCAGAAAGCTTTTGGTTCAACTCTTCTTTCATGTCCACAGCGATTTGGTTCGCACGTTTGCTGATTACGACGATAGATTCGTACAGGTTGTCTGTGCTCTGGTCCAACTCTCTTAAGTCACGAGTTACCGTGCTGTTTGGAACGGTGTTTTTATTCTGGTTCATATATATAAAAATATAGATATATTATTCAATTATTTTGCTTCAGTTTCGATAGGGACGCCATTAGGTGTAGAGACACCCAAGTCCTTCTCTTGCTGTTTTCTGTTTTTCTCATCATTGGCCAAGATCTTCAGTGCCGTTGCGATCTTGCGGTCTGCGGAACTTCGCAATCCGTTCGCCTCACTGATGTACTTGCTTTCTGGATAATGTTCAGCAAAGCTGTCGTAGTAATCGATCATTTGGTTGAAGCGCTCTTCCTGACGGTGCGGATAGCTGTTGTCGGCAAAGAGGTATTGCGATTTCACCAAAAGGAATTCGATTTCTTCAGCATGCTTGGTATCTGGATACTCCTTCAACACATTCTCCAATGCGATAACGGCCGCACGGTAATCATCCGGTAAGCCCATGTTGTAGTACAACTTGGCGTTATCGAAGGCTTTCTTTTCCAATTTTTCGCGAAGATTCTGGATCAGGTCACCGGCTTCCTTGGCGCGCTCCGACTCCGGATAGAGATTTACAAAGAGCTGCAATTGATCGATCGCTTTACGGGTATTCTCTTGATCGAGGTTCGACCGTGGAGAATCGAGGTAATAACAGTAAGCAGACATAAACCGACATTCCTCGGCACGCGGGGAGTTCGGGTAGCTGGTTGCGAAATTACCAAAGTGAAAGCGAGCCGAGATATAATCCTTCAACTTGTAAGCCGAATAGGCTGTATAATAGTTGAGATCTTCTGCATCGGCGGTACCGCGATATTTCGTTAGGAGTTCCTGGAATAAGGTCAATGCCTTGGAGTACTTCTCTTTCTCGTAGTACTTTACAGCCTCCTGATACTTCATTTGCACATTATTGCTGGCACGTAGTTTTTCGAATTTACTCTTACAACTGCCCAGACTCAATAAAAGAAACAAGCCTACAATTAGGCTAAATACATGATTCTTTAAAAACATTCCACAAAGATACGTGAATTAATACTAATATTCAATTATAAATGATATGCGAAAATAAAGGAAATCAACATTTATGGTCCCATATATAACCCGTTTTAACAATCTTTAACTATCATTGGCGGTACCAAAGCACATTATTAGCTAGGTGGCTAATTTCGAGGCTATTACCTAGGGACGAGCAATTCACGTAATTGCACCGATAGGCAAGGGGATAAATGCTTTGATTTCTATCGCTTTTCACTTCGTTTCGTCAAAGCAATGTTGAAATCCATTGTAATTAGAGTTCCTTTATTTAAAAAATAGCTATATTTACATTTAAAATAAATTATTGAATAGAACAATGACCTTATTAGATAGAGTAGAGCAAGCACTGGATACCATGAGACCGTACTTACAAACTGATGGTGGTAATGTTTCTATTGAAGAGATTACGCCAGATAATATTGTGAAATTGAAATTGTTGGGAACTTGCGCCAATTGTTCTATGAGTATCATGACCTTTAAGGCCGGTCTTGAACAGGCCATAAAAAAGGCTGTTCCGGAGATCGTGGCTGTAGAAGCCATCAATCTAACGGACATGAATGATCCAAATGCAATTAATCCCAACCAATTGTAATAAAAATATTAGGTACTGTTAACACAATTTAACAGCGACCCAACACCGATTTTCCATAGTTTTGTGGTAATGAAAGCCTTATATAAATATCTATTGCTTATTGCCCTTTTTTCTATTTTCGGATCAGTCAATGCTCAGGAAAAGAAAATCGTGCAATTTTCCGGCTATATCATAGCAGAGGGAACGGATGTTGCCGTGCCTTATGTGTCGATTCGGAACAATAGCTATGGCAATGAGGGCTTCACGGCCAATCATGAAGGATTTTTCTCCTTCGTGGCGCATGTTGGAGATGTCATCGAATTGACCTCCATCGGTTATAGGAACGTAAAGGTTACTATTCCAAATGTGAGCAGTGATAAATATTCAACCCGGATAGAAATGATTCCCCTGATCGAGGAACTTCCGGTAGTTACCATTGGTCCGCCACTTCCATGGGCCAGTATTGAGGAGTTCAACATGGAGTTCTTGGCGTTAAATATTGGCTATGATGATGTCCTTACCGCCAAACGGAACCTATCTCCACAGGCAATGGCTGCGCTATCCCGCATCGTTCCCCGGAGTGCTGAAGAAATCCAAGCGTACAGCACAATGCAGCGCCACCTCAATATGTCCAATCGGAACATCAATCCAAGCATGAACAATCCATTACTGAATCCCTTTGCATGGGGCAGCTTGATCAACCAGATTAAGCGTGGAGATTTCAGCAGGCAACGGCTGAAGTACTAGAGTTCATTTCATTGGGCAAGTAGTCGCAAGCCCGTTCCGTTATACACTTTTTAAGCCGTTAAAGCCTTTTACATTGAGGCGGGACGCCATGTAGGATACAATGGTGGATACGATCATGACCGTGACAAAGATCAACACCAGATCCATATAGCGAACGTCGACTGGATAGGACTCAAAGAGCGAGCCTTCTCCTGTTTTAACGAATCCGTATCGTTCCTGCAACAGACAGAAAATCAAACCGATTACCGCGCCAACGAAACTTCCGATCATGGCGATCATCATCCCTTGGTAGAAAAAGATGTTTTGGATCAGGTTATTGTTGGTACCCAGACTGTTCAATACGACCATATCCTGCTTTTTATCGATAACCAACATGGTCAATGACCCGATGATATTGAAAATCGCAATGATGCCGATGATGGTGACAATAAAGAACACGATCCATTTTTCCGACTTAACGGTCTTGTATAGTGTAGGGTTCTGTTGTTCCCTGTTCTTTACGGTGTACTTGTCTCCAATGATTCCCTGAATTTCTTTCTGGATCTTTGTGGAATTGTCATTGTTCGCATAGATCTCGATGGCCGAGATTTGGTCGTGCTCATTGAGCAAATCCTTTGCAAAGTCCAACGGAACAATGATGAGGTCTTCAAAGCCTGGTTGATAGCCCAGGATTCCGCTCGGCCTGATCGCTCGGGATCGGATATCTTCCAAAGGATTGATGTTGGAAGGGGAGGCATGTTTGTCCGGTATGTTGAGCATGACTGAATTATCTATGCCATGCAGGGGGATCTGTAGGTTGGCCTGCACCGTTGTGCCGAGAATGGCGAAATAGGTGCTGTCCTGCTGGATAGAAAGATTTCCCTCCAAGAGCATGTCGCCATTGGACATATGCTGTAGGCTGCTCGATTCCACTCCCTTCAAACGCCCGACGAATTGCTGGTGGTGGTATTCCGCCAAAACCTTGTCCTCCAAAACTTCACTATAGGATGTGATCTGTGGTAAGTTCCGGACTGCAGTAAACACCTCGTCCTTACCGGAAAATACCTTTCCAGAAGTTGGTTCTATGCGGTATTCCGGAGAAAATATACTGTATTGCGAAAGAATGAATTTTTCCAATCCATTGTAAAACGAGAGCACGATCACCAAGGCTGCCGTGCTGACCAACACGCCGACCATACTGATCGTCGAGATGATGTTGATCGCGTTGACCGACTTCTTGGAGAAGAGGTATCGTTTTGCAAAGAATAATGGAAGTTTCATAGCCTTAACCTCGTATAAATGGATTCGATTGCTTTTCCTCTTTTACGGTCGTTGTCGGGCCATGACCTGGGTATACAACAGTTTCCTCGGGTAAGGTATAGATCCTTGTCGCAATGCTGTCTAAAAGCTGTTGATGATTGCCTCCAGGGAGATCTGTCCTTCCTATGCTGCTTTTAAAAAGCACATCTCCTCCAATGAGGAAGTTGTGTTCTCGGCTGTAGATGCACAGGTGTGCCGGAGAATGGCCAGGTGCCAGAATCAGTGACAATTCTTCGTCTCCCAGTTTCAGGATATCACCCTCATTTAGGAAAGTTTCCGGGATAGGGGAAGGTTCGTATCGGATGCCCATTTGTGGCGCGTAATTCTGTACCTGGATCACAAGGGGCAACTCACCTTCATGGAATTGCGGCGTCAGCCCGTATTTTTCCGAAACAAATTTATTGCCCAGTACATGATCGATATGCCCATGCGTATTGATTAAGAGCACCGGTTTGAGTTGATTCTTTTCGATATAGTCACTGAAATAGTTTTCCTCCTGGTAGTTGTGCATACCCGGATCAACTATGATGCATTCTTTTTCATCGTTATAGATGACATACGTGTTTTCCTGATAAGGATTGAATGTAAATGTTTGAATGTGCAGCATAGCCAAAAATAGAAATTATTTCAGTTATTCCCTATTGGAAAGGTTAATGGAGAAAAATAGATCCCCAAAAACCATTATTGTGGTTGGTTCCAGATCTCCCAGTTCTTTTCCGCTTGGAGGATGAGCATTTCATAGCCATTTTTAATGGTGGCTCCCCGCAGTTTGCCTTGCTTTAGGAAAAGGGTCTCTTCCGGATTGTAGATGAGATCGTACAATAGATGATCCGCTGAAATGTCCTCATATGGGATATCCGGACACTCCTCAACGTTAGGATAGGTGCCCAGAGGGGTACAATTGATAAGTAGTGGGGTATTGCGGATGAGCTGTTCATCCAGATCTGCATAGGATAGGTTTTCCGCTGTCTTCGTTCGGCTAACGATCTGAAACGGGATGCCCAGTTTTTGGAGCGTATAGGTAACAGCTTTTGTCGCACCTCCATTGCCGAATACCAAGGCACGCTTGTGCTGTGGTTTAAGTAGGGGCAGCAGGGATCCCTCAAAACCGAAAGCATCGGTATTGAAACCTTTCAGGTAGAACTTGCCGTCCTTGTTATGGATCTGGATACAATTTACCGCGCCCATCTCTTTTGCTTCCGGAGAAAGCTCGTCCAGATAGGGGATGATGTCCTGTTTATAGGGGATCGTTACGTTCACCCCATAAAAATTTCCATCCCTCTGGTAAAGGGATGGAAATGCTGTAATATCGGCTAAAGGGTAAAGATCATAGGCTATGTCTTCAATGCCCTCTCTTTCGAATTTGTCTAGGTAATATTTCTTGGAAAAGGAATGCCCCAATGGGTATCCTATTAATCCGAGTCGTCTCATCTATTTTCGCTATAACGTTTAATGATGTCCACAATGATCTGATTGCCCTGCAGTTGGGGCAAGTATTCGAACAACAGATAATGCTTCTCTGGGTCTACATTCAAGGCCAATTCTAGATAATTCAGTGCATCATTGTACTTGCCGGATGCGAACAGGTAAGCCACCATTCTGTAATATAGCGTAGCAACTTCCGGATTGCATTTGATGGCATCGGAAATCACCTCGATAGCATCTACCAGGCGTGATTGTTCAAACAAAAGTGATGAATAGTCCAACCATGCGTCTGAATCCGTAGGATTTAATTCCACGACCTTTGCATAGGCTTCAATGGACTGATCAAACTGTTTAAGTTTATACCGTGCATCGGCAATCGCGAACCAATAATCAGGATTTTCCGCATCGAGTTCCAACGCTTTCTTGTAGAAATGCAAGGATTCAAAATAGCGCTCCTCAAAATCCAGGGTTACACCAATGCCAAACCAGGCGTCACTCTGTCCACTGTCCAGTTTAACGGCCTTTTTATAGTATTGTCTAGCTTCGTCCATGCGCTCCAACTTTTCGTAACACTCTCCGATTGCACAGTAAGTGTCTGCACTTGGCGTTTCATGTTCAAAGGTCTGCTTGTAGACGTCAATGGCTTCAGCATAGCGGTCAAGATTCACCAATGCATTTCCCTTATTGAAATAGGCCGATGAGAAATTATCCTTGATCAGGATGGCATAATCGTACGCATCGATGGCTGCGTCGAAATCCCCGGTCTTGTGGTAGGCATTACCTAAGTTATACCATGCTGCAAAGGAATAAGGATCCGTATCGATGAATTTAAGGTAGAACTTGATGCTCTCCTCTTGCTTTTCCATGATGTCATAGCAATAAGCAATCTCATAGAGTGCATCTTGATTATCCTTGTTCAGCTTAAGGTTCTTCTGCAGATAATGTATCGCTTTATTGAATTCTCCCCGTGCCTGATACAGGTTTGCCAATTGATAATACACTTCCTCTTTGGAATCGGTCAACTCCAATGCCTTCATGTAATTCTCCTCCGCCAGTTCATCCTGACAGGTTGCGGAATATACACTTCCCCTGAACAGATAGATATCTGATTCCGAAGGTTCCAATAATTCGGCTTTGGCAAGTACGGTTAACGCATCATCAAAGTTCAGTGTGCTAATTAATAGCTGTGCTTTGCGTAATAAGAATGAGGTTTCGAATGGATGTTGGGATGATGCAAATTCAGTAACCTGCAATGCATTGACGAAATCGTTTTTGGAAAAGTAATATTCGATAATGCTTTCGAATGCTTTTGCATCAAAGAAATACTGATCTTCATTTCTCAACATCTCTTCATATCTGTCTACCGAGAACTTCTGTTCTTCTGGTGAACCAAACTCAAAATCTTCTTCCATTATTCTCCTCCCTTGTTAATATGTTGGCTAAATCCACAAATACATAATGAAAATACTATTTTTCCACTATTGAAAATGCATTTGTTTTCCACATATTCACATTTATAGACTTAACCAATTGACAAAGGTAAAGTTTTAATAATAATTTAATTGTCAATTGTTACGGTTAACGCTGTGGATACGTTAAGTTTTTGATGGCACTGTATACAAAAAAAGCCAGCTTTTCAGCTGGCTTTCTTTATTTAAAATTGTTAATTAATTAACAATTATTTTTTGATTTCAACACGACGGTTTTGAACGCGTCCTTCTTCTGTGTCGTTAGAAGCAACTGGGTTAGATTCACCTTTACCAGAAGCATTGATGTTTGAAGCAGATACACCAGCGTTAACTAGGTATTGTTTTACTGCGTTCGCACGGTCAGTAGACAAGTTCATGTTGTAAGCTTCAGTACCTTCTGCAGATGCATAACCATCTAAAGTTACAGTACCGTTAGAATCTTTCAATTCTTTAGCTAATTTATCCAAAGTTGAGTAAGATTCAGTTTTCAATACGGAGCTATCGAATTCGAATTGAATTGGAGCGTAGTATCCTGAAACTGTTCCGTCAGTAAGTTGTTGAGCTTCTGGGAATTTGATTGGACAACCAGAACCGTCAACTACTGTACCAGCAGGAGTACCTGGACATTTGTCAAATTTATCAGAAACACCGTCACCATCAGAGTCTTTGCTCAATTGATCAACAGTACCTTCTAAAGTAGATACGCGTTGTTTCAAAGCTTCAACTTCGTTACGTAGGGATGGATCTTTCAACTCATCGTACAATGTAGCAACTGGGTTAGCGAAAGTTAAGTTTTCTTTATCACGAGAACCTAAAGTGAACTCTAAACCACCGTATACGTTAGAGAATTTTTGTTTTCCGTCGTAACGAGCTGGACCGTATAACAAGTTGTCATCAGTGAAGTTCATTGTGTAACCTAAGTTCAAGGCAACAACTTCAGACAATTTGAATTTAACACCAACACCAACTGGAACGTATCCTGTTAAACGGTTGTCACGATCACCAACTTTTTCACGGTCACCGAAGATCTCTTCACCCCATTTACCTTCGTTGTTGTAAACTGGAGTACCTGAGAAATCGTTGCTAGCGTATTGAACTGGGTTATGAGCCATAACACCTAAACCTACTTTAGCGTAGAAGTTAACTGCATTCTCTCTTCTCATGAAGTCGATAGTACCTAATTGGAATACACCATTTAAGCTAGCTGCCCAGTTAACAGAAGTTTCAGCAGATTTTGCGTTTAAGCCGTTCTCAACACCTGCAAGGTCATGGTTGTAAGTTTTGATACGACCACGGTTACCTTCTAATTCTAAACCGAATAAGTGAGAGAATTGTTTACGGATAGTTAAACCGTAGTACTCACCTACTTTGTTTTGGAAGTAACCAACTTTTTGACCGAAAGCGTTTTGGCCACCTAAGATCGTGTTAGGAGTAGTGATACCACCTTGAACACCGATTGACCAAGTTCTGTATTGTGATCTACCACCAAATACAGTTGGGGTTTGTGCTTGTGCAGTTTCAGCGAAACCTAAAGCGGCTACTAAAGAAGCTGCAACAGCTGTTTTTTTAATTGTAGAATAGTTCATACTCTTTTTTTTAAGGTTATTAAAATTTTTAATTGTTTCTAGTTGTTCAAAAAAATCAATTTAACATAACTTAACAATAACGATGCCAAAAAATGTTAAATTGAAAAAAGGCTATTTTTTATTCATATATAGCACTCTTGACGCGTAAAAATACTTATTAACAAGATACAACGCAAATTTTTTGTTAAAACTTTATTATATTTCAATAAAGACAACCGCACTTTTTGCAAGTTGTCTGATTTTTACTACAAGATATAGTGGATTACTGCTAAAGTTAATCCGCCCAACAGCGCGCTTACAGGAATCGTTAAGATCCACGCCCAGAGTAAACTAATGGTTACACCCCAGCGAACTGCGGAAACACGCTTCACCAAACCTACTCCGATGATCGAACCCGTAATGGTATGCGTAGTCGATACCGGAATACCGAAGTGCTCCGTGATACCTAAAGTAATGGCTCCAGCCGTTTCTGCACTCACGCCTTCTAATGGAGTTACTTTCGTGATCTTGGTTCCCATTGTTTTAACGATCTTCCAACCACCGCTCATAGTTCCAGCAGCGATTGCTACATAACAGGCTAGCGGAACCCATCCCGGCATCTCTTCAAATGTGCCTATCACGTTTCCGGCAATTAAGGCCGTTGCGATAATACCCATTACTTTCTGCGCATCATTACCGCCGTGAGCAAAACTTAAGGCTCCTGAGGAAACCAATTGGAGAAACTTGAACCATTTCTCGGCAACGGCAGGTCTTGAATTTTTACAGATATTAATAATGATAAGGGTAATGATGATAGAGATGATCATACCCATTAAAGGAGCGAGTACGATAAAGGATACAATTTTCAGTGTTGCGCTGATATTGATCGCTTCCAAGGGATTGACGCCTTGAAAAACTGCGAATGCCATTCCCGACCCTGCGAAACCACCGATCAAGGTATGGCTGGAACTGGAAGGGATGCCGTAATACCAAGTAAACAGGTTCCAGGAAATCGCTGCAACCAAACCTGCGAAAATAACTTCCAGCGTTATGTATTCTTCAATTACCGTTTTGGCAATGGTGTTAGCGACCTTATGGTCTGTGAACACGAAGTATGCAACGAAATTGAAAAATGCTGCCCAGAGTACGGCCACAAATGGCGTCAGTACTTTGGTAGAAACTATGGTTGCAATCGAATTGGCCGCATCATGAAATCCATTGATATAATCAAAGGCAATTGCCAACACAATTACAACTACTAATAATGTTATCATATATAAAAATGATTCTGAGTCCTAAATTCCGACTACGCGTTCTTTACAAGAATGCTTTCCAATACGTTTGCAACATCCTCACATTTGTCCGTTGCATCCTCCATCGCCGATAACACTTCTTTGTTCTTGATCAGGTTGATGGCATCCTTTTCATATTCGAAAAGTTCTGCAACCGCTTTATCGAAGATATAATCCGCTTTATTCTCTACACTATTAATACGTACACAAGAATCAGTGATGTTGCGGATGTTCTTTAGGTCCTTCAACTCGAATAGGGCTTTGGCCACATGTTCGGTCGCTTCCAGGATCAGGCTGGAAATTTCTTTCATCGCTTCGCTGGTTTCTGTAACCTTATATAACTCCATGCGGTTAGATGCACCATGGATGAAATCGGCAACATCATCCAATGAGCTCGCCAAGGCATGGATATCCTCACGGTCAAATGGAGTGATGAAGTTTTTTCCTAGTTCAAGATGGATCTGGTGAGTTAGGTTATCTCCTTTGTGTTCCAAGTCTTCCAAAACCTTGGAATTATCTTTACGAAGTTGAAGATCAGTGGTATGTACACTTTCCTTTAGCAATTTGGCCATTTCGATGAGGTTAGATCCGGCCTGCTCAAATAGGGGGAAAAATTTCTTGTCCTTAGGGACAAAGTATTGAAAGATGCTGTTCAAAGACATAACTTTTATTTTAAGTAGCGCAAAATTATGCACTTAATGTTAAGTTAATGTTAAGTTTTCATAAAAGGCGAATTTTAAGCCTTTTCCAGCGTAAAAGAAAAGGTCGTTCCGATGCCTTCCGTACTGCGGACATGGACATTCTGCTGGTGCGCTTCAATAATATGTTTGACGATCGCCAAGCCCAATCCAGATCCCCCAACTTCCCTTGAACGACTCTTATCGGCCCGGAAGAATCTTTCAAAAACCCGAGAAAGGTTTTTTTCTTCGATACCATGACCGTTATCCGTAATTTCTATCAATACCTGATCGATTAGGGGCAATACCTTAATATGTGTCTCGCCACCTTTTTTACCATATTTAATGGAGTTGTCAATAAAGTTGATGAGCACCTGTTGGATTTTCTTTCTATCGGCGCGTACGAAAATTGGATAGTTACCTTTCGTATTGTAATTTAAGGTGATGTTATTTTCCTTGGCCTTATAATCCAAGTCATCGATGGTTTCCTTAATTAAAGGATTGAGATCAAATTTCTCCTTTTTGATGATCACCTCTCCAGATTCCAGCTTTGCTATCTCATCCAGGTCATGGATCAAGTAACTCAGGCGATCCAAGTTACGTGATGCTTTATTTAAAAAGTTCACCGCCATGGTCGGGTTTTCCTCCAGCATACCATCCTGTAGGGTTTCAATATATCCTTGGATTGCAAACAGCGGCGTCTTGAACTCGTGGGAAATATTGGACAGGAATTCCTTTCTGAATTTTTCCTGAGCTTTCAATTGGTTGATTTCGGTAGTCTTCTGCTTTGCCCAGTCCCGAACTTCTTTTTCCGCATCGCCGATCGGGTCTTCCGATTTGTGGTCGCCCAGGGCATCCTTAAGTTCCTTACCCAGTTTGAGGTTATGGATGAGTTTGTATACGGCCTTTATCCGCTCGTACACAAATTTCTGGAACACATAGTTTAGTAGGCTGAACGAAAGGACAAAACTTAATATCAAGATGAATAGAAAAGTAGGCAGATCGCGTTCATAGTAATAGTTCATCCCCGAGAGAGCCAGGGAAAAAATAAAGCTTATGATTAAGATCAGACTACGAAAATTCATCTTTTCGTTATTTATAGCGATGGGATATTACGAGAATTGACCAATGATGGTTTTTCCGCCGGTTACCTTATCTCCAATATTGACATTGATTTTCGTGTCCAACGGCAGAAATAGATCCACACGGGAACCGAATTTAATAAAACCGAATTCATCACCTTGTTGCACTTCTTGACCTTCCTTTACATACCAAACGATACGGCGAGCCATTGCGCCGGCAATTTGGCGGAACAGTACCTCCACTCCAACAGAGTTCTTCACAACTATGGTCGTACGTTCATTGTCCGTGGAAGATTTTGGGTGCCATGCCACCAGGAATTTACCAGGGTGGTATTTAAAGAAGCTGACGATACCCGTCATTGGGTTCCTATTCACATGCACATTGATGGGTGACATGAATATGGACACCTGTAGACGGCGTTCCTTGAAATATTCAGTTTCCTCTGCTTCCTCGATAACCACAACTTTTCCATCTGCAGGGCATAGGATTACCTTTTCATCCAATGCAATGGTCTTGATGGGGCTTCTGAAAAACTGAACGATTGTAATAAAGAGAATGGCCGATACGATATAGATGATCCACTTAACCACAGGACCTGCGTCATAATAATGGGCGACGGCATTAATGATGAAGATAAATAATACAACTAACGCTAAACTCGTATATCCTTCTTTATGGAATTTCATGGTAATAATTTTGTGCAAATATAATTATATCTTGCTAATAGCTATGATTCATTTTTGCGCTCAACTGCGATCGAATGAAAGACAACCGCACCGGTTTGATTTTTATCAAATTTCCCACGGATGGTCAATTCATCGTCGATGTACTTTTCATCAACGAAAGAAGGTACATAATGTTGTAATCCTTCAACCTGTGCCTTGAACAATTTACGCATTTCCTTGGGTACATCTTTCTTTATGGAAGGTTTTGATGCCTCTCCATTTCTGTCAACATGGACCGTATATTCAAAATCTCCCGATGCAACCTCCATCGGCGCATCAAAATCTGCAAACGGAGCAGTAAAATAATCGTTCAGGTACATAGTGAAACCGATGAAGTCATCATATGTACACGGTTTCGACACCAAAAGTTCTCCACGAAGAAAGGGTTCCGGTGGTAAAAGGCTAAAGCGTGGCGCTGCGTATTCTGTTTCAGTCAACAGGTCTACCGCTTGTAACAAATACCCTTCCTTGTATATTTCTTCCGCAACAATGTCCTTTATTTTATCGGTTTCATAAAAGATCTGCCAATAGCCGTGAGGCAATCCATTTTTCATTTTGCCCTTAAATCCAATATATGGATAGCCATAGGGGTTGTATCCCTGAAAAGGTACTTTGAATTCATAGGTGCCTTCACCCTCGAGGACGCGAGCACGCCCTTTCTGGTCGTAGAAATTGACGATTTTTGCAAAATCGCCGCTAAAGTCGACTGTCATCATCAATTTTCCATCCGGGTAATAGTATTTCCACTGTCCGGTTGGGGAGTTTTCGGCATAGGTCACCTCCCATTTCATGATTCCATTGGGATGGTAAGCCTTGAAGAGACCTTCTTTTGAACCATTTGTATAGTTTCCTTCCAAAATCACGCGTCCAGTGAAATCAAAATCCGTAAACGTACCGTTCAACTTGGCCGTGTTTGCATCAAAAGCACCTACACGCTCGATGGTCCTAAACTCGCAATTTTTGTCCACAAGGAAATAATTCTGATCGTAATAGAACCTAACTTCTGATCCTGAGGATTCAAAATAAACAGGCTTAGTTTCCTGCGCCCAGGAAACAAGTGTTAATAAGCAAAAAAGGAATCCCAATGTGAACTTCATCATATACATGTATTAATGTGCTTCAAGCCAATTTCTACCCTCACCGATTTCGATTTCGATCGGAACCTGCATTTTAATGGCATTTTTCATGCGATCGGCGATGATTTCCTTGAAAATAGCGACCTCTTCCCGAGGGACATCAAACACAAGCTCATCATGCACCTGCATGATCATTTTACCTTTTAGACCCTTGGTTTTGATATCCTCTTGAATTCGGATCATCGCAATCTTGATCAAATCTGCCGCAGAACCTTGGATAGGTGCATTGATGGCATTTCGTTCTGCAAAACCACGAACCGTCATATTTGCGGAATTGATGTCACGCAGGTACCGACGGCGTTTCAATACGGTTTCGACATAGCCATTTTCTTTAGCAAACTCAATCACCTCACCCATATAAGTACGAATGCCTGTATATTGTTTGAAATACTGCTCAATGATTTCTGCAGCTTCTTTTCTGGAAATGCCCAAGTTCTGAGAAAGTCCAAATGCGGACTGGCCGTAGATAATGCCGAAGTTCACGGCTTTGGCATTCCGGCGCATGTTGCTATCCACCTCTTCCAGTGACACGCCATATACCTTGGCTGCCGTAGCGCGGTGAATATCCAGACCCTGATTAAAGGCATCCAACATATTCACATCCTTGCTCAGTTCCGCCATGATGCGCAGTTCTATCTGCGAATAATCCGCCGACAACAGCACCCAATCATCGGACCGGCTGATAAAGGCCTTGCGTACCTCGCGACCTTTTTCGGTACGGATGGGGATATTTTGCAGATTCGGATTTGTCGAGCTCAAACGACCTGTTGCCGCAACAGCTTGGTTGTAGGAGGTGTGGATGAGGCCAGTGTTCGAATTGATCAATGCCGGAAGTGCATCTACGTAAGTAGATTTCAACTTCTGTAACTGGCGGAATTCCAGGATATCCTGTACGATATCCGATTTGTTCGCCAAGGCCAGAAGCACGTCCTCACCGGTTTTATACTGTCCGGTTTTGGTCTTTTTGGCCTTCGGATCCAACTGCAACTTATCGAATAGCACTTCCCCAAGCTGTTTCGGGGATGCGATGTTGAAGGTCACGCCTGCTTTTTCATAGATCTGCTGTTCCAATCTTTTCACATCCTTCTCGATATCCTGTGAAAATGTGCCCAATGTGGCTACATCCACTTTCACCCCATTCTGTTCGATTTCCGCCAATACTTTCAGTAAGGGGAATTCAACCTCCTGCGCTAACTGCAATGTGGAGGTTTCTTTTAATAGGGGTTCAAACTTCTGTTGCAATTGCAAGGTGATATCAGCATCTTCCGCTGCATATTCCTTAATTTTTTCCAGTTCTACATCCCGCATATTCCCTTGGTTCTTGCCCTTGGCACCGATCAGGTCAGTAATGGAAACAGGGGTGTAATTCAGGTATGTTTCGGACAGATAGTCCATGTTATGCCGGGTATCCGGATCGATCAGGTAATGGGCGAGCATGGTGTCAAAGAATTCTCCCTGAACATCAACGCCATACCTGGACAACAACAGGATGTCATATTTTAGATTCTGACCAATCTTCAGAATGGCCGGGTTTTCGAACAATGGCTTGAATAGGTCCACAGTTGCCTGCGCCAAGGTTTGATCAGGACTCACTGGAACATAGTAGGCTTCCTTCTCTTTTATACTGAATGAGATGCCCACTAGTTCGGCTTGCATGGCGTCCAAGCCTGTGGTTTCTGTGTCAAAGCAGAAAGATTTTTCGCTGCTTAGGCGGTCTATTAATGCTTTTTGATCATCAAACGTTTCGACCAGGGTATAAGTATGTTCGGTGTTTTCAATGTTCGTAAGGACAGGGCTCTCCTCAATGGTACCGGACAAGGACGCAGCTTTTGCACCATCGATATTGGCATCCACATGCACCGCGAACAGGTCCATCTGTCCCGATTTTGGGCCAGTGGTCTCGGTAATGCTAAAGGCTTCACCGAATACCCGTTTACCGAGTGTCCTGAATTCCAGCTCGACGAACAAAGGCTCCAATAATTCCTTCGATGCCGGGTCTAATGTTAGCGCCTGTTCATCCAGTTCCACTGGAACATCCAGTTGAATGGTGGCTAATCGTTTGGAAATTAATCCCTGTTCGGTAAAATTCTCAACGTTTTCCTTTAGTTTTCCTTTTAATTTATCCGTATTCTGTACCAGGTTTTCGATGGAACCAAATTCCTGGATCAGCTTTTTGGCGGTTTTTTCGCCGATACCCGGAATGCCTGGGATATTGTCGACGGCATCACCCCACAGCCCCAAGATATCGATCACTTCATGGACATTGTTGATTTCCCATTTTTCAAGGATCTCCGGAACGCCCAATATCTCGGCGCCATTGCCCATGCGCGCTGGCTTATAGATAAAAATGTTCTCGGACACCAATTGACCGAAATCTTTATCGGGGGTCATACAGTAAACGGTATAGCCCGCCTGTTCCCCTTTCTTTGCCAAGGTTCCAATGATATCATCGGCTTCATACCCGTCCATGGTAATGATCGGAATATTGAAGCCCTCAATCAACCGGTGGATATAGGGAATGGAAGCCGCCAGATCTTCGGGCATTTTTTCACGTTGGGCCTTATAGGCCTCGAACTCTAAATGCCGATTCGTTGGTGCCGCCGTATCGAATACGACCGCGATATGGGAAGGTTTCTGATTGTTTAAAACATCCAGTAAGGTGTTACAGAAACCCATGATGGCTCCTGTATTCAATCCATATGAGGTAATTCGGGGAGTCTTGCTCAGCGCAAAGTAGGCACGGTATATCAATGCCATCCCGTCTAATAGAAATAACTTTTTCAAATTCTTAAGGTTTTGCCTTTCCAACAAAGTTAACAAAATCAATTTCACGTAAAGATTAATTATTTTTTCCATTTTTGCGGAAGGATAATCTAAAATTTAGGGTAAAGGCTATGCGCGGACTAGTTACAAAATCTACAGGCAGTTGGTATCAGGTACTTGACGAGAACGGAAATCGCTACGAATGTAGGATTAAAGGGAAATTCAGGACGCAGGGTATCAAAACCACCAATCCGGTTGCGGTTGGTGACTGGGTGGATTTTGAAGTGGAACATGGTCAACAGAGTGCGGTGATTACCAAACTGGAGCCCCGTAAGAATTACATTATCCGGCGATCGGTAAATCTCTCCAAGCAGACCCAGATTATCGGTGCTAACTTAGATCTTGCCCTATTGGTTGTTACATTGGCCTCCCCGCCGACATCAACCGGTTTTATCGATCGATTCCTGGTCACGGCGGAAGCCTATAGCATTCCAGCAGCTTTGGTATTCAATAAGCTCGACCTATTCTCAGAGGAAGGCTTGGAAATTCTACAAGTCTACATGGATATCTATGAAAACCTGGGCTACCCTTGCTTTGCCGTTTCTGCCCTGGAAAAAGAAAACATAGAACCCCTTAAAGAGTTGCTGAAGGATAAGATCACGCTGGTCTCTGGGCATTCAGGGGTTGGCAAATCCACCCTGATCAATTCGCTTATCCCGGATCTCAACTTGAAAACGGGAGATATCTCGGAATGGTCCGATAAGGGAAAGCATACGACAACCTTTGCGGAAATGTTGGACCTGCCATTCGGCGGTAAATTGATTGATACCCCCGGGATCCGTGAGCTCGGCATCGTGGATATTGAACCGCAGGAGCTCTCGCATTACTTTCCGGAAATGAGAAAGCTGATGAACCAATGTAAATTCCACAATTGCAGGCATATCAATGAGCCTGGTTGTGTCGTTCTGGAAGCGGTTGAAAATGGTGATATCGAGCCATCCCGTTATGACAGTTACCTGTCTATTTACGGGAATGAGAACAATAGAAATTAATCGTGCTATTCCCTTTTGATTCAGTTAGTTTACAATAAGGGTATCAAAATTCGACAAGCAGGAAAATTTATTTTTCAATTTAAACATAATGGCTGTATTATTGTTTTATAGTACTAAGTATTATTGAAAACCTTTTTGTTTGAATTTATGAAACCGATTTGGAAGTGGATCATTGGGATTTTATTGCTCTTGATTATAGGAGTAGTGTGTGTTGGGTGGTATTATAGCCGCAATTGGAAGCCATTGGTGGAGGAAAAACTGAAAGAAACCGTGGCCAAATCTACAAATGGGCTTTATTCGTTGAAATACGATGACCTAGATTTGAATATTACCTTGGGAAATGCGACCCTCAAAAATGCAGAACTTATCCCAGATTCGGCCGTATATCAGCGTATGGTTCAAGCCAAGGAAGCCCCGAACAGTAGGTTCCACATCAAACTCTCTTCGCTGAAGGTAAGGCGTTTCAATATCTGGGATATCATTAAGAACCGCAAACTGTACATCAAACGTATTGAATTTGACTCACCGGATATCCACATGATGTCCGAACGTCATGCTTACAACGATACGATCCAGCCAAAGGAAACAAAAACCCTGTACGATAATATCAAGGATGTCTTCAGTTCCATCAATGTGAAGGATATTGAAATCGAAAATGTAAAGTTCAAGTTTTCCAAGATCGAGGAGGGTAAATCCAGTGATATTGTTTTGGACAGTGTCGGCATTAAAGTACACGATATTTTGGTGGACGAGGCTTCCATAAAGGATACCACGCGCTTATTTTATACGAAAATGGTCGAAGTCGAGGTGCCGAAGTTCTCGTATGATCTGTCCAATGGCATTTACCGAGCAAAATTTGATCGCCTCGTGTTGAACACACAAGACCAAAATGTCCTGCTGACGAAAGCAGAATATGCCCCGAAAATGAGCAAAGCCGCTTACTTCAAAGCGCGTAATGAAAACATCACCATGGCCGTCATGAAATTCGATACCCTTCGTTTTGAAAAACTCGATTTCAAAGAACTGATCGATAACCAGCAGACCATTGCACAAAATGTGCAGATTAAGAATGGATCCGTCTCCCTCTATAACGATAAGCGCTATCCAAAGAAATCCGTTTCCAAGGTTGGAAAATCACCTCATCAGCAATTGATGAAAGCGAAACAATTGATCCGGATCGACACGGTATTCGTGGATAATGTTGATGTGCTATATGGGGAAATGAGCGGCAAATTCCATAAGGAGGGAGTTATTACCTTTACCAATGCCAAAGGAACTTTGACCAATGTGACGAATGACAGTACTCATTTGATCAAGGATAAAATGATGCGGGCCAATTTAAGTGCAAACATTATGGGCTCCGGTTTACTTTCCGCTCAGTTTGGTTTCGACATGTTGAGCAAAGATGGGTACCATACCTATAAAGGTACTTTGGGCAGGATGCAAGCACCTGCCTTCAATAAGATCTTAACACCCCTATTGAATGTCGGCATCAAATCGGGAAATATCCGAAAGGTAAGTTTTAATATGCAGGGTAATGACCATAGAAACTGGGGAGATTTCCGTTTCGATTATGACCATTTGAAGGTTGACCTTTTAAATTCCATGGGCGAGGACATGAGCCGAACCCGCAAAGGTATCCTATCGTTTGTGGTGAACAATATCCTGATCAATGACAGTAACCCGGATGCCAATGAAAAATACCATATCGGGAAAGTAAATTACCGACGTGTTCCCGAGCATACCTTCTTCAAGACTTTATGGCAAAGTTTACTCGAAGGGATCAAGCAATGTGCGGGTATCAGTAAGGAAAGGGAAGCAAAATTAATGGGCGCTGCAGAAACCGGTAAAGAGGTTGTTGATGAGACCAAAGGCGTGATCAAGAAAACTGGTAATTTCTTCAAGGGACTTTTCAAGAAAAAGGATAAAGGCGAAGAAGAAGAAAAGAAGGACGAAAAGTAGAAGTAGTTTCACGTGAAAGATTGCATTCCTTGCTTTTAGTTAGTAATTCCTATGTTTGTAGTTCATGGATTCCATTTTTAGTTTTCTAAAATATCTCTTCCGATACAAAAAAGGAATTGTCGATCAGGTTGTTTTTTATGCCAGCCTGCTAAGTACCATTGTCATGGTGCTGCATGTTGGCTACATCACCAATCCGGAAATTGCCGACATCACCCAAAGAATCGTCGTCGCTTCCTATTATGGGTTGTTCCTGTTTGAGATCTTTCGGACGGTATCCTCGATTTTGGTGGCACGGCGGATCACTATGGCCCATTATTCGGGGGTACTGGTCAGCGCATATTTTCTCCTCATTTTCCTTTCCCGGCACAGCGGGGGGCTGCTATCCAGCTTTGCAAAGGATGAATGGCTCTATTTGGGTATTGCCATTATCTTTATTTCTGAGCTTTCCAAAAGCAGCTTATTCTTCGATAACTTTTATTTCAATCCTACCATTCTCTTTGTTGTCAGCTTTCTGGGGTTGATCGTCCTTGGAGCATTTCTGTTGATGCTGCCCCGGACAACCTTGGAAGCACCATTGAGCTTTGTGGATGCCTTTTTTATGGCCACCAGTGCCGTCTGTATCACAGGTCTTTCGGTAACGGACATATCCACGAATTTCTCGGTATTTGGCCAATCCGTGATCATGGCCCTTATCCAGGTCGGCGGACTCGGGATTATGACGTTTACCGGATTCTTTGGCTATTTCTTTTCCGGCGGATTTTCCTTTAAGAATCAGCTGATGTTCGGCGAGATTTTGGGCGAGAATAAATTGAATTCCGTGATATCAACGCTATTGACCATTATTTTCATTACCCTGCTTTTCGAATTTATAGGTGCAATCCTGATTTTCTTCTCCTTGGAGGCTAAGCATTTCGATTCTATTGGCGAGCGTATATTTTTCGCTGCTTTCCACGCGATTTCGGGATTCTGTAATTCCGGATTCACGATCGTTAAGGATGGTATCAATAGCGACACGTACCGGTTCAACTATAATTTCCAGTTGGCCGTAGCCGCGATGTTTATCCTGGGTAGCTTCGGTTTCGGAACAATCTTTAATTTATATACGCTGGTCAAGGAGCGGATCAATGCCCTGATCTGTAAGTTTATCAAAAAGCAAAATTATAGGCATAAACCTCAGGTTTTCACCTTCAATTCCCGATTTGTGGTATTGTGCAATGTTATCGTGATCATCTTGGCTACCGTATCGTATTATTTTCTGGAAAAGGACCATTCCCTAATGGCGGACAAATCGGCCTATGGAGATTGGGTTACTTCGATTTTTATGGCCAATTCGGCTCGATCTGCAGGATTCAATAGTGTTGATATCAATTTTGTGAACATTCCAACGTTGATCATGATCGTTACACTGATGTGGATCGGTGTATCTCCGGGATCGACGGGTGGTGGGGTCAAGGTCACTACCATTGCCATTGCGCTGATGAATATTGTGGCGCTTGCCCGTGGGAAGGAATCCATAGAGATATTTAAACGGAAGATCGCCTCTGAATCGGTGAATAAGGCCTTCGCCATTATTCTACTTTCAGTCCTGACGATTACACTCAGCTTTATCCTGCTGAACTTTGCCGATCCGGAGCAGCAGATGATTCCGTTGCTGTTCGAAACGGTATCGGCGTATACCACTTGTGGATTGTCGCTGGGCATTACTGCCTCGCTGTCGGCCACGAGTAAGATTATTTTGATGTTCACGATGTTTGTCGGACGAGTGGGCATGTTAACACTCTTGGTGGCATTTATCAAAAACACGAAAAACAAGAGTTATATTTATCCAACGGAAAAGATTTTGTTTTAATAGGTATGAAGTATATTGTATTAGGTTTAGGGCATTTTGGGCGATCTTTGGCGATCCACCTGACAGAGTTGGGTCATGAGGTTATTGCGGCGGATAAGAATCTGGCAATTGTTGAACAGACCAAGGACAGGATTACCCACACGGTCTGCTTGGACAGCACGGATAAGGATGCGGTGAGCTCGTTGCCCCTTCGGGAAAGCAATGCGGTCATCGTGGCCATCGGCGAGGAAGAAGGCGCCAGCCTCTTGACGGTTGCTCTATTGAAACAGCTGAAAGTCAAGCGGATTATTGGTCGGGTCGTATCTGATCTTCAGAAAACGGTATTGGAGGCCATGAACATCGATGAGTACATCATGCCGGAGGAAGAAGCCGCTGAACGGTTGGCCATGCGCCTGGATAATATCGATATTGTCGATTCCTTTAAGGTTTCCGACAAATACTCCATCATTGAAACGAAAGTACCGACCAAATATGTGGGCAAAACCCTAAAAGAGGCAGATTTGACCAATAAATATAAAGTAATCGTGCTAACTACGGTCCACGTAGAAAGTGAAACCCAAAAGGACGGCTCCAACCGAATCAACAAAGAGGCCTCGGGAATCGCAAAATCCGATACCCTCCTGCAAGAAAATGACCTATTGGTTCTATTTGGCGAATTGTCCAATATCAAAGACCTAATCCAAAAGGGGTAAAATCCCCCTTTTGGAACGAAGGACTCTCTACAATTGAGATTACATCCTGCTAATCTTAATCCACCGCTGCTAAATAGTCCCTGTTATGAATCAGATAACATCGCACATCTCACGTCTCTTATCCCCCATCTATTCTCCCCCTTTGCAATTCCCGCTTTCTATCTCACATCTCATATCTCATATCTCACATCTATTTCCTATTTTTGGGGCTATATCATTAATAACCCTAGCAATAGATGAAAAATTGGTTTAAGGAAAATCAGAACCACCTGATCATTATTGGCGTTTTCTTGCTGATGGTGGTCCTTTATTTTACTCCGGTGTGGCAAGGCAAAACTTTGCTCCAAAGTGACGTGATGCAGGCCAAAGGTAGCCAAAAGGAAATCTTCGAATACAGAGAAAAGGATGGTAAGACCCCGTTATGGACAAATTCCATGTTCGGTGGGATGCCGACCTATCAAATATGGTACGACCATGCGAACAATATCACTACGCATATCGGACCAACCATCAGAGCGGTATTTCCGCCACCTTCCGATGTGCTTTTATTGTTCCTATTGGGCGGGTATTTCCTGTTTTCGGTATTAAAACTGCGGCCCTGGGTGGCTGCATTGGGGGCGATAGCACTCGCTTTCTCGTCGTACAACATGATTTACGTGGAGGCAGGACACCTCAATAAGGCCTATGCTATTGCCTATATGGCACCGATTATCGGTGCGGTTATCCTGTGTTACCGTGGCAGCAAGTTCTGGGGGCCATCTTTATTGGCGTTATTCCTGGCATTGGAAATCCGTGCAAACCACATCCAGATGACCTATTACCTATTCATTGCGCTCCTTATCTTGGTGGGTTTTGAATTGTACTATGCCATCCGTGATAAGAAATTGAATAAATTCATCCAGGCAACGGGATTGCAGCTGATCGGTGTGGTCGTGGCTGTTTTGGTGAATGCTTCGGTGTTGTTCCCTACCTATGAATACAGTAAGTTGACCATCCGTGGAAAGGCGAACATCGAAAAAACGGACAGCGATGGAAAAAGTTCCGCTGGTCTGGAAAAGGAATATGCCTATGCTTGGAGCCAAGGGGTGGGAGAGAACATCACCTTCCTGATCCCGAATGCGTATGGCGGTAGGAATACGGGCGTGAACTTAACGGAAGAATCCAATACGGTAAAATCCCTGACCAAATTGGGCATGCCTGAAAGCCAGGCCATCCAATTTGCAAACGGAGCATTGCCATCCTATTGGGGCGAGAAGTCCATTACTTCCGGGCCATGGTATTTTGGAGCCGGTATTATGTTCCTGTTCGTGCTTGCCCTGTTTGTTGTTAAGGATCGCCTGAAATGGTGGATTCTTTCCGCAACGATCCTGACAATTTTCTTGGCATTTGGTAAACACCTGCCCTTTATATCCGATCTATTCTTCGATTACTTCCCGATGTACAACAAGTTCAGGGCTGTAGAATCCATTCTGGTCATCCCTTCGGTCCTAATTCCGTTATTGGCGGTGATGGGCTTGAATGAGATCATCACGCGTGGAAGTGAAATCCCGGACCTGCAGAAGAAGGTATTATATTCCGGAGCCGGTGTTGCGGTTGTCTGTTTGGCGATCGCTCTGATGCCGAATCTATTGGATCTGCGCAATTCCCAACATCAGGAATTTGTGGCTGCTCTTCAGCAGAATGTGGGTGATGCGACCATTTCCAACGAGTTGGTGAGTGCATTATTGAAAGATCGTGCAGATATGGCCTCAAAGGATGCATGGCGTTCCTTCTTCATTGTGGCATTGACTTTTGCTTTTGTGTGGTTCTTCATCAAGAAGAAACTCAACATGGCAGTTATGGTTGGCGCAATTGCGGTGATTACTTTGGTAGATCTTTGGTCCGTAGATAAACGGTACTTAAACAACGAGTCCTTTGTCGATAAGAGCATCTATGAAAAACCTATTCCTGAACGTGAAGTCGATCAATTGATCCATTTGGACAAGGATCTTTCTTACCGCGTTCTTGATCTGACGACAAGTCCATTCAATGATGCCAGTGCGTCTTATTTCCATAAAAGCTTTGGTGGTTACCATGCAGCCAAGCTGATGCGTTTCCAGGAAGTTTTGGAAAATCAGTTCAACGGCAACATCAATGAGGATGTATTGGATATGATGAATGTTCGCTACATCATCACCAAGGATCAATCCAATAACTCCGATCGTATTTCCCGCCGCAGTTCGGCATTGGGTAATGCCTGGTTTGTCAATGGCGTAAAATTCGTCAATGGAAACAAGGCAGAGATGGATGCTTTGGGAACATTCGATCCACGGAAAGAAGCTATCGTTAATGAAGGCCTGAAAGGTGAGTTTGGTGACAAGACCATCGGTCAGCCGACCAATGCACAGATCAAATTGGTCAGCTACCACCCGGATACCTTAAAATATGAATACTCGGCAGGCAACAATGTCTATGCTGTATTTTCTGAAATGTTCTACGATAAAGGCTGGAAAGCATACCTGGATGGCGAGGAAGTGCCGATTATTCGCACGAACTATCTGTTGCGCGGATTGGCCCTGCCGGGAGGAAACCATAAGGTTGAATTCGTATTCGAACCGGCATCCATGAAAATAAGTAACATGATTTCCCTGATTGCTTCCATTGTCCTTGTGCTTGGCTTAGGCTTGGCTGTTTGGCTTTCCCTGAAACATCGGAAAGAACGGACTGCGCCTCAGCAACCCAAGACGAAATAAGAAGTTAGTAAGATAAAATACGTTGAACCTTCAGAATAAGGATAGTTGTGGATCCGAAACTCTGAAGGTTTTTCTATGGTGTGGGGTCAAGCCCAGTTGGATAACCGCTTGACGATGTTTAATCGTTGGATATCCTTTGTTTTTCAACCAATCATAATCCGGGAAGTCATTTGCAATCCCTGCCATATATTCATCCCGATAGGTCTTCGCCAAGATGGAAGCCGCCGCAATGGATAGGTATTTTCCATCACCCTTTACGATACAGGTATAGGGAACCTGCTGATAGGGGATAAATTTATTGCCATCGATCAGGAGGTAGCCTGGCTTGATATTCAGGGCATCGAGCGCCTTGTGCATGGCAAGGTAGGACGCCTTATGGATGTTGATTTTATCGATCTCTTCGGCCGATACGCTTGCCACGGCATAGGCCAAGGCCTCCCGCTCGATGATCGGGCGTAATTCCATGCGTTTCTGTTCGGATAGTTTCTTCGAGTCATTCAAAATGGGGTTGCAATAGCCAACCGGAAAAATCACCGCTGCAGCAAATACAGGACCCGCCAAGCACCCTCTTCCTGCCTCATCACATCCAGCCTCCACAAGAATTTCCTGATAGTGGGATAACAAAGAAATCGCTTTTTCCATACAACAAAGATAGGGCATCACAAGGAGAAATGGTAATGGTTAATAATGTGAGCCTTACATTGCCCTTATCTTATAATCCAATCCATCACCCGAATTCCCCTTCGAACCATAACCCACCTCAAACCAAAAAATTTATTTGAGTCATATTATATTGGTCAAAACAATCCAGTAGATGAAAAAGGCCAGGATCGGATTATAAATAGTAAATTTGCAACTGAATGAAAAGGTTAATCAGCATATTTATTTTACTGTTTTTGGTGGGCAATAGCTTCGCCAAGAATGCTGATTTTTTGGGTGTAAGGGAAGTAGTTGCCGCTAAGACGAGTACGAACGTTTTATCCAAAGGAGACCTGTTGAGAATTGAAAACGCAGCAATACGAATTAACAAACCCATTACAGTTATGGGTAGTCGAGCAAAAGGTACAGCAGGGGCATATTCTGATTGGGATTATTTAATACCAGGGCTTAATAGTAAAAATTGGAATACTATTAAAAACTCCTTGCCTGATTCTCGTTCGATTTTGGATAATACACCTCGAAATATAGATATTTTTAAAGGACCTCTTGATGGAACAAAACCTCATATAATAATAAACCCTCGCCTTAAATAATGAAAATAGAACACGAAATATTAGTTAATAAATATGGACAGGGGCTTGTCGGTACAGAACTACTTTTAAATTTATTTGGAAGTTTTGATATGGATTCTCAGAAGGTGTTTTTAAGTGAAATACAATTTCTTATTCTTCAATCAAAACCGAAAGAAAAAGATATTGAACCAGCTATAATAAACAGTGGTCTGAAATCTACATACACACCTTGTGTATTACTCAAAAAGGGTGTTGCAAATCATAATTTAGAAAAACTTGTAAACCTGCCTGAAAATGAACTGACAAAAGCGTTTCTATTGCTTTTAAGTTTGTTTAGGATAGCTTATAAGAGAAGGTTTGTAGTAGAAAAAGACAACCCTGATAAATGGTGGTATTGGGATTTATCTGACGAAACAAATATTAACAGAATACCGCAAAATAGATAACAATAGCAAAGCCTCGATTTTGCAATGTCCTTAAATAGTTAAACACTTTCTGGGGGGTGAAAATCAGTTTAAACAGCAAGGAAGCCAATTATTCCTCGCTGCTTAAATTTAAAAAATAGTCCCATTCTTCCCCCCATCCCAGTATTCCCCTTTCTATCTCAAATCTCAAATCTCAAATCTCCCATCTCACATCTCCAATGTAACTTCCTTGCGACACTATTTCGTTTACATTAATTTACACTTCTTCTTTTTTTCTTTGTTGCGTATTCGGAATGCTAAACTTTTTTCCTATACTGCTGTCAATAAGAAGTATACCAAAAATAGTATGAAAAGGATCATCATTATTGCTTTGCTATTGACAACGAGTTTTCACTTGTTCGCACAGCGGAAAAAAGACCGATTTGACATGTTGCCAAGTTTTCCTGTTTCAGTTGATGGCGATTTGAAGGAGTGGGATAACAAGTTAACTTGGGTTGATCAGGATTCTACCTGGGCATTTGCTGTTACAAACGACAGTGAATTTATTTACGTTGCAGTTAAGGTGAAGAACCTGGCGCTGCAGCAGGAAGCTGCCCGGAATGGAATCATTGTCAACATCAATCCTGAAGGGAAGAAAAGGGATGCCGCACGCTTGGTATTCCCGATCCCGGACAGCGAGTCTGTACGTGCGATGGTCAACGATGAAAATCTTCCGAATATGAACGTGCGTGAGGAGCTGATCAAGAGGAGTAGGGGATTTGGTGTGGTTGGATTCGCTCGGATAGTTGATGGAAGGTTGTCATTCGATAACACTTATGGTGTTAATGCAGTGGCAAAGTTGATGGATGATGATATGATGGTATACGAATCGAAGATTCCGATCGGTGCCATTGGGATGAAGAATCTGAAGAACCCCGTTGCGATTCAGATCATGATCAACAACCGATTTTCCATGTTGCAAAAAACTATCAAGAGTAGACCGGACCCGCGGATGCGGGGCTACGGAAGCTACACGCCGACAGTAAAGAACCCTTATAAGAAGACGGATGTCTGGATTATAGGGGTGCTGGATAGGCATTAGTTTAAATTGATATATGGATAAAATTATGAAGGCCCTGATGCTACTGTGCATCATGGCTATGAGCGCTTCTGTTTTTGCGCAATCAGGTCGTGTGGTGCAGGGCATGCTCCGCGACACCGAATCCCGGCCGATTTCCGGCGCTTCGGTACGATTGTTCTCCGATAAGGATACCATGGCAACGAGTTCCAACAATGCCGGGTTCTTCACCTTTGAAAATGTGAAAGGGACGAAATTGACCGTCCGCGTTTCTAGCCTTGGATTTTCCACCTTCGAGAAGGAAGTGGATTTCCCGGAAGGACAGAAACAGATCCAGGTGCCTAGCTTCGAGCTTGCCGTGAATGAAAACCAGATTGAAGAAGTTGTCATCCAGGGTGTGCCGACCGTACGTGTCGTTGGGGATACCGTGGAGTATACCACCAGGGACCTCAAATTACGCGAAGGATCCGTTGCAGAAGATGCACTGAAGAAATTACAGGGCGTGGAAGTGGACAAGGATGGAAATGTGACGGCACAGGGTGAATCCATTACCCGCGTACGCATCAACGGTAAGGATTTCTTCGGCGGTGATGTGAAGACTGCCACCCAGAACTTACCGGCGAATATCATAGAGAAAATCCAAGTTGTCGACGATTATGGCGATATGGCCAATGTGACCGGCAATAAAACTGGCGATTCCGAAAAAATCATCAATATTCAGATCGACCCGAAATACAACAAGGGTTATATGACGACCTTGCGTGCCGGTTATGGTACGGAGGATCGGTACCAAGCCACAGCCATGTGGATGGGTATGACCGATAAAACCCAGGTTTCCGTTTTGGGTAACCTCAATAACATCAATGCCCCTTTGTTTGACTTCAACACCATGGGTGGTGGAGCAAGACGCAGACAGGGCGGAGGTGGCAGACCTGGTGGCGGTGGCGGCATGTTCGGCCGTCAGGATGGTCTGACTAATGTCGGTTCCGTAGGTGTCAATATCCGTCATGATTTCTCTGAGAAATTAAAAGTGTACGGTAATTATTCCTATGGACGCGACGATAACAATACAGTAACCAATAGGTTGAACCAATATTACTTCGATGCAGGTACGCAGGAGGAAAAATCGGAGTCTGATGCCAATAATATTTCCGCAAGCCACCGCTTGGAGGCCAATCTGGAATGGAATATCACCGATAAAGATTACATCAAGTTGACCCCGCAATTTGGGTTCAATGATAACAGCGTGCGATCAAACTCCTTCAGCCAGTTCTTCGATATCAATCGCGCCTTGCAGAATCAGGATGCCGATACGTTGATCAATGGATCCAATGCGCCACGCTATAGCATTTCCGGTTTATACAACCGAAAGCTTAACGATAGGGGAAGAAACTTGTTCATTAACTTCAACTATGACAATGCGGCAACCAATAGCGATTTCGACCGAATTTTGGACAGGTTGATCAATGACCCGAACAATGCCGAGGCGACAACGGAAGAAATCTACCAACGCACCCTCCAAGAAGTGAAAAATAAAAGCTGGAATGCCGGAACATCCGTTTCCTATACAGAGCCGTTATCCAAGAATGGAAAGTTGGAGGTGACGTATGATTTCAACAAGAACAGTTACGACAACCACAGGTTCCAGGAAGCAAGGAATGAAGATGGTACACTTTATCCAAATGACGACTTGAGTATTGTGAATTTCGATTACAACCAGGACTATTCCTTCACCACGCACCGTATTGGAGCAAATTTTGCGTACGAAAACGATAAGATCAAATATTCCCTGGGAGCTGCCGTACAACCTTCACTATTGAAAGGTGTCGCTTCGAGTTCCGATGAATCGACCATTATCGATCGCAACAACTTCAATATCATTCCGATTGCGCGTTTTGAATACAAATTCTCGCGCCAAAAGAATATCAGCATCAATTATTCGGGAAGATCGAATGAACCGAGTGTGGATCAGATCCTGCCGTATGTAGTCAGCCAGAATGAGACGAACAAGATCTATGGTAACCCGGAACTGAATCCGGAATTCCGCCATCAGATGATGTTGCGCTTCCGTTCCGGTGATTTCCAGAAAGGGAATACCTTCTTCGCCTTTATGAATGCAAACCTGACCAACAACAAGATCGTTTCCTTTATGAAACGCGTTCCGGGAACGGAGAAAGGGATGTTGCAGGAAACAAGATACCTGAATGAAACTGAGGAGCCGATCTATGGCGTAAATTCTTTCTACCATTTCGGAAAATCGTTGAAGCAGAAAACCTACAACCTGATGTTGATGGGTGGTGTGAATTACAACAAGAATGTTTCCTACACGTCCAACGAGATTGCGGCCGTTGAAGGGATGAAGAATATTGCCAACAACTTTATAATTATGCAGGGCTTGTTCTTCCGCTACAATCCATCGGAGAACCTGGAGCTGAATCCTGGCGTTCGTTATTCCTATAACTTCACCAAAAACTCCATTACCGATAACAATTCGGAAGTATCCACATGGACACCGACCTTCATCGGATCGGTCAACATTACGCCTTCGACTATTTTTGGTGCGGATGTATCCAAATCCTTCAACAAGGGTTATGGAAGCTTGAGTAATGCAAATCCATTCATCATCAATACCTATATCGAGCAGAAACTCTTGAAAGGCCAACGCGGAACAATCCGCCTACAAGCCTTCGACTTACTGGATGAGCAGGTGAACCTGGCCAGAACGGTACAGGATAACTTCTCCTCAGATACGCAAACAAACCGTCTGGGAAGATACTTCATGCTGACATTTACGTTCAAGCTGCAGAAATTCTCCGGGATGGCACCATCTGAGGAAAGCGGATTCCCAGGCATGCGTAGACCACGGATGTAGTGTTAGAGATGTGAGATTTGAGATATAAGATTTGCGATATGAAGTGCGAGACTGGGGGATAAGGACCATGGAATGTGAGGATGAGTTTACAAATCATTAGCAGAATCATAAACAAGAGTTTTGTAACCATGATATCTCATATCTCACATCTCACATCTCAATACTATAACTCATATCTCACATCTCAAATCTAATCCCTACCAATACCTTGAAAAACAAATTGGGGAAACGGCCGAAAGGCCGTTTTTTTATTGGGGTGTTTTGAGCAAAAGCGTGTTTTTTGTGAAATTTTAAATTTTTACTGTAAACCTTGCGTTTTCTTCGTGCGGGTAGGTGATTCTGTTGGTTATATCTTTATTAAAGTGGGTTTTGTCTTGCTATTTAGATTGTGTGTGGCTATAGAAACTGGAAGAATTTGTTTGGACCTTGTCTGAGTTGAGAGCGTGGTGAGAGCGTACTGAGAGCGTGGTGAGAGCGTGTCTATGGCACGACTGCACCTCGCGTTGACCTCGGACGCACCACGGGTGCATGTCGAACAAGGTCACCTAATAAATGCGGGCGACCGGTATTGGGGGATTTGTGGGCTCAGGTGCTTGATGCTGCTACTTATTTCCTACCTTTGCTCCATTACACATGCATATGGTTCATAAAATTTTCCAGCTTGAAAATGGGTTGCGCATTTTGTTGCAACCGAATCCGTCGGCGATTACACATGCCTGCCTATTGGTTGATGCCGGTTCGAGGCACGAGCAGGAAGGCAAGTTCGGGACGGCCCATTTTATTGAGCACCTGCTCTTCAAGCGGACCGAACGCAGGAGCACCAACCAGATCCTCAATAGGCTTGAGGTGGTCGGTGGAGACCTGAATGCCTATACCACGAAAGAATATACCTGTATCCATGCATCCTTCCTGAATCCGTACCTGGATCGGGCATTGGACCTTTTTGAGGACATTCTGTTCCATTCGGTTTTCCCGAAGGACGAGATGGAAAAGGAAAAGGGTGTGATTCTGGATGAGATGGCTTCCTATCTGGATAGCCCTGAGGAGGCCATTATGGATGATTTTGAAGACTTGGTCTTCAAGGGGTCGGGTTTGGGCCATAATATCCTCGGCTTGGAGGAAGACCTCAAGAACATCTCCCAAGGTGATATCAAGCAGTTCGTGGATCAGCATTACGATATGCACAAGATGGTCGTTGCGATCTCCGGGAATTATTCGGAAAAGAAGGTGTTGGCGATGGCCAATAAGATTTTCGGCAAGGTGAAATCGGCAAGCTGGGATAAAGTACAGGAGGATCCTGTTAAACAGAAGGTACAGCACATCACCCTGGAACGACCAATCAATCAAGCGCACGTGGTCATGGGGGGATACGCCTATGGCATTCATGATTCCCATAAGACCGGCCTGTTGCTGTTGAATAATCTGTTGGGCGGGTATGGGATGTCCTCTATCCTGAACCTGAACATTCGGGAGAAATACGGTATTGCCTATACCATTGAATCCAATTACAGCCTCTACTCGGATACTGGCCTGTTCAGTATCTATTTCGGGACCGACGACGAGAAGGTCGAAAAGACCATGAAGTTGATCCATAAGGAACTCGATAAATTGAAGGGGGAGCGACTTCGTCCGAATGCGCTGGAGAAGGCCAAGAACAAGTTCAAGGGACAGATTGCCTTAGCGGAAGAGAACAGGATGAGTCTGCTGATCGCTGAGGGGAAGAATATCCTGGACTATGGCCACATCATCAGTTTGAAGGAAGTCTTCGATAAGATCGATCGAGTGAACAGCGATGAGGTCCTCGAGATCGCCAATACGGTCTTCAGTACAGAAAATCTTTTCACGCTTTCTTTTGTACCCGAAGATTAAGTATATTTTTGTTGATATAAACTATTGTATATGAAAACAGCATACATTTTTCCAGGTCAAGGTGCGCAATTCGTAGGAATGGGCAAGGATCTGTACGAGAGTAATGAAGAATCGAAAGCCCTTTTTGAGAAGGCAAACGAAATATTGGGCTTCCGCATTACAGATTTAATGTTCGAAGGAACAGAGGAAGATCTGAAACAGACGAAAGTAACACAACCTGCTATATTCTTACATTCGGTTATCTTGGCGAAAGCATTGGGGGATCAATTCCAACCGGCGATGGTTGCGGGACACTCCCTAGGTGAATTCTCAGCTTTAGTTGCCGCTGGTGCATTAACTTTTGAAGATGGCCTTCGTTTAGTGGCACAGCGTGCAAATGCGATGCAGAAAGCGACCGAATTGGAGCCGGGTACCATGGCTGCCATCTTAGGGCTGGATGATGTTATCGTAGAAGAAGTCTGTGCGCAGGTAGATGATATCGTTGTTCCGGCGAACTATAACTGTCCGGGGCAATTGGTGATCTCGGGTTCCGTATCCGGTGTGGATATGGCGTGCGAGAAATTGCTGGAAGCTGGCGCGAAACGCGCACTGAAATTGAATGTGGGCGGTGCATTTCACTCGCCATTGATGGAAGCTGCGAAACAAGAGCTGCAGGCGGCCATTGAAAATGTGGAAATTCAGATTCCGGTTTGTCCGATCTACCAGAATTACGACGCACTACCTTACCAAGATCCTACCGCTATTAAGGATAACCTGATTGCACAATTGACTGGTGCCGTACGCTGGACGCAATCTGTAGAGACGATGTTGGCAGATGGTGCAGAAAACTTTGTGGAAGTTGGCCCTGGTGCCGTACTGCAAGGTTTGGTGAAGAAAGTAAACCGCCAGATCCCGACCTCTTCGGCAGCGATTTAAGTATCTATATAAAAATACAAGAACAGCGCCTCGCAACAGCGGGGCGCTGTTTGCTTTTATCTGCCGTTCCGACTATATATACAAAAAAAGCTGTATCTCGTATGCGATACAGCTTTTTCTATATTAAAGAGCTTCTTTTCTTATAAACCGAATGCTTTTTTCACTTGGTCAACATAATCCAGTTTTTCCCAGGTAAAAAGATCAACTTCGACGGTTTTTGATTCGCCGTTTGAATTTTCGAAGGTTTTGGTAACGGTTTTAGGTGTCCTACCCATATGTCCGTACGCTGCGGTTTCCGCATAGATTGGGTTGCGCAATCCTAAACGTGTTTCGATGCCGTAAGGTGTCATGTCGAATAGTTCAGCAATGATCTTAGCAATCTCACCATCCGTTTTGTCCACCTTGCTTGTGCCGAACGTGTTCACATAGATACCCATAGGATCTTTTACACCAATGGCGTAGGAAATCTGCACCAACAGTTCATCAGCTACACCTGCTGCCACCAAATTTTTTGCGATATGGCGGGTAGCATAAGCTGCAGAACGGTCTACCTTGGACGGATCCTTTCCGGAGAATGCACCACCTCCGTGCGCACCTTTACCGCCATACGTGTCAACAATGATCTTTCTGCCCGTTAGGCCAGTATCGCCATGTGGACCACCGATAACGAATTTTCCAGTTGGGTTGATGTGATATTTGATCTCATCGGTAAATAGAGCCTGTAATTCCGGTTTCAACTGCGCTTTGACACGCGGAACCAGGATATTGATAATGTCAGTCTTGATTTTATCCTGCATTTCCTGCTCGCTACCGAAGTCGTCATGCTGCGTTGAGATCACGATGGTATCAATGCGGACAGGTTTGTGGTTGTCATCATATTCCAGTGTTACCTGGGATTTCGCATCTGGGCGAAGGTATGTTATCTCTTCATTTTCGCGTCTTAGCGCGGCAAGTTCGTATAATAAACGGTGGGAAAGGTCCAATGCCAAGGGCATGTAGTTTTCGGTTTCGTTGTTCGCATACCCGAACATAATACCTTGGTCGCCAGCGCCTTGTTCCTGTTTGGTCAGGCGGTCAACACCTTGGTTGATATCTGCAGATTGCTCATGGATAGCCGAGAGCACACCGCAGGAATTCGCTTCGAACATATACTCGGATTTAGTATATCCGATTTTCTCGATTACCTGTCTTGTAATTTTCTGCACATCCAAGTAAATCTTAGACTTGACTTCTCCAGCTAGGACAACCTGTCCCGTTGTTACGAGCGTTTCGATAGCGACACGCGCATCTTCATCCCAAGCTAAAAAGTTGTCGATCAAAGCGTCCGAAATTTGGTCTGCAACCTTGTCAGGATGTCCTTCAGAAACAGATTCGGAAGTAAATAAATATGCCATATTATTTTAAACGTATTGGAGGGAAATGCCGACAGTAGGTGAAAAATCATTTGTCCCGAATGGTTTTAGCACTTTTTTACTGTGGTTGCAATCTCCCATTTACATTGATATAATGCAAAATGCAAATCAGTCCACATTTTGTGTGGCACAAAGCTACGATACTTTGCATTATTTAAAAAGTATTTCATTCAAATTATTATCTTTAGCGGATTAAATGACGGAAATGAGAAAGAAGCGCATACTGTTTGTAATCAACCCGGTATCGGGTGGAAAGAAGAAAACAGCTTTCAACAAACAGGTCTTAGAAGTGCTTGATCTGAACCGGTTCGACCCGACCTTTAAGATCACGAATCATGCTAACCACGCCCATGAGCTGGCGATTTCAGCGATCGAGGAGCAGTACGATGCGGTCGTTGCGGTTGGTGGCGATGGGACGATCAATGAGATCGGTACAGCCCTTGCGGGTACGGATATGCCATTGGGAATCGTGCCTGAAGGCTCCGGAAACGGGCTGGCGTATTATTTGGGTATCCCGATGAACGAATCCGCGGCATTGCGCCGGATCAACCGATTTGATACCATGGCGATTGATTGTGGCCGGATCGGCGAACGTTGCTTCTTCAACATAGCGGGGATTGGTTTCGATGCCTCCGTTAGCGATCGCTTCGCATCGGAAACTGTCAGGGGCCCGATCGGGTACTTGCGGACGGTACTCAATGTGATCAGTGGCTATAAACCGAAGAAATATAAACTGAAGATTGATGGCAAGGAATACGAACGCGAGGCGTTCATGATTTCCGTTGCCAATTCCCCACAGTATGGCAATAACGCTTACATAGCACCCAATGCTTCCATCAATGATGGCCTCTTGGATGTATGTGTCGTGCATAAATTTCCGTTATATACTTTACCGATGATGATCTTTCACCTCTTTAATAAGACGGCGGATCAGTCGGAATATGTGGAGATCATCCCCGGCAAGCAGATCTGCATCGAGCAGGAGGGGAAGGCGCCCGTACATTTGGATGGCGAACCGATGGATTTGGGCCAACGGGTGGAGATCACCGTCGAGCAGCAGGCATTAAATATAATATGTTAAAGTTATGAGCAAGCAAAAGAAACAGCGATTTGAGGGAATTGTCTATTCAACGGCATCGGATTTTGATTATGTAGATTTCGAGGGTGCTGCTGATTTGGATACCCTGCCAAACGAAAAGCAGAAACTTAAGGTTGGCTTGGATAAGAAAGCGCGCAAGGGAAAGGTAGTTACATTGGTTACCGGATTTGTTGGTCAGGATGAGGATTTGCAGGCATTGGCGAAGGTGCTCAAGCAGAAATGTGGCGTTGGGGGAAGTGCGAAAGAGGGTGAAATATTGATACAAGGTGATTTTAAGGAAAAAATTATCCAATATTTGCTTTCTGAAAAGTACCAAGTTAAATCGTTTGGGGGTTAGGAATGGTAATCTGCCGTAAACGATTAAAAAACAAAGAAATAGTAGCCATAAATGGGGAAAATAGGGTGATGAGGGTCAGGAATATAGTAAGTAAACCCTCACTTATTTTTAACATTTAACGATTTGATAATTTGCATATCAAAAAAAAAATGGTTTTCATTGTAAAAAATATGGAATATTCAACCGTTATGTGATACGACAAATAAAGCATTGATTTGAGAACTGCTGAAGAACATCAATGAGTAGGTAGCACAGCCTAAAAGTTAAGAAATCAGATATCTTCAAATTAATTTTGTTTTTAATAGAAAATGCTATATTTGTTTTGAATTTATGTAATATAACGGCATTTAGGTTGCATAAAATTGAATTTAACTTAATAATTAAACAACAGTAAAAAATCTAAAAATTAGTAAAAAATGGCAAACGCACCAAAAACTACTACAGCCCCAGCTAAACAAGAGAGTGGCAACGCGGGTAATCTATTTGCAAGTTTAGCAATTATCATTTGTCTAGTAATTGGTTTCTTGGTTTACAAATTTGTGATGGGTGATCCTAGCAACTTCGTTGACGGAAATGTAGAAAACAGACCTCTTCCAGGAAACTATTTAGGAATGGTTTACCACGCTGGTTACGTTGTACCTGTATTACTTGGTTTATTCTTAATGGTATGGGTGTTTTCAATCGAGCGCTTTATTGTTATCGGTAAAGCATCTGGTACTGGAAACGTAGGTAACTTTGTAAGAAAAGTACAAGGATTATTGAGATCAGGTAACATCGACACTGCGATTGCAGAATGTGACAAACAAAAAGGTTCAGTTGCGAACGTAATCAAAGCTGGTCTTTTAAAATACAAAGATGTAGAAGCTCATCCAGGTTTGGATACAGAAAAATCTGTATTGGCTATCCAAAAAGAAATTGAAGAAGCAACTACATTAGAAATGCCAATGTTAGAGAAAAACTTAACAGTTATTGCAACGTTAGTTTCCATCGGTACATTAACAGGTCTATTAGGTACGGTAACAGGTATGATCAAGGCGTTCTCGGCTTTGGCAACTGGTGGTACTCCTGACTCGGCACAATTAGCAAACGGTATCTCTGAGGCCTTGATCAACACGGCAACAGGTATCGGTACATCTACTATTGCGATTATTTTCTACAACATCTTAACTTCTAAGATCGATACATTAACGTACTCTATTGACGAAGCTGGTTTCTCTATCGTACAAACATACGCTGCAAACCACAAATAAGAAGGTTCGGAAAAAAGTTGAATTATTTTTATGCAATGTTCAACCCTTCCGCATCATTATTAAAACGAATTAGAGTGTTCACCTTAAAGAAGTAAAGAAATGGGAAAAGCAAAAGTAAAAAGAGCCAGCACAGTCATCGACATGACGGCGATGTGTGACGTATCTTTCTTACTTCTTACCTTCTTCGTATTGACCGCTACGGCGCGTCAACCTGAGACACTGATGGTAGATACTCCTGCTTCCACAACCTTGGACAAATTGCCAGATGATAACTTATCGATCATCACGGTTGGGGATAACGGAAAAGTATTCTTCACGATCAAAAACCCGAATGTGCGGGAAATGACCTTGAAGAACATGTCTGCCAAATACGGTGTTGCATTCTCAGAGGAAGATTATAAGAAGTTCAAGAGCTTAGAGGATTTCGGTGTGCCATTCAAACAGGTTCGCGCATTATTATCCCTGGAGCCGGCAAAACGTACCATCGAGGTACAGCCTGGAATTCCGGTTGATAGTACCGAGGAACTGTCAAATGAATTGTACCACTGGGTTCAGCAAGCTCGTCTAGCGACAGTTGAGTTCAACCGTGATCGTGAGTCTGAAGACAAAAACTTCACAAACCCGGGCGCAATGACCGTAGCTATCAAAGCGGACGCTGAAGAGAAATACGCAGTAATGAATTTGATCATTGAAACCCTGAGAAACCAGAAACAGAACAAGTTCAGTTTCGTTACAGGTTTACGTCAGGAAAAATAAGCATTAAGAAATGGCAGAATTAAATCAAGACGGCGGCGGCGGCAAAAAAGGCGGCAAAGTAAGGTCGAAGAAAAACGGGGGACGTGTAGATTTAACCGCGATGGTGGATTTAGCATTCCTTTTGATTACCTTCTTCATGCTTACGACTTCCTTGAACAAGCCTCAAGCTATGGACGTGAACATGCCTGATAAGAATAAGGATAAGAATGAATTGAATCCCGAGATCGAAATCGCGGATAACCGTTCCATCACCTTATTGTTAGGGTCAGATAACAAGATCGCTTGGTATTATGGCCAATTAGCAAATCCAATCTCTGCACCTGCCGTAGTAGACTACAGCAAAGAAGGAATCCGTAAGATCGTGCTTGAAAAGAAAGCACAGGTTCCTCAGGTGTCAGGTGGAAAAGACTTAATTGTCGTAATCCGTCCAAGTGACAAGTCTGTTCAGCGTAACCTCGTTGACATATTAGATGAAATGAAAATCACTGATGTGAAGCGTTTCATGATTTCGAAGATCAAACCTGAAGAAGTTGAGGTTTTGAAAACCAACGGAATCTATAACGATTAAATCATCAGATAATTAGGAAAAACATGATTGGTTCAAAATTAGATTTATTTAAGAAAGAATGGCTTGACGTCGTTTTCGAGAATAGAAATAAAGAATATGGAGCTTACGAATTGCGTAAGTATGCGCCAAAGGCGACCAATATTGCTTTGTTTTCGGTTTCGGCTGTCGTACTTGCTTTCGTAGCAATAAAGGCATTCAACATCAATATTTTTCCTGAGAAACCCGTTGAAGAAGTGGAAGTTGTTACACCGGTAACCTTGGAGGACTTGGAGCTTCCTGAACCACCGGAAGAAGAGGAACCACTTCCTCAAGAAGAGGAGCCACCTCAACGTATTGCAGAGGAACCACCTGCGGAAGACCTAATCCGTTTCCCAGAGCCTAAGGTTGTCGATGCAAGACAGGTGAAAGAGGAGGTTGTATCTCAGGAAGAAATTAAAGAGAAAAACGCAACTCCGGCGCGTATTACCTTGAAAGGTACACCAGGTGCTTCTGGTGTTCCAACTGGGGAGTTCGGTCCGAAGAAAGTAGAAGGTGCGATCACCGGTAGTACCAAAGGTACACCAGATGGTGACCCCAACAAAGTATACGATTTCGAGGCGGTTGAGGTACCTGCATCTTATCCAGGTGGTATCAATGAGTTCCGTAAATTCGTAACATCTGCTTTCGTTTATCCACAGGCAGCTATGGACGCCGGTGTGAAAGGTACTGTAGAGTTATCTTTCGTTATCGACAGAAATGGTAACCTGACAGATATCAAAGTTGTTAAGGATGTATCCTATGGTACAGGACAAGCAGCGATCACTGCATTGAAGAAGTCCAAGAAATGGCAACCGGCCGTACAGAACGGTCGTCCAGTTCCGGTTCGTTATTCATTGCCTATCCGCTTAGACTTGTCGAATATGTAATCCCTATGTCGGAACAACCAACAAGAAATAATTTTAGACAGAAATCGCCCACACAGCGATTTCTGTCCATTTTAGGGCTGGCCATGTTCGCTTTTTATTTTACCCTTGGGATGGTGATCATTTTCTGGGACAATTTCCCCATCACCATTGACCCAACCTATAAAAAGCTATTCGGCATTCTCCTAATCGTCTATTCCTTTATGCGTTTTGCCCGCTTATGGCAAAATAATTTCAGGAACAATTAATCCTATTTGTTTTATTACAATCAAAGTTAGTATGAAGGTTAAGTTCTTTGAATATCTCATCCTAATTGCGATCCTAGCTTTTGTGGCATCGTGTGCCCGTGGACCGGAGCGTTCCGGCGATGGACAAGACACGACGGCAAATGCAGGGAGAGGTGGACAACTGTTAACCGGTGAAGCGACGATTATCGTCGATGAGGCGGCATTGCCCATCGTGAATGAACAAATTGAGGTCTACAAGACTTCCTATGAAGGGTCGAACATTAACGTGTTGGCACTTCCGGAACGCGAAGCCATCAATGCGTTGATTCAAGGAAAAGGCTCCATTGCAATTTTGGCAAGAGAATTGAGTACTGAAGAGAGTGCAGGGTTCAATAAGCGTAAAATAAAACCTCGTGTTTTCCCGATTTACCATGATGGTGTGGTTTTTGTAAATAATATCACAGCGCCAGATACTGCAATCGATGTTAAAACGTTAACATCTGTGTTAAAAGGTGAATCTGATGCGTATACCCTGGTCTTTGACAACCTGAATTCCAGTACGGTTCGCCGGGTGAAGGAATTGACAAAGGTAGCGCGTATTTCAGGGCGTTCGGTAAAACCGCAGAAGACCTCCAAAGAGGTGTTCGAACAATTGCTATCGGACCCTAAAAGCATAGGTGTAGTATCCTATGGGCAGTATTTAGAATACCGGAGGTTGTTTGGAGAAGAAAATAAAATTCGTATCTTAAGCCTTCAAAGTTTGAAAGATGGTAAGGAACTTGGATATTTCAAGCCATCGCAGTCAACTTTTGCCACAGACGAGTACCCATTGGAGACAAATTTTTATGTGTTGAACTATCAACCGAATATGGGCTTAGGAATTGGTTTTTCAGCATTTCTAACTGGGGATCGTGGGCAGCGAATCGTTCTTAAATCAGGGTTGTTGCCCGCAACAATGCCTGGTCGGGAAATTATCATTAGAGACGGAAACGTAAATTAGTTTATAACAAAGAGTAAATAAGAGATTATGACAAACAGCAAATTATTTTTAAGCCTTTTACTTGCAGGTGCTGTTGCCACAGGTACAGCAGAAGCTCAGAGTTTGAAAGATGCAAAAGCTGCATTGCAAGCTGAGCAATACGACAAAGCAAAAGGCATGTTGCAGAACTTGGTACAGAAAAAGGCCAAAGATGGTGAGAACTATTTTTACTTGGGTCAGATTCACTTGATCAATGATAAAGTGGATTCGGCACAGATTGTATTCCAAGAGGGTGTAACAAATGCACCAAAAGAAAAATTGAACACGATCGGTTTGGGTATCGTTGATCTTGAAAAAGGCAATGTTAGCGCAGCTGAGACTAAATTCGCAGAAGCAACAACTGGCTTAGGCAAGAAAGATTATCTTCCATTGTACTACATTGGTAGAGCTTACATCGATTCACCAAAACCAGACTATAAAAAAGCGGTTGAGTACTTGACAAGAGCGAAAGAAATGAACCAAAAGGATGCATTGATCCCTACAGCATTGGGTGATGCATACGCTGGATTACGTGAAAGTAGCCCTGCATTCGTGGCTTACCGTGATGCGATGACCTTGGATCCAAATTTATTGGCACCAAAAATCGGTCAGGCGATCATTTCCCGTAGAGCACAGGCTTACGATGTGGTTCTTGAGCAATTGACAACGCTAGCAGGTGAGAACCCAGAGTACGGACCAATCTACCGTGAGTTGGCAGAGACTTATTACTTGTCTTCAATCAAAGCTCCGGAAGAGCAATACCGTGAAATCAACCAAAAAGCAGTAGAAAACTACAAGAAATACTTGTCTTTAACTGGTGATAACTCTGTAGAAGCGAAAGTACGTTACGCTGACTTCTTGGTATACTCTGGTAACTACGATGAGTTGAAAGAAGTAGCAGGCCAATTGGCGAATGTACCTGGCGTTGATGCTAAAGTACACCGTTACTTAGGTTATATTTCCTTCTTGCAGGATAAAGATTATGCGAAATCTTTGGAAAGCATGAACAAATTGTTCGCAGAGGTAGATACTGCTCGTTTGATCGGACGTGACTACTTGTACGCAGGTTTGGCAAATGTCATCACAGGTGATGCTGCTAAAGGATCTGAATACCTAGCTAAAGCGGTTGAGAAACAAACTGAAGATGAGAACTTGGATGAAGAGATCGCAGAAACTGCATTCTCCAAATTCCAAGAAGGTGAAACAGAAGTGGCAGCAAAAATCTTTGCTATCCCTGCTGCTAACCCGAAATCTGAGTACTACTACGATGCGAACTACTACAAAGGTCAAATCGAGTACGGAATCGGTTCTAAATTGGTTACTATGAACCAACCGACTCCAGAAGAGATTGCAACGAAAATGGCTGAGGCAAAACCGCACTTGGATGCAGCTGTAGCAGCATTAGCTATCGTAACAAAAGCAGATAACCCAGAGAAATTGAAGCAATATCAAATCCCTGCGTTATACTACAAAGGTTTATCAGAGCTTGCATTGGATAACGTAATGTATGCTCCTGAAAAATCTACAGGTTTGTTCGTTGATTCATTCAAACAATTGTTGACTGCAATCGCAGCATCAGGAAAACCAGATGATGAAACTAACAAAACATACGCTGCTGATGCGCATAACTACTTAGGTTACAATGCATACCTAAAACAAGATAATGCAACAGCAAAACAACATTTCAGTGAAACATTGAAGTTGAAACCAGAAGACGAATTCGCAAAGTCAATGGTAGAAGCACTTTAATAATAAAACAAGAAAGGGCCGCAAGTTTTGCGGCCCTTTTCTTGTTTTATATTTTAGTATTGAGATGGGAGATGTGAGATGTGAGACCTATGCCGGGAGTTGGATGGGACTTTGGGGTATGGTATAGAGATGTCTGGGCTATAGGGTTAGAAATAGAGAGCGTTGGTTTTTGTCGGCTCTCTTTTTTTTGTTGTCGGCAAGAAATAGTGGGGGGAATGGTTGATGATCACTGAAGAGGGTAAGGAAAGGGTGCGGTGAGGGGTGCTAAAGTTTCTTTTGGGGAGAGATTATTTATAATGATTCAAAATAGCAAAAAGCCTTAATGTCGTGGGTTGCAGCACTTTTTATATTGACATATTTTGTTAATTTTGTTAGACTACTAATACGAATAAACTAAGATATGAACGAACTAGCCGGGCAAAGTGCGCCTATAGATTATATCCCTATTCTAATTCAATTAGCTGTAGCTGTAGGATTCGGTGTTACAACCATTATTGCTACCCACATGATCGGTCCGAAAGTGCGGACTGAGAAGAAATTGGGTTCTTTTGAGTCTGGTGTTGAGGTGATTGGAAATGCGCGTCAACCGTTCTCCATTAAGTATTTTCTGGTTGCTATCTTATTCGTAATTTTTGATATCGAGGTGATCTTCATGTACCCTTGGGCGGTAAATTTCCGTGAATTTGGTGTGCAGGGGTTGATCGAGATGTTTATTTTCATGGGGCTCCTGCTTTTGGGCTTCATCTATATTATTAAAAAGAAGGCATTGGATTGGGATTAGTACGCCATGCTGCGTGTTGATCAAGCTAATATACATTAAGATGAGTAACATCACATTATCAGATGCGCCTCCAGGAGTTGAAGGGGCGGGATTTTTTGCGACGACCTTGGATAAAGCCATTGGTCTGGCGCGGGCCAATTCACTTTGGCCGTTGCCATTTGCTACATCCTGCTGTGGTATTGAGTTTATGGCCACGATGGGATCTACTTATGATTTGGCACGTTTTGGTGCAGAGCGTCCGAGCTTCTCCCCAAGACAGGCGGATATGCTGCTTGTCATGGGAACGATTGCGAAGAAAATGGCGCCCGTGCTGAAACAGGTCTACATCCAGATGGCCGAGCCACGATGGGTAATCGCCGTGGGCGCATGTGCCTCCAGTGGCGGTATTTTCGACACCTACTCCGTTCTACAGGGTATTGACGAAATTATCCCCGTGGATGTCTATGTACCAGGTTGCCCTCCGCGACCTGAAGCGATCTTGGATGGCGTTCTCCGCTTGCAGGATATCGTTAAGAACGAATCCCTGAACCGGAGAAATACACCAGAGTATAAAGCATTATTGGAAAAGTACGGAATCGCAACAGATAATGGATAAGTTGACTAATCAAGTGCTGATCGAAAAATTGCAGTCGCGATTTGCTGATCAGGTATATAATATTTCAGAACCGAAGGGCTTGCTGACCCTGGAAACAGCAAAAGAAAGTATATTGGATATCCTGGAGTTCATCAAAACCGATGAACAATTGGCGTTTATATACCTAACGGATATCACAGCGGTTCATTATCCGGAGTTGGAGAAGCCATACGCCGTAGTTTACCATGTGCACAGTTTGGTGCACAATGTACGCATCCGCATCAAGGTATTCCTGGAGAAGGATAACCCGAGCATCCCAAGTGCGACTTCCCTATGGAATGGAGCGAACTGGATGGAACGCGAAACATTCGATTTCTTCGGGATCGATTTTGCGGGGCATCCCGATCTGCGCAGGATCCTGAACATGGATGACCTGGGTGTTTTCCCAATGCGTAAGGAATATCCTTTGGAAGACCCGAATCGCGTGGACAAGAAAGACTTTTATTTCGGGCGTTAATCTGACAGTTATGAGCAAATCGATTTCTAAAATATCAAGTAATGCACCTGTCTTTGAGGATAACGATCCTCAGGACGAGTTGATTACCCTTAATATCGGCCCTACCCACCCCGCCACACATGGGGTGTTCCAGAATGTGGTGCAGATCGATGGTGAGCGTATCGTAAGTGGAGTTTCCACGATCGGTTATATCCACCGTGCCTTCGAGAAGATTGCCGAACACCGTCCGTTCTACCAGATCACGCCGCTGACCGACCGCTTGAACTATTGTTCTTCGCCGATCAATAACATGGGTTGGCACATGACGGTAGAGAAACTATTGGACATCGAAATTCCTAAGCGTGTGCAGTATATGCGTGTGATCGTTATGGAGCTGGCGCGTATTGCGGACCACATTATCTGTAACGGTATCCTCGGCGTTGATACGGGCGCATTTTCAGGATTCCTATACGTGATGCAGGAACGCGAATTTATCTACGAGATCTATGAAGAGATCTGTGGTGCTCGCCTAACGACCAATATCGGCCGTATCGGTGGTTTCGAGCGTGACTTCAATGACGTGGCATTCGAGAAGATCCGCGAATTCCTGAAGCGTTTCCCACCGGTATTGAAGGAGTTCCAGGAATTATTTGACAGAAATAGAATTTTTATCGAGCGTACCTCCAATGTTGCCGCGGTTACTGCAGAGGAAGCTTTGGATTATAGCTGGTCAGGTCCTATCCTTAGGGCGACCGGTGTCGACTATGACGTGCGTGCGCACTCGCCGTACTGTTCCTATGAGGAATTTGATTTTGATGTTCCCGTAGGTACGAATGGAGATGTGTATGACCGGTTCATGGTTCGCAATGAAGAGATGTGGCAGTCCATGCGCATTATCGAGCAGGCTTTGGAAAAAATTGATAAGGAGCCTAAAGGTATTTTCCACGCGGATGTGCCTGACTTCTATCTGCCTCCAAAAGAGCTTGTCTATACCAGCATGGAAGCATTGATCTATCACTTTAAAATCGTTATGGGAGAATGGGATTCGCCGAAGTCGGAAATCTACCATTCCGTGGAAGGTGCCAATGGGGAATTAGGGTTCTACCTGGTTCATGACGGCGGCCGCACACCATACCGATTGCATTTCAGAAGACCATCTTTTATCAATTACCAGATGTTCGCACCGATGAGCAGTGGCATGTTGATCTCAGATGCGATTATTAACATGAGTAGTTTAAATGTTATAGCAGGAGAATTAGATGCTTAGTGTCAAAGAAAATATGATCGTAGATTTTTCCACTGAACTGTTGGGGAAATTTGCAGAAGTTGTTAGCCGCTATCCTGAAGGCAAGCAGAAATCAGCTTTGTTGCCGATTTTACATTTGGTACAAGCGGAATATGGATGGTTGAGCGTGGATGCTATGGAAAAGGTTGCGACCTTCCTGGATATCCAACCGATCGAGGTATTTGAGGTTGCGACCTTTTATACGATGTACTTCTTGCAGCCTCAAGGGAAATATAACCTGGAGATCTGCCGCACAGGTCCCTGCTGTCTGGTGGGAGCCGAGAAGATCATGGGCCACCTGGAGCAGACCTTGGGCGTGAAAGAAGGCGAAGTGACGGCCGATGGCCTATTTATGTGGCGCGGTGTGGAATGTCTGGCTGCATGCGGTTATGGACCGGTATTGCAGATTGGCCCGAGCTATACATTTTATGAGAATCTGACACCTGAAAGTGTCGATCAACTCATTACCGAATTGAAGGATAAAGCAAAAAGCGAAGCATAGTATATGGGACGTAAGTTATTATTAGAGCATATCAATGTACCCGGGATAAACACTTTAGCGGTTTATCGGGAGAAGGGCGGTTACCGTGCGGTTGAGAAAGCCTTAAAGACGATGAGTCCGGATGACGTCGTGGAGGAAGTGAAGAAATCAGGCCTTCGCGGTCGTGGTGGCGCAGGTTTCCCGACGGGCATGAAGTGGAGCTTTTTGGCTAAGCCGGAAGGCGTGCCCCGTTATTTGGTATGTAACGGTGATGAATCAGAACCCGGAACGTTCAAGGATAGGTACCTGATGACCTATATCCCACATGCGTTAATCGAGGGAATGATCGTTTCCAGTTACGCCCTGGGAGCAAATACATCCTATATCTACATCCGTGGCGAAATGATGCCACAGATCCGGATCATGGAAAAAGCCATCGCCGAAGCAAAAGCTGCCGGCTTATTGGGCAAGAATATATTGGGTACGGGTTATGACCTGGAGATTTACGTACAGCCAGGAGGCGGTGCTTATATCTGTGGGGAAGAAACTGCCCTATTGGAATCCCTGGAGGGAAAACGAGGTAATCCACGGATCAAACCTCCTTTTCCTGCGGTTGCGGGTTTATACGGACGACCTACAGTTGTCAATAACGTAGAATCTATTGCGGCGACTGTTCCCATTGTCAACGACGGTGGAGAAGAGTACGCAAAGATCGGAATCGAACGCAGTACGGGCACCAAATTGATCTCCGCATCCGGAAATATTGCAAAACCGGGTGTTTATGAGATAGAAATGGGTATTCCTGTTGAGGAATTTATTTTCTCGGATGAATATTGTGGCGGAATGGCGAATGGGAAGCGCTTGAAGGCTGTTGTGGCCGGCGGTTCATCCGTTCCTATTTTACCGGCAAACCTTATCGTGAACACCATCAATGGCAATCCGCGATTGATGACCTATGAATCCCTAGCGGATGGAGGTTTTGTGAGCGGTACGGCGATGGGTTCCGGCGGTTTTATCGTATTTGACGAAGATCAGTGTATTGTTCGCAATACCTATAATTATACACGTTTCTACAGACATGAAAGTTGTGGACAATGTTCACCATGTCGGGAAGGAACGGGATGGATGGAGAAGATCTTGTGGAAGATCGAGTCCGGACAGGGCAGCATGGAAGACATCGACCTGTTATGGGAGGTGCAGCGCCGCATCGAGGGGAATACGATCTGTCCATTGGGTGATGCTGCGGCATGGCCCGTTGCGGCAGCGATTCGCCATTTCCGCGATGAGTTCGAATGGCACATCCTCAATCCACAGGAATCGCAGACCAGAAATTACGGGTTGGCACATTACGCAGATCCGCTAGCACCAGTAACAGAACAGTAATTGTTCTCAGAAACGACAGCGACAATGGCAGAAGAAGTACAAAATTTTAAGGTGACGATCGACGGAATAACAATAGATGTTGCTCCGGGGACGACGATATTAAATGCGGCAAGGCAGATCGGTGGGGATATAGTTCCGCCGGCCATGTGTTACTATTCCAAATTGGAAGGTACCGGTGGTAAATGCCGTACTTGTTTGGTGAAGGTGAGTAAGGGATCCGAGAAGGATCCGCGCCCGATGCCCAAACTGGTAGCATCCTGCCGAACTACCGTTATGGACGGTATGGAAGTGGAAAACATCACTTCACCCGATGTGGTCGATGCCCGCAAGGCTATCGTGGAGATGTTGTTGATCAACCACCCTTTGGACTGCCCGGTATGTGATCAGGCAGGTGAGTGTAAGTTACAGGATCTGAGCTATGAACACGGTGCCGGACAATCGCGCTACGAATTTGAGCGCCGCACGTTCGAACGGATCGATATCGGTGAAAAAATCCAATTGCACATGAACCGTTGTATCCTGTGCTACCGTTGTGTCTATGTGGCGAACCAGTTGACAAATAAGCGCGAGCACGGTATCCTTTTCCGTGGCGATCATGCCGAAATATCAACCTATATCCACGAAGCCCTGGACCATGACTTCATCGGCAATGTTATCGACGTATGTCCTGTTGGGGCATTAACGGATAAAACGTTCCGCTTTAAGAACCGGGTATGGTTTACCAAACCCGTAGATGCCCACCGTGACTGTCCGAAATGTTCCGGAAAAGTGACCTTATGGTACAAAGGTGATGATGTTATCCGTGTAACGGGCCGTAAGGACGAATACAACGAGGTGGATGAGTTCATCTGCGACACCTGCCGTTTCGAAACGAAAAAAACATCCGATTGGACGTTGGAGGAGCCAACAAAAATCAGTGATACCTCCGTAATCGCATCCAATCATTATCATACTTTCCAACCGCCTGCAGTCATTCAGGATAATCCGATGTTGAAGGAAGCAAATGTGGAGCAGTTGGCTAGATCAGAAAAATTAAAATAATAGGGGAAAGATGGAAACAGCTTTTATTTTAGAAAAAGTAATCTTGGCGGTTGTAGTCTTCGTGATCACCTTGGTCATCGCGATGTACTCGACTTTGGCCGAGCGTAAGATTGCTGGATTTATGCAGGACCGGTATGGTCCGGACCGTGCAGGTCTATTCGGGATCTTACAGCCCCTATGCGATGGTGGGAAATTCTTCTTTAAAGAGGAGATCATCCCTGCCGGTGCGCACAAGACATTGTTTATCCTTGGTCCTACCATAGCGATTATTACCGCATGTATCAGTTCAGCGGTTATTCCTTGGGGACAGAACCTAACCTTTGGTGATACCGTGGTGACCCTACAGGTTGCCGATGTGAATATCGGTGTGCTGTACATCTTTGGCGTTATTGCTTTGGGTGTATATGGCATTATGCTTGGTGGATGGGCATCGAACAATAAGTTCTCCTTGATGGGGGCAATTCGTGCCGCTTCGCAGAGTATTTCCTACGAAATTCCGATGGGCTTATCATTGATAGCTCTATTGATGGTTACTCAGACCCTATCCATCGGAGAAATCGTAGCGCAGCAATCGGGATTCGTGAATTGGAATATCTGGGCACAGCCACTGGGTTTCCTTATTTTCATGGTCTGTGCATTTGCAGAATGTAACCGCGTACCGTTTGACCTTCCGGAATGTGAAACCGAACTGGTAGGTGGATACCATACGGAGTATTCGTCCATGAAGTTGGGACTGTATATGTTCTCTGAATATATCAATATGTTCGTTTCTTCGGCCTTGATGTCGGCTTTATACTTTGGCGGATACAACTTCCCGTTCATGTATGATTTAGGTCTTTCCGAAAATTGGATTACCATCATCGGAACGTTGGTGTTCTTCTTGAAGATCTTCGGTTTTATCTTTTTCTTCATGTGGGTCCGTTGGACGTTGCCACGTTTCCGTTACGACCAATTGATGAATCTGGGCTGGAAGATGTTGATTCCGTTGGCCATTGCGAACATTGTTTTAACGGGGATCATAACGGTTGTAAAGGATACTTATTTTTAATCAGGAGGGAATATGCAGTCATTATCGAATAGAAAAAAAGTATTAGAACAGAAGCCGATGAGCTTTTGGGAGCGCATTTATCTGCCTGCCATTGCCAAAGGGCTTTCGATCACCATAAAACACTTCTTCAAGAAAATCCCTACGGTAAAATATCCGGAGGAGATTCGTCCTTACTCCAAGAATTTCAGGGGACAACACTCCCTGAAGCGTGATGAGTTGGGACGCGAGCGCTGTACAGCCTGTGGTTTGTGCGCGCTATCCTGTCCTGCGGAAGCCATTACCATGACGGCTGGCGAACGCAAGAAAGGCGAAGAACACCTGTACCGTGAGGAAAAGTATGCCGTAGTCTATGAAATCAATATGCTGCGCTGTATCTTCTGCGGATTGTGTGAGGAAGCCTGTCCGAAAGAAGCTATTTATTTGGATGGACACCATGTGACCGCAGATTACCTGCGCAAGGATTTCATCTATGGTAAGGACAAATTGGTTGAACCGGCATTTGATATTACCAAACTATCACAGAAAACCTCAAGTAACTAAGCGATGACGATATTTTATTTTGTAGCCTTTTTATCTATTTTCTTCGCTCTGATGACCATCTTTACGAAGAATCCGGTACACAGTGTACTTTATCTTGTCATTACCTTTTTCACTTTTACGGTACATTATATCCTCTTGAACGCGCAGTTTCTGGCGGTCGTGAATTTTATTGTGTACATGGGGGCCATCATGGTGCTTTTCCTGTTCGTGTTGATGTTGTTGAACCTCAATAAGGACACGGAACCTATGAAATCGCATCTGGTGAAATTTATGGGAGCTATTGCAGGCATGTGCCTATTGGTGACCTTCCTGGGCGCCTTCCGCGTGCTGGAAAGCAACAACGAAATGGTTATGGCACATGAAAACCTGGGTTTGGTCAAGAATTTAGGAAAGGTATTGTTCCGTGATTTCCTCCTACCGTTTGAGTTGTCGTCCATTCTGTTGTTGACAGCCATGGTAGGTGCGGTATTATTAGCGAAGAAAGAATCTAGAATTAAGCAAAATGCCTAGTATAGTTGAAAATTTACAGGGAATTCCCTTGAACCATTACCTGATCTTCTGTAGCGTGATTTTCGCGATCGGTGTAATCGGGGTATTGATCCGTCGGAACGTGATCATCATTATGATGTCCATTGAGTTGATGTTGAACTCGGTGAACTTGTTGTTGGCGGCATTTTCTGCATATCGTGGGGATGCAAGCGGACAGGTTTTCGTATTCTTTATCATGGCATTGGCAGCGGCAGAGGTGGCTGTGGGTCTGGCGATCATTATTATGGTGTACAGGAACACCAAATCAGTGGATATTGAGTCCCTGAATAAACTGAGGTGGTAATTTAAGATATTAGAGAGACTTTTATGAAAGAATTGATTTGGATGCTCCCCTTGATTCCCTTTGCCGGGTTCCTGATAATCGGGCTTGGTCGCAAGAGCTTCCCCAATCCGTTAATTAGTATTATAGGCTGCGGAACGATCCTCGTTACCTTCCTGTTGAGTTGCGGTATCTTTAAAGAAATTTACGATGCCCGCCAGGCAAATGCCGATGCGGTCATCTATCAGGAGCTGTTCAATTGGTTCAGTGTTGGGAATTTCAGTTTCAACCTGAGCTTTATGATCGATCCGTTGAGTTCCATCATGTTATTGATCATAACTGGGGTAGGGTTTTTAATCCATCTCTACTCGGTATGCTATATGAATCACGATGAAGGTTTCGGTAAGTATTTCTCGTACTTGAACCTGTTCATTTTCTTCATGTTATTGCTGGTAATGGGCTCCAATTATTTGGTGATGTTCATTGGCTGGGAAGGCGTAGGGCTATGTTCATACCTACTGATCGGTTTCTGGTTTAAGAACAGCAGCTATGCAAAAGCAGCGAAAAAGGCATTCGTGATGAACCGTATCGGTGATTTAGGGTTCCTGATAGCAATGTTCTTTATCCTAGCAAACTTTGGCTCACTGGAATTCAATACGGTCTTTGCAGCAGCAGGACAGCTTCCTATGGGAGATAGCATGCTGTTGGTGATCACCTTATTGTTATTTGTGGCCGCGACAGGTAAATCCGCACAGATCCCTTTGTTCACGTGGTTACCGGACGCGATGGCAGGCCCTACACCGGTTTCCGCCTTGATTCACGCAGCGACGATGGTTACCGCTGGTATCTATATGATCGCACGTTCCAATATCATGTTTACCCTATCCCCAATAACCCTGGAGGTCATTGCCATTGTGGGTATTGCTACGGCGTTAATTGCAGCTTTTATTGCCATTACACAGAACGATATCAAGAAAGTTTTGGCCTACTCTACCGTTTCCCAATTGGGTTATATGTTCTTGGGTTTAGGTGTCGGCGCATTCACTGGCGCATTTTTCCATGTATTGACGCATGCCTTTTTCAAAGCGTTGTTGTTCTTGGGTGCCGGCTCGGTGATCCATGCGATGAGCAATGAGCAAGATATGCGGTCCATGGGAGGGCTGAAAAAAGCTTTGCCGATAACGTATGCGACGATGTTGATCGGAACGATTGCGATTTCGGGAATTCCGCCTTTGTCTGGATTCTTTTCCAAAGATGAAATCTTGGCGTATGCCTTTGAGGCCAATCCGATATTCTGGGTGTTGGGATTCTTAGGCGCATTATGTACGGCCTTCTATATGTTCCGTCTCTTGTACATGACTTTCTTTGGGAAATTCCGCGGAACGGAAGAACAGCGCCAGCATCTCCATGAATCGCCATGGCAAATGACCCTGCCGTTGATTATTCTTGCGGTTCTCGCTGTGGTGGGAGGGGCATTGAATATTCCTTCTGCCCTGGGTGGTGGACATTGGTTGGCCGATTTCCTAAGCCCCGTATTCGCACAGACCAACGCCATTAAAGAACCTATCCACTTGTCACACAGTACTGAGTATATTTTGATGGCAGCATCGGCAATCGGTGCCTTGGTGATGGCATTCGTGGCCTACTCGAAATATGTTAAGAAAGAGGATATTCCGCAAGCCGGTGCTGAAGCACAGGGATCCGGATTGTATAAGCTATCCGCAAATAAACTTTATATTGATGAGCTTTACGATACATTATTTGTCAAACCGTTGAACGGCCTATCGAAACTCTTCCACGCGTTCGTGGAAAAAGCCGGCATTGATGGGTTGGTAAATGGTATCGGTGATTTATTTGTCTCTTCGGGGAAAGGGATTCGCCAATTGCAGAGCGGAAGTGTCGGATTTTATATTTTCATGATGGTACTCGGTGTCGTTGCTTTCATGTTATATGGCTTGTTAACTATCTAGATTAGAACTTAAGATTCAATGGACAACCTATTTATACTGCTATTATTACCTGTTATAAGTGCCCTGATTCTGGCATTTATAAAAACCAATTCAGCCAAGTGGGCGGCATTGTTGCTGTCGTTGGTGCAATTGGGTTTAACCATTCCTTTTATCTGCAATTTTGTTCCGGATGCGAGCATTCAGTTTGCGCAGAGCTGGAATTGGATCCAAAGTCTAGGTATACAATTTAAGATTGGCTTGGATGGCATCAGTTTACCGATGTTGATCCTAACCAATGGTCTTATTCCATTCATTATCCTGGCGAGTTTTGGCCACGATCAAAAAGGCGGTTTCTACAGCCTTGTCTCTTTCATGCAAGCTGGTCTGGTGCTGGTATTTATCTCATTGGATGCTTTCTCCTTTTATGTAGGGTGGGAGGCAGCGTTGATCCCGATTTACTTTATCTGTGCCCTTTGGGGTGACGGAGACCGTATCCGTGTGAACATGAAATTCTTTGTGTACACTTTCTTCGGCAGTTTATTGATGCTGATCGCGATTATCTATCTGTATCAGCAAACGGGAGGTAAGGATGTTTCATGGGCAGCATTGACCCAATTGGAACTGGCTTCAGGCGCTCAAAACTGGATGTTCTGGGCTTTCTTTATCGCTTTCGCCATCAAGATTCCATTGTTTCCATTGCATACATGGCAACCGGACACCTATACACATGCACCTGCGGCTGGTACCATGCTGCTTTCGGGTATCATGTTGAAGATGGGACTTTTCGGCCTACTTCGCTGGCTTTTGCCACTCGCACCGGATGCTGTGGCGCAATATGGATACATTGCCCTTATTATGTCCGTAATCGGTGTGGTCTATGGATCCATCATCGCATTTAAGATGAATGACGCCAAACGGTTGATTGCCTATTCCTCCATTGCTCACGTCGGATTGATAGCGGCAGGTATATTCTCCCTCACACAGGAAGGTATTCAGGGCGCAATTCTACAGATGTTGAATCACGGTATTTCCGTGGTTGGGCTATTCTTTGCCATCGATATCCTTCAGCGCCGTACCGGTACTCGGGAGCTTTCGCAATTGGGCGGTTTGGCAACGCAGATGCCTATATTGGCGATTTGTTTCCTGATCATCATCATGGGAGCAATCGGTTTGCCATTGACAAACGGCTTTATCGGTGAGTTCCTGTTATTAAAAGGTCTTTTCAGTATCCCGGAATACGGCGTATGGTATGCCGTAATTGCAGGGACAACATTGATTTTCGGTGCCGTATATATGTTGCGCCTGTTCCAGAAAACGATGCTGGGCCAAATAGACGCGAAGCATGTATCGGTTGCAGATATTAGTGGATATGAATTTTTGGTATTGGGTCTTATCGTAATCCTGGTTGTGGTTATCGGTATTTTACCCAACGGGTTATTGCACCTCTCTGAGGCATCGGTAACCAATTTGATTCAACAAGTAAAATAGAACAAGTTTAACAATAGATTATGGGTGCGATTATTACGCTTTCTTTATTAGGTATACTGATTTTGTATGTAGGCTTGTTCAAAGCAAAGAATGCGCTGTTACCGGTTAGTATCCTCGGGTTATTGGTAGCACTTGGTTTCGAAGTATCCTACTGGAACCAAACTGCCGAACCGCTATACAAAGGTATGGTGATCTTCGATCACTTTTCCCTATCGTTCAGTATGTTGTGTATTGGGCTAACCATACTGATCCTTTTCCTTTCCAAGGAATATTTCAAGGCATATTCAGAAAATATTGCAGAGTATTATACGTTGATTATCTTCTCCCTCACCGGAGCCATCATTGTATGTAGTTTCCATAATTTTGCCATGCTGTTCATCGGTTTGGAGATTATGTCTGTGGCATTATATATTCTAGCGGGTATCCGCCGTCGGGATAAGGCGTCCAATGAGGCGGCTTTGAAGTACTTCCTGATGGGTGCTTTCTCCACAGGTTTCCTGCTATTCGGTATTACGCTGATGTACGGTGCTACAGGATCTTTTGATATTACGGTAATCAAACAATATATCGTTGAAAATCCAACTGGCATTTCCCCACTATTATATGGGGGTATCCTGTTGTTATTGGTTGGACTTTGCTTCAAGGTCGGTGCGGCGCCTTTCCACTTCTGGACCCCAGATGTGTATGATGGTTCCCCGATTTTAATCACCAGCTTTATGAGTACAGTGGTGAAGATTGCTTCATTTGCAGGCTTCCTGAAGTTGTTCAGCTATGTGCTGGTACCACTGAATGAGTTCTGGACACCGATTTTATTGACTGTGGTAATCATTACGCTGTTGATAGGAAACGTGTCGGCATTGATGCAGACCAGTTTCAAGCGCATGATGGCCTATTCCAGTATATCACATGCAGGCTATATGCTGTTCGCGATTCTATCCATCGGACCGAACTCTGCATCTGGTATCTTGGCTTACTCTGCTGCCTACGGATTGGCATCTATCGTCGCCTTTGGCGCCTTGATCTTGGTGAAACGTCATATCGGTTCCGACCAGTTTGAATCGTTCAACGGTCTTGGTAAGAAAAATCCATGGTTGGCCTTTGTCATAACAGTTGCCATGCTGTCCCTTGCGGGGATTCCATTGACTGCCGGTTTCATCGGGAAATTCATGATGTTCAGTAACGTGATGAATGATTACCACACCGTGCTTTTGGTTATTGCTGCTATCAATGCTGCCGTGGGTGTATATTATTACTTGCGCGTGGTCGTACATATGTACTTCATGAAATCTAAAAACGAAGAAACTTTGAGTTTGCCGATGAATTACAGTTTGGTCTTTGGACTTGCTGTCCTATTGACTATTGTACTCGGGGTGTATCCTGATTTGATTCTGGGCGTATTCTAGAAATAATAAGATCGTATCCCATTGGCATCCATCGGGATAGCTTTCATACAAGACAAAAAGCCTGCATCTGCAGGCTTTTTGTCTTGTATAGGGACAGAGATTAACCACAGTAACATATTAACCTGGAAGGTAAAGTGATTATCGCACGCATTCAGCGGAAAGGGAATGCAGAAATGGATATCTGCAAAGTCGATAATTCTTCCGTAAGCAATTTGTACATGAAAAATCAACTAAAATGTATCATTTTGAACGTTTTTTCGTTTAATAATTTGAACTTTCACAACAAATTGTATCTTTATAAAGTTCAGGTTGTATTATGAGAAGTAGCTTTTTCTACTGTTGTTTATGCTTTCTATTTATCTATACGTGTGTAACTGTTAGCCCAGTTTGGGCACAGACTGTTGTGCAGGGTAAGATCGTGAGCAAGGAAACCAAACAACCTATTGCAGGAGCTACCGTAAGTGCTGTCGGCAGTAAACAGGCGACATCAGCAAACCAGCTCGGTGAATTCCGACTGCCCGTGGATACGAGCTGCAAAGAGCTTGAAATCCGCGCGATGGGACATAAGACCCTGCGGACACCCATCCCTGCCAATCGGGAAGCCATGACGATACAGCTCAGCCCCAACGCAGAAACCATTGAAGAGATTTCCATCAATCATAGGAATAAAGAGAAATACAGCAATAAGAACAATCCTGCTGTGGAATTGATTGACTTGGTCATCCGTCATAAAAGCAAGAATCGCCTTTCCGGGAAAGATAGCCTGAGTTTTGAACAGTATGATAAATTGAAATTCGGATTCATCGATCCCAAGATTTCCAAGCGAAAGGGCATGCTCGGGCTAAACTTTATCTTCCAGAATGTGGACTCCGTAAGCTATCCAGACAAGAAATTACTTTCGCTATACCTGGAGGAATCCAATGCCAAGGTCTACGGAAAGAAGAACCCCTCGAAGTTCAAAAAGGTGGTATACAGCAACCGCAAGACTGAATTCGACAAACGATATATCAACAATCCCAATATCCAGCAGTTCATGAATTTCATCTTCCAACAGGTCGATGTGTATGACGAGAGTATATTTTTATTGAACAGGCAATTCCTGAGCCCGATTGCGGACAATGGGAAGATTTTCTACAAATACTATATCCAGGACACGATTTTCAACGAAGAGGGCTATTTTATCCGGTTGAATTTCCAGCCACGCAACAAAACAGACCTGCTTTTCAAAGGAACATTGGAAATCAGCATGGATGGCTCCTATGCGGTAAAGAAAGCAAGCCTTCGGGTGGATAAGGAATCCAACCTGAACTGGGTGAAGGATGGAGAGATCGGATTCCATTATTTGAAGAACAAAGATGGAGTGATGCTGTTGGACAGCACCCGTACCTTTATGGTCTTCAGCGTCCGGAAGGGGGAAACCATTTTTGCCGACCGGATCAGTATCAACAGCAATTACGACCTGCAATCGGAATTCCCGAAAGGCGTATTTGAAGGTGCGCCGATCGAATATGCCACAAATGCCGATCAGGCACAGCCGCGTCGACCTATTCCGCTCAACAATGCGGAGCAGATGACCTATACCAACACGGAGCGGTTGAACAACAATCCAACCTTCAAAACCCTATTGGCAGTAGGTTACCTCGTGTCTCAGGGCTATTATAGCCTCGGGGCTTTTGAATTGGGTCCGTTGGAATATGTGTATAGCAGGAACAACATTGAGGGCAACAGATTCCGCCTCGGTGGTCGTACCACGCAGGCGCTTACGGATAAAGCCTTTGTGGAGGGTTATGTCGCTTACGGTATGGATGACGCCCGCGTTAAATATTTCCTGCGCACGGCCGTATCCCTGAATGGCGAATCCATTGTGACTTTTCCAGCGCATTATATCGAAGGATCCATTCAGAATGACATCATGGAACCCGGACAACAGATCGGATTCTTGAAGGGCGATAGCTTTTTCCGGTCCATCCGCAAGAATAGGCCAACGAAATGGTTCGATACCCGTGCCTATCAAGTACAGCACGTTTATGAATTTGGCAATCACATCAGTATTACCACGGGATTAACACACGCCGAGCGGCAAACCATCGGCGATCTGCGCCTAATATCCTCCGGCAATCCCGATCAGTTGCTGACCGATATTGTCAGTAACGAAGCGCATATCGATCTCCGTTGGGCGCCTTTTGAGAAATTCTTCTACCGGAACTTGACCAGAAAGACCGTTATTGAAAAGCACCCGGTATTTAATCTTGTCTATACCAAAAGTTTGTCGGGATTCTGGAATACCACCTATAACTACGACAAAATCAGCCTTTCCGCTTCCAAGCGTTTATTCTTAAATCAATTGGGCTACGCCGATGTGCGTGTCGTTGGGGGAAAGATCTGGGGCACTCTGCCGTATACCATGCTGGAATTACCGAATGTAAAACAGAAGGACGACCGTCATCGGATCGATTTCGATATGATGAATCCCATGGAATTCGTCGCCGATGAATATGTCAAGTTGGGCTTTACCCACCAGATGCAGGGTTTCCTTTTTAATAAGATCCCATTGATCAAAAAACTGAACCTGCGTGAAATCTGGGGTGCGCAGATGTTCTATGGCAAGCTTTCCGATCGGAATAACCCTTACCTAAGTGATGATGTGGTGCATTTCGACACCAATTCCGATGGGGAAATCCTGACCCATGTGCTGCAAACAGAGCCCTATTGGGAAGGAACAGTGGGCATAGACAATATCTTACGGGTTTTACGTGTAGAGTACGTCAAGCGATTCAATTATAAAACTTTACCGAACGTCCCAAAAGATCGGTTTAGATTATCCATAAACATATCCTTTTAATTATGAGCTATCAGAACATCCTTGTTGAGGTTCAGGGGAAAACCGCGAAAATTACCATTAACCGCGAAACCAAACTGAACGCATTGAATAAAGAAACTATTGGGGAATTAAAGACGGCATTGGCGGAAGCGCTTGCTGATGATCAAGTGCGTGGCATCCTGCTTATCGGTGCTGGTCCTAAAGCATTTGTGGCCGGAGCTGATATTCAGGAATTTCTGGGTAAATCCAAGGCCGAGGCACAGGATCTTTCGCGTTTTGGTCATGAGTTAATGGATGGTTTGGCAAACAGTCCGAAACCGGTCCTTGCGGCGATCAATGGTTTTGCCCTGGGCGGCGGATTGGAGCTGGCGATGGCCTGTCATTTCCGTATCGCCTCTGAGAATGCAAAAATGGGGCTGCCTGAGGTTTCTTTAGGACTAATTCCAGGCTATGGTGGGACACAGCGCTTAACGCAGCTTGTCGGTAAGGGAAAAGCTTTGGAGATGATCCTGACAGGGGATATGATCGATGCACAGGATGCCCTGAAATGGGGATTGGTGAACAAGGTCGTTGCTATCGAAGCATTGGAAAAAGAGGCGAACGGTTTGTTGGAAAAGATGTACAGCCGCTCCGCATCCGCAATTGCTGCAGCCATTAAAACCGTCAATGCAGGATATGATTCCAACCAGGATGGCTATCAGGTAGAAATCGATCAATTTGGACATTGCTTTGGTTCCGAAGATTTTCAGGAAGGGGTGACCGCATTTTTAGAAAAGCGTAAACCAAATTTCTAAATTGTTGTTTATATGATTTGAGATGTGTGTCACACCACGCTTCACTGGTCAAATCAATTTCTACTATGAGTAACAACGACGTTTTTTCACAAAAGGAGCGTAATATCATCATCTTGCTCATCATTCTGTTCTTGGGCGGAGTGATTGTCTATGCAACTTCAGGCATATTCAGTGCGTTTTTGGGGACAATGGTGATGTATACCTTGTTCCGTAACCTCAATATTTTTCTCATTGAGCGATGGCGCTGGCCAAAGCCCGTTTCATCGGTATTCATTATTATTCTTTCCATCTTTATCATTGTGCTTCCCTTTGTAGGAATCGGTAAGATGTTATTTAATAAGGCTGTGGAATTGCAGCAGAACCCGCAATGGATCAACAAGATATTGGATGCCATCAACCATTTCGTAGGGGATAAGCTCGGCCAACCCGATCTGATCGCTAAACAATTGGAAGCATCTTCGACCTATTTAGCAGGTCTACTGACGGGTGCATTGGGTGGTGCTGCCAATGTTTTTCTGGAAGTTACGGTCATGTATTTCCTACTGTATTTCCTGTTCGTGAATTATAAGGGATTTGAGGGGAGCCTGATCCATTACCTGCCCTTTGATGATGAGAGCGCGGTGAAGTTTGGTGAGGAGCTCAAGAACATCACCTATTCTAATATTATCGGGCAGACGATTATTGCGATCATTCAAGGGGCGTTTCTGGCTGTGGGGTTCTGGTTGTTCGGAGCCAAAGATCCTTTGTTCTGGGGTGTGATTTGTGCGATATTATCTTTCATCCCGTTATTGGGCCCGCCGCTGATCTTTGTTCCTGCTGCCGTCGTGCTGTGGTCAAATGGTGCTACTTGGCAAGCGGTCGGACTCTTGGTGTGGGGATTTGGTCTGGTCATCAATATTGACAATGTCCTGCGTTTGGTCATTGCCAAGCGAATTGGCGATATTCACCCCATTATTACCGTTGTGGGCGTGATTATTGGTATTCCGTTATTTGGATTGATCGGTTTGGTATATGGTCCCTTGCTATTGGCCTACTTCCTGATTGCTGTTCGGATCTATAAAGCGAATAAGCGGCTATCCCTCAAGAAGGACCGTATCATCGATGATCTGGATATGGAATAATTATTCGACGGCATAAGCCAGCATATATTCATTGAATCGCTCGTAGTATACTTGGTAGGTGCGGGCGTGTTCTCCCTTCAGCAATTCCAATTGCATGACCCCCTGTGGGGTAAAGGTGAAGGGTTTGATCTGCATATCCTGTAGAAAAGATACGCCTTTGTTCCCCTGAAGTTTATAGACCGCTTCCTTCGCACTCCAGCAGGCATATAATTGATCCACTTCATGTGCCGGATCGATAAAGGCCAATTCCTCCGGTTTTAGAAACTTATCCTTTATGCGGACCACTTTCTCCTTGACGATTTCCAGGTCAATGCCACATAAGCCGGCCGTACTCAACATCACGCCAGCATAATCGTAGGAGTGGGTCAGGGAAATTTCATACGGAAAATCCGGAAGATAGGGCTTGCCGTTGGCGTCGGATGGGCAATGTATGTATTCCTGTGTTTGCAGGAGATAACGCAGGAGCACACGTGTTGCCAGCCAGTGCAGTGAGCGCTTGCCGCGCGCCAAACTTTTGAGCTTAGCCTGCTCTTCTTCATCCAGCTGCAGTTTGCCGATCATCTCGGCTTCTGTTTCTTCAATCTTCCATAGGGCGATGCGGCTGTGGGCATCTATTTCTTTGAGGTATGCTAATCCCATAGTCAAATGTAGGGATTTGCCATGAAATGTATGCAGGCATAATGGAGAAATCGCCGTACCCGAAAGGTCTTAAGTCACGGGTCCTAATTTCCACGTGGACTGGGCTGTAGATATATGAAAAAATAATGTATTTTTGAATCCCGTTAATCAACAGCGGTTTAACTATGATATTATCAGATAAGCGGATTTTAGAAGAAATCGAGAACGGCACAATTGTAATTGAGCCTTTTGATAGGAAATGCCTTGGAACAAATTCCTATGATGTGCACTTGGGTAAATACCTGGCAACCTACAAGGATGAGGTCTTGGACGCTAAGAAACATAACGAAATTGCGCATTTTGAAATTCCTGAGGAAGGATATGTCCTTCAACCTGGAATCCTTTATTTAGGTGTAACCTTGGAGTATACCGAAAGCCACGGGCATGTGCCATTTTTGGAAGGTAAATCGAGTACGGGTCGTTTAGGGATTGACATCCATGCCACCGCTGGTAAGGGAGATGTTGGTTTCTGTAATACATGGACGCTGGAGATTTCCGTTGCGCAGCCTGTACGCGTATATGCGGGTATGCCCATTGGTCAATTGATTTACTTTGTGGTTGAAGGGGATATCGAAACGATGTACAACAGCAAGGGCAATGCGAAATACAACAATAAGACAATTCGCCCAGTAGAAAGTATGATGTGGAAAAACGCGTTCTAAGGAACGGGTTGGCAGCCATACCATGTCTTTTGGAAAATATAAAAATGAGATCTCCTAGGTCTCATTTTTTTTGTGCAATAAAATTTAATGTAGCCGGAATCCGAAGGGAATCAATAGAGGAAGGATAATTTTTATAAAAATGGATTAAAAAAAATTGTCTATTCAAGACAATAAGTTAATTTTAATTATAAATTTAACTGCTTTTCTAAATTCTTGAAAAGTGAACTGTAATCATTTATCAAAATGAATAAAATAATTCTAATTATATCAATATTATTCTTAACAACATCCATTAAAGGACAAGTCTTGCTAGTAGATTCAATTACAAACGAGCCTATCGTTGGAGCAACGATATATTCTAATGACGGATTATCATTAGATGTATCTGATATTAATGGAATTATAGATATAAGTAAATACAATACAGATAGAATTTTAATTCAACATGTTTCATACGAAAGCAAAGAAATATCTACTAAGATGTTAAGCAAATCAAAAACTATTATAGTAAGCCCTCGTAATATCCAACTAGAATCTATCCTAGTACAAGATCCAAACAAATATGATTATGTAGTTTTAAAAGGATATTTCAGAACTTATTTTATCTTTAACAATAAGCCTAATTATTTCTATGATGGAATTATAGAATATTATATACCCATAAAAAATCAGCGGAAAGTATATCACAAATTATTAGAGTATCGCTACTTTCAAAATAACGAAAGTGTTAATGATTATGTCCATATTTTTGGAATATCCTTATCATTTCCCCCAAAAATTTTCCCTTTAGAATCAAAATCATCTATAAATCAAATTCCTAAAGGAGTTAATCATATTGATAAGGGAGATAAGATTTTCTTTATGAAAGATGGTTTAAATATGGGGTTTATACAAAAAACAAAAAGTGGTAATATTCAATTTTATTTTGATAAGGTTCCCCCACAAAAGAAAATTTCTCGAACTCTTTTTAAAATAAAGGGCGAACTATATCGAGGGCTCACTATAGAGAATTATTCCGAAACAGATATTAAAAATCCATCTTTAAAAAATTTAATTAATGGAACAAGACTTGCCATTGGAGCAGTACAAATCAAAAAAGAACATGGTTTCATCCCAATGGAAACTTTTGAAGAGTTCTATGTTATAGAGCGTAGCTATCTACAAAAAGCAGATGTTGATAAACTAAAAAAATCCTTTACTAAAAGTATTTATTTAGATACAAAAAGTAATTATAGCAGAGAATTTTGGAAAGATTTAAAAGACTACAATATCTCGCCATTATCAAATAATATTTTAAAACAATTAAATACTGTTTTAGAAGAAAAGTAACTAGGCGCTGTCCTTACGGAGACATCTTTTAATACAGCTACACATAAAAATACACTGTTTTACAAAGTGTGAAAATATAAAAATGAGATCTCCTAGGTCTCATTTTTTTGTGCCAAAAAAATCCAGCCCTCGGGGAGATGACTGGATCCTAACTAATTTACCTAATAAACTATGATCGTTTTTAAAATGTAAGGCGTACGCTCGCTAGATACGTTTGTGAATAGGGGTCATATCCAGGAACAATTGCTATGGATTTCTTGAGATGCTTTTTCTGATCTTGGTAGATTGATTTGGCCTGGATGTATGCCGGACTGTTTCGGTCTTTCGCCCCGTAGTACCAGTTGGCAAAACCAAAAGTGGTGCTCAGAAGCGTGCCAAATCCCAAAACGATACCTGGAATCAATTTTTTGTTGTCCACATCATAATCGTAATAATCACGCTCGGGGTCAATCAAAGTTTTGACTTGGGATTCCTTGATCATTTTGACGCTATAGTATCCCATAACTGGTGCGGAAAGCAAATAGATGGGCGTTTTGATGTAAGCACTGCGGATGGACTTGCGCGTGGTTAGGTAATACTGCCCGGCATTGGTCAGGTATTCCGTGTAGTACTTTTTGGCCAACGCATTTCTCTTATTGAACCCCAGGTCGTAGAGCACGTCCATTTTCTGGATGTGCGCAGTTTTATCGTTTCCTTCGGTATAGAGCTTATCATAGGCGTCCAACATGAATTTTAGTCCGCTGTTATCTCCAGACTGCACGTAAGGTAGCGTTTCTGCGATCATGGCACTATACTTCTTTCGGGACAATTCCTGCCTTGCTTTTTCCTTATCTGCATAGGCACGTTTTCTATCCCGACTATCTCTTGAATTTTGAATAATGGAGGCGATTCCTTCCCCCATGGCAACCGCTGCTGTGGTCACTTCGCTTACCATGGCTTCGTTCTGTGCCTGTTTTTGCCGATCCAATTCATATCGAGCCTCCAACTCGGCCAACTTCTCATCAAGACGTTGGCTTTCAGCACTTGGGGAGGTTGGTTCACCTGTCCTTCTTGCTGTTGTGGCGATGGTTGCCTGGGTAGGAGATTGATTAATCGGTTGACTTCCGACCTGAGCTGTTTTTGGTTTCTCTTTGTCCTGCGCATTCAGGTAATTCGGCAATGCCGTACTGTGCAATGAAGGAGGGTCAAAACTGATGTTCGAAACTTGCAGCCCCTGATCATAGACCTGTTTCATCTTTTCACGATCCTTTGCGATATCGTCAACATTGGGTTTGACGCCAAATACCTGATAATAGGAGAGCGGTCGCTGGGTGATTACATTTGCGATGTGGTTTCCACCACTGGCTACGTCGAATTTTATATTGTGGAAACGCAATTCCTGTTCAGCATTTTGAACAATATTATTGGGCAAGGAACTTGCTGCAAGGGTTTGTCCATTCTTTCCCACGACACTGATCAGTTTTACGCCGATCACCTTCGCATTTAAACCTATCGTGGCACCTCCTGCAGAATTGGTCCCCTGAAAGCCTGCTATAACTTCCACTTGGACATCCACCGTATGGATGCGGTTGTAATTGTTGACAGTTGGATTGGGCTGTTCCCAACGGATAGTTCCGTTGTAGATGCTTTTCTGCCCATACGCCCAAACGCCGCACAGCGACATTAGCGCTAATAGAAAAATAGTTTTCATGTCCATTAATTTTTCATTAATAATTGTTGTCTAAAGGTAAAGTCATTATATTCACGGTAAAATAGCTAGGTCTAGCCATTTTTAGATTTTAGAACCAAACAGATATTAACCACTATTATTAATTTATCTAACTGATACATGAAATTAACGTATTATGGACACTCCACATTAGGGATTGAAACCAATGGACACCATCTGCTCATCGATCCTTTCATCAGTTTCAACCCTGCAGCGGCACATATTGTGCTGGATAACATCAAAGCCGATTACATCTTGATTACGCATGCACATTATGATCATGTGATGGATGTTGAAGCGATCGTTCAGGCAACGGGTGCTACCCTGATTTCCAATTTCGAGATTATCACCTATTATGAAAAGAAAGGCATCAAGGGTCACGCGTTGGGGTTGGGGGGAAGTTTCACCTTTCCTTTTGGTACTGTGAAAATGGTCAGTGCGCAGCATAGTTCATCCTTTCCTGATGGGGCTAATGGTGGCAATCCTGCGGGATTCGTGCTTTCCAACTCCGAGAATACGATTTATATCGCTGGTGATACCGCGCTTACACAGGATATGAAACTGATTCCGTTGTTCTTTAAACTGGATTTAGCCATTTTGCCGATCGGAGGTAATTTTACCATGGATGTGCAGGAGGCAATTTACGCATCGGATTTTGTGGCCTGCAATCGTGTCCTTGGTGTACATTATGATACTGCAGAGCTAATTCAGATAGATCATGACGCCAGTAAGAAGCAATTTGAGGAGCAGGGCAAGGAACTTATTCTTTTGGGAATCGGAGAGGAATTTGACATTTAATAATTGCCAGTGAAAAACCCAATCTTAACGGACATCTATAAGAATTGGGCGGAAATAGGAAGATTTAAGAGTCGTGAAGAACTGCAATTGGACCTGGAGCTGTACAAGAAGCTCTTGGATATCGTGCAGGTTGGCGATTCCTACTACTTTCTATTCGACCCATTTCTCCGCAAAATGGAGATGACCTCGGCCATGGTCGAAAAAGTCGTGGGCATTCGTCCCGATGAATTGGATGTGGACTACCTGATGAATAACATTCACCCGGAGGACCTTCCTGTTTTTGGTGATTTCGAAGCAACGGTAGTTGAATTCAAGAAGGCCTTGCCGATCGATAAACTGACCAAATACAAATCGAGGTACAATTACCGCTTTCGGACCAAACGGGGAGATTATGTGCATATCCTGCAGCAGTCGATCACGGTACTCGCCGATGAAGATGGCACCATTCTCAGAAATTTGGTGATCCATACTGATATTTCGGAAATTGCGCCCTTCCAACGCATGAAACTATCGTTTATTGGCTTAGATGGCGAGCCATCTTTCGTGGATGTCAAACCCCGCATGCTGTTCAGCAAAACCAAAGCAATATTTTCCAAAAGCGAATTAGAGGTCCTCAAGCTGATGGTGCAGGGCCTGAACAGTGAATCCATTGCCAATCAATTATTCCGAAGTATACATACCATACGCAATCACCGAAAGAATATTTTGAGGAAATCAGGCTGTCTGAATGTGCAGGAACTATTGGTGAAATCAGTGAAGGAAGATTGGGTCTAATCAGCTTTTATTCCATACGGCGCCGATCGGCGCTTTTTTTTTCATTAAAATTTCGTTACAAAGCTTTTTGTGTTTCGTTGAATGAAATGTAATAACGCAAAAGTTTTATTTTCTATCTTAACACGCTTTAATTAAACTGTTAAGCACCTAAAATGTTTATTTCGCGCATTAATTATCGAATAAAGCCAAAAACTTTTATACAGCACCCTTAAATTTAATCCAAAAGAACTAATTTTGCATTTGTAATAATTTATTATAAGCTAAAGCCGTTTTTTTATGAAGAGTCCTATTCGCAAGAATAAGAAATATGTAAGCCCCAAGATTGAAGTTACTGAAGTATTGCTGGAGGACAGTTTTGCCAACACATCTTCTACCGTTGAATTTGGCGGTCCTTCAAATGAACCTAAAGTGGAGGAATGGGATATTGATTCCGGAGGGAAATACAAGAATTTCGACCTATAGTTGGATAACCATTTTAGACGATTAATCATGCTACACTTTATTTCAAACAGTTGGGGATACTACCTCTGTACACTTTTGTTGTTATTGCTATTTTCGTGTGAGAAAATAAAAAGCGGTCCGGATCAGGAAGATTGGGACCATGAGGTTCAATTTGAGATTCAGGGCGTACAGGATGTCGAGGAAGTTCCTCTACTTGCTAGAAAGGCTTCGACCAGCGCTGCGCCTGAAATGCAGCAGCCATCAAAGGTCATGGTGCATACCGATCTTGTGGATATGGGCGGTTTTGATGCAGTGATGTCCATCACGGAAGACGTGCCGACCCAATTTATGGGGAGAGGACAACCAATTCGAACGGCTGAAAGGAACAGGGCAGCTACAGGACAAGCTGTTGCAGCGCGTCATATTACGAGCCTGAGCCCGGGCAGTCGGTACCGTATTGTCCTCTTTAAAGTCGGGGCAACACCCAATGACCTGACCTATGTTGGGCAGCGTGAGGGCATTGTTGGTGGCTCGGCAATCCGCATAGGAACCTACAGAAATACGCAATACCGATGGTATGCGTACTCTTTCAATAACCCTGCGGCCATCGATACATTAACCCCAAGTTTGGGCACAGTGCCTATCCAGCCCACTGGAGGGAGCCCGTCAAGTCGGCAGGACTTTGCCTATGCTACAGGGGTCCTGACAACAGGTGATGTGATCGGTGGGGTCAATAAATTGCAGGATATCGTCCTGACGCGGAAGACCTCGCGGATTATCGTCGAGATAAACGGGCGTGGTATGTTCTCTGGAATACATCTGGCAAATCCACGTTTTGGAAACAATGCCGGATTGATACGGGGAAATTTCAGGTTGTCGGATAGTAGCTACCGCGAAATCAATGGGGATTTGGGGGCGAATAATAGTGCGTCCAACCCACATGCCGATGGTTATTCTGTGCCGATCGGCCAGGATTCGGTGAGGGGGTTGGACTTCAAGCGTCGATACACTTTCTATACCCCTGCGGATGGTGTATCGTCCCGGGAATTGATCGTCAGTATCGATGAACTGCACTTGCGGAGTAGCCGTGTACGGGAGGATAATGGTGTGCTGGAGGATCGCATCCGCCAATTTAATGGGTTAACTTTCCGTTTTCCCGGTTTTATCCCGAAAGCAGGAAAGAGCTATTTTGTGTCCATCAAACTGGTGGAATCGGCAATTACCATAGGGACTACGCAATGGGCCCGGCATAATGTCTTTCGAAATGCGACTGGCCCTTCGACGGAAGATGGAATCAAGGAATACCTGTTCAGGTATGACAATCCGTTATACCATAATCATGCAGCCTCTCCACCGAACGATTACTTTAAAAATGACATATATAGCATTGTTCGGGGAAAGAATATCTGCGAATTGATCTACCCTGAGAATACGTGGGACCTGCCGACGCCAGCAGATTTCCAAGCCTTGGAAGTCCTGTCCGGCAAGCGACAGCCCATGCAGGATAACAATTGGTCGATGGTGATCACCCCAACGGTCAGCGCGGCAGGTGCGCCGGGCTACCCGCATGGAAATCTCGTATTCACACCTGTAGGTTACAAAGCTCGTGATGGGGTTGGGGAACCCATTCAGGAGTACAACCCTCGATCTGGCTTCTTTGCGGGAACAAAAGGCTATTGGCGAACGAAAACACCAGCGACCTTCGCACAGGTAAACTATAGCCTCTTCAATACGGGGATGATCGACGTGGAGAATTTTCCAGAAACTAGGCTGGCCAATATACGCTGTGTGCGGAAGAAATAAGAAAGCAAAGAAAAAGCCTGATGGTTCTGGACCATCAGGCTTTTCTTTATACATTCCTTACCCCCCGAATTCCATGAGGTAAGCTTTGAGGAACTCATCCAGGTCGCCATCCAAGACCGCTTGGGTATTGGAGGTTTCCACACTGGTCCGCAGGTCCTTGATCATTTTATAAGGATGCAGGACATAGTTTCGGATTTGGGATCCCCATTCTATTTTCTTTTTGGAACCTTCGATTGCTGCAGTGGCTTCCTGGCGCTTCCGCATTTCGATCTCATAGAGCTGGGATTTCAATAAACGAAGGGCATTCTCCTTGTTCTGGAGCTGCGAACGTGATTCCTGGTTTTTAATGATAATGCCGGTAGGCTTGTGGTGTAACCGAACAGCGGTTTCCACTTTATTGACGTTCTGTCCACCAGCACCCCCAGATCGGAAGGTATCCCATTCAATCTCGGAATCCTTAACCTCGATTTCTATATTATCATCCACTAAGGGATATACATAGACTGATGCAAAGGAGGTGTGGCGCTTGCCGTTGGAATCAAATGGCGAAATACGCACCAAGCGGTGCACGCCATTTTCACCTTTCAGGTAGCCGTAGGCAAAGTTTCCAGAAAACTGAAGGGTCACGGATTTTATTCCGGCCACATCGCCTTCTTGATAATCCTGCTCGGTAACCTTGCAGCCATGCTTCTCGCCCCACATGATGTACATACGCATCAACATGGCAGCCCAATCACAGGATTCCGTACCACCGGCGCCTGCGGTAATCTGCAGGATGGCATCCAGCTGGTCCTCCTCGGCACTCAGCATGTTCTGGAATTCCAGTCCTTCGATATTCGTTAATGCGATGGCATACTGCTCGTCCAGCTCTTGCTCGGTTGCATCACCGCTCTGAAAGAACTCGTAAAGAACAACGACATCCTCCACCGAAGAGTTCACCTCGTCGTACTGATCTGTCCATACTTTGTTGTTCTTGATGCTGTGCAAGACCTTTTCGGCATCTTTTGGGGAATCCCAAAAGTCGGGTTGCAGGGTTATTTCCGTGTCTTTGGCAATCTCCTCTTTCTTGACATCAATGTCAAAGGTGCCTCCTCAGGGATACCATTCTATCCCTCAAGTCTTGGATTTGTTCTTTGGTCATAATTACAAAGATAATAGAAATCAAATATTCATTCGCCTGTAATTCCTTATCTTTGACTAAAACACACGATTTTATGTTACCAAAAATTGATTTTACAACAACCCAAGCCTACCAATACCTAGCAGATCATTTTATCAGTATAAACGAACACAGCATCAAGGATCTCTTTGCGAACGATCCGGAGCGGTTCCAAAAATTCCACCTATTCTTGGGAGATATCCTTTTTGATTATTCCAAGAACCGTATTGACGAACAGACCATGGCCTTATTGTTCCAATTGGCGCGTGAGTGCAAATTGAACGATGCCATCGAAGCGATGTTCTCCGGGGAGAAGATCAATGAGACGGAAAACCGGGCCGTATTGCATACCGCGTTGCGCAATCGTTCGGACAAACCGGTGATCACCGATGGCGCAGATGTAATGCCGGATATCCGTGCTGTCCTGGACAGGATGAAATCCTTTACGGAACGCATACTTTCTGGTGCATGGAAAGGATTTTCAGGAAAGGAAATTACGGATGTTGTTAACATCGGAATCGGCGGTTCCGATCTAGGACCAGTGATGGTTACCGAAGCCTTGAAAGCTTATAAAACCCGGTTGAACATGCATTTTGTTTCCAATGTAGATGGAACACATATCGTTGAAACCTTGCAGGGCTTAAATCCGGAGACTACTTTATTCCTGATTGCTTCCAAGACCTTTACAACACAGGAAACCATGGCCAATGCCAACAGTGCGAAGGAATGGTTCTTGAAAAGTGGCGCGAAGGAAGCCGATGTGGCGAAGCACTTTGCGGCGTTGAGTACCAATGCGGATGGCGTATCGGCGTTCGGTATTGATACCCAAAACATGTTTGAGTTCTGGGATTGGGTAGGTGGTCGTTATTCGTTGTGGTCCGCTATCGGATTATCCATCAGCTTAGCGATTGGGTTCGATAAATTTGAAGAACTCCTTACCGGCGCATTTGAAGCCGATGAACATTTCCGTAATACCGAATTGGAGCAGAATATCCCTGTCGTGATGGCCTTATTGGGCGTCTGGTACAACAATTTCTTCGATGCAGAGAGTCAGGCGATCTTGCCATATGATCAGTATCTGCACCGTTTTGCCGCCTATTTCCAACAGGGTGATATGGAGTCAAACGGGAAATATATCGACCGGAACGGCAAACGTGTAGATTACGAAACAGGGCCGATTATCTGGGGTGAACCTGGAACCAATGGTCAACATGCGTTCTATCAATTGATTCACCAAGGGACGAAGTTAATCCCATGTGATTTCATCGCACCGGCAGTTTCCTTGAACCAGGTGGGTAACCACCATGAATTGTTGCTGTCCAACTTCTTTGCTCAGACCGAAGCCCTCATGAACGGGAAAACGGAAGCGGAAGTCATTGCTGAATTGCAGAAAGCAGGGAAATCGCAGGAAGAAATTAATAGATTGACACCTTTCAAGATTTTTGAGGGCAATAGACCGACCAACTCCATCCTGATCAAAAAGATTACACCACGCACATTAGGTGCATTGGTTGCCCTTTATGAACATAAGATCTTTGTACAGGGTGTTATTTGGAATATCTTCAGTTTCGATCAATGGGGTGTCGAGCTTGGTAAGCAATTGGCCAATAAAATCTTACCTGAATTAAAAGGGGAAGCAGAAGTGGAAAGCCACGATTCGTCTACCAATGCCTTGATCAATCAATACAAGGCCTGGAGAGGATAAATAAAACGTGGGCCGTAGGCCAAAAAATATAATTGCTGAGGGGGAAGAATTTCGTGTCGCGGGGCGGCTCGAAAGTCTTCCCCCTCGTTCTTTCTGACTGCCGTGGTCGCTTATGTCCTTAAAATGTTAAGCCCATTTTGCCCGGAATTATGAAAGGTCTTAACCTAACATTTGGGTTACATTCCATCGATTTTGCCCTTTCCTTAGTTTTAATCGATATATTTTTTCGAACTTAGGGAAACCCTAACATCAACAATTGAGCTAAATATGAAACATCTAATTTCAACCAGTATGAAAGCAGGGGCGTTCGGCCTGCTGTTTATTTTTTCAAGTATACATGATAATCCTGTGCATGCCCAGCGGATGCAGCAACAGGCACCCAAGCCGGTTGACCCCGTTGTGGAGCGCATCGTGAAGGAAGCCAAGGAAAATTCCGAATTGGAATTGCTGGCCTTTGAGCTGTTGGATGTCGTTGGCCCACGTTTGGTCGGCACACCGGGCATGACCAAAGCCAATGAATGGGCAGTCAAAACTTTTGAACGCTGGGGTATTCCTGCAAAGAACCAACAATTTGGGGAATGGCACGGCTGGGAGCGGGGCATTTCACATATCGATATGACCCACCCACGGACGAAGTCCATTTCAGGAACGCAATTGGCCTGGAGTCCAACCACCAAGGGGAAGGCAATTGAAGGGGAAGTGATCGCTTTGCCGGAATTCCAGGACTCCTTGGCGTTTCGGAAATGGTTGCCACAGGTCAAAGGCAAGTATGTGATGGTGTCGATGCCGCAGCCAACGGGACGTCCCGATTGGAACTGGAAGGAATATGCAACACCTGAATCCTATGCGCGTATGCAAAAAGTGAAGGATTCCATTAATGTGGCCTGGGGTCGCCGCATTCGTGCAACAGGACTGGCGCCCAACTCCATCCCTTCCGTTCTGGAAGATGCCGGAGCCGTTGGTATTTTGAGCAGTTATTGGTCCGGAGAGTTCGGGGCGAACAAGATTTTTGGTGCTAGAAGCCATAAGGCGCCGTCCTTGGATATTTCCCTGGAGGATTATGGTATATTGTACCGCCTAGCTGAAAAGGGATACGCACCGCGCATCAAAGTGGAAACTTCATCCAAACATGTGGGCAACGTCCCATCATTCAATACGATTGCAGAAATCAAGGGATCGGAATTTCCGAATGAATACGTCATCCTATCTGCGCACTTGGACTCCTGGGAAGGTGGATCCGGCGCTACGGACAACGGAACCGGTACGATTGCCATGATGGAGGTTGCCCGCGTATTGAAGCAAGTATTGCCGAATCCAAAAAGAACGATCCTGATCGGCCTGTGGGGCAGTGAAGAGCAGGGTTTGAACGGTTCAAGAGCCTTTGTTTTGGATAACCCAGAAGTTATCGAAAAAACCCAGGCGGTTTTCAACTTGGACAATGGAACGGGACGCGTGGCCAATATCAATGGATCTGGATTTGTCCATGCCTACGATTTCATGGGCCGTTGGCTGGAGGCCGTACCTCGTGAGATTACCAAGGATATCCAGACGCAATTTCCAGGTTCCCCTGGTGGCGGCGGGTCGGATCATGCCTCTTTTGTGGCTGCCGGCGTACCGGGTTTTATGCTGAGCTCCCTTTCTTGGGGGTACTTCAACAACACGTGGCACACGAATCTCGATACCTACGACAAATTGGTGTTTGACGATTTGCTCTCCAACGTGATTTTAACGGCTGTGTTGACCTATAAGGCTTCAGAAGAACCAACCCTCGTGAATCGCGAGAAACGTGTCCTACCGGCAGGCAGAGACGGCAGGGGATCCGATTGGCCAGCGATACGCCAGCCTAGAAGATCAGGGGTAGGGTATTAAGCAGAAAACAATACAATTACAGATATATGCAAAAAGGCGGCGCTCCATATAAGGAGTGCCGCCTTTTTTTATGCCTAACATCCTGCATGGTAATATGGATGTGCTATTTTCCGTGGGAGCCCGTGGTAGAAGGAAAGAATTTAACGGTATCAACTATGCTTTATAGTCCCGATGATTTCCAGAAGCGCTATGGCGCAGTGTGGCTGTTGTTCCCCTAAATGCAAACGAGCTGACCATTGGCCAGCTCGTTTGCTATGTTTATTTATTCTTTAGTCGGATAAAGTCTGTCAGGACATTTGCGCTTTCCTCGAGCACGAAGTCGTATTCGAGTTTAGGCTGAGGTTGTCCTTCTTTCCAAAGTGGTTTGCCCATAAAGGAAAGCTGTTTGTTAATGCGTTCACGATTTTTGATTCTATTCTTTTCGCGCTCCGCTTTTAATGTTGCTTCATTCAAGCTTACGGCAGGGATCGTTTCATTCTTATTGAATTCAGCGATATCCTCCAACAGGAATTCATACGCCGGTGATTTTGCCATGCGTGCTTTATGGATTTCCTCCAATTGGCTGTTGATGGTTTTCAAGTTACCGACCTGTGTGAAGTTGGATGGTTTGATCTGATCCCAAGGTAGGGCCGAAGGTTCAGAGCTTTCACCAAATTTCTCCGCAGAATATTGGGTTGGGAAAACCACATCTGGTGTTACACCTTTATGTTGGGTACTGCTTCCGTTGATGCGGTAGAATTTACCCATGGTAATGTTGATCTGGCCAAACTGCGGTGCACCGGTCGGTGTATCCGCGTCGGATTCGCCTGCGGCTTTGATCAGAAGTTTGTTCGTTGCCGAAATAAAACGGGACATATCCACGGCATTCTGCACCGTACCTTTACCATAACTGGTGGAACCCAATACGACACCACGGCCATAATCCTGGATCGCGCCAGCGAAAATCTCCGATGCGGAAGCTGAAAAACGGTTGATGATTACACCGAATGGACCATCCCACGATACGCCATTTTCCTCATCACTGTCCACTTGAACACGGTTTCTCGTGTCGCGAACCTGAACAACAGGACCACGATCGATGAATAGACCTGTCAATTCGATGGCCTCCTGTAGGGAACCGCCACCATTGTTTCGCAAATCCATCAATACAGCATCTACACCGTCTTGCTTCAAGCTATCCAATAATAAACGCACATCGCGTGTGGTACTCTTATAATCTTTGTCGCCACGACGTACGGCATCAAAGTCGATATAGAATTTCGGTAAGTTGATCACACCGATTCTGTATTCTTTGCCATCTTCACCTTTAACGGTTTTGATCTCGCGTTTTGCGGATTCCTCGGCAAGGACAATCTTCTCTCGTGTTAACTTTACGATGCGTGGTGTAGACGAAAGTTCTGCACCTGCTGGTAAAATCTTCAAGCGAACGGTCGTACCTTTCTTTCCTTTGATCTTGGCTACGGCTGCATCGATTCGCCAACCGATGATATCTTCAAACTCACCCGACTCCCCTTGGCCAACGGCAATAATCCGGTCGTTGATGTGTAATGTCTTGTCCTTAAATGCTGGACCGCCGGCAATGATCTGTTTGATCGTTACCATCTCGTTTTCCATCTGCAGGGAAGCACCGATACCTTCAAGGGTATTGGACATGTTCTCATTGAAAGCCTGTGCAAATGCAGGGTTGTAATACGTTGTATGTGGATCTACGGCATCCGTAAGGGAGGTCATGATCAATTGGAACGCATCGTTCGCATTTGTTTTCTTGATCTGTGAAATCAAGTTGTTGTAACGGCTGCGCAATGTTTCCTTGTTCTTGGCATCATCGGATTTCGCCGAATCTGCTGCGGTCAGGCGCAGGTTCAATAGATCGTACTTGGCACGCTTTCTCCATTGATCCTTCAATTCTGCTTCTGTTTTGAAATAAGGTAGTTTCTCACGGAAGCTGTTGTACGACTCGTCTTTGGTGAAATCGTGGTTCGCATCGATCGCCTCCAAGGCATAGTTCAGTGATTGGATATATCTTTCGATGTACCTATTGAACATAAAGAAGGAGCTGGAAAGGTCTCCAGCCTTGAAATCCTGGCTGATGGAAGTTTTATATTTCTGGAACTCATCAATATCGGACTGCAGGAGATAGTTCCTGCCCTGGTCCATTCCTTTAACTAGATTATCAAATACAATATTGGATAGTGAGTCCCCCATTGGAACCCGCTTATAGCTGAAGTTCTCCAATAGATTGGAAACTTCCTTAGCGATCACCTCATGTTGTGTGGTAGGTTTTAGACCTAAACCTGTCTGCTCTTCCAGGTTAACGCGTGGTTTCGAACCACAGGCGACCACAGAGATTAATGCAAGAGCAATTAAGAGATTTTTAAACATATAGATTGTTTTCTTGAATTTATTCATTAGCTAGCGTCTTCCACTTCTTTTCTCGTAAAGACCCGCTAAATTTAATTATTTTTTAAAATCAATGTATGATTGTCAACGTAAAATATTCATTTCAATTGCCAAATACACACTTTTTGACATTAATTAACTTTTTAGTGGTGGAAATCTAGCCCTCGGAGGACTGAAACAGTTCTCTGCGCAGTTGCCAATAACTTGCCAGTTCTTTTTCGGCTTCCTTGAAATTGCCCAGTCTCAAGTAAATATCGCCAAGTTTATCGTGGATGGCGAGCTTAAGGACTTTGTTATTTTCGTTCTCTGCCAATGTTCTCGCCTTTTCGAATTCCGCAACGGCAACCTTGTAATTCTCCTGTACATATTTGGAATAGGCCAGCATAAATTCAATTTCGGGAAGGTCCTTTTCCAAATTCCTGCTATTGGCCAGGTCACGTGCCTGAATCAGGAACCATTGCGCTTCAGTATGTTTGTTCTGCAACTGGTAAATGCGGGAAAGGCTCAGCAGGGCGAACACCTTACCGGCGTGGTTCTTGGTCTTGTTGTAGATCGGAATGGCTTTTCGGATAATGGTATTTTCAGCTGCCTTGTAGCTCTTCGTATAAGCCTGCACCAAGGCGATGCGCACCAATGTGTTCGCCTGGTCGATGGATTCGCGGTTATCAACGGCTTTCTTCAGGAAAGATTCCTGCATGCGGGAGGCTTCATTCAGATTTCCGCTTAGCAGGTAAGCATTCGCCAAGTTGTGCTCCAGGGCCATTTTTTCTCCAGAACCGCTCGCTTGTGCAGCATTCAGCCCTCTTGTCAAAACAGCTAGCGTTTTGTTGATGTCCCCTTTTTGAAGCAGACTGTATGCGTACTCATTCGCCAAGCCAGCAACCAGCGCATTGTTGTTGCTTTGCTCCGTCTTGGTCATGAGCGCATTCCAATCCTGATCGGAGGTTGGAAATGGGTTGTAGTTCTTCCGAAGGAACGAAGCGTTTGTCGTAAATTTATAATCATCCACCGCACTCTGGAAATCCAGTTGTCGGGCAATGGAGTCGTAAAATCCCTTTTTTTCCTTGTAAAAGTCGACCAATTCTTCTTCTTTGGTTCGCGGAGGAGGCAGTACATAGACTTTCGGGCCTATCCCTGCAAAAGCAGGATTGTATTTTGTAACATACCCCGCAGGGTCTAATGGTTTATCCTGGTTCTGAGCCATCAGGCCAAAGCTTGAAAAAACAAAGCTCAAAGCCACTATAGCGCGCACTTTATCAATCATTCGCAGTTCATTTTTTTCAAAAGTATCAATTTATTTAATTAAATAATCATTCCAAGAATTATATGCCATTTAAATTATAAAGTGATGACCGTTAGTAAAATGGCAAATTATATGCCATTAGCTAAATTGCCACAATTGTATGACGAATTCCCGAATGGGATTGGGGATGCAGGCAAAATTCGATAGCTTTGTGAATTATGGCTACTCGAATACCCTTAGCGGAACGCATGCGACCCCAATCGTTGGCTGATTATGTTGGACAACAACATATCATCGGTGCGGGAGCGGTATTACAGAATGCCATTGAGCAGAAGGCCATCCCTTCCATGATCTTTTGGGGGCCGCCCGGTGTGGGCAAGACCACCCTGGCCTTGCTGATTGCCAAATCCCTTGACCGGCCTTTCTACAGCTTAAGTGCCATTCAATCGGGGGTAAAGGATGTCCGTGAGGTCATCGATAAGGCGGAGCAGATGCGCCAGTTCAATCAGGAACAGCCGATTCTGTTCATCGATGAGATCCACCGTTTCTCCAAATCCCAACAGGATTCGCTCTTGGGTGCCGTGGAGCGGGGAACCGTCACCCTGATTGGTGCTACAACAGAGAATCCTTCATTTGAGGTGATCTCTGCCCTGTTATCGCGTTGCCAAGTGTACGTGTTGAATGAACTTTCTAAGGACGAGCTGATTCAAATTGTGGATCAGGCTGTAGAGACGGATGAGTACCTCAAAGCGGATAAGATCCACATCAAAGAATATGAGGCTTTATTGCAGCTTTCCGGTGGAGATGCGCGCAAGCTCTTGAATATTTTGGAGTTGGTGAGCCAGGCTTCAGTCCATAGCCAACAGGAAATTACAAATGATTTTGTTGCTAAGCATGTGCAGCAAAATCGGGTCCGTTACGATAAGTCCGGCGACCAGCATTACGATATCATTTCGGCTTTCATCAAATCCATCCGGGGCAGCGATCCCAATGCAGCAGTCTATTGGTTGGCCCGGATGATCGAGGGTGGAGAAGATCCGAAGTTTATTGCGCGCCGGTTGCTGATTCTCGCATCTGAGGATATCGGCAATGCCAATCCGAATGCACTGCTGTTGGCGAACAATTGCTTTCAGGCGGTGAATGTCATTGGCTGGCCCGAATCCCGGATCATCCTCTCACAGGCCGTGATCTACCTGGCGAGTTCGGCCAAGAGCAACGCCTCCTATGAAGCCATCAACAAGGCGCAGGCCTTGGTTCGGAAGACGGGGAGCCTATCCGTTCCCATCCATCTGCGAAACGCACCGACCAAACTCATGAAGGAGCTGGACTACGGTACCGAATATATGTATGCGCATGCGTATGCAGGTAATTTCGTCGAACAGGAATACCTGCCGGATGAGTTAAAGGGCACTAAACTGTATGACCCCGGCAAGAATGCCGCGGAGGACAAGCTCCGACAATCCCTTCACGATAAGTGGAAAGGGAAATACGGTTATTAGAATTTTATAAGTAGATTTATATAAAGAACATGATAAAGACCTTTACAGCAATAGATTTTGAGTTGGCTACTGCAAAGTACAGTAGTGTTTGTGCTGTTGGCATTGTGGATGTGGTGGATGGTGAGATTGTGAAGGAATTTTATAGCTTGGTACAACCACCGCAGAACAAGTATATGTGGCAAACCTCCCGGGTACACGGTATCAAGCCTAAACATACCGCTGCGGCGCCGACATTTCTGGAACTCTTCCCGACGATTCAGCCGCTGATACAAGGGAAACATATGGTTGCCCACGACGAATTGTTAGATCGCAGTGTTTTACGTGAAACAATGCAGTACTATCGATTGTCTTATACAGAGCTGGGCTTAGCGCCGGTTTGGGACTGCACCAGTAAAATTTACAGATCCTTGGGATTTGAAAGGACAAAATTAAGTATATGCTGCGAACTGATGGGAGTGGAGCTCAATCACCACGACGCCCTCTCGGATGCGCGCGCAACGGCAGAACTCTATCTGAAGATCGAGGATGCCATTCAATTAAAGAAATTAGGTTAACATGGGGAAAATCATCAATGTCGTTTTATCCGGAGGTGTTGGGTCACGCCTTTGGCCACTTTCACGCAAAGCAAAACCAAAGCAATATCTACCGATTTTCAACGGTAAAACGTTGTTTGAGTTAACAGTGGATCGGAATCAGGGCATATCCTCTAAGGTTATCCTGGTGGGTTCCGAACAGAACAAGACCCTGGCGGCACCATTTCTCGATGGAAAAGAGAATGACGTGATCGCAGAAACCGTTCCCCGCAATACGGCGGCAGCCATAGCCTTCGCGGCATTCCATTGCGAACCCGATGATATCCTTATCGTTACGCCATCGGATCACCTGATCGAAGGGATGGACCATTATGAGGAAGCCATCAACCAAGGGATCATGTTTGCCCAGGAAGGGTACATTGCTACCTTCGGCATTGTTCCGAACCGCCCGGAAACGGGATACGGTTATATCGAACATGAAGGCAATTCCGTATTGTCCTTCCGCGAGAAACCAAATGAGGATACCGCACGGGATTTTTTGAAAAAAGGTAACTTTTTATGGAATTCCGGAATTTTCTGTTTTAAAGCTGGTGTATATTTGGAGGAGTTGATGCGCTTTGAGCCAAAGCTGTACTCTGCAGCCGAAGTAGCCTTTGAATACGCTACTGGATTGGTGATGGATGAGGAACACTCCAAGTTAATTCCTTCCAAGAGCATTGACTACGCTGTACTGGAGCGCTCTGACTTGATTAAGGTGGTTCCAGCACGTTTTAAATGGTCCGATATGGGGGCGTTCGATTCTTTATATATTTATTTTAAGGAAAATGGACACCCTGTTGACGAAAGTGGCAATATTGTTGTAGGTACAAACAAGCATACTGTTTTTGTTGGGTTACAGAACTGCATGCTAATCAATACGGAAGATGCTGTATTGGTGCTTGATAGAGCATATGCCCAAGACGTAAAGCGGGTTTATGAACAATTGGAGAAAGAGAGCTCTCCTTTAATTTAAGGTAACGTGTAGCAAATACTGGATTAACACCGTATTAATAACACATCAATAAATGATTAATGACCGATTACAAGTTGGCTACATGTACCGAACAACTTTACTTTAAAAAACTATGGGATTTTGGAGCAATTTATTTGGAGGAACTAAGAAAGAAACCAAAACATATCACAACCGATTAAGTTGGGTTGGTTGGGATATGCACAACCACTTGTTGCCGGGGATCGATGATGGAAGTCCGAACGTAGAGGAATCAATGATTTTAATTCAAGGGTTAAAGGACCTCGGGATTCATTCCTGTGTTTCTACCCCGCACGTGATGGCAGGCGTACATAACAATACCCCGCAGACCATTAAGGAAGCACATGGGAAATTAAGCAATGCCATCCAATCCGCCAATGTTGATTTCAAAATTCACTTCAGTGCCGAATACATGATCGATGATCAAATCGACCAATGGGTGCAATCCAACAACCTATGCTTGATCAATGATAAGTATATGTTGATCGAGATGTCCTATCTTTCGGAATCCAAATCACTGTTTACCATAATCAAAGCCATTCAGGACTTAGGGTACCAGCCAATCTTGGCGCATCCCGAACGCTACAATTACTACCACAATAACTTTAAGATCTTCGAAGATATCAAAAATGCGGGCTGTATGTTGCAGTTGAATCTACTTTCGATCAGTAAATATTACGGAGAGAATGTGAAAACGGCGGCATTGACTCTTATCCGTGCAGGGATGTATGATTTTGTGGGTACTGATATGCACCACAGAAAACACTTGGATGCGCTGAAAGCCGTTGTTAGCAAGTACGATACCAAGGAATTGTTAAAGGACAACCCGATCAAAAATGCCAAGCTTTTCGAAGCGAAGAGCGAAAAGCGGACAGCTTAGTTTTTTGCCTCTAAAATACGGCAACCCCCAAAAGCGTTACCGAACAGGTAACTGTCCATAAAATATTCGATTGCAGCCCATAGGGCTGCTTTTTTTATGCCCAATTTGATCCGGATACCCAAAAAAAACCTCATGGGTGTTAAAAATCGCTATTTTTCATGGTAAAATGCTTAAACAGAGTGTGTTGTGAGGTACGGAAAGAGTTTTTATCCTAAATTCTGAAAAAAATTAAGCTGGACCTTGTCTGAGGTGAGTCCGAGGTGAGAGCGTGTTGAGAGCGTGTTGAGAGCGTGTCTATGGCACGTCTACACCTCGGTTAAAATACGGTCGCACCACGCTTTCACCTCGAACAAGGTCGGGGGGTGAGGAATCAAAATTTAGACCCGCAATCTGATCGTTCAACTCTTGGGTAACCAGGTTTTTTTTGGAATGGTTACAGACCTGACACATCCATTGTGAACACTTTTGGTCCTAGGGTGGCGGAGTAGGTAGATGTATCGATATTAGAAATAATGCTACAATTAATTTCAAACTAATCTGGGCTTGAATCGTTAATAGATTTAATTTCTTTATTTTGTAGCATGAACAAGACTATTCTTATTACTGGAGGTGCGGGCTTCATTGGTTCTCACGTGGTTAGGACTTTTGTCAACAAATATCCAGACTATCATATCGTTAATTTGGATGCATTGACCTATGCCGGAAACCTGGAAAACCTAAGGGATGTGGAAAATGCCGCAAATTATACATTTTGCAAGGCTGATATCCGCGATATGGACAGTATGCAGCAGGTCTTTTCAGAATTTAAGCCCGATGCGGTAATCCACCTGGCAGCAGAGTCCCACGTGGACCGCTCCATTACGGATCCCATGGCTTTCGTCAATACCAACGTTATCGGTACGGTGAATCTATTGAACGCCGCCAAGGAACTGTGGGGCGCGGACTTTGCCGGTAAGCGCTTTCATCATGTATCCACGGATGAGGTGTTCGGTGCGTTAGGGGATACAGGATTCTTTACGGAAGAAACCAAATACGACCCACATTCACCCTATTCTGCTTCAAAAGCAGCTTCCGATCATTTCGTACGTGCGTATCACGATACCTATGGTCTTCCCATTGTTTTGACGAATTGTTCCAACAATTACGGCCCGAATCATTTTCCGGAGAAGTTGATTCCACTCTGTATCCTGAATATTTTGAACAATAAACCATTGCCGATCTATGGCGATGGAAAATATACACGCGACTGGTTGTTCGTCATCGATCACGCCCGTGCGATCGATACAGTCTTTCATGAAGGTGTAAATGGACAATCCTATAATGTTGGCGGCTTTAACGAATGGAAGAATATCGACCTGGTTCGGGAGCTTTGCAAGCAAATGGACGAGAAATTGGGCCGTGAGGCAGGAACTTCTGAACAACTGATCCAGTTTGTGAAAGATAGACCTGGTCATGATTTGCGCTACGCCATCGATGCGAGCAAGATCAAAGCGGAGTTGGGATGGGAGCCTAGCGTAACATTTGAGCAGGGGCTTTCCAAAACGATCGACTGGTTCCTGAACAATCAGGAATGGCTGGAGCAGGTTTCTTCCGGCGACTATAGAAAATACTACGCGAATCATTACGGTGCGGTTTAATATTTTGTTACTTTTAGGGGTATTAGCGCAAGAGATCGTATGAATGTTATAGAGACGAAGCTGAAAGGCTGTTTTATTTTGGAACCCCGTATCATTGGCGATAGCAGAGGTTATTTTTTTGAGAGTTACAATCAGGCATCCTTCGCGGAGCTGACCGGGCATCAGGTGAATTTTGTCCAGGACAACCAATCCTTTTCCAGCCGTGGTGTCATCCGTGGCCTGCATGCGCAGGCAGGCGAGTTTGCGCAGGCGAAGCTGGTTCGGGTACTGCAGGGTGAAGTGGTTGATGTTGCCGTTGATGCACGTCCGGATTCGCCGACCTTTGGTCAGCATGTGGCCGTCCACCTATCTGCAGAGAACAAGAAACAACTTTTCGTTCCACGTGGATTCCTGCATGGATTTGTGGTCCTGTCGGAGGTGGCTGAGTTTTTCTATAAATGCGACAATTTCTATAAAAAAGATGCCGAATGGGGTGTAATCTTTAATGATGAGACCCTCGGAATAGACTGGGGAATCGATGCTGAGGAACTGATCATATCTGAAAAGGACCAAATACTGCCTACATTTAACAAGGCAATAGCTGCCCTGAAAACAACGTAATACAGGATGGCAAAGAAAAGAATAGTGGTGACAGGGGTATCGGGACAATTGGGTTCAGAGTTGGAATCCTTATGGCGTGATGCCGGACATTTCGATGTCGTTTACCTCCGTCGAGAGGATCTTGACCTCGCCAATCCGGAGAGTATTTCCTCCCGTTTGGCCAACTATGCACCAGACTATATCGTACATGCCGCTGCCTATACCGCAGTGGACAAGGCCGAATCCGAGCCGGAGCTCGCCGATGCCGTAAATCACCTGTCGGCAGTTGAAATCGCCAAGTATGCGGCTCAGCATGGCGCTAAGTTGGTGTCTATCTCTACGGACTACGTATTTGCCGGTGACCAGGATTTTCCGTTGGATGAACAGCAGGATACGGCACCCATCAATGTATATGGCGAGACCAAACGTCAGGGCGAACTCGGTATACTGAATGTCTGCCCGGAGGCGATAATCATCCGAACTTCCTGGGTGTACTCCACCTTTGGGAAGAATTTTGTCAAGACCATGCTGCATCTGATGACGACTCGGGACGAGATTTCTGTGGTGAGCGACCAGATCGGTTCGCCAACCTATGCGCGGGATCTTGCCGTTCTGATCGACCATATCATCGATAAGGGCCCTTGGATCGGCGGAATTTATCACTACTCCAACGAAGGACAGTGCAGCTGGCACGAATTTGCCATCGCTATCCGGGATTTATCTGGATTGACTTGCCAGGTACATGCTATCCCAACGAGTGCATTTCCTACGGCAGCCAAAAGACCGCATTACTCCCTGCTGAGCAAGGAAAAAATTAAGGAAACCTTTCATGTTGCCGTTCCGCAATGGAAGGACAGCCTGAAAGAGATGCTTTTGAAATTAGAAAAGAACATATAAAACTACACCTATGAAAGGAATCATTTTAGCTGGCGGATCCGGTACGCGTTTACATCCCTTGACCCAAGTGGTGTCAAAGCAATTGTTACCGGTGTATGATAAGCCGATGATCTATTATCCGCTGTCCGTATTGCTTTTAGCGGGCATAAAAGAGGTACTCATCATTTCTACACCGCAGGATCTTCCGAATTTTCAACGACTGTTCGGTGATGGCAGCCAGCTGGGGATATCCATTCAATATGCCGAACAGCCTTCTCCAGATGGCTTGGCTCAGGCGTTTATTATTGGTGCCGATTTTATCGGTGATGACGATGTATGCCTGATCCTAGGGGATAACATCTTCTATGGTGCCGGGCTGCAGCAACAATTGCTGGAAGCTAAGGCTAAAGTAGAAAACAATGAACAGGCTGTGGTATTTGGCTATTATGTCGATGATCCGGAACGCTACGGTGTAGCTGCGTTCGATAGCAACGGCAAAGTATTGGATATCGAGGAGAAACCGAAATCGCCGAAGTCAAACTATGCCATCGTCGGTTTGTATTTCTATCCCAATTCAGTGGTTGAAGTGGCTAAAGGCGTAAAGCCATCCGACCGCGGGGAGCTAGAAATCACCACCGTAAACCAGGAATACCTGAAACAGGATGTCCTCCAATTGCAATTGCTCGGAAGAGGATTTGCATGGCTGGATACCGGGACCCATGAATCCCTGTCCGAAGCAACAGAGTTCATCAAAACCATCGAAAAGCGAACATCCCTGAAAGTGGCTTGTCTGGAGGAAATAGCCCTCTCCAAAGGCTATATCCAGAAAGATGAACTCTATAACCGTGTAAAGGACCTGAAGGGCGTGTACTTTGACTACCTTAAAAAGATTTCAGGGTAAAATGGAATTTTACCCTGAAATCTTTTAGTAGTGAGATGTGAGTATTGAGATTTGAGACCTATGGCGGATAAGCTTAAACGTTGGTGGGGGGATAAATAGGCGCTATTATATTATGCCTTTGGCTCAAGAGACCCATCACACAGTCCTGCCGCACAACTCTTGCGCCAGCGTTATTTACGGCTTTAAAAGGGGCGTTTTTTTGGGAGAGTAAGGGCGCGCTCTGCGCGCCCTTACTCTCCCAAAAAAAACGCCCTAACCGCGTCCATTCGCACGCTGGCGCAAGTCTTTTGATGTGGGCCGAGCGGTGGCGGACTTGTGCCTAAAACATGCCATAGGCACAATAAATTTACATATGCCCTTACCCAGGCGCCAGCGGCATCGCGGTTCCATCAAAGGCACAAGAGACCCACCACACAGTCCAGCCGCACATCTCTTGCGCCAGCATGATGGATCCCTTCCCCCATACCCGCTACATTTTCCTGTAAGGTTATGAAATTGTTAATTTTTTTATAAAATCAGTATAAACTTGATAATGCAAAAAGCAATGAGTACTTTTGTTGCTCACTTTCAATGTGTATGCTGGATTCGATCATTACATCCAAAACTCGTTTAAAGCTGCTGATTAAGTTCTTTGTAACTTCTTCAAACAAAGGCTATTTGCGGGGTATTGCCGAGGAATTTAATGAGTCAACGAATTCAATTCGTAAAGAATTGAATCAGCTGTCCGATGCCGGGTATTTAATCAAATCCCAAGAAAACAATAAGATTTATTATCGCGCGAATATAGAGCATCCCCTGTTTGGGTCGCTGCAGAAGTTGGTGCGGACCTATCTGGGATTGGATGAGACCATTGATCAGGTCTTGGAGCGGACCGGTAACGTGAAATTAGTGGCCCTGTTGGGGGATTATGCCCGGGGAGTAGATTCTGGAACCATTGAGGTCCTGATCTGTGGAGATGGATTGGATGCTGATTACCTGACCCGTCTGACCGAGAAAACCGAGCAGTTTCTTGGTAAGAAGATCGTAATCTATCCGCAGATGCCCGAAGGTGTGCTTCAACAAATTATTTTATATCAAAAAGAAGATTAAAATCGTAAATTGGTAGCTAGCCAATTTTTAATCGGTTTAACACGAATGGAAATCAAAAAGATTGCATGTATAGGAGCAGGATATGTTGGGGGACCAACCATGTCCGTGATTGCTCAAAAGAACCCTGGCGTGCAGGTGACGGTTGTCGATCTGAATAAATCGCGAATCGAAGCCTGGAATGCAGAAAACCTGGACGAACTTCCGGTCTATGAGCCTGGCCTAGATGCGGTCGTGGCGGAAGCACGCGGAAGGAACCTGTTCTTCTCAACCGACGTGGAAGGGGCGATCGCCGAAGCGGACATGATCTTTATCTCCGTAAACACGCCGACCAAGACATACGGTAAGGGAAAAGGACAGGCTGCCGATCTTAAATTTATAGAACTGTGTGCCCGCCAGATCGCCGATGTGGCGACTTCAAGCAAGATTATCGTCGAGAAATCCACGATCCCTGTACGAACAGCGGCAACCATAAAAAGTATCCTGGACCACACTGGAAAGGGAATTCAGTTCCACGTGCTCTCCAACCCAGAATTTCTGGCCGAAGGAACAGCAATCCAGGATCTGCACAACCCCGACCGTATTTTGATCGGTGGGGAAGATAAAGGCGCCATTGCGGCGTTGAAGTCAATATATGAGGCTTGGGTGCCATCAGAGCGTATTATTACCACGAATTTGTGGTCCTCGGAATTGTCAAAATTGGTGGCCAACGCCTTTTTGGCGCAACGGGTGTCCTCGATCAACTCCATTTCGGAGCTGTGTGAAGTCACAGGTGCCAATGTGGATGAAGTGGCCCATGCCATCGGGCAAGATTCCAGGATCGGGTCCAAGTTCCTGAAAGCATCTGTAGGATTTGGTGGCTCATGCTTCCAGAAGGATTTGCTCAATCTGGTCTATATCGCACGGTCCTATAACCTGAAATCGGTAGCAGACTATTGGGAACAGGTCATCCTGATCAATGATCACCAGAAGACTCGTTTCGCCGAGAAAATCATCCAATCCATGTATAATACCGTTAATGGCAAGAAAATTGCTTTCATGGGCTGGGCATTCAAGAAGAATACGAACGATACCCGAGAATCCGCAGCAATATATGTAGCCGATCACCTGCTGGATGAACAAGCACACATCGCGGTATATGACCCTAAGGTTCAAGCCGATCAGATCTATAAGGATCTCGACTACCTGGGAACACGAACCGCTGATGAAAATAAGGAATTACTGTCCGTAACACCCGATCCATACGAGGCCGCACAAGATGCACATGGCCTTGCCGTGTTGACGGAATGGGACGAATTCAAAGACCTCGACTGGAAAAAAATTAAAGATAGCATGAAAAAACCCGCTTTTATCTTCGACGGAAGGAAGTTGTTGGACAGAGAGAAACTGGAAGGCCTTGGGTTTGTGTATTATGCAATCGGTGAGTAACAATATATTTGATTCAACAATTAACCACATGAAAGAATCGACAAAGGATGCTTCAATAGCGAAGAAGCAAGCAGATTATAATCCTGGACCAAGGGTCGGGATTACATTCAGTACATTCGACCTGCTCCATGCAGGACATATCATGATGTTGGCCGAAGCAAAACGCCAATGTGACTATTTGATCTGCGGTCTGCAGATGGACCCAACATTGGATAGACCCGAAAAAAATGCACCTACGCAGACGGTAGTGGAACGTTATATTCAATTAAGGGGATGTGTGTACGTGGATGAAATTGTTCCGTATTCAACGGAGCAGGATCTGGAGGATATCCTGAGATCATTCAAGCTGGATGTGCGTATAGTAGGCGATGAGTATATCGATCGGGATTTTACGGGACGAAAATATTGTGAAGAAAAGGGAATTGAGCTGTATTTTAACAGTCGGGATCATCGGTTTTCGAGCTCAGGGCTGAGAAAGATCGTAGCGGATAAGGAAAATCAAAAGGACGGAAATAGCAATTAAACATCATAAATGAGTAAAATATTAATTACTGGTGGTGCCGGTTTTATCGGTTCAAACCTTACTGAGTATTTTTTAGGAAAAGGACATCAGGTAGTGGTGTTGGATAATTTCGCAACAGGGCATCGTCATAATATCGCCCAGCATGAAGGAAATCCAAATTTTGAATTGATCGAAGGTGATATCCGAAATACAGCAGATTGTGAAAAAGCTGTTCAGGGTGTGGACTATGTACTGCATCAAGCGGCATTAGGTTCTGTTCCACGTTCGATTAAGGATCCGCAAACTTCCAATGAAGTCAATGTGTCAGGCTTTTTGAATATGCTTGTTGCAGCACGTGATGCAAATGTGAAACGCTTTATTTACGCGGCATCTTCTTCAACTTATGGCGATTCAGAATCCCTTCCAAAGGTTGAAGACAAAATTGGAAAACCATTATCGCCATATGCCATTACAAAATATGTAAATGAATTGTACGCAGAGATCTTTTCCAAAACATACGGTATGGAAACGATTGGTCTGCGTTATTTCAATGTGTTTGGTAGACGCCAAGACCCAAACGGCGCTTATGCAGCAGTAATTCCATTGTTCGTAAAAAAATTCATGAATCATGAAAGTCCGGTCATTAATGGCACAGGAGATTATTCCCGTGATTTCACCTATGTGGATAATGTCATTCAGATGAATGAAAGGGCCATGTTAACGGAAAATCCTGAAGCAATAAATACAGTTTACAACACTGCAGTTGGTGATAGGACAACTCTTAATCAATTGGTGGGGTATTTGAAAGAGTTTTTAACGGAGTATGATCCGGAAATTGCCCATGTCGAAGTAATCCATGGTCCTAATCGGCAAGGCGATATCCCACATTCCCTAGCTTCAGTTGATAAAGCCAAGAATCTGTTGGGGTATGCACCTTCACATGTTATTAAGGAGGGTTTGCGCGAAGCAACCAAATGGTATTGGGATAATTTAAAATAATAGTATGGGCTATTTACCTAATTATGCAATTGCTTGGAAGTATATAAAAAGTGATTTTGTTAGATATGGTTATTCGCTAGATTCAAAGAAAATTGTATTAAATGCACTTTTTGCCTTAAATCATTGTTTTACATATTCTTTTTGGTTCAGATTAGCTAAGGTTAAAACGGGATTATTATACCCCTTAGCTAAAATAATGCATAGACGACTTTCAAGAAAATATGGAATTCAAATTCCAGTCAATACAGAAATTGGTTTTGGACTTTATATTGGTCACGGAGTTGGGCTTATTATCAATCCAACTGCAAAAATCGGAAATAATGTGAATTTAAGTCAATTTACAACTATTGGTGCACATGGGAAAGCTGCAAATATTGGAGATAATGTATATATAGGGCCTTCTGTATGTATTGTTAATGAGGTGAATATCGGGAATAATTCAACAATAGGAGCTGGCGCGGTTGTAGTTAAAGATGTTCCTGATTTTGCTACGGCAGCTGGTGTACCGGCAAAAATAATAAATTATAATAGTACTGGTGAATTGGTTAATAATAGATTTAAATTATAAAAATGAAGAATTCATATAAAATAGCAACTATTGGTTTGGGTTATGTAGGATTGCCACTAGCAAGATTATTTGCTACAAAATATCCAGTCGTTGGTTTTGATATTAACCAGAAAAGAATCGATGAACTTCGGTCTGGAAAAGATCTGACCCTTGAAATTGAGGATGATATTCTTCAAGCTGTATTGGTTGGAGAAAGCCCATTAAACAAAGATGGATCAATAGGTTTATTCTGTTCAAATCAATTATCCGATATTGAAGACGCTAATTTTTATGTAGTTACCGTTCCTACTCCTGTAGATAAACATAATAGACCCGATTTAACACCATTATACAAAGCCTCTGAAACTGTTGGAAAGGTGTTAAAAAAGGGTGATATAGTCGTGTATGAATCTACCGTTTACCCAGGCGTTACGGAAGAGGAATGTATTCCTGTGTTAGAAAAGGTTTCCGGATTGAAATTCAATGTAGATTTCTTTGCTGGTTATTCCCCAGAACGAATTAACCCAGGAGATAAGCAGCATACAGTTGAAAAAATCCTTAAAGTTACTTCAGGCTCCACACCCGAAATAGGAAAAATTGTTGATGAAGTTTACAAATCGGTTATTACCGCAGGAACTCACTTAGCGCCTGCAATTAAAGTGGCCGAAGCAGCGAAAGTGATTGAAAATTCTCAAAGAGATATCAATATCGCATTCGTAAATGAACTGGCAAAAATCTTTAATATCCTTGATATCGATACGCATGCTGTTCTGGAAGCAGCTGGCACAAAATGGAATTTTCTTCCTTTTAAACCGGGATTGGTAGGTGGACACTGTATTGGCGTTGACCCTTATTATTTGGCTCAAAAAGCACAAGAACATGGGTATCATCCAGAAATTATTTTAGCTGGTCGTCGATTGAATGATTCCATGGGCGAATATGTAGCTTCCCAGGTTGTAAAAACAATGATTAAGAAGGGAATTAACGTGAATGGTGCAGAAGCATTGATGTTGGGTGTGACTTTCAAGGAAAACTGTCCTGATGTTAGAAATACGAAAATTGTTGATGTGATCAAAGCACTGGAAGACTATGGTATTAAAATAACAACTTATGATCCTTGGGCAAATCCTGCGGAAGTGAAACACGAATACGGTATTGACAGTGTTTGTGAGATACCAGAAAAGCAATATGATGCAATCGTATTAGGAGTGGCACATAATGAGTTTTTAGCTATTGATTTTGGGGGCTTGAGGAAGGAGAATTCAGTAGTTTATGATGTGAAAGGCATTTTGTCTGAGAGTGCGGATGCTAAACTTTAATTTATTATGAAGAAAAAAAATCTAATAGTTTTTGGAACACGTCCTGAAGCTATCAAAATGGCTCCTTTGGTTAAAGCTTTTCAAAATCAACCAGATTTTGAAACTAAAGTTTGTGTAACTGCACAGCATCGAGAAATGTTGGACCAAGTTTTGGAGTTCTTCGCTATCCAACCTGATTTTGATTTAAATCTAATGAAACCAAATCAAAATCTTTATACCTTAACAGCAGATATCATTACCGAATTAAAACCCGTACTTGAGGAATTTAAACCTGATTATGTCTACGTGCATGGTGATACAACGACGACCATGGCGAGCAGTATTGCTGCATTTTATTCAGGTGCTCAGGTTTGCCATGTCGAAGCGGGATTGAGAACCCATAATAAGCGCTCGCCATTTCCGGAAGAAATCAATCGACAGGTTGCAGGTAGAATTTGTGATTACCATTTCGCCCCGACGGAGGCATCAAAAGCTAATCTGTTGAGAGAGAATATTCAAGAAAAGGATATTTTGGTTACAGGTAACACCGTAATTGATGCGCTTTTCGATAGTTCCGAACGGGTAAAGGATTTGAACAATCCTGAAATTGAGAAATTGAAGGGAATTGTAGACACTGATAAAAGGTTGATTTTAGTTACTGGACATCGAAGAGAAAATCATGGGCAGGGCTTTATCAACATTTGTGAAGCACTGAAGGAAATTGCATTGACAAATCCAGATGTACAGATTATTTATCCAGTACACCTTAACCCGAATGTGAAGAAACCTGTTTATGAAATTCTATCGGATGTGTCGAATATTCAATTAATTGACCCATTGGCTTATCCAGCCTTTGTTTGGTTAATGAATAAATCCTATTTGATTATCACCGATTCCGGAGGTGTCCAGGAAGAGGCACCTAGTTTAGGTAAGCCTGTCTTAGTGATGCGTGATACCACGGAAAGACCTGAAGCAGTTGATGCTGGGACAGTCATTCTAGTGGGTACCGATAAGGGGAAAATTATTAAGGAAGCTCAAGATTTATTGAGAAATCCAGGAAGATATCAAGATATGTCTGCTTTACATAATCCATATGGAGATGGGCAGGCATGTGAAAGAATAGTAAATTTTATTAGAAACTTAAAATAAGGAAAAGATATGCACGCAAAAGTTGTTACCGTAGGTTTAGGATATATAGGTTTACCTACATCCGCATTAATTGCCAATGGCGGGATTCCAGTTCACGGTGTTGATATTTCTCAGCATGTCGTTGACACCATCAATGCAGGTAAAATCCATATTGTAGAACCAGAGCTGGATAAAGCAGTAGCTAAAGCTGTCCAAGATGGCTTTTTAAAAGCAGGTACAACCCCTGTTCCCGCGGATACCTATTTAATCGTTGTTCCTACTCCATTTAAAGGAGATCATGAACCGGACATATCTTATGTACAAGCGGCAACTGAGGCGGTTCTTCCTTTATTGAAAGAAGGCGATCTTTATATTATTGAGTCTACTTCTCCAGTAGGAACAACTGAAAAAATGATGTCTCTGATCTTTTCGAAGCGTCCTGAATTGGAAGGGAAAATATACTTGGCCTACTGTCCTGAACGCGTTTTGCCTGGAAATGTGATGTATGAACTAGTACATAATGATCGAGTGATTGGTGGGGTGAATGAAGAGTCAACTAAAAAGGCTATGGAATTTTACGGTCAATTTGTAAAAGGAGAGTTGCACCCAACAAATGCAAGGACAGCCGAAATGTGTAAGTTAACTGAGAATTCATCGAGAGATGTGCAAATCGCATTTGCTAATGAGTTGTCATTGATCTGTGATAAAGCAGGGATTAATGTTTGGGAATTGATTAAGTTGGCGAACAAGCATCCTAGAGTTAATATTCTACAACCGGGTTGTGGTGTAGGTGGACATTGTATCGCAGTAGATCCTTATTTTATTGTGTCAGAATTCCCATTGGAATCAAGGATTATTGGTAAAGCTCGTGAAATCAATAACCATAAAGCATTCTGGGTAGCAGAAAAAATTAAAGAAGCAAGGAAAGAGTTCCAATTAAAGAACAATAAAGAGCCGAAAATCGCGCTAATGGGAATGGCTTTTAAACCTAATATTGATGATTTAAGAGAGTCACCTGCAAAATACATCGTTCAGCGTGTTCTGCAAGATGCAAATGAAGAAGAATATTTTATTGTTGAGCCAAATATCCACGAGCATAAAATCTTTAAGTTGACGGAGTATCAAGAAGCAATTGAAAAAGCTGATATTATTGCGTTCTTGGTTGCACACAATGAGTTTAAAAATCTATCATTTGATGAAAATCAAATTGTATTGGATTTTTGCGGAGTAACAAATAAATAATGGAGAATAAAAGTAGCAATACGCAGCAGGTCTTTTGGGTTTTAATTGGTAGTATTTCTGCATTCGCATTTTCAATATTAAGCTCTATGTTATTGAGCAGATATTTTAATAAGCAGGATTACGGGACATACAAACAAATTATGTATGTATATAGTTCTTTAACCATTATTTTTACCCTAGGTCTGCCTCGTGCATTTAGCTATTTTTTGCCTAAAATTGATAAGGGAGAGGCAAGGGACGTCATTGACAAGATAAATTGGATATTAATGGCCTTGGGTTTAATAATGTCTCTCTTCTTTTTTTTTGGTGCTGGATATATTGGCAAACTATTAAAGAATGAGTCTTTAATTTTACCTTTGAAGTATTTTTCCTTAGTGCCATTTTTTATGCTCCCTTCCTTAGGTTTGGAAGGGATTATGTCCACGTATAGACAAACGAAGTTTTTAGCATTATATAATACGTTAACTAAAGTCTTTATGTTGCTGTGTGTTGTGGTACCTGTAATTTATTTTAAGGGAACTATATTATCTGCGATAATTGGTTTTACGCTATCGTCCTTTTTATGCTTTATAACATCCTTATATTTTAAAAATAGACCGGTAAAAGGTATCCGTAAAATAAAAAGCAGGTATTCCTATAAAGATATTTTAGCCTATACATTACCGCTAATGGGGGCTAGTTTATGGGGGGTGTTAATAAATTCTGCAGATCAATTTTTTATCAGTCGTTATTTTGGTAATGAAATATTCGCAGATTTTGCAAATGGATCATTAGAACTACCATTTGTAGGAATGATAATTGTGTCAACTGCAACCGTTCTATCCCCCGTATTTGTAAAGCAGGTCCATGAAAAAGGTGATGATGCGAAACAGGAGGTTTTAAAATTATGGCGATCTGTATTAAGCAAAACGGTTAAGATAATTTATCCCTTGGTGATTTTTTGCTTCTGTTTTGCAGATGTTATTATGGTGCTATTGTATGGAGAAAAATATCACACTTCAGGAATTTATTTTCAAATAAAACTAATTGTGAATTTTTTTACTGTAATTACGTATGCTCCATTACTATTTGCCATTAATGGCCAGAAATTTTATTACAATGTTCATATGTATGGGGCAATCATACTTATTGTTTTAGAATATTTAGTAATAAAATTATTCAATTCTCCTTATTTGGTTACTGCAACATCCGTATTGTGCCAAATTGGTAGAATTGCATTTATGATGAGTTACATAGCAAAATATTTCAAAATTCCTTTAAAAGATTTGTTTCCTTATAAATTAGTTTTGGAGATTATTATTCCTTCAGCAATCATCATTTTTTTATCAAAATATCTTTTTGAATCCATTTTACAATTGAATTTGATTTTCACAATCATTTCAAGTGGGGTAGTTTATTTGATATTTTTTGGTATATGGACTAAGTTAAGAGGAATTGATTATTTTTCAATAATCCAACCGTTATTGATACGAATTAAGAAGTAAATAAGATTAATGAAAAAGAGAATTTTAATTATCTCGAGTGTTTTTTATCCAGTGAATTCTCCCAGATCCAACAGAACTGTTGAGTTGGCTAAGGAGTTTGCTAGACAGGGACATGATGTTACAGTATATGCACAATTAGGGAGCTATGACTATTCAAGTTTTGAAAAGGATAATAATGTTAAAGTGAAAAATCTAGGTAAGAATCCTTTTTCTAATTTTAATTCAGATATAGGTCAAATAAATAAACAATCTCTAATAACTAAGATTGGTAAGAAGCTTCTTGGAAGAGCTTTAGAATTTCCAGATATTGGAGTATTAAGTCTTGTAAATAAAGCATTAATAACTGAGACTAAAGCAGATTTGCCAAATATAGATTTGCTAATAACAATTGCAGTTCCTTATCCAATTCATTGGGGGACAGCCAAGTTTCGAGAGAAATTTCCTGAAAAATTACAAAATACAACTTGGGTAGCTGATTGCGGGGATCCTTATATGGGAAATCCATTTGTTAAAAAACCATTTTATTTTAAGTATGTTGAAAAATGGTTTTGTAGGTATGCAGATTTTTTGTCAATTCCTATCAATGACGCAAAGGATGCTTATTATCCTGAATTCCAACATAAGATTAAAATTATTCCCCAAGGTTTTGAAATTGGAAACGAAGATTATTCTATAAATTTTGTTGGAAATAGAGTGCCTACATTTATCTATGCAGGTACTTTTTATAAAGATAAAAGAGATCCACGTCCTTTGCTAGAATACTTAATAAAGAAAGGGGTGAGGTTTAAATTTAAAATTTACACTAAAACAAAGCATCTTTTATTGCCTTATATAGACTCTTTGGGTGATTGCTTAGAAATAAATGACTATCTCCCAAGAGAGCAACTATTGGTTGAGATGAGTAAGGCAGATTTTTTACTTAACATTGAAAACAATAGTAATCTTCAATCTCCTAGTAAATTAATTGATTATGGTTTAGTCAAACGACCTATTTTAAATATTAAGTCTAATGGCAATTTAAATGAATCAATTGTTGATGAGTTTTTGGAGGGGATTTACATAAATGGAATAATTATAGATGATATAAGTGAGTTTGATATAAGGGTGGTTAGTAAAAGATTTTTAGATTTAATTTCAAATAAATCATGATAAATTTAATAAAGTCGGAATTAGAAAATTTCAAACGAAACTTTATTTTCTATAAACGGACGCAAGCATTTAAAAAGCGGTATCAAACAATAAAAAAAGAATTATTTGTAAAAAATATTCCTGAAAATATACTTCAGGAGTATAGAAAAAAATGGTCTATATTTGGTAAAAAGGTTGAAACTGAAACTCTTTTGTTATGCTATAATTTATCAGGTAAAGTAGATCTAAATATTGTTCCAGAAAATATTTTTTCTGCGATAATTGAGACTAAACTTAATCCTCATAAAGAGATAGCTTTTTTTGAATTAAAAAATGTCTATGAAAAATGGTTTAATAACCTCGAGGTTTTCCCTAAGTCTTATTTCCATAAAATTGAAGGAACCTATTACGACCGAGATTTTAATATAATCGAAGACATTTCCCAATTTTTAAATTCAATTGATTTTAATTATCCATTAATATTAAAATCTAGCAGAGACACTTATGGAGGTGAAGGGGTAAGGAAGATTAAAAGTCTAGAGGATCTTTGGACTGGAATTGAGGAGTTTCGAAGTTTAGTTTGTCAAGAATTAATAATACAAAATGAATCTCTAGGAAGTATTAATAACTCAAGTATAAATTCAATTAGAACATGTCTTTTAAGGACAGAAACTGGCGAATTCAAAGTAATTAATAATTCAATACGATTTGGAATAAATGGTAGTCTAGATAATGAGACTTCAGGAGGAATAGTTTGCAGTATTGATGAAAATGGGATATTTAATGAATATGCAGTTAATAAGTATGCTCAAAAATATTTTTCCCATCCAAATAGTAATGTGGAATTTAAAGGATATAAACTTCCTTTTTATGAATCATTAAATTTAACCGCTGAAAATATAGCAAATCAAATCCCATTAGCGAATTTAATAAGTCTTGATATGTGCCTTGACAATGAGAATATTTGGAGGTGTATTGAAATTAATCTTAATGGTCAAACAATTAGGTTTGCCCAATATGCTGGGAAAGGCTTTTTTGGAAACTTAACTAATCAGATAATTAACAAAACTAAATAATTCATATTATGAAAACGGTAGGATTCCCCATCAGTCAAAAAAGTAATGAAAAGAGACGCTGTATATTGCCTCAACATATTAACAACATAAAAAATAAAAACGCTATTTTTATAGAAAAAGGGTATGGAGAAGTTTTGGGATTTAGTGATGCGGACTATATTCAAGCAGGTGTACAAGTAGTATCTCAAGAAGAGGTTTTGAGTAAAGATATTATTTGCGATGCAAAAATTGGTGATGCAGCTTATCTTAAAGACCTGAATAACCAAACTATTTTTGGCTGGGTCCACGCTGTTCAAAATCGAACAATCACCGATATCCTTATTGATAATAAAATAACTGCCTATGCCTGGGAAGATATGTTTGAGAGTGGGCGACATACTTTTTGGAGGAATAATGAAATTGCTGGTGAAGCAGCAGTTATGCATGCGTATACCTTATTTGGATTATTCCCTTATGATACCAAGGTGGCATTAATTGGAAGGGGCAATATAGCCAGGGGAGCATTGAAAATTTTAACCTTCATGGGGGCTGATGTAACTATTTACGACAGAAAGACTGAAAAGTTATTCCAAAAGGAATTAGAACAATTTGACGTGATTGTCAACGCTATATTGTGGGATACCAGCAGGAAAGACCATATAATTTATAGAGAAGATTTACAGAGGATGAAAAAGGGTGCTATGATTATTGATATTAGCTGTGACCGTAATGGCGGGATTGAAACCTGTATTCCAACATCAATGACCGATCCTACGTATGAGGTGGATGGCGTTCTTCATTACGCGGTTGACCATACACCATCTATATTTTATAAAACAATTTCTGCTTCATTAAGCGAGGAAGTTAGCAAAACAATTGATTCATTAATTGAAGATAGACCAAATAATGTGCTAATTGATGCTCAGATTTTTGTCGATGGCGAAATAAAGGATCAGCGAATTAAAGAGTTTCAAAATAGATAGGTTTTGTCTATTTAATTTAAGATGACTAATGAATTATAAGCAGTTAGCAAAGCGTTTTATTTTATCTTTTCCTGCTTTCCAGGAGAAATATAAAAATAAATTGATATCGATTAAACATATCGAGCGCTATGAGGATCAGGTGGCAAACTTGGAGGAAGCAGAGAAAGTACTTTTTGAGGAAACTTTAGGGAAAGATATAGGTTTAATAGGACTTGTAAAGGATGCTGTTTTTGAATACGATGAAACGTACATATCGCCGAGATCCTATTACCCAAAATATGAAAGGTTCTTAAATAATAACGGGTTACAATATGAGTATTATGATATATATTCAAGTGACTGGCTGGAAAGAGCGTCAAATTTTGACTATATCATCTGGCATACTGCATCTGACCCCGTAACCCAAGAAATAGCTCAAAATAAGATTTATATTTTGGATAAGATTTTGGGAAAAAAATGTTTGCCTTCTTTTGATGAGATATGGTCTTATGAAAATAAAATAAACGCACATTACTTGTTCAAATCTAAGGATTTACCCGAAATACCAACCTATGTATCGCATTCAAAATCAGATACTGTAGCATATTTGAATAGCATTAAGTTTCCGATTATATCGAAATTAAGCACCGGTTCGGCATCTTTTGGTGTTGAAAAATTAGATTCCAAGGAAGAAGCCCTAAAACTCGTTAATTCGATTTTTAGTTTTAAGGGTCGCGGTACATATTTCCCATCCATAAGACAGAAGGATTACGTTTATTTTCAGAGCTTTGTAGAGGACGCAACGTTTGATTTAAGGATTATAACGGTTGATAATAAAGCATTTGGTTATTATCGATTCCCCAATAAAGGGGATTTTAGAGCATCTGGAGCTGGTAATTATGAGAAAACTGAAATTCCTGCTGAAGCCTTGGATTTAGCATTTAAGGTTAGAGCGTGTTTTGGTAGTACTTGCCTTGCAACGGACTTACTCTACAGCAAAAAGTACAATAAATATTTTATTATCGAAAGTTCAATTTTTATTGGAATAGATACGTGTTCTCAATTAGAAATAAATGGAGAGGCTGGATATTATGAGAGATTAGGAGAAGGGTTATATGAATTTCGTCGAGGAAAATATTGGATCCAAGAACTTACGTTATTGGAGTTCTTTAAAAAATAAAAATGAGAATAGCAATTCATCAGAGTAAGGGGAGTTTTTCAGATCAGTGGATAGTATTTTGCGAAAAAAATAATATCGATTTCAAAATTGTCAACGCGCTTGATTCGGATATTATGGCTCAATTGCAGGATTGCGATATTTTTATGTGGCATCACCATCACGGGAATTATAGAGATGTATTAGCCTCAAAGCCTGTTTTATTTGCACTTGAACAAGGTGGGGTGAAGGTTTTTCCAAACTTTAATACCGGTTGGCATTTCGATGATAAGGTTGCACAGAAGTATTTGTTCGAATTTTTTGATTTTCCATTAGTGCCTAGTTATGTGTTTTATGAAAAAGATGCAGCACTTCAATGGGCGGAATCTACCATATATCCTAAGGTTTTTAAATTGAAAGGTGGCGCAGGATCTTCAAACGTAAAATTAGTAAACAGTAAATACGAATGTAAAAAGTTAATCAGAAAAGCTTTCAAAACTGGATTTTCTCAATTTTCTAAAGGACATTATTTTAATGAGCAACTTATCAAGTTTCGCGAAACCAGGAATGTACTTTTTATTTTAAAGGCGTTTGCAAGGCTTTTTATCTTGCCTGAATTTGCGAAAATGGGGAAGGAAGAAAAGGGTTATGTTTATTTTCAGGATTTTATTCCTGGTAACCATACGGACTTCAGGTTAAAAATTGTTGATAATAAATGTTGGGGCTTTCAGCGTCAGGTTAGGAAAAATGATTTCAGAGCTTCAGGAAGCGGTCATTTAATTTATGATAATGATTTAATTCCTCAATCCATGATCAAGTTAGCCTTTGAAATCAGTGAAAAATTAAATTTGCAGAGTGCTGCATTTGACTTCATAGTCCAAGATTCCAAGCCGCTTTTAGTGGAGATGAGCTATGGATTTGGTATTGATGCAGAAGAGTTTAATTATGGATACTGGACCAAAGATCTTATTTGGCATGATGAGAAATTTGTTCCACAATATTGGATGATTGAAAATATTTTAAGAAATGAAATCTAGCAGAGGAGATACTTCCATTAAATATCTTTCATTGTTAATTTACCCTTGGGTTTCGCTATTTTATTCCCTAAGGAGTTTGAATACGCGAAGTACATTTTTCGTGATCTTCGTGTTTTCAGTCCTTTTCGGATTGGCATTTACTCCTGATCTCAATTCCAAATTAGATTCAGCAAGATATTTAGAATATTTTCACTTAAACAGCAATTTAACATTAGCTGAATATTATCGGGATTTAGTTTCATATTTCAATTTTGAAGAAGGTCGAAAAGATTTCTTTATGCATACAATGACCTTTCTGGTGTCCTCTTTTACGCATAATTACCACTTCTTGTTTGCCACATTTGCGGCGGTGTTTTCGCTTTTCTTTTTGAAATCATTTAAATATTTTACATTTAATGCAGCGTTTGACAACAAAAATGCTTTGTGTTTGATGTTGGCTTTGATGTTTGCATTAAGTAACCCAATCTTTAATATCAATGGAGTAAGATTTTGGACCGCTTCTTGGTTCGCCATTTATCTTTTATTTAAAATTGTAATTGAGGATAAAAAATCATTTTTATTATTAGGTTTGCTTTTGCCTATCATACACGCTGCATTTTGGATTTTCTTTTTCTTTATTTTCATCTACTACTTAGTTAGAAATAATAAAATATTAATTGTTTCTTTTTTTGTGAGTTTTGCGATTTCTGGGTTTATGATAACCTTTGTGAAGGACCTGAGTCAAATTTTGCCGGGCACACTAAGTAGATTAATCGAAATCTATACTTCAGAAGATTATATGAGTTATAGAAATGAATTGACTGGAAATGTTAATTGGTATATTTCACTTTTAAATACATTGAAAACGATCTATCCCAATTTTTTGATTTATTTCATAATAAGATCACGAAATAACACATCCAATCCTATATTTCATCAAATCCTCGCATTGACTTTAATTATTGCAATCTTTTCAAATTTGACTATCTCTATTCCCTCATTAGGGAATAGATTTCAAATGCTTTTATTTCCCTTTATAAGTTTACTTTGGCTATTAAATATCAATTCCCTAAGGCGATTTAAATATTTGATTTATTGTTTTCCAATAGCATGGATCGTTGATATCCGTTTAATGGTTGAATGGACCATTGATTTAATAGATCCTTATTTTTATATTTCTCCAACTCCCTATTTTATTTATCACATAATAACGATTTAAGATAACTATGGATTCTAAGGAAACGAAAGTTAATAGGCCAAAAATTATAATTGTATCCGGGTTTTATCCAATTTTTAAGGGTGGAGCGGAATATCAAATGAGATTAATTGCTGATGAATTAAAGTCTGATTATGAAATCGTATTCCTATATCTAGGAGATGTTCCTGGTGCTGCGGTAGGTAAAACTTACTTTGAGTATCATGATGGATATAAAGTTTATTTTATCCAAGGACCTTCAAAGTTAGACGGGTTGTTTCTAAGATATTTTTATAGCCGGAGATTATTCAAAATTTTGCAGATTGAGAAGCCAAAATTTGTTTATCAACGTGTTTATAAGTTTATTTCCTTTTATTTTTCGGTGTTTCAGAAGGAATTAAACTTTCAGCATTTTATACACGTTGCTGATTTGTTTACGATTGATTTTAAGCAATCTACGCTGAGGGATAAAATAAACTTTAGATTTTTTAATAAAACAAAAGATAATGGGTCTAAGTTTATTGTACAAACATCGGAGCAGAAAAAGGTTTTGAATTCATATGGTATTGAACCTGTACTGCAAATATATAATATGCATCCAACGATTGAATTGGAAATTCAGCAAATTGCTGAAGAAAAATATGCCAATCCAGTAAAGCATATTGTTTGGGTCGCTAACATCAAACCAATAAAACAACTTGAGGTATTTATTACATTAGCAGAGGAATTTATCGAATCTAAGAATCTGGTTTTTGATGTAATTGGTGATTTACAAGACATTGAATATGGAGAAGCATTAAAGCTAAGAATGAATAAGTTGAGTAATTTAAATCACTATTCTGATAAGGATAACAGCTTTGTAAATCAGTTTATTTTGGATTATGCTTTTGTGGTAATGAATACAAGTAAAAGTGAAGGTTTTTCAAATGTATTTATCCAAAGCTGGCTAAGGGGTGTTCCTGTTATTTCTTTAAATTCCAATCCAGATGAATTATTTGATAAAATTTCCGAGTTTGGGTTCTTTTGTGGCAATTCGACGGTGACCCTTAAAGAGTCCCTCTCCTTATTACTAGATAATCGTGATTATGTCAGGAGATCTTCAGTCTGTTATAAGAAAAGTAAGGAATTGTTTTCTTTTTCAAATATTGTTAAAATTAACAAACTTCTATCTGATTGATAATGAAAAAAATACTCTTGATATCTAGAGGAATTCCTAGCAAACAGGATCCCATGTGGGGGAACTTTGAGTTGGATCAAGCCCTAGCATTAAAAAAATTTGGAAACGATGTAGTTGTAATGTCAATAGATCGAAGGATTAGATTTTATTGGAGGAAAATTGGAATCTCAAAAGAGACGGTCAAAGGAATTCATATGTATAATTTTTTCTTTCCATTACCTTATAAAATTCTTCCCAGATTCATTAATAATTACTTTGTTGATTTGTTTGCAAAACATTTGTACAGATTTATTGAGAAAAATGAAGGAACCTTTGATATCGTTCATGGGCATTATTTACCCAATATTAGGATTGCTAATGTTATTGGTGAAAATTTCGGAATTAATACTGTTGGAACTGAACATTGGAGTGAATTAAAACGCAAACCTATTAAAAATTCAGTTAAACAGGATGCAAAGGAAACCTATCCTCACATTGATAGGGTTATTTCAGTTTCTAAACCGCTGGAATTAATACTTAAAGATGAATTTAATGTAGATTCAACCTTTGTAGGGTGTGTGATTGATGATGTATTCAAATATGAACCCAAAATTGGGGATCATAAATTTAAATTTATTGCTGTTGGATCCTTGTTTAAAATCAAAGGATTCGATATTGCGATCAAAGCTTTTTCTGCAGCTAATTTTGGTGAAGATATTGAGTTCCATATTATTGGGGAAGGGGATCAAAGAGCTTATTTGGAGGAAATAATTAAAGAAGAAAATGTGTCCAACCAGGTTAAATTGTTGGGCCGAAAGACAAGATCGGAAATTATGGAAATAATGCAATCATCTTCAGCATATATTCTAAGCTCTAGATCTGAAAATTTTGCAACAGCTTGTATGGAAGCACTAAGTGCAGGACTTCCGGCCATCATGACAAAATGCGGAGGGCCAGAAGATTTTGTAGATGAAACTAATTCAATATTAGTTGAAGTAGATAATATACAGGAGATGGCAGAGGCTATGGAATTCATGGTAAATAATTTTAGTAGATATAATTCCGAATTAATATCAAAGTCCGTTAAGAGTAAATATTCCGCAACAGCGATAGCAACTCAATTAAACAAAATTTATGAAAGTATATAATAAAGAAATGGTAACTGTTTTGGTAACATGTGTAGGTTCTGGGGTGGGTCAATCAGTAATTGATTCCTTAAATCTTACGCGAGAATTTAAAATTATTGGTTGTGATGGGAACCCTAATGTATATGCTCATAGTTTTTGTGATGAATTTTTTGTGGTTCCGGGTTTATATTCAGAAGGATACACGGATCACATTTTGCAGCTTTGTATTTCAAACGGTGTAAATGTTTTAGTTCCTGGCCACGATCATGAGTTGGTACTTTTCGGGAAAGATCTTGAAAAATTCAAAGAAAATGGTATTCAGGTCATAGTTTCAAATCCTGAAATAATTGCAATCAGTAGGGATAAGCAAGATTGGTATGACTATTTTGCGCCATTGGGCTGCAAAATTGTACCAACAATTTCTGTTAAGGAGTTTTTGGAAAATCCAGATGAAAGTATTTTGCCCGCAATTGTTAAGCCTTCAGGTGGTTCTGCATCACAAGGAATTACAATTATCAATGAATTGAAAGAAATTGAGGGTTTAATACCGGAGGATATTATCCAACCTTATTTATTCCCTGAAGAATCGGATCCTAACTATGAAAAGATTGTAAAAGCAGTTAAGAACGGGAATTTTCTGCAGATGTCTGAGATATCAATTCAATTGATTTTTAACAAAGATTCAAAATTCTCTGGGGTTTTTATCTCAAAAAACACGCTCAAAAATGGTGTTCCAATTTTCGTTGATCCAATTGATCCACAAAATTTCGAATACATTGATGAAATTATGAGATTTGTTCCGATTCTTGAGGAAAGATCTGTTCGAGGCCCTGTTAATATACAGGGTAGGATTACGCCAACCGGTTTGTTCTTCTTTGAAATGAATATGCGTTTTACAGGTATTACCGGTAATAGAGCGCTATTAGGCTTTAATGAAGTTAACTTTTTGGTTCGTAATTTTTTGGGAATTGAGGCAAAGCTTGATGGTTACGCCTATAATAAGGTTGGGGTTCGCCAAGTGGCTTGTTCTACCATTCCAAGACAAGAACAAAATTTCTCCGATACCGTTACAATATTGGGCGCAGGAAGTAATATAGGAGTGGCTTTCATGAAAGAGATTTCCAAAACTTCAAAAACCATTAACTTAATTATTCGGGAAGGTTCAAAAGAAAAATATGTTGAACTTTTTAAGGAATATGCTAATGTCGTTTATTTTGAAGCTAATGACCCTAATCTCGCTCAATGTCTATGTCAAACGGATTGTTTGATCAATTTTGTCAGCGCATTAGCCTATGAAGAAGATTATAAAAAATTTGAAGCTATTCGATTTATTCAGAATATTTCAACTTTAATTGCTAAAGCGAAAATCAATAAAATTATTAATATATCATCCCAATCGGTATATTCTCAAAAATTAAATATAGAGAAGACAGAGAGCGATGCTGTAAGTATAAATACTAGTTATAGTTTTCAAAAAGTAATAATTGAAGATATTTTTAGTTCGATAAAACTATTATCCCCTTTAAGTCGTGTGGTTTCATTAAGGTTACCGAGGGTGATAATACCTCAGATTAAAGGACAAGCTGGTTTTTTTGAAAAGATCATCAGAGATTACCAAAATGGTAATGAGGTGCTCATCCCTAATCCTAGCAATAACACCAACTTAATTCATATCGATGATGTTATTTCGGCAATCCTATTTGTATTAGGTAAAATGAAGTCTGGAGATGTTCAAGAAATATTAAATGTTAGTGGACAGAATGTTAGCTTGAGAGAATATGTTGAAGTTATTCAACAAAGCTTAAAGGGAAGCGGTTCTTTTAATCTGGGTGATTCTGAGGATGTTCAATCATCTTCCATGTTGGACGGACGACTTTTAAATAATTTAGGCTGGACAAACAGTAAATCTGTAAATGATATAATAAATGACCTTAAGTAATGTATAGAAATTTTATTAAACGAGGTATTGATCTAATTATTTCTTGCTTAGCATTTTTAGTATTAAGTCCAATCTTTGTCATTTTGGTAATTTTACTTTCAATCGCTAATCAAGGGGCGGGAGTATTCTTTTTACAAGAAAGACCGGGGAGGGATAGAAAAATCTTTAAGGTTTTTAAATTTAAAACGATGAATGACAAAAGGGATTTAGAAGGCAATTTGCTACCCGATATACATCGTATTACCAAAATTGGGAAATTTGTAAGATCTGCTTCTCTAGATGAACTCCCTCAATTATTGAATGTCATAAAAGGAGATATGGCATTAGTTGGTCCAAGGCCATTACTAGTGAAGTATTTACCTTTATACAATGAATTTCAAAATAGACGACATGAAGTGCGGCCAGGCATTACTGGTTGGGCACAAGTGAATGGACGTAACTCTATTACTTGGGATCAAAAATTTTCATTGGATATTTACTATGTTGATCATGTGTCGTTTATGTTTGATCTAAAAATTCTTCTGTTAACAGTCAAAAAGGTATTTGTAAGAAGTGGAATAAATTCTTCTTCTGAAGCGCCAATGGAAAGTTTTAAAGGTGATATTGGAAAAAAATAATATATGACTCTCCCAAAAAAATAATCCAATCATTAATTTGATTGGATTATTTTTTTTAATTGAGTAATTGATTCACCTTTTGTATTATCATAAAGTGCGTTAATCCCGTAAAGATTTAAATGTCCTCCATCAAAATACATTATCTTGTTTTCATAATATGGCCAATCATGTCCAAGTTTGGAAAAATCAAATGTCAAATAATAAACTTGTTTTTTATCGTTAATTGTTTTGATTACGTAACTCGGAAGTTTTTGATCAAATACTACATCGTTTTGGTCGAATTCAGCAATTTTGTACTGTCCTCGATTTTGACGCATTGGAAATTTCTTTAAAACTGGGAAGTCTTGTAAAATTATTACCTTCTGATTTGGTCCTAATTGTTTAATGAACATATTATATGCCTTTTCTAGACTTGGAATTTTCTTTGACCAAACTGAACACAAAATAATATATTTCGCATTTTTTAATTCCGACTGTACGGAATGGCTTATCTTGAGATATTGTTCATAAGTTTTTTCAGAAGTGAAGTCTTTCTTTGAAATTCCCTTAAATGGAGGATATAAATTATTGGTAGCAGTTCTAAAATTAAAGTTATATTCCTTACCAAGTGCCTCAAAGTAAAATTTATACATTAATGCGTGACTATCTCCAATTAGAAGAATTGAATCTGATTGAGCAGGATTAGATGCTCCGAGGGTTATAGGTTCCTTAAATGTATCACCGTGTGAACTTAAATGTATTTTTGGCCTAAGAAATTCCTCAGGAATGTCTATTACCTTAGCATTTAACTTTGTAATTGCAAAGATTGACACTCCCATTAGTGAGTAGAGTGAGGCTGAAAAAATGATTGTGTTTTTATTTGTAGATTTCCTGAATTTATCTTCTATAAAAGTAAAGGATAGATAAGATAAAATATAAGTAACTAAAATTATCATCAACATTTGAATTATTGAAAATTCATAGTTTGAATAATAATATCTAATAAATGCCATTATTGCCCAATGCCATAAGTATATTGAATACGAAAGTTTCCCTATGTGTACTAAAATCTTATTTGACAAAATTTTAGTGTTGATTGAAGAATTCACGGTCTTAAGAAGTATACAAACGGCCAATAATGGAATAATTACCCAAATTCCTGGAAAAGGAAATTGTTCATTATAGAATATTGCACATAGAATAATAACTAGTACGGAGAGAATGGCAAGGAAGTTTTGAATAATTTTATTCTTAAATTCAAAATGTTTTGCACCACTGGTAGAAAGTAAACATCCTAGTAATAATTCAGGCATCCTAGCCGGTAATGAAAAATACATTTTGGACGAGTTGTCAATATAATATGTATTATAAATTGAATATGCAAATAATAATAATGTTAATCCTCCTAAAAGTAATGTGTGATATTTATTTTTCACCAGGATTAATAATAAAGGTAAGATAAAATAAAACTGCATTTCAATAGAAAGGGTCCAGGTGTGAAGCAGAGGATTTTCACTACTAGCCGCACCAAAATAATTATCTAATGTCATTAAATAATTATTTGAATTAAAAATTGAAGCGTGGAAAAGGTTCCTCCTTAATAAATATATATCTGCTGGTAACCAAATGATTGCACCAGCGATTGCAATTATTAATAAAAAAATGATGTAAACAGGAATAAGTCTCTTGATTCGTCCAAGATAGAAATCAATGAATTTAAATTCATTGATTTCTTTTTTTCTAATAATATTTGTAGTAATTAGATATCCGGAAATGACGAAAAAAATATCTACTCCAATAAATCCACCAGATAAATAATTGGAGTTTAGATGGAATAGAAAAACTAAAATAACAGCAATAGCCCGTAACCCTTGAATGTCTTCTCTAAATTTCATATTGTAATTGGAAAATCGAGCCAAATATAATATAAAATTTAGGTATAAATGCTTTTAAATTTTTCTCAACTAGCTAGAATGCTTAATCTGCATTTAAGAATTTCAATTAAATTTATTTAAGTGAATTTAAAGAATTAATAATATTTTCAGATATAATTTCTGATGTATTCTCATTAAATCTACTTACTGTTAGCCAAGTCTCATAACCACCTTTTTTATATTGATTTGGGGTTGGAAGATATCCCCACTGACCATTTGCTAACCCAATAGTAAAATAATCTTTAAATGGACTTAATTTTTTAATTTTCAGTCCTGTTTCTGCAAATACTTCAAAGGGTATAGCCCCAATTGCAAGGTCTCCAATTTTAAATACTTGTAAGTTTATCTGAGGGGATTGGGGGTAGTTTTTCTCCATAGCGCCAACTCTAACAGCATAATATCTTTGTTGTTTTTCTTTAGCATTATTGCTTTTTGAAGATCTTTTTTGAGCATTGCCCATGTTCCGTCTCATAACTGTCGATGGACCTCGTAGTTTGATAGAAATCTTTTTATTGACACTCTTAAGCGGAACCCAGGATTGAAATTCAAGAGAATTATATTTCTTTATCAAATTGTCCGCTAAATCATTTGCTACCTTATTGATTTTAGAATAATGTTGAATTGATTCTTTTGGGGCACCGTAATCTAATGAATTTATATCCCCGGATGTGCCATTGGACATAATGCCAATAAAATCTGTAAGATTGTTTACACCAAATTTATTGGCCAATACTTTTCCAAACTCACCATAATAATCTGCCGATATATCTGTTGAAGGAACACCTATGTAATGCACTGAATAATTCGCAAAAATGGCCATAGGCTTGCCGTCTGAGGATTTAAGTGCTATAAAGCTAACTTCGGGATCTGTAGGACCAGCAGGTTTTATTAAATTTTTCTGATTTGTATATCCTGGATTTGTGGTAACTGAATCCATTAAACCAAAAGGATTTGAATTAGCAGTTTTTGTGTACCATCTTCGGTTGTGGACATATCGAGGTTCATTAAAGCTTCCCCAAGCAATTTGGGCAGGTTTTAAATTGTTAAAAGCAGATTTTGCGCTCTCTGCCAATTTTCGGACTAAAAGGTTCTGATAGTTGTCGAAAGATTTATTTGTGTTAACCGGACTTCCTGCATAAATACCGGAATGGGTATGGGTTGAAGATATCATGATATTTTCAATTGGTATACCCGTTTCTCTTTCAATTTTGGTTTTTGCTTCATCAATAATCCATCCTGGAATACCTTGATTGTCAGCTACGATCATCGCTATCTTAGTAGATCCGTCATCAAGTACTAATGCTTTTGCATATAGTTTATCATGAATTTTCTGAGAAGTAGCTGTTTTGGAATCTTTTTTAGCAGACCTGTTATAGGGTAGGGTAATATCTACCGCACCAATGCCTGCCTGAAAAACAGCTTGTTTTGCTGAACTTTTCGATGAAACAGGTTCCTTGCTTGGTGTTTGATTGGAATTGTTTTGTAAAAGGTTATTGGGCGTATCATTTTTGACAATCGGAGTATTCGTACTTTCTGTAGTTTGAATAGGATTGATTCCCTCACTTTTTTTGGTTTTGAAAATGTAAATTAATGAGCCAAGCATAATTGAAATTATACCTACCCAGATTATTTTTTTTGACATTTTAAGAATAGTTTGATTTTTATATTTTTGTCTTAGAACAATATAACCTTCCATCATATTAATTAAATATTATTAATAACACTTCGCAATGGTTGTGCCAGAATTTCTTTAATTACACTGCCAAATTTTGTAATATTTAATACGGCTTAGTATGTAATGAATAATTTTTAAACCTAAATTGATAATAATTAAAATTGTACATTTGAATTTTAAAATACATATATATGTCTGACAAGATTTGGCTTTCGTCCCCTCATATGGGTGGTAATGAATTGAAATATATTCATCGGGCTTTCGATGAAAATTGGGTAGCTCCCCTAGGACCTAATGTAAATGAATTTGAAAAGAGCTTAGAAAATTTCTTAGGAGATGATGTTCAAATTGCTGCTCTTTCCGCGGGTACTGCCGCCTTGCATTTAGCTTTAATTGAATGTGGCGTTGAGTATGGGGATGAGGTAATATGTCAATCTATGACCTTTTCAGCTTCTGCTAATCCTATTGCTTATCAAGGGGCTGTTCCTGTTTTTGTAGATTCTGAAGCTGACACCTGGAATATTTGTCCCATAGCTTTAGAGGAAGCTATTAAAGATAGAATGGCTAAAGGCAAAAAACCAAAAGCTATTGTTGCAGTTCACCTGTACGGTATGCCTTTTAAAGTGGATGAAGTGATGGCAGTGGCGAATAAATATGAAATTCCTGTTATTGAAGATGCTGCTGAAGCTTTGGGTTCTAAATATAAAAATAGATCTTGTGGGACTTTTGGTCGTTTTGGTGTGTTAAGTTTTAATGGTAATAAGATTATAACTACATCAGGAGGAGGTGCTTTGGTTTGTCATACAGAAGAGGATAAAAATAAAGCGGTTTTTCTTGCTACACAAGCAAGGGATGATGCTCCTCATTATCAACACTCCCATATTGGCTATAATTACAGAATGTCTAATATATGTGCTGGAATTGGCAGGGGCCAAGTTGAGGTTTTGGAAGATAGAGTGCAGGCAAGAAGGTTGATGTCAAAATTCTATGTTGAATTATTTAAAGATATTCCGGGAGTAACCGTATTCACTGAACCAAATGCTGATTATTTTTCTAATCATTGGCTATCAGCCATTACTATAGATCCTCAAAGTGCCGGGATAAATAGGGAAGATTTACGTCTTGGTTTGCAAAATGTAAATATTGAATCTAGGCCACTGTGGAAGCCAATGCATATGCAACCTATATTTTCCAATTCTCCGTATTATGGAAATAACATTTGCGAAGATTTGTTTGAAAAAGGTTTGTGCTTACCTTCTGGTTCTAATTTAACAAATGATGATAGAGATAGAATTTCAGACGCAATTTTTAATATTATTAAAAATAAGTAACTTCTTAACAAACTATTAATGCAAAAACATTCCTTTTCTTTTTATATCGCTTTTTATTTGGATTGGTTTTTGTAGAGTAATCAAAATTAAAATTCTCAATATGGGTCAAAATACTTTCAATTTAGTTTTTTCTATTTTGGTGTTGGTCATGTTTTTATTCTCTTCATGTGCAAGTCGTAAAGATTTAGTCTATTTTCAACCTGATTCCACTTCTCTGCATACAGCATATGAATTGAATGCGCCAAAGTTACAAGCTGGAGATATTTTGGCAATCTCTGTTACTGCTGACGATGTAAGGGCTACCGTTCCATTTAATCAAGTATCTCCTTATCAAGGAAGTTCTGGAGCAATTCAGAATACCAACCCTTTTATCCCTACCTATGCTATCGATGTTAATGGGGATATAGATTTTCCCAAGATTGGGAAGGTCAGATTAGCTGGTAAAACTAGAACTCAGGCGATGGACTTTTTGAAAGAAAGAATAAAGCCATTTATTATCGATCCAGGCATCAGTATGGAAATACGAAACTTTAGGGTAACTGTACTCGGTGAGGTTAAAACTCCGGGAACATTTTCTGTAAATAATGACCGCATAACTATTTTGGAAGCTTTGGGGCTTGCAGGTGATTTGACTATCAATGGAGTTCGAAAAAACGTTATGGTAGTTCGGGAACAGAACGGTAAAAAGGAAGAATTTCGAGTGGATTTGACAAAAAGAGATGCATTAAATTCTCCGGTTTATTATTTGGCACAAAATGATGTTGTATATGTTGAACCAAATGGAGCTAGAATTCAATCATCTAAATACACGCAGAATACATCTATTTTTGTTTCCATTGCTAGTGTAGTAATTACCGTGATTTCAGTATTAACAAGAAATTAATTATATAAGTATTCATGGACAACTATTCACCTTCTAAACCTAATAGTGAAGAACAAGATATAAATCTTAAACAAGTTTTTGAACAGTATGCTTATTATTGGAAGTGGTTTTTAGCCTCAGTATTAATTTGCTTATTTTGTGCATTTATCTATTTAAGATATGCTGATAAAATCTATAATATAACAGCCAAAATTCTCCTTCAGGATGAAAATAAAGCTGCTGGAGAATTAGCTGCACTAGCAGAGTTGGGAAATCTATCAGGATCTAGCCCGGCATCTGCATTTGTATTGGATCAAATAGATGTAATGAAATCTCGACGGATTTTTCGCAAAGTGGTTGAGATTAATAGACTTAACATTTATTATCAGAATAAAGGAAATGTTAAAACTTCAGATTTAACGGAACAGCAATCACCCATTAGAGTTGTTTTATTAGAGCCTAACCATCCGCGTTTGGACTCTGTTCGATATAGTTTTAACATTAAAAAATCAGGAAACACATTTGTTATTAATGATGATCGAAATAATAATTTTGATTATGCATTGGGTAAAAAAATTAATACACCATTAGGGCCAATTATGCTTCTGCCCCAAGCAGGCAAAGTTTTTGATTCGGAAATGGTGATTACTTATTTGCCAGAAAATGTAACTGTTGACAATCTTTTAAAAATTATTCAAATTTCCCCTAACAAAGAAAAATCTTCCTATGTTGTGAATTTTTCAATGAATTCTGGAAATATTTCTAAGGCGGAACTGATATTAAATTCATTAATTGAGCAATATAACAAAGACGTAACAGAGGATAAAACAAGGTTAAGTCGGGCAACTACTCAATTTATTGATTCAAGATTAGAGTTAATTTCAAAAAACCTATCTAGTGCAGATTCAAAAGTTGCTGAATATAAGGATAGAAATAATTTGATTGATATGTCTTCTGAAGCGCAGTTGTATATGCAGAATGCAACTGAAAATGAGCGAAAATTAGTCGAATATCAAACACAAGTGCGAATTGCTGATATGTTGGGAGGAGTGGTTAATTCTAATGCAGGAAATTTATTGCCTAGCAATATTGGATTAAATGACCCTTCTATCCAAAATGCGCTAAAAAGCTATAATGACCTTGTATTAGAAAGAGATGACCTATTGAAGTCTGCAACGCCAGACAACCCCGTTGTACAAAACTTGACTAAGAATATCAATGATTTGGGGCAGAATTTGAAAAACTCGCTGAATAACTATAGGCAATCTCTACAGAGCAATGTTAATTCCCTACAAAGCCAGAAAAATAAATTTGAGGGTAAACTAAATCAGTTGCCTAATCAAGAGCGAGGGTTTAAAGATATTTCAAGGGAACAACAAATTGTTGAATCTTTATATTTGTTCTTGCTTCAAAAGCGAGAAGAAACAGAAATTCAAGCTTCTGCTACTCCAGCGATCATGAAAGTAATTGATGAAGCTTATGGAGCAAGCAGTCCAGTCGCTCCAAGAAAAGCTATTATTGCTTTTGGAGCTCTTTTAGCTGGGATACTATTGCCGTTGGGAATTTTGTATCTTAAATTTCTTATGGATAACAAGGTGCATTCTAGAAAAGATGTTGAAGAAAAATTCAATGCACCAATTCTTGGGGAGATCCCATCATCTGATGACCCTATTGTTAAGGATAATGATCGATCGTCCCTTGCAGAGGCATTCCGTATCCTTCGGACGAATATCTCCTTTATGTTGGGTGCTAAAAAGGATTCCGCGGTAATCTTCGTGACTTCCACGACATCCGGCGAGGGTAAATCATTCGTGTCTACCAATATGTCCCGTATTCTGGCCATGTCTGGAAAGAAAGTATTGTTGATCGGTGCGGATATACGTTCACCAAAAGTTTTGGACTACTTGGGACTATCGCATTTACAGCACACGAATATCGGTATCACGCAATACTTGATCAATCCGGATATGCCAGTGGATAATATTATTATCCGCAAACCAGCACCTTATGATTTTGATATTATCTATTCAGGTTATATTGCGCCAAATCCAGCGGAGTTATTGATGAATGGTCACTTTAAGGAAGTAATCGACTACGGTCGTGAAAACTACGATTATGTCATTGTAGATACTGCTCCTGTTAGTTTGGTTACGGATACATTATTGATTTCGGAGTTTGCGGATCTGACGGTTTATGTCGCTCGTGCGAACTACCTAGATAAGCGTCTATTGAACGTACCGAAAGAACTTTACGAAGATGGCAAGTTGAAAAACATGGCTGTCGTACTGAATGACGTGGATTTCGCGAGAGGTTATGGATATGGTTATGGATACGGCTACGGTTATGGCTACGTCGATTCCAGTTCGGTTTCCATTCGAGCGAAACTCAAAAAACAATTCAAGAAATTATTCAATAAAAAATAGGAAATGGGGCGAATGCCCCATTTTTGTTTTAGTGCTTTTCAATAAAACATTGGCTTAATATCCTTTGTTAACTCCCCATTGATTTCCCTATTCTGTTAAATAATCTCTTTACAGGATACATGCAAACGTTTTCGTTTATTACTGCTAAAAATAGTTAAGAATCCCCCGGTTATTTGTTGTAGCTTTGTGCTAATCTAACTAATTATTTGATGCCAATAGGGAAATAAATTACCCCTTCTGGCTGAAATGCTTAGCACTAATTACTGTTTTTAGGGAATAGAGTGGCACTAACTTTGCAGTTGTAGGGTGAATCACCTAAACGTATAGCCAACAGTTTAGAATTTAGATAGCAGAACGATAATTTAACATATTCATGGATATAGCTGGTTTGAGAAAATATTTTCGAAAGGATAGCCCACGTTGGGTTATACTTTTGATAGATGTGTTGATTGTTGTATTCTGTTACTACTTATCCAATTTTGTCATCAATAGTTTCAAGGGGCGTTTCGGTGTTGAATTGATGGTCAAGAAATCCTTTGTAGTATCGTTGGCCTACCTGATTTCCTTTCTGTATTTCCGAACTTATAAAGGCATTGTTCGTCAGACCGGATTCCGTGATGCCTGGGGTATTTTCAAGGCTGTTTTTGTGGCCTTCGCTGGCTTAATGCTGATTTCCTTTATAATCCGTTTGAATTTCAGTCAGACCTCGGAGATGGGCCAGTTTTTCCGTTTATCATACGCCGTATTGTTTACGCACGCATTTTTTACTACGGTGTGTTTGGTTGCCGCTCGGGTATTTTACCGGACTCTATACGAAAGCTTTTTCTTTAGTGGACGTGAGGTGGAGAATGTGATGATCTTTGGTGCTGGAAATATGGGAATGACCACCCTGAACCTGTTACGTAACGACTCACGTCGTAAGCGGAAGATCCTTGCCTTTGCGGATGATAACCCCAATCGGATCGGGAAGATGATCAATGGCTATAAGATCATAGGGATAGACCAGTTGACTGCTGAATTCGTTGAACGATTAAAAATTGATTCCATCATCATCGCTTTGGATGATAACAATAAAGACCGACTGTCAAAGATCTCTGCGCAGATCGAACCCTTGCCGGTCAAATTAAAGATAATGCCTACCTCTGCCAAATTAATGAGCGGTAAGGTGGCGACACGGCAACTACGGACCCTTAAGATCGACGATCTTTTGGGAAGGGAGGCCATTAAGCTGGAAAATCCGGTGATCCATGAGATGATGCGTGAAAAAGTCATCTTGGTGACGGGTGGTGCAGGTTCGATCGGTTCGGAGTTGGTCCGTCAGATTAGTTTTACTGATTTCGACAAGCTGATCATTATTGATCAAGCCGAATCGGCACTCTATGATATCCAGCAGGAACTGAAAGGCAATTGCCATGGCGATACGCTGTTCATGGTCGGTAACGTCCGTGACCGAGCATTTATGGATTCCGTATTTGACCAGTACCGTCCGCAGATCGTTTTCCATGCCGCAGCCTACAAGCACGTGCCATTGATGGAGCAGAATCCGTACGAATCGATCCTGACGAATGTGTGGGGTTCGAAGAACCTTGCGGATATGGCAGATAAATATGGTGTCGAGAAATTTGTGATGGTATCGACAGATAAAGCGGTGAACCCGACAAACGTCATGGGAGCAACGAAGCGTGTCGCTGAAATCTATGTATCCGGCCTGAACCGGAACAGCAAGACGAACTTTATCGTCACCCGCTTTGGGAATGTGCTCGGTTCCAACGGTTCGGTTATTCCACTTTTTGAGAAACAATTGAAACGCGGTGGACCATTAACGGTAACACACCCAGATATTACACGTTACTTTATGACCATTCCAGAGGCCTGTCAATTGGTACAGGAAGCTGCAGTAATGGGTCAGGGCGGTGAGATCTACGTCTTTGACATGGGTAAACCAGTTAAGATCATGGATCTGGCGATCCGCATGATCCGTTTGAAAGGATTCAATTATCCGGAAGATATCGGCATTGAAGTAACGGGACTTCGTCCAGGTGAAAAGATCTATGAAGAGCTTTTAGCCGATAACGAAAACACAACAAAGACGCACCATGAGAAAATCATGATTGCGCGCGTCAATACCGATGATGTTGATGCCAAGCGCGCGAAGATAGAGCACTTGTGCCAACAGGTTGTTGTGCAAGGGGCAGACCATAATCCTATGGTATTGGTGGAATTGATCAAGGAAATTGTTCCTGAATATATTTCCCAGAACTCCGTGTTTACCCAATTGGATAAAACGGCGGTTTAAGAAATAGTGAATAATAATATAATGGATATACAAAGCGACCTTCAGGGTCGCTTTTTTGTTTGTCAGCTGATCAGGAAACATTCCATGGGTGAAAAATGAATTGAAAATAGCATGTGTTTTTAGTTGATCTACCGTTTAGCCAAACGAAGCACACTTACGCACTGGGAGGCAGGCTAATGGGTTAAAGTAGAACGCATATTGGTTTGTTAGCACAGTTATGCTATTTCCAAATTCCCCGCGAAGCCTTATCTTTGTTAAGCATGATCAAGAAGGAAACGATAGAAAAGGTATTGGATGCCGCTCGGATAGAGGAGGTTGTTGGGGATTTTGTGGACCTTAAGAAACGAGGGACCTCTCTGATCGGTAATTGCCCTTTCCACAATGAAAAGACGCCATCTTTTCACGTTTCTGTATCCAAGGGCATCTACAAATGCTTTGGTTGTGGTGCGGGTGGAGATTCGTTGAAGTTCGTGATGGAGCATGAAAAATATGCCTATCCTGAAGCCATCCGTTATTTGGCGAATAAATACAACATCCCGATTGAGGAAGTGCAGCGCAGCCCTGCTGAGCTGGCCGCTCAGGACCGCCGGGAGAGCCTGTATGTGTTGAATCAATGGGCAGGCAAGTACTTCAAGCATACTTTATGGGAGACGGATCTTGGGCAGAGCATTGGCCTGAGCTATTTCCGCGAGCGGGGATACCGCGATGAGACGATCAAGAAATTCGAATTGGGCTATTCTCCGGAAGCGTGGACCAGTTTGGTTGATGCCGCGCAACAGGATGGCTATGCCAAGGAGTTCCTGGTGGAGCTTGGCTTGGCTGTCGAGCGCGATGACAAATCCCTCTATGACCGCTTTCGTGGCCGCGTTATTTTTCCCATTCACAACCTGACGGGCCGCGTCATCGGTTTCGGTGGCCGGACCCTGAAGACCGATAAGAATGTACCGAAATATGTGAACTCACCGGAGAGTGAGATCTACCATAAATCCAATGTGCTATACGGCCTACATTTGGCCAAAAAAGCAATCTCAGATAATGACCTGGTCTACCTCGTTGAAGGATATGCGGATGTGCTGTCCTGTCATCAGGCAGGTGCCGAGAACGTTGTTTCGTCTTCGGGAACATCCCTGACCACAGGACAGATCAAATTGATTTCCCGGTATACCAAAAATGTGGTTATCCTTTATGATGGGGATGAGGCAGGTATAAAGGCTTCCCTACGGGGTACGGATATGTTACTGGAGGAGGGATTGAATGTAAAGGTTATGCTGTTCCCGGATGGCAATGACCCCGATTCCTACATCCAGAAATTCGGTGCTTCAGCATTCAAGGATTACCTGAGTAAGCACCAGGAAGATTTCGTATTCTACAAGACCAATATCCTGCTGCGCGATGCGAAGGACGACCCGATCAAACGCGCCGAGGTCATTCGGGAAGTGGTGAACAGTATTGCGCTCATTCCGGATGAGATCAAGGTATCGGTCTATCTTCGTCAATGCAGTAGTCTTTTGGATATCGAAGAGCGTGTACTGCTTTCGGAATTGAATAAGATCCGGTTGGATAAGGCGAAAGCCAAGGACCGGAAGGCGGCAGCACAAGCTGCACCGGAAGGCATGCCTCCTGATTTTGGTGGCGATGACTTTATTCCTGCGGAGCTGTTGGCAGCTATGCAGGCAGAGGGCATTGCACTGCCAGAGCCACCAAAACAGATCACTCCGGATATCCTGATGGAGCGGGAGCTGGTGCGCGTAATCCTGAATTATGGACGCGAGCTGGTTTCCTGGGAAGGTGATGGGGATATCCCCGTTGCGCCCTATCTGTTGGCGAGCATGGATGATGTCGAGTTTGAGGATAAACCCAGTAAGATCATCATCGATGAGTTCAAGCGGCAAGCGGAGAACTATGAAGTGCCTGAAGCGAAGTCTTTCTTTACGCACGAAAATGAGGAGGTCTCCAAATTGGCAGTCGATTGCATTGCTACGCGTTATGAGATCAGTCCGAACTGGAATGATGACAAGCGGAAGATATTTGTTCCGGAGGAAAAGGATCAATTGAAAGATCTGGTGAACCAATTGATCTTCCGGGTAAAGAAAAGCAAGATCGAACGGCAGATGTTCCAGTTACGTGAGGAGCTAAAGACGGTAACAGATCCCGATGATATGCAGATGCTCCTAGCCAAATACCAGAAGTTGAAAGAAGGGGAGAAGCTATTGGGCGATCTACTGGGCAATATCATCATTAAATAATATGGAAAACCGCAAGATCCGTGGCCAGAAAGGTGAGGAGATGGCGGTTTTGTTCTTAAAAAGAATCGGATTTCAAATAATTGCATTAAATTGGCGTTGTAAAAACTTGGAGGTCGATATCATTGCGATGGATGTGGGGATGCTGGTTTTTGTGGAGGTGAAGTACCGCAGTTCGGGCAATTATGGCGACCACCGGAACCAGATCAGCACACAGAAGATGCATGCACTCTTCCGTGCCGCGCAGGCCTATCTCGAGGAGTCCGCTTACCAAGTTGAGATTAGATTTGATGTGGTCTGTTTTGTGGACAACAAATTGAATTATATAAAAGATGCATTCTGGAAATATTAATATGAATAGAAGATTTAAACAGGCGGGCATTATCTTGGCGATGTTGCCCATTTTATTTGTCATCAGCTGTAAGACACAGAAAGGTAAGTTCGAATTCGTGAACCCTGCGAATGAAAGTCGCATCCTGAAGGGAGAGAAAGTAGCGCTGAAACTGAACTTTCCACAAACAGAAATTGACTCGGTCGTTTATTCCGTAGATGGAGATATCTTCGAACGGAAAACGGATACCTCGTCAGTGGTCTTCAATACCGATGACTTTAGTTATGGAAACAAGCGATTGAGCGCTAAACTCTACGCCCAGGGGAAAGAGGATATTGCTTATTCCGAGATCACCTTAGTGCCACCAGCACCAAAGCCATACGCCTTTGAAGTGGTAAACACTTTCCCGCATGATGAAACTGCCTTTACCCAAGGCTTATATTACGATAATGGTACCCTTTACGAATCCACGGGACGCGAAGGTGAATCGACCCTACGGAAGGTCGATCTGGCAACGGGCAAAGTCCTGCAGAAAATCGACTTGGCTGCCAATGAATTTGGCGAAGGCATGACCATTGTCGGAGATAAGGCTTATATGTTAACCTGGTTGAATAAAAAAGGATACATATACAACAAGAATACCTTGCAACAGGTGGGGTCTTTCGATTATCAGAACAGTGAAAAGGGATGGGGCCTGACCCACGATGGGAAGCGTTTCATTAAATCCGACGGCACCAATAAACTCTACTTCTTGGATCCGGTAACCTTGAAAGAAACAGGCTCGATTGCGGTATTCGACGATAATGGTGAAGTGCCAAACCTGAATGAATTGGAATATGTCGATGGAAAGGTGTATGCCAACCTATATTATGGTGACCGTGATGAGATCGCTATTATCAACCCGGAAACCGGGCTGGTAGAAGGTAAAGTTAATTTCGTGGGGCTGTATGACGGCAAGCGCGCGGCAGTTGACAATGAATTCAACGGCATTGCCTACAAGCCGGATACCAAAACTTTCTTGGTTACCGGAAAGCTTTGGAATAAGCTTTATGAAGTGCGCATCAAAGAACGCTAGATCAACTTATTGTCGCTGGCAATCTTGATCAGCGACATCATATTCTTTGTTTTGAACTTGCTCATCATCCTTTTCCTGTGGGTTTCGATGGTGAGCGGGGACAAAAACAATTCTTCACCTATCTGGACGGAAGTCTTCCCCGAGGCAATCAGTTTCAGAATTTCCGTTTCCCGTTTTGTAAGTTTTGGTAAGAGTGGCAGATCCGAGCTGATTGGGTTGGCAATGATTTCCTTGACGGCATTGCTGAACACCATCTGCTTGTTGATGGCTTCGTCAAGACAGGATTCCAGTTCTACGATATCGATATTTTTCAAGAGGTAACCCGATGCGCCATTCTGCATCAATTGCAGGATAACGGATCGTTCTGTATGGTTGCTTAGGCCAAGTATGATGACCTGCGGGGCAATGCGTTTGATCTCCAGGCACAGGTCGATGCCGTTGATATCCGGAAGGGAAATGTCGAGAAGCACGATGTCAATGGGTTCCTTCTCCAGGAAAGTCAGCAGATCGTTTCCACGGGTAAAGGTCGCAAGGACCTCGTACTTGGGGATCCTGCTGAGCAGGCTCATCAATCCCTGCAAAATAAGGGAATGATCATCCACAATAGCGATGCTATGGTTCTGCTTGTACATACTTCTTCATGTTAAACGTAAAATCCTAGCCAGGCCGGTTCAGTGGGGAAACTGCATGCCTTGGTTTATCTTCTATCAATAATTAATGTAGCTAAAGATAAATAACATTTTTCCAAAATGCATGGCTTCACCTAATTTACCTGTTTTCAGGTACGAATTAAGGTCTAGGGCTTCCTTTTTTGATGAAGAAGGACGGTTTTTCCGTTAGATGTTCATACTCCACTTTCTCAGATTCTTCAATCCGATCGGGAAAGAGGATGCCATACAAGTGGTCCACCTCATGCTGGAAGATAACGGCCGTGAAACCCTCGATCAGCTCTTCTTGAACCTTGCCGGTTTTGTCGATATACTGCAACTTAATCGCGTAGCTTCGTTTTACATCTTCCCGAACATCCGGAATGGAAAGGCAGCCTTCGGCACCCTGACGGATCAGTTTAGATCGCCAGATAATCTTGGGGTTCACGTAGAACTCAAAGGGCTCTCCGGTTTTGTCCAAACGCTGTACCCAGATTACATTCTTGGAAATGCCGACTTGTGGACCCGCGATACCGACACCTTCATGTGCCGGATCATTCACGGTTTTCAGCATGCGGGCAGCTAATTTATCAAGCAACGGCTCATTGTATTTGATATCCGTGGCAGGGGTGCGCAACACCGCCAGCTCCTTTGCATCCGTAATCTGGTAAACGTGCAGTATTTGATCTTCCGTTCCAGAGTTGATGATTTCCTGTTCTTGGGCATTAAACCCTTTCGCGTTGTTCGTGTTCACGGTTCGTTCGTTTTTGGGTCCTTTGTATTTTTTCTCCCCAGCCGGTATGGCCAGGTTTAAGATGTTTTCGCGTGGAGGTTGCGGACAGCGGTAACCATTGCTGTAGGCACAGTACGGGTTGTAAGCCCGGTTGAAGTCGATGGTGATCTTCCCGTTCTTGATGTCGGCGATGCTCAGGTCGATATATCGACCGCCCTCATAGGTTTCCTCGCCATTGGTCAGGTCCATAAAAGGCAGGAAAAGGTGGTTTTTATAGGCTTCGTTCTGGAAAAGGGAAACGGACTGGTATGCCGTTAGTGCATAGGATTTCCCATCCAGGTTGAATGTAAGGATTGCGTAACGTTTATAGGGATTGGATGTCCCGTCGTAGGTTGGCATCTGAAAGGTTGGCTCATTGAACAGTTGCTCAACTTTTGCCTCGACCACATAGGCTGGTGCGGCATCGTAATAGCTCAGGTAGGCAATCTGGTCTTTCTTCAATGGTCCAAACGCATCCTTGGTCATTTCTTGTGCCTCCTCCTTCCGGTATTCGGCCAATGCTGAAGAAAGGTCCTGGGCCATGCTGATGCAGGGCAGGAGGCTGCAGATGATGAGGAATATATTTTTCATTTCTTACGGTAATATCTACCAAAAGTATAGATATTTTACGAGCTATTCCATAGGATGATTACTAAAGTTTAATTGTATTTTTGTGAAAATTGCATGCTGATGAGATTAATGGCCTTTGATTACGGTACCAAGCGCATTGGAGTGGCAGTGACCGACAGCTTACAGCTGATCGCAACAGCCCTGAAAACGGTACACCCCGTTGATGTATGGACCTTTTTGGAGACCTACCTGCAAACCGAACAGGTAGAAACCTTTGTCGTTGGAAAACCTTTGCAGATGGATGGCACCGCTTCGGAATCCGCTCAGCATGTCACTGGGTTTGTCCGCAAATTGAGGAAGACCTATCCACAGATTCCTGTTGTGGAAGTAGATGAGCGCTTTACTTCCAAAATGGCTTCGCAGGCAATCGCCGCATCGGGCATGAAAAAACACAAACGTCAGGATAAACAATTGGTCGATCAAGTTTCCGCGGTCATTATCCTGCAGACCTATATGGAGCGTAAAGCATTTTAATATGGCAATGAAAGATATACAGTTCTTTTCGGAGGACATCGAATTTACCCTAAAGAACAAACAGAAAGTACGGGAATGGATCGGAAATAGCATTAAAGCCGAGGGCTTTAAGCGCATAGGCGAGTTGAATTTTGTGTTCTGTTCGGATGCGTATCTCTTGGAGATCAACAAGCAGTACCTCAATCACGATACCTATACCGATATTGTAACCTTCGATTCCTCGGAATCAGCAGACACCATTGCCGGGGATATCTTTATTTCTGTGGACCGGACACGGGAGAATGCCGCAAAATTTGGCGTCTCCGAAACCGATGAACTGCACCGGGTTATTATCCATGGTGTGATGCACCTCTGCGGATATTACGATAAGAAGAAGGAAGATAAGGCCTTGATGACGGAAAAGGAGAATACCTACTTGGCGAAGCGGTAATCCAGTGGATGGAATGGGGGGGGCTTTGAGAGCAAGGGCAATTCCTGTTAGATAAAAAAAGGGGCTACATGATGCAGCCCCTTTTTTTTATTCGGGTATTCTACTAGAATCTCTCGAATTGAGAGAAGAAGAAGTTTCCTTCGATTTCAGCATTCTCATCGGAGTCAGATCCGTGGATTGCGTTTGCTTCGATAGATTTCGCGTATTTGTTACGGATTGTACCTTCGTCTGCTTTTGCAGGGTCAGTAGCACCGATCAATGTACGGAAAGCCTCAACTGCGTTTTCTTTTTCCAAGATTGCAGCAACGATAGGGCCTGAAGTCATGAAGTTCACCAACTCTCCGTAGAAAGGGCGTTCTTTGTGTACAGCATAGAAGTTTCCTGCGTTTGTTTCGCTCAATTGAATGTATTTCATCGCAACGATTTTGAATCCGCCAGCGATAATGTCATTCAAGATTGCACCAGTGTGACCATTTGCCACAGCATCTGGCTTAATCATTGTAAATGTTCTGTTTGTAGCCATCTTACTCTAAAATTTTTGCAAAGTTAGTGATTAGAATTGGAATGAAAGAAAGGAGATGTAGATTATTCCAACTGGCTCAAAAAACGCATTATCACATCTCAAATCTAATCACTAACTTTGTATTATGTCTAAAAACTTGCAAGTTACGATCGATAAGGACTCAGGATTCTGTTTTGGGGTTGTGTATGCCATCGATATGGCGGAGGAAATCCTGGAAGAGGAAGGTTATTTGTACTGTTTAGGGGATATCGTGCACAATGATGAAGAAGTGGCCCGCTTGAAAGCAAAAGGCCTCCGGATCATTGCACACGCTGATCTGGAAGGGCTTCAGAATGAAAAGGTACTCATCCGTGCCCATGGCGAAGCACCTGAAACCTACAAAACGGCACTCGAAAATAACATCACCCTCATCGATGCATCTTGTCCTGTGGTTCTGAAATTGCAGAACCGCATCAAAACTTCCTATGATGATCAGGAAAAGATCTTGATCTTCGGAAAACACGGGCATGCAGAAGTAATCGGCCTTCAGGGACAGACGCAGAACGAAGCCTTGGTTTTTCAGGATATCGATGAACTCGATCAAGTCGATTTGCCGGCGAAATTTACCCTTTACAGCCAGACGACCAAAAGCGTTGACCGTTTTTATGCCATTAAAGACGAGTTGATCCGCCGTGGCTATGAAGTGAAAGCAAATGATACGATCTGTCGGCAGGTGTCCAACCGGTATGAAGACTTGGGGACTTTTGCGCAACAATACGATAAGATCGTCTTTGTTTCTGGCAAGAAATCTTCCAATGGCAAGGTTCTGTTCGATGTCTGCAAACAGGTTAATCCGAATACATTCTTTATCTCCGATCCGGCAGAACTTGATGAAACGATCTTTGCGGAAGGAGAGACCGTGGGTATCTGTGGCGCAACATCGACCCCAATGTGGTTGATGAAAAAAGTGAAAGATACACTGGAAGCGTTTTAATCGTCATCTAATTATAAAATTCATCTACGCAGCAGGTCGAAACCCTATGATTTGACCGACAATGCTGTATATATTACCTATTTTTGCGTGTAGTATGAGCAAGAAAGCAACAAAGGGCGTGTTGTTAGTGCAATTGGGCACCCCTAATTCACCGACCACGGGCGAGGTTCGGAAGTACTTAACTGAATTTTTAATGGATCCGCGCGTGATGGATATCCCTTATGTTTCCCGGACTTTATTGGTGAAGGGTATCATTGTCCCTCGGAGAGCCTCCAAATCAGCCGCGACTTACTCAACAATCTGGGACGAACAGACGGGATCCCCCCTGATGTACTACAGCGAATTGCAGCAGCAAATGCTACAGGCAGAATTGGGTGATGAGTATCATGTTGAGCTTGCCATGCGCTATCAGGAACCATCCATTCCGGGTGCTCTCAAGAAATTGGAGGGCATGTTTCTGGAATCTCTGGTGGTTATCCCTTTATTCCCGCAATATGCCTCTGCCACAACAGGTTCGGTGATCGACCGTGTCATGGAATTAATACGTTCTTGGCAATACTTTCCGAAGCTAAGATTCGTTAGTAGTTATTGTGATAACCCACTGATGGTGGATGTTTTTGCGGAGCATGCACAACAGCATAACCTGGAGGATTACGATCACTTCCTGTTCAGTTACCACGGTCTTCCCGTGCGCCAATTGGGGAAAGTGGATCCCAGTAAACAATTGAAGTGCCCTGACTTTGGATGCGATTCGTGCAAAACAGAAACAAATCCATATTGTTATTTATCACAGTGTTATGCCACTACGCGCGCCATCGCGACGAAGCTGAATCTACCGGAAGATAAGTTCACGGTTTGCTTCCAATCGCGATTGGGCAAGACGCCATGGATTCAACCGTATACCTCGGACACCCTGCACAACTTGGCTAAAGCGGGCAAGAAAAAGCTCTTGGTGTTCAGTCCGGCATTTGTGGCCGATTGTATCGAAACATTGGACGAGATTCAGGTGGAATATGCCAACGAGTTCAAGGAAATGGGCGGTGAGGAAGTGCATATGGTGGAAAGCTTGAATGCCAATCCAAAATGGATTGAAGCATTGAAGCGGATGGTTTTGGAAAATGGAAATTAGAAGATGTTAAAATTAAACGCAGTACTGCTCTTTATATTGGACTTTTATATATTCTTTGCCCTCCGTGCAACGAATATCAAGTTCATTCGGACAACATGGTTCACCGTGCTCTGGTGGGGATACTCCCTATCGCTGTTAATCGGTCTGTTCATATCGTTCCAGTACAGCATCCCCTTGATGATCCGTTCGATTATCTTGGTGGCATTTTTCCTAACCGCAGTTTCTAAATTTATTTACGCTATCGTTCTGATTGTCGATGACGCCCGAAGGGGTGGCATCTGGCTTTCACGCTTGTTCTCCAATAAGAAAGGGAAAGACCTGGAAGAAAGCGTGGAGGAATTGGAGAAGCCTTTGCCTGAAGTACCTAAAAAAGGAATCACTCGTTCGGATTTTCTATTGAAATCCGGCATTGTGGTTGCCGCTTTACCGATGATACCCTTAGCTTGGGGCGTGATCTCGACGGCTTACGATTACCGCATTCGAAGACAGAAATTGGTGTTGCCCAACCTTCCCAAAGCCTTCCATGGCATGAAGATCGCACAGATTTCCGATGTGCATTCCGGTTCGTTCTACAATAAAAAAGCTGTTATGGGTGGTGTCGAGATGCTTCTCGGCGAGAAACCCGATGCCATTTTCTTTACCGGTGACCTGGTAAATAATGTGGCCTCTGAAATGCGCGATTACCAAGATATCTTCAGTAAGCTTCATGCGGATCTGGGTGTGTTCTCCACGCTCGGTAATCACGATTATGGAGATTATTATTACGGCCCCGGCGATTCACCAGCGAAGCGCAAAAACTTGCAGGATGTTATTGATACCCATAAGGTTATGGGGTGGGATTTGTTAATGGACGAAAACAGGACATTAAAAGTGGGCAACGAGGAAATCTCCATTGTGGGAGTGCAGAACTGGGGAACCGGGCGCTTTCCGAAAAAAGGAGACCTTAAAAAGGCCTTGATGGGCACGGAAGATAAAGCCGTGAAACTCTTGCTTTCCCACGATCCATCGCATTGGCGCGCACAGGTGCTGGATACTGATGTAGATGCCATGTTTGCAGGCCATACACACGGTATGCAATTTGGTGTTCGTGGTGAGAATTTTCAGTGGAGCCCCGCAAAGTTTATCTACAAAGAATGGGCTGGATTGTATACGGAAAAGCAATCCCAGCTTTATGTAAATGTCGGTTTTGGCTTCTTGGGTTACCCAGGTAGGGTCGGAATAGCGCCAGAAATTACGGTTTTCGAACTCGTTACAGCTTAAGCTGTTCAACAATAAAGACATTCAAGCGGCTCCATGGCCGCTTTTTTTGTGTGCTAAAATTCCACCCTATCCTTTGCGAGATAGTTCCAAAACGAGAGGGAAACTTATCGTTGCCCGCCAGTAAAGATGCTATGGTGAAAGGAAAGGAGGATATGGTGTCCCGGTTTTGCCGGACCGATATGCTGAAGCATGTAGCCCAGTTGAATGCCCAAGTTGTCCTTGGCCTTAACACCAAAACCGCCGTAGAGCCTGTTCCGGTCAAAAACATCAACTTCAGCTGGTTTGACAGCATTCAGGAAGACCTCATCATAGAAGGCCAGATACATTCCTCCTTGCTTGAATTTTTTTTCCGTTATTGGGATATCGGCAAAGAGGCAATACCGAAAGCGACCATTGAAATCCGCATTTTCGATGAAGCGTTCCTCCAAACGGATGCGGTGTCGCAAGCTAGTGGACCTTATCGGCGTGCTGACCATCAATTCCTGGTATATGCGGTGCTCCTGTATAGGTAAGTTCGGTGAGCCCGCTTGTTCGGTATGGATAAATCCATAGCCTAGTGTTCCTTGCAGATGCGGATTGAATCGATATTGGCCACCTACCCGTACTATCCCTTGATGGAAATCCCCGATCATTTGATGATCTCGAAGCTGGACTTCATGGTGAATGCTGAAGGGGGAATCCTTAATTTGGGTCTGGCCAAAATAAATGAGCCATCCCTTGGTCTGTTGGCCATAAGAGATGGTACTGAAAAGCAGCATAAGAAAAAGCGATATAAATAGTTTGTGCATGCGCTAAAAATAAAAAACGAAGCAAGAGGGAGCTGTATGGGAGAGTAACAATTCAAATATAATCTCGTTAAAAAACGCTTCCATGACATTAATTGCCGATAAACCGCGCTTTTCATTCTATACTTTGACAAAGATTGTTAGTTTTGCTAATCAACCTAATCGCTGTCAAGCAAAATAATCTTATGAAAAACCTATTCACGCTGATTGCCGTATTCTTTTTTGTTGCTGTCCATGGGCAGGAAACTGTTGTCTTTCGTTCCGGAGAAGATGGTTATGCCAGCTACCGCATCCCCGCGATCATCAAAAATGCCAATGGGGATCTTATTGCATTCGCGGAGGGCCGGGTGGATCACGCTGGCGACTACGGCAATGTGGATATTGTCTACAAGGTCAGTTCGGATAATGGTAAGCATTGGGGGAAATTACAGGTTGCTGCAGACTATGATCGCTTACAAGCAGGAAATGCGGCACCGGTCGTTGATCTGATGGACCCGAATTATCCAAATGGTCGGATATTTCTGTTCTACAATACGGGAAATAATCATGAGGGAGAGGTGCGTAAAGGCAATGGCCTACGAGAATTGTGGTACATCACCTCCACCGATGGGGCAAAGTCTTGGTCTGAACCAGTAAATATTACCTTACAGGGGCACCGGCCGTTGCAACCGGAGGTAAACCCTGCTTATAACTTTAAGGAAGATTGGCGCACCTATGCCAATACGCCAGGGCATGCCTTTCAATTTGTCTCAGGGCCTTATGCAGGTCGAATCTATATTGCGGCGAACCATAGCGCTGGTGACCCGGATAAGCAGGGAAAGGATTGGAATGCACATGCTTATTATTCGGATGACCATGGCAAATCCTTCAAGCTGAGTGAAAACGTGCCTTTTCCAGGGACCAACGAATCTTTGGCGGCCCAGGTTGGTGAGCAGGAAGTCTATATGAGCTCGCGCAACCAGCAATTGACACCTAAGCAACGAATTATTTCCCGTTCCAAGGATGGCGGTCAGCAGTGGGTATCCGCTGTGGCGGACCCCAATCTGCCAGACCCTATCAATCAAGCAGCGGTTCTGTCCTGGAAGGAAGGGGGTTCTTTTATCCTGGCGCACATAAATGCCGCAAGCCAGACAAGCCGCGACAACTTAACCCTTCGTCTATCCCGAGATAAGGGCAAAACATGGTATTTCAATAAGGTCATTGCGAAGAGTCCGCAGGGCTATAAAGGGGATTATGCCGCCTACTCGGACATCGTTCTGCTCAAGAAAAACCTGATGGGGATCATGTATGAGCGAGATAATTACAAAGAAATCGTCTTCGTCTCCCTAGATCTGAAGCCACAGCCTTAAATTCTTGTGTAAAAAGTACACCCAGAAATATGGTTTACGGTTGGAATTTGTATCTTAGGATTACATAACTAACAACCTATGTCCAAAACTATGATCGAAGATCTTCCGCATCTGCGGCTGAACCTCTTAACAGGGGAGCGCATTCTGGTGTCGCCACATCGGAGCAAGCGCCCATGGCAGGGTCAGGTGGAAAAACTAAGCAATGAAACGCGTCCTGCTTATGATCCCGCATGTTACCTCTGTCCCGACAATACGCGGGCAGATGGAAGCCAGAATCCCCAATACACGGATAGTTTTGTGTTCGTCAATGATTTTTCCGCCCTTTTGTCGGATACGGAAGAGGCTGTTATGGATGAAGAACAGCTGCTCGTAGCCGAGACCGCACGGGGAATCTGTAAAGTCATCGCTTTTACACCAAGGCACGACCTTACCTTAGCGGAAATGAGCGTGGCGGAAATTACAAAGGTCGTGGGTGTTTGGAAGCGTGAATTTGTCGAGCTATCCAAAACGGAATGGATCAACTATATCCAAATCTTTGAAAATAAGGGTGCGATCATGGGATGCAGCAATCCACATCCCCATGGGCAGATCTGGGCGGTCAATGCACTGCCTGAGGAGTTGAAAAAAGAAGACAACAGGCAACGGGAATATTTCGAAAAACATCGTCGTTCGCTGCTATCGGCCTATCTGCAGGTAGAACTTAAGAAACAGGAACGCATACTGATCGATAACCCTCATTTCGTGGTTTTGGTCCCTTTTTGGGCGGCCTGGCCGTTTGAAACGATGATCGTCAGTAAGCGCCATATACAGGATATCAGTCAATTTACCGAAGAAGAGGAAGCCGCCCTGGCAGCCTGCCTTCAGGAACTCTGTATCCGGTACGATAATATATTCTCCACGTCATTTCCGTATTCCGCCGGTATGCACCAGGCACCGGTCAATTCAGGGCCACAGGAACACTGGCATTGGCACATGCATTTCTATCCGCCTTTGTTGCGGTCAGCTACCGTCAAGAAGTTTATGGTAGGTTATGAAATGCTTGCCAACCCACAGCGGGATATCACCGCGGAAAAAGCCGCTGAAATCATACGAAATCAATCTACAACCCATTATAAACAACAGCATGATCAGTAACGAGGCGCTATTAAAGCGATTCAAGGAAGTGTTCCAGGAAGAGGCAGAACTGATTTGTAAGTCTCCGGGACGAATCAATATTATCGGAGAACATACCGACTATAACGAAGGCTTTGTGTTGCCTACGGCTATCGACAAAGCGATATATGTGGCCATCCGGAAGCGGGACGACCAAAAGCTGAGGTTGTATGCGGCAGATTTCGAACAATTGTTTGAGGTCCCTCTTGATCTCATCGCCCCCACAACCTTGGGGTGGCCGAATTATATTTTAGGCGTGGTGCAGCAAATTGTGGATCGCAAGTTGGAAATTTCAGGCTTTGACCTTTATATCGATGGGGATATTCCTGTCGGAGCCGGTCTATCTTCTTCCGCGGCGGTGGAATGTGCAACAGGATTTGGTCTGAATGCGCTGTTCAAACTCGGTTTGGATCGGGTGGAGATAGCCAAGATGGGGCAGCTCGCCGAACATACCTATGCTGGTGTGAAATGTGGTATTATGGATCAGTTTGCATCCATTTTGAGCAAGGAAGGCCATGTTATCCGGCTGGATTGCCGCGATTTAAACTACACTTACGTGCCTTTGGCATTGGGAGATTATGAAATTGTGCTCCTGAACACCAATGTAAAACATGCATTGGCTTCTTCTGCTTACAATGACCGACGTGCCTCTTGTGAAACCGCTGTTGCACTCGTCCAGCAGATGTATCCCCAAGTGAACAGTCTCCGTGATGTGAGCCATGGCATGTTGGAAGAGATGGTGAAGGCGGTTGACACAGATGCTTACACAAAAGCAAAATTTGTTGTCGAAGAGAATGAACGATTGGCCACGGCTTGTGCCGCTCTGGAAGCTGGGGATATTGAAGCACTTGGGGCGCAAATGTTTCGTGCCCATCAAGGGTTGAGTCAGGAGTATGAAGTTAGCTGTCCGGAACTGGACTTCCTGGTTGACCAAGCCAAAGCATTTCCGGAGGTCTTGGGTGCGCGCATGATGGGGGGCGGTTTTGGCGGCTGTACCATCAATATTGTCAAAAAAGGATTCGCCAAAGAGTTGGCAGAGCTACTTGCTCCCGAGTACCAAGCGCAATTCAACCTGCAATTGACCCCTATTTTTGTGCATACAGATCATGGATCGAATTTAGTATATTCGAGATAATTATAACCTTATGAGAAAACCTATTATACTTATAATGGCGTGTTTTGTCCTTTTTGGATTCCAAGCATGTCAGCAAAATAAAGAACAGAAACAGGCTGCAACCGTGGATACCATTCAGGTTACCTTGGATTCAGCGGATTTTTCCGAGAATATAAATGGTGCTGCGGTTAAGTTGATAACCCTAAAGAATGCTACCGGGGCGACCGCCTATCTCAGCAATTTTGGGGCTCGATTGGTCGGTCTTTTGGTGCCCGATCAACACGGCACTTTGGTCGACGTGGTGCTCGGATTTGATAAAGCATCCTTATACCACAACCCGGAAGAACCTTATTATGGAACCATCGTCGGCCCATTCGGCAACCGCATAGCCAACGGCAAATTCAAATTGGATGATGAAGAGTACCAATTGCCGACAAATAACGGAAAGAATACGCTCCATGGCGGCATGGAAGGCGTCCATTTTGCCAATTGGGACATTAAGGAGGCGAATGGTAAGGTGGCTACATTTGCGTACACCCTGCCCGATGGGAAGGAAGGATTCCCGGGGCCCATCCATATGGAGGTGACCTATAGCTTATCCGACAACAACGAACTGACCATTTCTTATAAAGCGACAACAGACAAGAAAACGGTCGTGAACTTAACAAATCATGCGTATTTCAACCTCAATGGCGAGGGCAGCGGCTCCATTTTGGATCATACACTGAAATTGTATGCCGACAAGATTACGCCGGTGGACAGCACGCTGATCCCGACCGGTGCATTGCAGGATGTGGAAGGAACGCCCTTCGATTTCAGGACGAGCAAAACGATCGGTGCCGATATCCAGGCGGATGATATGCAGTTGAAATATGGGAAGGGATACGATCATAACTTTGTGCTGGATGGCACAAAAGTGGATGGATTAAATCATGCCGCTACGGTGATCGGTGATAAGACCGGCATTAAAATGGAAATCCTGACCGAGGAACCTGGCATTCAGTTCTATAGCGGTAATTTCATGGCCGATCGCGTGACGCTGAAAAAAGGGGTAAAAGATAGCTTCCGCACAGGATTCTGTCTAGAGCCGCAACATTTTCCGGATTCTCCGAATCAGCCGAATTTCCCGACAACAACACTAAATCCGGGCGAAACCTATACCAGTAAATCTATCTATAAATTCACGACTAATCAATAACCAATGGGAACCAAAGATTATATCGTTTTCCTGTTCTACTTCCTTATTGTAGCAGGCTATGGTCTATATATTTATTACAAGAAGAAATCCGCGACGAGCGATTCTAAGGATTATTTCCTAGCCGAGGGATCCTTGACCTGGTGGGCCATTGGTGCCTCACTGATCGCTTCCAACATTTCTGCGGAGCAGTTTATCGGGATGAGCGGATCCGGCTTTAAGATCGGCTTGGCGATTGCCACCTACGAATGGATGGCCGCAGTGACCCTTATCGTGGTCGCTGTGTTCTTCCTACCGGTTTACCTCAAGAATAAGATCTTTACCATGCCGCAGTACCTGAATATGCGGTATAACAGTACCGTATCGATGATCATGGCCGTATTCTGGTTGCTGTTGTACATTGTCGTTAACCTGACTTCCATCCTGTTTCTTGGGGCATTGGCCGTTTCTAGTATCTCGGGACTTGATTTCCAGCTTTGTATGATCGGATTGGCGGTGTTTGCCATCGTGATTACCCTTGGAGGAATGAAGGTAATCGGCTATACCGATGTTATCCAGGTATTCTTCTTGATATTGGGCGGTCTGGCAACGACCTATCTGGCCCTGAATATGGTGTCTGACCATTTTGGCGGTGCCGGCGTTTTGGACGGATTCGGAATTGTCCATGAGAAAGCAAGCGATCATTTCCATATGATCCTGAAACCGGATAACCCCAATTACATCGACCTTCCGGGGCTATCTGTACTGATCGGGGGTATGTGGATCATCAACCTGAATTATTGGGGCTGTAACCAGTACATCACGCAGCGCGCCTTGGGCGCTGATTTGCCAACAGCCAGAAATGGTCTCCTGTTTGCTGCCGTGCTGAAGCTTTTGATGCCTTTGATCGTCGTATTGCCGGGAATTGCTGCCTATGTGCTGTACAATGATGGCTTGTTCCAACAGGAAATGATCGCTGGCGGTGAACTGAATCCAGATCGCGCCTATCCTGTGCTGTTAAATCTGTTGCCAACAGGTTTGAAAGGACTTTCCTTTGCGGCCTTAACAGCTGCCGTGGTGGCCTCCCTAGCAGGAAAAGCCAATTCTGTAGCAACCATCTTCTCCCTCGATATCTATCAGAAAATATTCAATAAAAATGCAACCGAAAAGAATTTGGTGAATGTGGGCAAGATTACGATTGTCGTATCCATGATCCTGGCGATTATCATTGCGCCGCACTTAGGCATTGATAAAAAAGGTGGTTTCCAGTACATCCAAGAATATACAGGTTTCGTATCGCCGGGTATTTTTGCCATGTTCCTATTGGGTTTCTTCTGGAAAAAAACGACCTCCAATGCGGCATTGTTTGCCACCGTGGGTGGGTTCCTGATGTCTATCTTCCTGAAATTCTTGCCGGGCTACATGGATTTATCCTTCTTGGCGTCTACAGGGTTTGCCATTCCGGTAAACGGTGTCTATGAAATTCCATTCATTGACCGAATTGGGTTTACCTTTATTTTCTGTGTCGTGGGGATGGTCATCATTTCCCTGTATGAAAACAGTAAAGGGGTGGTGCCACGCGGATTGGAAGTGGATACAAAGATGTTCAAACCCCATACCGGTTTTGCAATCGGTGCCTTACTCGTATTGGGCATTACCGCCGCACTTTATACGTTATTTTGGTAAAGCAATCCGGTATGATAATAGAAAAAGCCAGCTGAAATTAGATTCAGCTGGCTTTTTTCTTTCAGCGTTGTATTACGCTGCGGTGTTCATTTATCAGCTGTCCTTATCGGGATAAGCCTGTTAAGGCTTGTTCGAAATCAGCAACCAGGTCCTCGATGTGCTCAATGCCGACAGATATGCGCAACATGCCCATGGTAATGCCAGCGCTTGATTTTTGGGTTTTATCATGGTGGGAGCCCCACATGCTCGCCGGATGAACGACCAAGGATTCAACGCCACCCAAGCTTGCGGCATTGGCAAATACCTGCAATTTGCTGAGAACTTGCTGTGCATTTTTATAGGCCTGTTCTTCACTATCGCCAATGACTTCTATGCAGAGCATGCCTGTTCCTCCGCGCATCTGGCGGTTTGCCAATTCAAATTGCGGATGGCTGGAAAGGCCTACGTATCCGGTATACTTAACGGCAGGGTGGGTAGAAAAGAAATTGGCCAGCTGCAACGCATTGCTGTTGATCTGTTTTACCCGCATGGCAAGTGTTTTCATGCCCCGTAGTAGCAGCCACGAGTCGAACGGACTCAATGCACCACCAAGTACCAAAGCACGTCTCCAAACGCTCTTGATGTAGTCCTTGCTGCCACAAACCGCGCCAGCAGTTAGGTCACTGTGCCCACCCAGGTATTTGGTAGCCGAATGCAGCACGATATCGATGCCGAAATCGCGAGGCGTTTGGTTGATCGGAGAGGCAAAGGTATTGTCGACCATGGTCGTTATTCCGTGTTTTTTGCCCAATGCTCCTATAAACGCCAAATCTGTGATGTCCAGGTTTGGGTTGGACGGTGTCTCCACGTATATCAATTTGGTGTTGTCCTGGATGGCATTGGCAAAGGCTTCGTTGTCCTTTTGATCTACAAAAGTAACCGACACCTCATAATCCGCCAGGAATTCCTTGAAGAAGAGCATGGTCCCCGAATACAGCGACTGTTGCGTAACGATATGGTTTCCCGCTTTTACGACGGCCAAAATAGCTGAGCTGATCGCGGCCATGCCTGTGGCAAGCACAAGGGCATCTTCCGTTTTTTCAAGGCCAGCGAGGATCGCTGCTGCCTGAGAATTGGTGGGGTTGCCATGGCGTTGGTAAAAGTGGGGGTGCTTCGCTTCCGTTGCCGCAACGATGTAAGCACTCAGATCCGCATCCGCTAAATAGGTCGAGGTCTGATAAATCGGCGTAACAACAGCTTTACTTTCATTGAATTCGCGTCCCAAGTGGATTAAGTCGGTTTCTAGGTGTGACATGATGGTTGATTTTAAAAATAAAGAATAGAAATTTAAATATTTTAGTTGTAAATCGTTAATTTCAGCAGAATTTTATTGATTTATTAGTCCTAAATAACCTTTTTTATGTTGAAAAATTTGCTGGCCATCTTGGCTTGTATGCTGTTCGGTTTCTCGTATGGGCAGGTAAAATCACCTGCCGAATTCTTGGGTTATCCCGTTGGAACCAAAGTGACTCCGCATTGGAAGGTGCTGGCCTATTATGACCATATCCTAAAACAAGTGCCTGGCCAGGTGAAGATGGAATCATATGGAGAATCCTACGAGGGAAGGCCGCTACGGGTCTATTACATCTCGTCGGCCAAGCATATTGCGAACCTGGACCAAATCCGTACGAACAACCTGAAATTGGCGCATGCCCTGGAAGGTGATGGAGACAGCAATGGACCGGCCATCGTTTGGATTAGCAATAATATTCACGGGAATGAGACCTCTTCCATTGAAGCGTCGATGCTGACGCTCTATGCGTTGGTCGACCCACAGAACAGCAAGAGCAAAGCCTGGTTGGAGAACACCTTGGTTATTCTGGATCCCTGCTTAAACCCCGATGGTACAGAACGGTATAACAACTGGTACAATGGGGTTGTCGGCAAGAACTATAATCCGCAACTGTATGCCAGGGAGCATCGTGAACCGTGGCCTGCCGGTCGGTATAACCATTATTATTTCGATATGAATCGGGATTGGGCTTGGCAGACCCAGCAGGAAAGTGTCCTGCGGGCCTCAATCTACAACAAATGGCTGCCGCATATCCATGTCGACTTTCACGAACAGGGGATCAACTCGCCCTATTATTTTCCGCCGGCAGCAGAGCCACTCCATGAGGTCATTACCCCTTGGCAGCGGGAATTCCAGACGACCATCGGAAAGCACAACGCGAAATACTTTGATAGCAAGGGCTGGTTATACTTCACCAAGGAGCGGTTCGATCTCTTTTACCCATCCTATGGCGATACCTATCCCATTTATTCCGGGGCAATCGGTATGACCTTCGAGAAAGCTGGAAACGGATCTGCCGGACTTGGCGTATATACGGACGATAAGGACACCCTTACATTGGTGGATCGGGCCATACAACATCATGCTTCGGGACTGAATGTCATTGAAATCGTATCGCAGCATGCGCCAAAGGTGGTTGCTGAATTTAAGAAATTTGGCGATGATGCCGCTTCGGGGAAATTGTCATCTTTCCAGACATACATCGTAAAATATGATGCTTCAAGGGAAAAGACCTTACGTGCGCTGTTAACCCTGTTGGATAAAAATAAAATTAAATATTATGCAGCTTCAGGTTCGGTGCGTGGTTTTGATTACTTCAGCAAGAAGGATGGAAACCATACCCTGCAGGAAAAAGACCTCGTCATCCCGGGGAATCAATCCAAAGGTGCGCTAATCCGTGTGCTTTTTGAGCCGGAAGCGAAATTAACAGATTCGGTAACCTATGATATCACGGCTTGGTCCCTGCCTTATGTGTATGGTTTGCCGACCCTAGCCAGCAAGTCCAAATTAGCGGATCTGCGTCCGTATAGTTTGGATTCCATACAAAATACGGTAGGCTCGAACTTCGGGTATGCCATTAAATGGGATGGCTTCTCTTCTGCCCAATTGCTGGGTGCACTCTTGAAACAACAGGTTACGGTTAAAGCATCGGACCAGTCCTTTAAGATTGGTGCCGAGGAGTTTCCGAAAGGTTCGCTGCTGATCATGAAGAATGGGAATAAGCAGAAGGAAGTCGATAAACTAGTAAAAGCGGAAGCGGATCGATTGCAGGTAAGGGTCTATGCCATCCAATCGGGCATCATGGAGGGCGGGAAGGACCTTGGCAGTTCAGACGTCAAGACCCTCAAAGCGCCTAAGGTGTTGATGATGGCAGGCGAAGGATTGCGTGCCACCAACGTAGGCGAGGTATGGCATTATTTCGATCAGCAATTGCAATATCCCATTGTTTTGGTTAACCCGACGGATTTTTCCCGTGTGAAGTGGGATGAGGTCGATGTCTTCATTATGCCGAATGGGAATTATGCATTCCTGAAGGACAAAGCACAATCTGCCGAATTTGCCAGCTGGATCCGAAAGGGCGGCAAGGTAATCGCACTGGAAGGTGTGGTCTCGCAACTGGCGGCACAGGAATGGTCAGCGATGAAGGTCGCAAAGCAGGATAGTGCAACCAAGAGCAAATCCAACCCATTGAAAAAGTATGGTGATCGGGAGCGGGGCGCACTTGAAAATTATACCGCCGGAGCCATCTACAAAGTGACCATTGACAACAGCCATCCCTTGATGTTCGGCATCAAGGATTACTTTACCCTGAAGCAGGATGCCAATCTTTACCAATATATGGAAAACAACGCTGGTTGGAATGTCGGCTATATCCAGGAAAATGCAAAGATGAGTGGATTTGTTGGCCATCAATTGGGTAAAAAACTGAAAAACGGAATGGTCTTCGGAACACAGAAGCTCGGTCAGGGAACAGTGGTCTACCTTGCGGACAATGTGCTTTTCCGGAACTTCTGGGAGAGCGGTAAGTTGGTCATGGCCAATGCTGTTTTCTTTGCAGTAGAGTAAAAGGCAGGTAGGAACCATGGATTATCATCCAATGGTAGCATATGGAGTAGTTATCTTTCTCCTTGTATTTTCTATGATTGCCATATCGTGAGCCGTACGCAGGGCTCACGATACATTAAACGCTTATCTCTACCGCTAGCGCAAGGATTTTTAGTACATTAGATTTAAAGTCAGCCAAAACGGACAATACATCCCCAGATTGCAATATTATCAGGCAATACCCCTATTTTTTCTCGATTTGATGATGTCACCACGCTCTCGTGGTATGAAATTCTAATTGAGTTTACGTCTCCTCTTTCGAAACACAAAATACGCTCCTTGGTCAAAACCTGCGTTTAAAGTTGCTGGACCTTGTCCGACATGCATCCGTGCTGCGACCGAAGTTTAAGCGTGGTGAGAACGTGTCATAGACACGTTCTCACCACGCTCTCAGTACGCTCTCACCTCGGACGCACCTCAGACAAGGTCCAGCCAAAATTTAAGTGTCAGTAGCATAGGATTTTTAGTTAATATATTCATAGTTAGCGTGTTAAGTGTTTTTACTAGGATAAAGCAAAAGTCGGTGTTAAATGTTTATTTCGGCCACCTTGGTTAGGTGATTACCGCAAACGAGAAGAAATTGGATTTATGCTGGCGTAAGGGTTGTGTGGAAGGCCTTGTGCGAAGCGTCTCTTATGCCTTTGGACAACCTCGTTAGCGGTGTAACTATTTTAGGATATACCCTAAAATCGGATGCAACCCCAGCGGGGTGTAACTATAAATTCCATAAAAAAAATTAGTCTGATGCTTTGTAGCGGTGTTTCTAAAATAGTTACACCCCTCTGGGGTTATTTCGCACCCCTGTTCAAGAGCTAAAATAGTTACACCCCTCCGGGGTTGGTATGTGTGCTAGGACAATTATTCGTAACATTTGCTGCCGCAATGTGTTTAAAGGATTCGCAGGCTGTATCTTTTGTGCCTACAGCATGTTTTAGGCACAAGTCCGCCACCGCGCTGGCCACATCAAAAGACTTTGCGCCAGCGTGCGAATTGACGCCCCTTTTAAAGCCGTAAACAACGCTGGCGCAAGAGTTGTGCGGTTGGTTAGTGCGGAGGGTCTCTTGTGCCTTGGATAGAACCAAAAGGTTATTACCCTATAGCCTTTAGAGATAATCCTATAGATTGAACACCTAGCCGCCTTAATATCGCACATCTCATATCTCACATCTCAAATCTAATTCTCATATCGCAAATCTCATATCTCATATCTCACATCTCCAAGCAATATACCTTATTATAGGGATTGCCACCTATCCATAGACCCGCTAATTTTGAAACACACTAATTATTCGATTATGAAAAATGAAAATCTACCTCCCGAAGAAAAATTACGATGGATTGATTACCTCCGATTTGTCATGGGTTATTTTGTCTTCCTGTATAAATCCGGTATCAAACCCTGAGCTATACAGCTTTACAACCCTTAATATCGCACATCTCACATCTCATATCTCAAATCTTTGTCACTGCATCTGTTTCAAGAGCTCAATCGCGTAGGCAATACTATTGACATTATTGATCGCTATGCGCAATTGCCCTTTCACTTCTTTGAGGTTAGAGATGCTGCCATATTGCTGCACAAACGCCAGCACCTTGCCAAACTGCTCGGATTGGTAATAGCTGGATTTCGGATTGTTCACAAAGAAACCTTTCAGCGTATCCTTTTTGTAGGATATCTTCTCCAAACCGATTTCCTTACCGAGCCATTGCAAGCGAAGGGTATTGAATAGCTCGTATACTTGGTGCGGAATAGGGCCGAAACGGTCGATCAGTTCTTTTTCAAAATCCTGCAGCTGTCCTTCATCCTTAAGCTTGGAGATGTCGGTATAGAGGTTGTACCGCTCGGATACATTGGTCACATATTCATCGGGAATCATTACCTCCAGGTCGGTATCGATCTGGGTGAACGAAACATATTTGCGGTTCTGCTCATCGGCGAAGAGTTCGCCGAATTCATCATCTTTCAGCTCCTGAACGGCCTCATCCAGGATCTTGTTGTACATCTCGAAGCCGATTTCAGCAATAAATCCAGATTGTTCGGCACCCAATAGGTTTCCTGATCCGCGGATATCCAGGTCACGCATGGCGACATTGAAGCCTGAGCCCAATTCCGAAAATTCCTCGATGGCCGATAACCGTTTGTACGCTTCACTGGTCAAGGTGGAAAGTGGTGGACTGAGCAGATAACAGAAAGCCTTTTTGTTCGATCGCCCCACGCGTCCCCGCATTTGGTGAAGGTCACTCAGACCGAACATATGCGCCTGATTGATGATGATGGTATTGGCATTTGGAATATCCAGGCCTGCCTCGATAATCGTGGTCGCTATCAGCACATCGTAATCGTGGTTGATGAACTTCAGCATAACGTCCTCGAGGTCATCTCCCTCCAGCTGTCCATGGGCAATGCCAACACGGGCACCCGGAACGAGCTTGCGGATCAGCATCCCCAACTGCGGAAGATCTGCAACGCGGTTATGGATAAAGAATACCTGTCCGCCGCGGTCGATCTCAAAGGCAACGGCCTCTTTGATCAAGGTTTCATTGAAGACATGCAGCTCCGTCTGTACGGGCTGCCGGTTGGGTGGCGGTGTCGAGATAATGCTCAAGTCGCGAGCACCCATGAGCGAGAAGTGCAGCGTCCGTGGAATCGGCGTTGCCGTTAGGGTCAGTGAATCCACATTGGCACGCATTACCTTCAACTTCTCCTTCACGGAGACGCCGAATTTCTGCTCCTCATCGATGATCATCAAGCCGAGGTCCTTGAACTTAACGTCCTTGCTGACCAATCGATGCGTCCCGATGATGATATCTATTTTTCCTTCTTCAAGGCGCTTCAGGGAGTCTTTGATCTGTTTGCTGGATTTGAAGCGGTTGATGTAGTCAATGTTTACGGGCAAGCCTTTCAGGCGTTCGGAGAACGTACGGTAATGCTGTAGGGCAAGGATGGTGGTCGGGACCAGCACGGCAACCTGTTTACTATCCGCAACAGCTTTGAATGCTGCACGGATGGCCACTTCGGTCTTTCCAAATCCCACATCTCCGCAGACCAGTCGGTCCATTGGGTGTGGAGATTCCATATCCCTTTTCACATCGGCGGTCGCTTTCTCCTGATCGGGGGTATCCTCATAGATAAAGGAAGCCTCCAATTCTCGTTGCAGGTAGGTGTCCGGACTGAATGCGTTCCCTGTCTGGGCTTTCCGCTTCGCGTATAACTGTATGAGGTCTCGGGCAATATCCTTGACCTTCTTTTTGGTCGTTTTCTTCAGTTTTTCCCAGGCATCGGTTCCCAGTTTGTTCATTTTCGGAACCGTACCTTCCTTACCCGAATATTTTGAAATCCGGTTCAGGGAGTTGATGTTGACATAGAGCAGGTCGTTGTCGGCATAGACCAAACGGATCATCTCCTGGCTTTTGCCGTTCACATCCACCTTTTCCAGTCCGGCATATTTACCCACACCGTGGTCAATGTGCGTGATGTAATCGCCAGGTTTCAGTTCACCGAGTTCCTTCAGGGTAATGGCCTGCGAACGTTCATAACCTTTCCGGCGTTTGTACTTGTAGTATCTGTCGAAGATCTGGTGATCGGTATAACAGGCCATTTTCAGGCTGTCATCCCTAAACCCTTCCCGCAATGCTTTGTAGATTGGGGTAAAGGTTACAGTTTTATCCAGGTCGTCCAGGATCGCATAGATCCGCTCGACCTGCTTGGTGGAGTCTGAAAAGATGTAATTATGAATTCCATGCTTCTCATTTTCCTTCAGGTTATGGATCAATAGGTTGAAATCCTTATTGAACGATGGTTGCGGGTGGGTATCAAAGCTCAGTACCTCATCTGCATTGTAGAAAAACTGCTTGCCGAATTCGACGATCGGAAATTCGAACAGCATGGCGTTGAAATTCTTATCGTCGGTAAAGGTGAATCTGGGATCCACCCAATCTGGATTTGCCTGTATGTCCTTTTCGGTCAGGGCTTTCCAGAACTGGGAAGCCTTTTTATACCCTTCTTTAATAATATCGAATGTGAACTGAACATCCTTGATCCAGATCACCGAATCATCATCGATGTATTCCAATAAGGAGATGTGATTATTGGATAGGAATTTAGCCTGGACATTGGGCACAATGGTCACCGAGTTGATCTTTGCTACCGATAATTGGGTTTCAATATCAAATGTTCGGATGCTTTCGATTTCATCACCAAAGAATTCTACCCGATAAGGCAGGTCATTGGAAAAAGAGAAAATGTCGACGATTCCGCCACGGATGGCAAATTGACCGGGTTCATAGACAAAATCGACACGTTCAAAATCGTACTCGTATAAAAATTCATTGATGAAGTCAATGCTCAGTTTTGTGTTGACACGGATCTCGAGCGTATTTTTTTCAAGATCCTGTTTGTTGATCACCTTTTCGGAGATGGCTTCGGGATAAGTGACGACCACCCGCGGTAAATCCGACTGTCGGCTCAGCGAGCTGAGGGTTTCGGCACGTTGTAGGACGTGCGCACTGTCCAATAGGGTAAATTCAAAAGCTTTGCGGTAGGATGCCGGGAAGAAGAGGACTTGGTTATCAAAAAGACTCTCCAGGTCACTGAGGAAGAAGGATGCATCCTCATGGGTCGGCAGAATAAACACATTCAGTTTTTTCTCCCGCAAGTAGCATGCGGCAGCAATCATCGCATCCGATGAACCTACCAGTCCTTTCAGTTGGATTTTTGGCTTTCCTGATTGGAGGCTCGCCGCTAATTGTTTTACGTGTTCGGAAAGGCTGTATTTTTCTAATAGTTCTTGGATATTCACGCGAAATGATTTTTGCAAATTTAAGAAATTTTGAAGCTATTCGTTTTTTAATTCCCGATGGAAATTCCCTGCCGTTTCGAAAGCCACAAAACGATATTACAATTCATGGTCCAAACGATGGTCTGCCGCAAAGGAAAGAACACTTTTCATCAGGGCATTCAGGTCAAACTGCAGATCCTCATGCAATTTTTCGAAGCTCTTCACGGCATTCTTCAATCGGGCAGCCATGTATTTGTGCAATTTAAAAGCTGGCGACAATGCCGAAGGACCAAAGAGAGCGGGATACCGGGTGAATGCCTCATCGAGAATGATCAGTCGACATTCCACAACGGAAAACTTATCCTTCGTGATTTTTTCATGTTCATTGACCATGCCGCTGGCCTGCCGAAGGACACTGCTCAAATTTTTATAATTCGAATACATTGGGATATTCTTGATCTTCCCCACCTGTTGTTCAAATAGGTTCTCCAAACGATCCTTCAGATCCGTAATTCGATCCTCAAGATCGGTTTCATCCTCCAAAAGCTCATAGTGAAGCTGTTTCAACAGCATCTTGTCCTTGCTGATCAGCCTGACAAGTAACTTGTCCTTTTCTTTGTCCGGTAGATTTAAGACAGCTTCTTTGAGTTCGAGGTCTTTATGTAATGACATAGTATAAAGATAGGGATTGCACGTATATTATACAATTGGTACCATGCCCTTGTTTACAAATGGTACTATTTCATGCGATATTCCCGATGATATAAAATTCAAAAGTAAATAACACCATTGATAAGCTTTTTTATACCATGATCCGTGGTAGTTATTGTCTACCTTTGTAGTGTATGAACAAGATACCTGTTTTAGAGCAATGTACGGTTTCCTATCAGGAGGATAAGCATTTTTTGGCAGATCGCTTGGAGATATATTTGGGCAAGAATAATAACCTTGTTTTTCCTCATCGGCACAATTTCTACCAAATGGTGTTATTTCTTTCCGGAGGGGGAAAACATGAGATAGACTTTCGGGAATATCAGATAAGCCGCGGGCAGGTGTATTTCATGGGGCCGGGGCAAGTGCATACATGGATGTTCGAGGATAACATAACAGGATTTATCGTGAACTTTGATATCGATTATTTTAAATCCTTGTTGCTACAGCCCGATTATATCGAGAACCTCAATCTGTTCTCTACTTTACAGACGGGTGTCTTTGATTTGGATGAGGTCGTGGTCCGTGAGGTCACCTCACTGCTGCATCAACTGATTGATCTGAACACGCAAGCGGTGGGTATAGATGTCAAGCGGTCGTTATTGTTATACATCCTGTTGAAGTTGGACCAAGCCTACCGGCCGAGCCATTCCAACAAGACAATTGATTACCACATGGTGTTGATCAAGAACTTTAAATCGTTGGTGGACCAACATTATAAAGCGTTGCACCTGCCTAAGGAATATGCAGAATTGCTTTTCGTAACACCGAACCACCTGAATTCCGTTTGCAAGGAATATCTGGGACAGCAGGCAGGGGAGGTCATTCGGAATCGGATTTTATTGGAAGCAAAGCGGTTGCTCATTCTACCGGACTGGACAGTATCGCAGGTTGCCTATGAACTGAATTTCAATGACAACTCATATTTCACGAAATTTTTTAAGAAAATAGTCGGGATGACACCCGAAGAATTTAGGAGATCACAATGGAAGCAAAATTAAAAATGGATACACACTATACAATACCTTCGGAATTAAAGAGCGCAATTGATGGGAAATGCCCAAGATGTAGAACAGGGAATATGTTTGCCGCGCCATTATTTAGCTTTAAATCGCAGAAAATGTTGGTGAGATGCCCGGCATGTGACCTGAAATTCGAGAAGGAACCGGGTTATTTCTACGTAGCCATGTACGTAAGCTATGCCATGAGCGTGGCTGAACTGATCGCCGCCTGTGTGGCCACCTATGTATTGACAGGAAACTTGGAAAGCCCTTGGCTCTATGTCATTGTCGCCCTAGCCGTGACTTTGATCCTGGCGCCATTCAATAACCGGTATTCCCGAATTATCCTCCTGTACTGGATGACCCCATCCTTCAAATTCAATGAACAGGTATTCCAACGGGTAAACAACGAAGCGAATACAAAGAAATAAGATTAATCAAACTGTTATAAGCAGACAGGAAAATCTCATTATCAAAGAATATGATATATAAAAAGGCGGCCAAAAAAATAGCCGCCTTAATATCTCACATCTCAAAGAGATTTAAAGCCCAATTATCTTAAGGATTTTTATCATACTCCTCCAATAGCCGCCTTACTATCTCAAATCTCACATCTCAAATCTCAATACTTATACCTCACATCTCACTACTCAATGGGATTGTCCTTCAAATATTTTTCCCAAGCCCATGCTGAGGACATCATTTCGTCAATGCCCAGCTCGGCGGTCCAGCCCAATTCTTTGGTGGATTTTGTGACATCGCCCCATACCTTCACGATATCGCCTTCACGACGTGGACCGATGGCATAATTCAATTTCTGACCAGATGCTTTCTCGAATGCCGAAATTGCCTCCAATACGGAATATCCATTTCCTGTACCCACATTGAATACATCGTAATTTCCGGCAGGGTTACCTTTTTCCAATAATTTTATTGCAGCGACGTGTGCTTTAGCTAAGTCAACGACATGAATGTAATCGCGGATTGCGGATCCATCCGGTGTATCGTAATCAGCACCGAATACCGTAACTTTCTCACGCTTACCGATTGCTGTCTGCGTAATAAATGGCAACAGGTTCTGCGGTACGCCGATTGGCAATTCGCCGATCATCGCTGAGCTGTGCGCACCTACAGGATTGAAGTAGCGCAGTGCAATGATGTTGTAGTTTTTCGCTGCTTGAGCGGTTTCTTCCAATATTTCTTCTGCAATCTGCTTGGTGTTTCCGTACGGGGAGGTCGCTTTCTTTACTGGAGCGGACTCCGTCACAGGAAGGGTGTCAGGTTCTCCGTAGACGGTACAGCTTGAAGAGAACACGAAATTGATCGGCTTTTCACGGTATGCCTCCAATAGGTTGATCAACGAGAAGAAGTTGTTATGGTAATATTTTAACGGATTCTGAACGGATTCGCCCACTGCTTTCGATGCAGCAAAGTGGATGATTCCCTTGATATCTGGATTTGCGGCAACAAAAGCGTTCACCTTTTCGGTATCACATAGATCGAATTCATGGAACTCGGGTCTTACACCGATAATCTTTTCAATCTGATCGAGAATCTTAACAGAGGAGTTGGACAAGTTATCGATAATGACAGGTGTATAACCTGCATTGTGCAATTCTACTACGGTATGGGATCCGATAAATCCTGTTCCTCCGGTTACTAATATTTTGCTCATATGATATGCTATTTATTTTCTGTTTTGTTGAATAATGTCTTGTAATAAGCTATTGTTTCCAATAGGCCATCTCTCCGCGACACCTTGGGTTCCCACTGCAAGATTTCCTTTGCCCTGCGAATGTCCGGACGGCGCTGTTTTGGGTCGTCGATCGGTAAGGGTTGGAAAATAATCTTTGACGTACTTTCCGTCAGCTGAATGATTTCCTTGGCCGCATCCAAAAGATTCATCTCTTCGGGATTTCCAATATTGACCGGAAGGTGGTAATCGCTGAACAACAATTTGCAGATGCCCTCTACCTGATCGGAAACGAAGATAAAGGAGCGTGTCTGCGTGCCATCGCCATAGACGGTCAGGTCATGGCCTTGCAGCGCTTGTGCGATGAAGGTGGGCAATGCACGCCCATCCTGCAGGCGCATGCGTGGACCAAATGTGTTGAAGATTCGAGCGATACGGGTCTCCAGGCCATGGAAATTATGGTAGGCCATGGTCATGGCCTCCTGAAAGCGCTTGGCTTCATCGTAGACGCCACGTGGGCCAACCGGATTGACATTTCCCCAATATTCCTCATCCTGTGGGGAAACCAGCGGATCGCCATATACTTCAGACGTAGAGGCCACCAAGATGCGTGCCTTTTTACTTTTGGCCAGGCCCAATAGGTTATGTGTTCCCAAGGAACCGACTTTCAGCGTCTGAATGGGTATCTTCAGGTAATCGATGGGACTGGCAGGTGAGGCGAAGTGCAGGATATAATGCAGTTCTCCCGGTACGTGGACAAACTTGGAGACATCATGATGGTAAAACTCAAAGTTCGGCAGGTGAAAGAGATGCTCGATATTCTGCAGGTCACCGGTCACGAGGTTATCCATTCCGATGACATGAAAACCTTCATCAATAAAGCGGTCGCATAGGTGAGAACCTAAGAAACCTGCAGCTCCAGTGATCAGTATTCGTTTGCGCTTGTTTTCCTGCACAATTATGAATTTAAAAAGGTTTAAATATCTTTGACGAAGATAAGTATTATTTTAACATCATGCGTTTACTTTACGATTTGGGGATATTTCTATACGGTGCACTGCTGCGGTTGCTTGCACCATTCCACGCGAAGGCCAAGCTATGGGTCGACGGCCGGAAGGATATCTTCAAGCACATAGAGCAAACGGTTGAACCCAACCAGAAATACATTTGGTTCCACTTTGCGTCCCTCGGTGAATTTGAGCAGGGAAGGTCCGTTATGGAGCAGATAAAACAGCACTATCCGTCGGAAAAAATAATTGTAACTTTTTTTTCGCCTTCGGGCTATGAGATCCGAAAAAATACGCCCTTAGCGGATCACGTATTCTATTTGCCAGAAGACACAGCCAGTAATGCGCGGCGATTACTGGACCTCATCCAGCCCAAATTTGCCGTGTTTACCAAATATGAATATTGGTACCATTATTTCCGTGAACTCCGGAAAAGAAAGATCCGTTTATTGATGATTTCGGCCATCTTTAGGGAAGAGCAACTGTTCTTTAAGAATTATGGCGGGTTTTACAGATCCATATTGAAGGACGTTTCATTTTTCTTCACGCAGAACACCGAGAGTGTCAACATGTTGAAATGGATCGGGATCACGAATGCCGGTCTTGCCGGCGATACCCGCTTTGATCGGGTGGTGGAATTGCCTAGACAGCATCGGGACATCCCCGCAGTGCAGCAATTTGTCGGCCACCATCCTACATTGGTTGCCGGAAGTACCTGGCCAGCCGATGAAGAGCTCCTGCATGCTTTGTTGGCAAAACATGCCGATTGGAAGGTGGTGATTGCTCCCCATGAAATCCATGCCGAACATATCCAGCAATTAAAACGTCTTTTCCCCGATGCACTTTTGTATTCAGCATTCAGCAGCTATACAACCACGCAGATTGTTGAAGCCAGCGTATTACTGATCGATAATATCGGGATGCTGTCTTCCCTTTACCATTACGGTCGGATTGCCTATATCGGTGGTGGGTTTGGCGCCGGAATACACAATACCCTAGAAGCGGCAACCTACGGTATGCCGGTGATTTTCGGGCCCAAATACGAAAAGTTTCAGGAGGCGGTGGATCTGATCGAGCTGGGAGCGGGATTCTCCATTTCTACTGCTCAGGAGCTGGAAGATGTTTTCCATGCCCTTCAGGATAGCGGAAAGGTCAGGATTGCGAGCGATGCCGCGAAAAGATATGTTCAACAGCGTTCCGGTGCAACCCAAATTGTGATGAAGTATATAACTACGGAGAAGTTATTGGGTTAAAATCACCATATCGGCAATCTTTGCCAAAACAAAAGGGGGCGGTAAAACCGACCCCGATTGCATGTGCTAAATCATGAAAAAATTGTCCTAATTCTTATTTTGTGGTTCCCCAGTTGCGGTTCGCCTTCGGCCCCATGACAAACTCAAGTGTCCCTCCCTGCAGGATATCTGCATGGGAAATCTGTGGCTTGTTGAGTTCACGTCCGTTCAGGCTTGCCGATTGAATGTACTTATTGGTATCGGATGCCCCTTTGGCAATTACGGTGAAGGTTTTGCCATTAGAAAGTGAGATGGTCGATTTTTCAAAGAACGGGGAACCAATGCTATATACTGGTGAACCCGGTGTGACAGGATAAAAACCCAATTGGGAAAATACAACGAATGAGGAAAGGCCTCCGCCGTCTTCATCGCCCGGTACACCCATCAGGTCGTTGCGGAACCATTGTTTGATCAATGTTTTGATGCGTTTCTGGGTCATCCACGGTTGACCTGCGTAATTGTACAGGTAAGGGATATGCAGAGATGGTTCATTGGCCATCGAGAACTGACCGACATTTCCGGTATGGTCTGGCAACTGCTGGTAGAAGTCAAATTTCGATTTTCCCAAAGGTTGGATGAACATCTCATCCAAGTAATGGACAAATTGCTCGTCTCCTCCCATCAAGTTGATCAGATCAGGGATGTTGTGTTGCACGTCCCAACGATAGATCCAGGCATTGTTTTCCCCATAATATTCACGCGCACCCTGTCCTCCAGAAAAGACATAATCGAATGGTTCGATGAATTTGCCAGCTTCATCCTTTGGATGGAAGAATTTCGTCTGCTCATTGAATACATTTCTATAGTTGAAAGATTGCTTCATGAATTTATCGTAGTCGTCCATTTTGCCTAAATGTTTGGCTAATTGGGCCAAACACCACAGGTCATACGAGGTTCCTAGGGTAACGGCAATGGGTTGTCGTTTTTCGAAGTGATGGACCTCTGGGTAGATTTCTTTTTCACCAGGATATAATGCTGGGATATAGCCCTTTTCCTTGAAAAATTGGTCCATTTTGCCGGCAGCTTTGCCCGACCATGGTGCCAACGTTTTTTCCGTAATACCTCCTTTGGCAGCACGGTAGGCTTCCTCGATGTCAAAATTCCGAACTCCCTTTTCGTAGGCATCCAGAATTGCCGCAACACCGTGGTTGGAGTTCATCCGGCGGCTATCGCCATTGATCTCCGGAAAGGTAGGCAGCCAGAAATTATCCATCTGTTCGGACATGCGGACAAAGGACTGTAAGATATTACCTTCCTTTTCCGTGTCGATCAGCACATTGAGCGGGTGATGCGCACGGTAGGAGTCCCAAATCCAATCATCCGTGAAGAATGGCTTGCCGCCATCGTTATGGACCTTCCCGTCAAATGCGGAGAAATACCGCCCCCCTTCAGAGATGTTCACCGGTCTTTCAAAGGTGCGGTATAGGGACGTATAGAAGATGTGTTTGTCCGTTTCATTGGTGCCTTCCACCTTCAGCTTGCCCAATGCTGCATTCCAGATGGATTTCCCTTCTGATTTTACTTTCGCAATATCATAATGTTTTATTTCACGCTGTAAATTGGCTTTGGCCTGTTTTGCGTCAATAAAGGAAATGCCATAGCGTACCTTGAGATCCTTTGCATCTCCTGCGAAAGAAAGTACAAGATTGGCCTGATCGCCAGAAACAGCTTTGCTCTTCGTCAATTTTCCGTCCTTAACCTGATCGATGGATTGGGGCTGCTTATCAAATTCCGCATAAAGGTAAACTTTGGTGTTGTTGCCAATATCCTGGCTTCCCGACAGTCCTTTGCCATCCCAGGTCAGATCGCCCTTTTTGGTATTGAAAATCAATTGTGGGTTGCCGGGCTTTTCAAAGCGAAGCGCATAGATTGCCGCTTGGTGAGAAACAGCGTAGTCTACCTGGATCTCATCGCGATCCAAATATACCGAGTAGGTGTAGGGTTTAATTTGCTCCTGATCATAGCTGTATTGCAGGACGGGCGCTAATTCGCGACTTCCGGCGCTGATCGGACTCAGATTGAATGCCGAACTACCGCGGTGGCTCGTAACGATCAATGGAAGACCCTTTAATTGATCCGAGGTATAATCAGCCCTTTCGGGATATACCCTCAACAATGAATTGGGCAGGTGAACCGTAGGGTAGGTGGGTACCAATAGGTGGGAAATATTACCCATATACGGGTTCACATAATCTACCTCGGTCTGTTGGGCCGTAACCGCTTGGCCAGAGATGCAGAATAAGACAACGGGCAATGCCATTTTCCCCCGACGCCAGGCAGAACGTAGTCTCGAAAGATTGCTCTTGAACATATTTTCAGTGATAAGTTTAGTTTATAATTTAGTGTTTACCCATACCCAACTAGAAATGGTCATGAAATATGCTTCTTTTTAGGTTGAAATGTAGGTTAAACCAAATGTAATAAAAAAGGATTAAAAATTGGTTAAGGAAATAGAAAAAGGTTTTAGCTAAAGTTTTAGTAATCGGTTGAAACTAAAAAAACGACCGTTTTGAGGTCGTTTTTCTGCTTTATTCGATGGCATTAGATTAGGGAAGATCGGCATAAGGGTAATCGGTGCAGTATTCCTTGACACCCAATTTCAATACCCGATCAATTTCTGCTTTATTATTGGTATTTCCGCACAACAGTTTAATGCCTTTCTCGGCGCATTGCTGAACCAATGCTGCATCGATCAACGCCGGTATTGGTGCGTAGTAATCCAATTTAAACGTTAATCTCGCCAAATTTTCCTCCAAGGTACCTTTACTGACGTTCAGCATGGTTTTTACTTTGGGGAATTTGCTATGGACTATTTCCAAGGTCCGCTCGTCAAAAGATTGGATGATCACGCGATCACCAATTCCTTTGGAAATGACGACGTCCATGAGAATGCGGACAAATTCCTCCGGTGCAGGAGTCACTTTATGATCCCGTTTTGGTGAAGTCTTTGTCTCGATGCTGTACCAGGGTTTCGGGAGTCCTTTTTCCTGCACATAGTGCTCAACGGAATCGATTAGGTCGGCCAACCGAGGAATGTAAGTTGGAAAGTTCTGCTGCTTAGGGAAGTCGGGATGCTGTTTGGATCCGACATCAAAGCTTTTTATTTCCGCATATGTATAATCTTGTATCGGTTTGTCCTTGGTATTTGTTATGGCGCTGCCTTGGGCATCCAATGTGATCAAAGGGTCCAACCACGGATCATGGGATATCACCGCTTGTTTATCCTTGGTGATCGCAATGTCCATTTCCAGGATATCGGCGCCATGGTGCAATGCATTTTTCATGGCGGGGATGCTGTTTTCGGGCATCAATCCCCGGAACCCCCGATGGGCATAGATTACGGTGTCTTGCGCATAACTGTGCATGTGTAGTGAAACGCTGCTAATCAGCAACAGGATGATTTTTACGATTTTCATAGGTCGATTTTTGAAAGGGTAAAATTAATAAGAAATCAATCCCTCACTTATCCAAAAAGACCTTTTAACAAAAACTTAATCTGCAGGACTGCGTTGCAGATGTTCCAGATGTTTGCCCATCAACCATTTTTCACCAACTACTTTGAAACCCAGTCGTTCGTAAAGTCGCTTGGCATTTGGATTGTCGTCGTCCACCAAAAGCCCTAAAGTTGCACCTCTTTTTTCCACATACTCATCGATCAAGTGGTGCAATATCTTGGAACCTATTCCTTTTCCCTGCTGATCAGGACTTACACCGATACAGTCTATATAATACTCCCCGCCCTGGGTCTCATCTTCGGGATTGAAATCCTTGCCATAAGCGTCTTGAACCAAGGCAGCAACAGGCTTGCGCAATTCGTGGAGTTGAGATCCGTCGTAAACCAACGCGGTTGCTACCACGTGTCCATTTTCCTCAACAACCCAATTGTTATCGTAGGAATATTGGTTGCCCTGTTGAGCGACGAGTGTTTCTAAAAAACGTAAGGCCAGGGATTTATCTTCGGCACCAATGAACAGGTAAGCAATATCTTCCATGGCCAATAAGAGATGGGCAGCAATGGCTCCAGCTTCATCCTGTTTTCCTTGTCTAATAATCATGATACTGTTTTAGTCTATCCTGACTAAAGGTAGTGAACTTAATGCTGAGAAGGGTTGTTGGGGTGTCACTTTTTGCTGAAAGTAACCATGTGCAATTTGTAGCCCTGTGCGGTACGTAGAAATTCGGCAGACTGTTGCTGTGGGTCTCCACCTTCCTCAGGCCCGAAATAGACGATCATTGTTGGGTAGCGGAAATCATTGGTTTGTCCACAGTTATCCAGGTATTGATGGTATGCGGGGGAGTCAAAAATAAAGTTGTTGAAACCGCCCTGGGAAATCATCGTTTGTGTAGATAACGATTGTCCGTCCCGAATTTTCTGGAATAGGTTTTCTAATTTCGTCATATGCTGATCCAGAAATTGTGAGCTAGCCGTAAAGATCCATTCCTGTTTATCCTCGTTCCAAGAAACGATGCTATCGGCACAATGCGAAGCCATTGTTTGTTTATTTATGCCTTGCTGAAGCAAGTCGTTCAGGAGATGCTTGAATTCCTTTTCGTAGTGGATAAAATTATAATACTTACCGTTCTCCCCTTTCAAGCTGACCCATTCCGGACCGACATGAGGAGCTTCCGATATGTCCATGGCATAATAGTTTACCTCTCCCAGATAGGGGAAATCATTTATTAGCACTTCATTGTTTGCACTCACTAACATTTGTTTGCCACCGGACCAAGAATAATGTTCCTTATCATCCCCATCATATTGTTTTTTTGCACCTTTTAACGCGACGAACATGCCATTATGCATCGGGGTGACTGCACTGTACATCGCCGGAACCTGCTCGCTACCAGCTGCATTGAAAAAACCGACCAAGTCCGTATTTCGGTCATGAAACCTGATAAACCCCTCCTGTTCGCAGTCAGGAGTGTTGTCGAAGAAATGCAGACTGTCGCGCCCAAATTTTCTGCCCTGTGCATTCATGAAATAACTATCGCTTGCTTCGGAATCCATATCGATTACGGACACCAAGTCCGTGAACTTTTCCGGCATCCCAAAATTGGCATTGATCGTGGCCGGAATGACAATTTTCCCGTGCATATCTTTGTAGCCGATCCTGCTGCTATCCGCATTGTAAAATGCGCGCAAGGGGTTTTGACCTTGGCCCATGGCCAACACAACATAGGAACAGCTCAAAAAAAACAACAGGAATCTTTTCATAACTTGTGGTGCAATTAACGCTTTTTCTTCTTACTTTTTTTCTTCTCCAAGAGGTCTATGCGATCCGTTAGGGCAGAAATGGTGATCTCTTGGGATTGGATGGTTGCTTGTTGCGCATTGATCACTTTTTCAAGTGCCGTATAAATGGTTCTACTTTCCACATGGGAGTCAATTTTGGAAGGTAGGGTAATGGCGACACCATCAAATTCACCATGTTCGGATTTAAACATCTCACCGATACCGATGACCAACCACTCGGGGTTTACATCTGGATAGTTGGATAAAATAGTAGCTATTGCGTCCGAGCCCAGAGCCGAATTCTTCTGAACACCCTTGAAATTGGCATAGGAAAGTTCTAATCCTTTAAAAAAGTCTACCTTTTGAATTCCTTTAGCCTCTGCAATTAATAATACGCGCTCTTTAATATTGGTCATTTTTTGTTACTTTTTACTTGTTGTGGATAAAATATAATCTAAAATATTAAATATTTTAAGAATAACAACTGTTTAACAAAAACATAACATTAAGGTGCTATATCAGGACTGCGAGAATTGCTGTTTACTATTTGTTTATAAAAACTATTTTAAGAGTATGCTGGGTCTGATTGGCCTGCTCGTTCACCTTTGGCTTTTGTGTGCCCCATTGATTCAAGGTTAAGACATTTTTATGGAAGAATCCAATTTGGAAGTTTTTTTCCATTGCCTGGGCTAAGTTAATTGTTCGTGCCTCTGCCAGTTTTCTGGATTTGGGGTCCAACTCTCCATTTTTGTCGAGGCAAAGATCTTCACTTATATTCCGCAGGGGCTCATAGAATTCAGGAATCAAATAGGCTTGCTTAGTGGTCCAACCGTCACGGATTGTAAACTCCAGGTGCATGGCGAACTCCTGATTGTTCATGGGCACGCTGTGACCCAATAATTGATGCTTCATGTATTCCTCCCTTCGGATTTCCCTGTCCATAAACTCCGGGATCTGTTTACCCTTCATCATTTCGTAACTGATATAGGTCCTGAAAAGCATTACCGATTCGGACTTCATGATACCTAAGGCTACTCCTTCTTCACTTGTTGCAAATATCCTCCGCCCTGAAATTGATTCGCCATGCTCCTCTGCAAATTGATTGTCCCTATATAGGTTGTAATTCTTGATGAAGTATTGGCCGATAAGATCAATCCCCGTCTTCGGTACATCGAAACGTTGTTTATAACGACGGAAAAAATGAGGCGCAAAAATTGATATGCCAGATTCCTTCCGTTGACCATCTCGGTCATACACATCGCTTCGCATAAATGCATACATTCCCTTAGTAAACTGACCTACACAGATAAAGGTAGTCTCTTGTTCGATTTTATAATTTTTATCTCGCTTTTTGTAAGCCCTGTAGATGACAATCCAGGTGTTGCGTCGGGAAGTGCGAATCGTAATGGGGGCAGAACTCATCGGGAATTTTCCACCCTTAATAATTTGCCGACGGAATTTATTGATCACTTCGGATTTTCGTGAAGCTTTATAGATGACTTCGGGATAATCATATGCCAGTTGCATGGCAATCTCGCTATCCGACATGGTCTCCACTATCATGGCAATCAGGTTATTTGTTACAACTCTTTACTAATTACAGAAGATAAAAGATTCCTTACCGCTCCTTAAAGTAATCCCCGGAAAACAGTAATCGGTATTCTATAAGATTTAACCACTGTCTCAGATCAAGATACATCGCTTTAGGAATTTGAATAAATATAAAGCTATGATTGTTAATTATTTATTAAGTTTTTATCTTGTTTTTGTGAGCAAAGGATCTGCTGTTTAACTCCTGACAGACGCTGTCATGAGGAGCTCCTATCTTCCGTATTGAAAAGCACATAAACTATGAAAACAATCATTTGGAAAAGCACCTATTACGAATCACTCGAATATATGCAGTGGAAAAAGGAAGCCGAGCTGAATATCTTCCAATCCACCGTTATTGGACTGAAAGACGATAACCACTGGCTTTTGCAATACCAGGTCATAACAGATTTGCAGTGGAATTTGAGATCCTTTCAATTGCATGCGATGGTGAATGCCGTTGATTGGGTGGTCGAAGGTCAGTTTATCCATGGCAAATGGAGCATCAATGGTCAGGAAAGATCGGAATTCGAAAACCTGAAATTTATCGATATTTCCTTAACACCCTTTACCAATAGCCTACCTATTCAGCAATTGAATCTCCAATTGGGGGAAGAAGAGCCCATCGAAGTAATGTATATCGATGTAGTCCATAAGGAACTATCACGCGTTCAACAAAGCTATGTTAAGCTGGACAAAGAAACTGTTCGATATGCTAATGTGCCAAAAGATTTTCAGGCGCATATCACAATTGATGAGGAAGGGCTGGTGGTGGACTATCCGGGATTATTTGTTCGCGAATGGTAGTAAGGGGGAATAATTAAGTCAATTTTTGGAAAGGGAATTTATTATGTGAAATGAAAACTCTTGCGCCAGTATATTTTTCCAATACTCAAACCCAAAATGCCTAATCACCTCGCCGGCACAAGGTAGTATGAACAAATACAAATAAATTCGTCTATTTTTTTTAACTTTATCTAAGTTGAGGAAACAGGGATCGGTTCACCGGTTCGGTTTACCTTGTGTAGTGCCGATTTATCAATCGGCACACTTTTTTTACCAACAATATCCCCGTTCTCCACTCTCTTCCTTTTCTGGCCTATCCATACATGTTCCTCGTCGAAGTCCACACCGGTCTTCCAGAGCGCCATATAGCGTGGTCAAGAGTTTTTTCTGCATCGCCACGTTGTGGTTGATTTAAAAGAGGGAGGCAGAAGGCTCAAGAGATCCACCGCACAGATCCAGCCGCACAACGCTGGCGCAGGTCTTTTGTAGTGGCCTGCGATGTGGCGGACCTGTCCCTAATACATGCCATAGGCACAAGGGATTGGCCAAGCCGCCTAAACGTGATTCATCCAAATTAGTCTTCTTAATAATCTATAATTTTATCATTTACCAAGCTAACAAGCTTAGCCGTTTGTAAATCACTTTTGGTTATTTTTGATTATCTAATAAATTTGATGTCTATAAATTTTTATCAATCCATCTACTAAATAGCCTTACCTTTGCCAAACAAAAACTGAGCGGGCACCGAGAATACGCAATTGCATTAAAAATCAGCCAGTTGTAGTTTTAAAGTAACAAATAGAAAACATAGAAGTTTCTAAGTATTTTGACAATAGGATTATAAATTCTTAGGAAAAGTTTGAAAAGAATCCCACTACGTGACTACACGACTACGCTTTATAAATATTTTGATATATTAACACTATTAACAATTAGAGCAAATTATGACACTATTAGAATTTATTACAAAAGGGTTTAAAAACAATAATATTATAATTGATATTGAGGAATTATTACTGTTTCTGAAATCATATAAAATTGACTCACAAAAAAGTACAGAAGATTTATCTGAAAGCGATTTTGTTAAAGTTGGGAGAGTTTTAACTGAGTTTTTTAATAAGAAAAACATTATTTCTGATTTAGATAGAGCTAACTTTACAATTGAGACAATTGAAGATAGTAATCTAAAAATTACTTTAGAACAAAGAACTCCTCAGGAAAATGATCCGTTCGCATTTGCTTTAATATATGATCTAATCAGAGAAAATTATTTTGAAAATGAGGATGAAATTCTTAACAAGATTTTCAACGATTACCTTATTAAGAGTCACAACAAATATAATTTTAAATTAAAACCTAACATAAACAATATTAACAAGGATAATATTCGACAATCAGAATATTTATTAGTTATTTATCAATTAGAGAACTACCCAAACAAAATTTATTATTATACAACAAATGAGAAAACTCCCTCGTATGATCAGATTTCAAAATTTTTAAATAAATAAGGGGAGCCTAAAACTCCCCTTATCATTTTATGAAACTTGTAATGCCTCATCACTATCATCCTTCTTTTTCAAATAAGTTAACAAAACTGTCCTCCAATTTTCGAGATTGTGATGAATAATTCTAGCTAAAAAAGCTGGATGCCTTTTTGCATTCGTTTTATCTAATGCGAAATTTTTATCATACTTCTTCAAGTCGAAGATATATGTCGCATTTCCACTTCTAAGATTCTCAAGAATGACTATATTGTCATTTGAAAATTCAAAATGAAAATACTCATTAAAGCCTCCTTCTCCATTATAAATGTCAGTTACATTAAATTCTTGAAGTACTGAGAATCTATAACTGTTACCAGTATTATCTGATTTAATTCCATTTCCAAAAAATTCCTTTTTCAGATCCTCAAGCTTACTTTGAACATTCCCCGTCCCCTTTGATAAGATTTTTCTATTCAGAGTAGCAGTTATTTTCATAATTGGTTCTAATTTGTCGTCGTAAATTTGAAAATATCCGCCCAAAATTATACAAATGTTCATCGCTGACTTAGCTTTGTATAAAAGCGTATTATCATTAGAATCAAACACCATTTCATCAAAGTAAAGAATAACTTCTTCTTGTGGTGAAGTTCCTCGTTTTAATTTAAGCCCAAATTTATGAAGCAGCTCTTTTTCCCAGACCTCAAAGTCACGATCGTACTGAATAAATACACCATCTTTTCTAGTATACTCAATATGTTTATTGATTACTTTTTTGTTTTCAGGTTGTTTCCTTACAAACTTTCCATGAATATTCTCTCTTAAAGGCCCCTTTTTTCCTCTAACTAATAATTCATTAATATTTCCTTTTATTAATTCATTTAGATCTCTGTAATGAATACCTTCAGTTGATAAGGATTTGACACCGAATCCGACTTTAAATTTATCTCCATTTCTTAATACCCCTTCCAAATGAGGTAATGAGTTTATTATTCTACCCATTATCATCTTCCTTTCTTATACCTTTAAATTTCCCTCCAGATGTTTTTACATCCATAAATTGACCAGTTTGCGTATCACGCTTAGTCCATAATCCAGTTTTAGGATTATGAGATTGACTACGTCCTCCGACGTATCCATGACGACGATTGTCGCCTGTTTTTCCGTTACCTGCCATTTCTATTTTTTTTTGCAGATTAGTATTACCCATATGTATATATAGGCTATTAATTAACACTGAACGCTATTGGCTTAAAGGAAACAGGCTAGGTCAAGCCTATCTAAAGATATATGAAAGAAAAAATTAACATTAAATATTGCTATATAATCCCAATCTTACGTATGTTTGTTTCGTCAAAAACATTTTTACTTTATTCAGATACATCTTTCAATGAAGTTTGCGAGTGTTAATTGTTTAAGTCTTTTAACACTCGTATTTATCATTTCCTCTTTTTAATCATTTTTACTTATTCATATTATACACTTCTTTTAAGTTTGTTACATCTTCTATTATTTCCTCGACTGGAATACGCAATTCATCTCCCATTTTAATTATTTCATCAGGATATGTATTGTTTAATAATTTCATTAATGCATAATAAATTGGCTTAAACCGTTCCTTAAGGATTGCTGAATTTTGATTAAAAATCTCATATAGAAATTCATATTCCGACTTCGCTAATAAATTAATCATTAAAGTATTGATATTCTCTATATCATCATCATCAATTCTCCATAGAGTTAAAACGTCCATAATTAACTCTTTATCTAGAATATTATTAACTAACAATACTATTGCCTTCATTACTAAAAAGGGATAAAAGTTTTGATCTGATTTTCCCTCAATTCGCTGAATAAGATTGAGACCTTTTGAATAATCCCCTAATAAATCAACATAATGAGATAAAAGTAACGATGCACAAAGCATAAAATTTTTGCTTTGAATTTTTTTTCCTTTGTTTTCTTTTAAAAACAGATCTATAGATTGTTCTAACTTACTTACATCTTGGCTATTATCTTCTCCATGATTAGTATTATTATCATCATCAGTAATCCCTATATCAAGTAAGTACAAATACAGATAATATTCTCCATTCTTTGGTGACAAAATCAAATATTCTTTCAGTTTATCACTATCTTTAGCATAGAATGCATAGAAATTTAGTAACTCAGAAATATCAACAATGCTCATGTTGAAACCAGTTAATAATAATCCCTCCATTTTTTTAAAATCTCTAAGATTAAATAAAGAAGAGATCATTTTTCCATAGGCATCAACATTTCCGAGTTTATATGCTATTTCAAAATGGTTGTAAGCATTATTATAAATTTGCTGATCATAATATGCCTCCCCAATAACATATTCAACATTTGATTTAATGAGTGAATCTTTACTTCTATTCAATACTTCAAAAAACAGGTCAAATTTATCAAAGTAGAAACAGATCTTTTCAAAAAAAATAAGATCTATATCAGTAATATATATTATGTGATTGAGGAGTTCTATTGCTAAATTATCTTTGCCAGTTTCTATATAAATCTGAGATAATATAAGAAGCTTACTAGTATCGTTTTCTTTGATGCTATTCAAAATATTAATAGCTTCATCAAACTTATTTTGTTGATACCTTGTTATTGCAGCCGTGATTTTTCTTGAATTTACTAAGTCTGATAAATGCTTTACCTCATTATCGTTGAAAAGTTTTGTCGTATGCCTTAAAATATCATCCAGTTTCAAAGGATTAAATTTTTCTGAATTTGCCAAAGCTTCAAAAACAAGAAGTGCCGATGATGGAATATAGTTACCAGAACTAATTGCATTTATATGCTTCTTTATAAAAATTTCTTGACTATCTTCATCATCATACCAAATTTCTAAGAATTTAGTTAGCCAAACTACTCTTTTTTTATCTCTTCGATCCCCGTTTCTCATAAGGTACCAGATATTAAAAAATCTCTCTTTTATTTGATATAAGTTATTCTTGTTTGAAGTTGATTTTTTTTCAATAACATTATTTTTCTCCAATTGATTCAATTGAGCTGAAACAATTTTTGTAGAGATTCTTTTGCCATCTTCTCTTATTTCATTTGCAATTTCTTTAGCACTAGTAGCATCCCATTTTCTAGCAATTACATCAACAATTTTTCTTTGCTGAATCGGTAAATCTTCTATTCTATGTTTGTACAAAGGAGTTACCTTGTCAAGAATTTTTTCTAGGTCATCTAATGCTTTTCCGTAAGGATCATCTAACAAAACTTGATATAACATCATTATCGTTCTGATTACCCCCCCAGTCAGAATAGAAAGAGTTTCAATTTTTGCTTTGCTTTTATTCAGATTAATTTTTGAGTCTGCGGAACAATTCTCTTGCAACTTTTTTATGAGTTCCAATGTTTCATTTGCATTTAAACCTTTTAAGAAGAAAATATTAAATAAATCGAAAAATCTCTCACCGTTTATTTTGAAATTATCCAAAACGACAGCAGAAGAGCCTATGACTTGAATTAAAGGGCAGTTTAACAAAATTGAATATAGTCTCTCTTTATCTTTCTGTTTAAGAATATCAAGAAAAAGTTCTCCAAAATTATCAAAGAATAATACTATTTTTTTGTTTTTGGACCTTATAACATTTATTAAATAATTAAAACATAGTTCCTCATAATTCTCATTATCAACAAAGTCCTCAGTGCTATTGTAGTAAAGACCATCTGTATTATAATATTCATCTAAATATTTTAATAACTTCTCCCATAAAGTTGCCAAGCTATTAACATCATATGATTCTTCACTAAAATATACAGGCAAAATGCTTTTCCTTAATTTATTATCTCGCTCGATTTCATATTTTAATCGAAGTAGTAATGTTGTTTTTCCTAAACCTCTTTGCCCTTGAATAAGTATATGAGATTTATTGTTAGTCGATTCTGTGTTACTAATTATTTCAAATATATCTTTGAACAATTCAGTTCTGACAATAAAGCCCTCTATAAGGGTGTCTTCACTCAATGATGCAGGATTATATAATGTCAATTCGTTCATTTAATAAATATTTAAACAAATATAGTGACAAAAAATTTATTGTCAAAATTTTTGACAATAAATTTTTTGTCACTATGAATTGCTTTTTTTATTTATTCAAATGATAGCCAACACATAAAACAAGATGTCAAAAACAGCAATCCAAAAAACAGCAACAAATACTTATTCAGAAAAAAACCTTTCAGAGCCTTATTTAGTTGATTTGATGCATCAGCTGAAGTTTTACTAATTACAGCATTATACATCTTCAACTCCGAACAGTCAACAGCTAGTTTTGAGTTAGTTATTGAATTATTTATACGCTTTTCAAGCTCATATATACTCTGAAGAATTTTCTTTTGTTCTTGTAACGTTTGTTTTTGATTCTTTTCAAAGTTTTCCATTAGAGATGCTAACGCAATGCCTAATTGATGATTGGTAAGTGATTTTTGATTTGACATAATACTATCTTCTAAACTTATAACCTCTGTTAACATTTTGCTTTTCTTCTTTCAAGTTTGGTCCAGAATTCTGCAATAGTGAATCTATTCTGCCAACAGTCAATTTTCGATCTATGTCCGATGCTTTGTGACCTTTGATGCTATAGCCGCTCAACTTTCCTGTAACCTTGCTATAAACTTTCCTTGGTTCAAGTCCTTTTTTATCAAGAAATTCTTAAAATCGCTCAAAAGAGGAACTCTATTTTCACTTCATTCCTTATGTCTGTGTCCGTTTTTCAGCCGTGTGATAATTTGATCTTCTCTGCTCACTCTTGAGTCTTCTTGATATCCAGATATCATAATAAGCCTTCTTATTTCATTTTCAGTTGATTATCGCAAGTTTATAAACCTTACCTGTCGAATTATGAATGGTAGAAATATACTGATGATTTTTCATACCTAAGTGTTCTAACTATTTATGTTGTATTTCTCTCAATTGTCCGTTTGTCAAATTCTTGCCAACATAAGTATATTGACTAATTAAATAACACATTATTAGATGGTTAACTTAATGTAGCGTTAATTTCTATCATAATTTATCTATACTTATATTTGCACCCATGATCTATTTCCACATTCCATTCTGCAAGCAGGCATGTCATTATTGTGACTTCCACTTCAGCACTTCCTTAAAATACAGGGAGGACCTCTTGGCAGCAATGCACTTGGAGATTGAAAAGCGTGCGGCGTACCTTAGCGAAGACGTGCATTCCATCTATTTCGGCGGAGGTACCCCCTCAATCTTGGAAGCTGACGAAATACAGGGTTTAGTCGATAAGGTTTCTCAGCATTTTCATATCAGCACCGATGCGGAAATTACCTTGGAAGCTAACCCCGATGATCTTCACAAAAAGAAAGTCCAGGCTTTGCGCGGTACAGCCATTAATCGATTCAGTATTGGTATTCAGTCATTCTTTGAGGAGGATTTACGGTGGATGAATCGGGCGCACAATGCCGAAGAAGCCACATCCTCCATTATGCGGGTGCAGGATGCGGGGTTTGAAAATATAACCTGTGATCTGATCTATGGCTATCCTTTGCTGACCAATGCGAAATGGAAAAGCAATATGCAGCAGCTGATCGATCTGCAGGTCCCTCATATTTCTTCCTACTCCATGACCGTGGAGAAGAAGACAGCACTTGACCATATGATCAATAAGGGAAAAACCCCAGCCTTGAATGAGGCGCAGAGTGCCGATCAGATGCTGCTCCTGATTGATACGCTGACCAACGCTGGCTATGAGCAATATGAAATCTCTAATTTTGCTTATCCGGGCCGACATGCCAAGCACAACAGCAACTACTGGATGGGCAAACCCTATCTTGGCATCGGTCCATCCGCTCATTCCTTCAATGGAGATTCCCGATCGTGGAATGTGGCGAACAATGCGTTGTACATCAAAGGTATACTGGCCAATGAGCTTCAATTGGAAACCGAACAACTCACCAAGAATGATCGCTATAATGAGTATATCATGACCGCTTTACGGACGAAATGGGGCGTGGATAAGCACTTTGTAGAAAAGGAATTCGGATCCGATTATACCAACGAATTGCTACATGGACTTGCAGCATATATCCATAACGGCGAGGTACAGGAAGCATCTTCCGGTATCATTACACTCACGGCAAGTGGGAAGTTGTTGGCCGACCAGATTGCTTCGGAACTGTTCATTGTCGAATAAAAGAATAAAGGGACTGATTGTGGCAGCCCCTTCTCCAAATTAACCTAATATATAACCTGAATCTTAACGTTGATTCCGTTTTCAATAACCTAACCATATATAATTACCAATGCATGTGCCAAAGCAGTAATCCAGGCAATTCGCAGCCATGGTAACCAAAAATAAGACGCTCTCTGTGAAATTGATAGGTTTAGAACGTAAGTTAGATTAATCTAATATAATAACTAATTGGCAAGAAACCATAAGCTGCATTGAAAAATTTCTGTTTTTAAGGAAGCGTTCGAATCATTCCACCTGGATTCCTCCATTTTCAGTGCAAAAAGCGTTTAGCAAATGAATAATATATGTTTGAATAATTCATAATTAGCTTGGTGTATTTTTGACAATATCTAAAAACAACTACATTTATAAGGATGTTTTTTGCGTTTTTCTTAAAATAAGGGGTTCGGAGAATTATAATTTAGCTATGTTTGCATCAAAATTCTATTATAAACAATATGACACAAGATTCTACTTTTGAGGGGCAGATCAAAAGTTACAAAACAAATCAAAATGCCTGTGTAAAGCTTATTCAAATCGTAAGCGATCTATGGTACAATCAATCCGTTGAACTGGTACTCTTCAGGAACCAATTGATAGACAGAAGAGTGAGTTTTATCCTCAACCTCCATCAGCAATCGAAAGATTATTTGGGTACCGAGCTCAGTATCTTGGAGACCCTTAAAGCCGCGGAAGCTATCCAGGAATTGGGCATCAATCCTTCCCGTATCGATATCGGAAAACTAGCGCTAAACATCCGGAAGGAAGGAGTTGCAGATGATGATGTTCTCGCTTTTGTGAAAAAGGAACTTGAGCCTGCAGCGGCTCACCAGGGTTTCAAACCGAAGGATGTAGTGCTTTATGGTTTTGGTCGTATCGGCCGCCTGTTGGCTCGTGAGCTGATAAGCAAAGCAGGGGCAGGTAGACAATTACGCCTTCGCGCCATCGTGACGCGCGATCAGGTAGATGAGAAAACTTTGGAAAAGCGTGCCAGCCTATTGCGCCAAGATTCTATTCATGGCAATTTTGATGGAGAAGTCAGTGTTGATGTGGAAAAAGGGGCATTGATCATGAACGGCATCCCAGTATATATCATCTCGGCAAAGAATCCTGAAGAAATTGATTATACCCAGTACGATATCAATGATGCATTGGTTATCGATAATACCGGTGCATTCCGTGATGATAAGGAGTTGGCGAGACACCTGCAATCCAAAGGAGCGGGAATGGCCCTATTGACCGCGCCGGGCAAAGGTGTGCCTAATATTGTATATGGGGTGAATGAGAATGATGTAGATACGAAGAAGGATAACATTTTCTCTGCTGCATCTTGTACGACCAATGCAATTTCCCCAGTGCTTGCTGTGCTAGAGGCGGAATTGGGTATTGAAAAAGGACACATAGAAACGATCCACTCGTATACGAATGACCAGAATCTGGTGGATAACATGCACAAGAAATCCCGTCGGGGTCGTGCCGCGGCTTTGAATATGGTGATTACGGAAACCGGGGCAGGTTCAGCTGTTGCTAAGGTACTTCCACAATTGGCAGGGAAATTAACCTCCAATGCCATCCGTGTTCCGGTTCCAAATGGCTCCCTAGCTATCCTCAACCTGGAATTGAAAAAGGGAACCTCAGTAGAATCATTGAACGAAATCTTACGGAAAGCTGCTTTGGAAGGGGACCTAGTGGAACAGATCAGCTACATGAACAATTCCGAGTTGGTTTCTTCCGATATCGTGGGGACATCCGCTGCCTCAGTTGTTGACGCGCCTGCAACAATTGTCTCTGATGACGGGAAAACCGCGATTATCTATGTTTGGTATGATAATGAATATGGCTATTCCCATCAGGTGATGCGATTGGCCAGACATATTGCTGGAGTAAGACGTTATACCTATTATTAACAGCACGCTAAATACAGTGCAATCAGTCTTTTAAAATAAGTTTAAGCCATAACGCTTTTGTGTTATGGCTTTTCTTTTCTGACAGTAGGGTATTGTTCGCCATGTGCGTGCTGTCCAAATTTGGCATAGACAGGATAATGTCTTATCTTGTCTATTCACTCAACCTTACTGTTTATGCGATTTTCAGGCTTTTCTACATTCAGGGCTTTTCTTAGCTTATGCTGTTTTATTCCATTTTTATCGGTCGGCCAAGAGAAGCCGAATGTGCTGATGATCTATGTGGATGATCTGGGCTATGGAGATGTGGGCGCCTATGGTGCAACAAAAATACATACCCCACATATCGATAACCTCGCCGCGGAAGGTATCCGATTTACCAATGGGCATGCTGTTGCCGCGACCTGTACCCCTTCGCGTTATGCGTTGATGACCGGGCAATACCCCTTTCGGAAATCCGGAACGGGCGTGCTCCCTGGCGACGCAGCACTCATCATCGATACTGCACAATTCACTCTTCCCGATCTCTTCCAGGATCAGGGATATGCGACAGCGATCATTGGTAAGTGGCACCTCGGTTTGGGTGATCAGGTAGAGAAGAATTGGAACGCAGCTATTACTCCGGGACCAAATGAGGTTGGCTATGGTCGGTCCTATATTTTTCCCGCAACCGCGGATCGTGTGCCGACGGTGTTTATGGACAACCATTGGGTTGTCGGATTGGATCAGGATGATCCAATCACCGTTTCTTATGTAGAGAAGGTCGGGAATGACCCCACAGGAGCAGAAAACCCCGAGTTGCTGAAAATGAAAGCGACACCCGATCATGGACACAATCAAACGATCGTCAATGGAATTGGCCGTATCGGATGGATGACTGGAGGGACGCGTGCGCGCTGGGTGGATGAGGAAGTGACCCTGACCTTTGTCGACAAGGCCAAAGCATTTATACGCGAACAGCAAGGCAATCCTTTTTTCCTAAGTTATCATGCAACCGAACCGCATGTGCCACGTATGCCGTCCACCATGTTCAAGGGGAAAAGTGGCTTAGGCTATCGTGGGGATGCGATTCTGCAACTGGACCATACTGTTGGCGAACTGGTGAAGGAACTTAAGCATCAAGGTGTGTATGACAATACCATCATTATCTTCACGAGCGACAATGGCCCTGTCCTGGATGACGGTTATGAAGATGATGCTGTTACGGAATTAAATGGACACGACCCCTTTGGTGGATTGCGCGGCGGTAAGTACTCCGCGTTCGAAGCTGGTACCCGAGTGCCTTTTATTATCAGTTGGCCGAAGGGAATTGAAAAGGGAAAGGTATCGGATGCCCTCGTCAGTCAAGTTGATTTTTTGGCAAGCTTTGCCCATTACTTTCAGGTGGCATTGCCTGCCACGCAGAACATGGACAGTCAGAACATCTGGGATGCCTTTGCAGGAAAAAAGAGGGTAGGCCGTGGGGAATTGGTGAAATCATCGGGAACTTTCTCCCTCACCTCTGGACCCTTTAAATACATCAAACCCAACAAGGGGCAAGCCGTGGCAAAGTTGACCAATATAGAACTTGGAAACAGCCCAAAGGATCAGCTCTATAACCTCGCCGACGACCGAGGGGAAACGCGGAATCTGGCCGAAGACCAAGTTCAAAAAACAGAGGAAATGAAAAATCGGTTGGAGGAAATCCTGAAGAACAAATAATCTATTCAATTGGCCATAAAAAAATGGGATACTCGACCGAGTATCCCATTTTTTTATCGCTTCATTCGGTTTATTGACCGTATGCGTTATCTTCGTAGTTGATGTCTGCAAGACGCTGAGTCGGGTCAATCCAAGCTTTTTTTACCTGTTTGCTGACCGGAATGGTATAGCTAGGCTTTGTCCAGAACCAGTCCGGAAGTACCGTACGTTTCACGCCCTGATAAATGTCAAACTGTTCAGCTGGTTTTTCACCCCGCATCTCACGCAAAGGGATGTAGAACAGCTCCCGGCTACCATCCTGATACTCCACCAGTAAGTCGATCGGCATCGCTAAGTTGGACTTGTTCTTGATCTCGATCTGCTGATCGGAAACTTCGCCAATAGCGTAATCGATCGTCCGCGTGGTGTTGATGAACAGGTTGAAGTACCATTTCAGGTTGATGTCCGCAGTCTGTTCGGCTACGCGTTTAAAATCATTCGGAGTGGGGTGCTTGAATTTCCATTGGTCGTAAAACGTCAGGAATGTTTTCTGCAGGTTTTCCTTGCCGATAATGTATCCTAATTGTTCGGCCAGTACAGCGCCTTTATTGTACGCTTCATTACTGTATGCGAAATTCGTGTTGTAATAATCTGCAAGCAGACTCATAGGCTCCTCTTTTCCTGATTTTGCCAAACGGTAATAACCGTTATAGGCCATGCCTATTGGATTGAGTTCGCGAACTTTGGGCTTCAGGAAAATTTCCTGATAGGCTAGTTCTTCGATATAACTGGTAAAACCTTCGTCCATCCATTCATCAACGGTTTCATTGATGCCGAAAAGGTGCTGGTACCAAGAGTGTGCAGCTTCATGGAAAATGACGCCTACCAATCCCTTTAGATTACGGCCGCCGGTGATCAGCGTTGCGGTTCCATATTCCATCCCACCGTCTCCACCCTGAACGATCGTATAAGTTGACCAAGGGTATTGACCAAAATGCTTACCTGTAAAGTCGAAGAATTCAGTCGCCATACCCAGCGCAGTTTTCCAATTTCCGATCACTTCCTGGTCAGTTGGCAGGTATACCGTGTAAATGGTGGTGCCCGTTTGAGTTTTCGCAGAGTCAACCACTAACTTTGGATCTGCAGCCCAAGCAAAGTCATGAATATTCTCTGCTTTATAGTGCCATGTAGCCTTGTTATTTTTTGCTTTGATCTTTGCATTATTAAAATAACCCTTCACTTCGGTAGGATTCTGTAGTTTTCCCGAAGATCCGATGACATAATCCTTATTGATATGGATCTTAACATCGAAGTTTCCGAAAGGGGCTATAAATTCACGGCCGATGTATTCATCCAAGTGCCATCCGAATTCATCGAATTGTGCCATCTTAGGATACCATTGTGTCATGGAAAAAGCGATGCCTTCTTTGGAGTTTCTTCCGCTTCGGCGGATCTGTTCCGGCACCTGTGCTTCCCAGGTCAAGTCAAACTCTACAGTTGATGCATCTTTGATGGCTGTCGGTAGGTTAACCTCTAGGATGGTCCCGTCTTCTTTAAAAGGAACATCCACGCCATTGTATTTCACGGTTTTGATTTTCTGATAGCCGACCTGTTGTGGGCTAAGGGTAGCGATCCGGCTGGTAACAACAGGTTTTTCCTTTGTTCCAGACCGAGTAACCATACGGGCATCAGGGTCAACGATGTTCTTTAATCGCTCATCCATCATGCTGCCCGGTTGGAAAGCGTTGAAGTAGAGGTGAAAATAGACTTTATTCAATTCCTGACCGGAATTGTTGCTGTATTTCAGTTTCATTTTGCCATCGTACTGGAACGTTTTTTCGTTCACATCGATTTCCATGGCATAATCCACCTTTTGATCCCAGTAGGTTTTGCGCTGCGCAAAACCCATGACGGACGTCACAGTCAATAAGAGTAAGGTAATGCTGGTTTTTAAGTTCATAATGCCAAATATATAAAATTTAGCATTGTCATCCATCAGGTGCTTAGCCCAACACGATTTCGATCTGCAGCTCCCGGAACTTGGGGATGAGTTTGTCGAAATCGTCATCTGCCATGAAAAGTTTGTTGCGCCAAAACCGGAAAGGCCCTGATTTACTATGTCTATGGAGAACAATGAGGTTTCCACCGGAACGCATGTGGTTCTTCACGTAGGCGATATCGGCAACCGGAATTTCAGTCGTCTTATTTTCTTTGGTAATGCGAATGTTACTCGATTTGATTTCCCAAACGGATGAGGAGCGGTTTAACCGAACGGCAAGCCACATCAGGACGGGTATGCAGAACAATAGCGTCAGAATTTTGGTTAGCTCAGAAAGTGGGAATTGGGCAAGCACAAAGCCAACCAGAAACAGCCCCCCTAAAAGAACCCAGATAAAACGCCCCCTGTTGAGTGTATTGATATTAAATTGTGTCATCTTCCAGAATTTGTTCCCCTTTGGTATTGATGTAATACTCATCTTCGGCATTGTTTTTCATTACTGATGCCCTACCGTTAGAAAAGGGAGTGATATAGCTGTATTCCATCGGGAGGATAAGTTCACCATTTTTGTTGGCCAATCCAAAACTGTCGGCATCTTTGGATACCACGAACAGATCCTTTTCTCCGGTCAATAAGATGATGTCATACCCTTCAAATACCAACTTCTCATCCACAATGGTATATACCTTTGGCCCATTTCCCGTGTCGGAGATGTAATGGTACTGATCGCATTGGTCGATACCTCGTGGAGCCAACGGCACAACTGAATTGCCGTTGTGATCGATGATCCCCATCTGCTCACCTTCCATAACGATAGCATATTTCTGCCCCGAACTTTCTACCTGATCATAGGCATGCGGCCAAATCTGCTTTCCTTGCTTGTCCATCAGACTTGTCTTTCCGTTTTTTGAAAAAAGGTAAGCATCCCTGTGCAGAAAAAAATCAATGTAATCGTAACGTTCTCCACCGATAATCTGTCCGTTCAGATCGATCAAAACTGCAGCATCCTCCGGTAGGGTAGCGATGGCCACATCATCATGATATGGTGTGATCGTCACGAATTGTGGTTTCGCCAATACTTCATTTTTCTCATTTTTTATGCCGTATAATGTATTGCCGGATTCCATAAATGCTATCCTATCCTCGCCCAGGTCCATATCTTCAGCATGCGGATCAAGCAGCAGGGTTAAAGCCTCCACGTCGGTTTCTTTGTAATTATGGGGAATGGAGAAAATTTCTGGGTTGATGTTTTCTTTCTTTACACGAATGGCTTCATAGGTATATCCGTCCACCGCTAATCGGAGAACTGCGCCAGGAACTTCTGCCAAAAACTGGTAATCTTTCCAGTATACTTTTGGGAGGTTTTCGGTATACCAGACCTTATAGGTCATATTGCCGGTGTTCATTTCATCGTTCGATGCCTCCAAAATAGCCGCCTTGCAGTTTATGCCAGCTATTTCGGCAGTTTCCTTGAGGACAGTCGTTTTAAGCACTGAAGTTTGAACGTCCTCTGGCAACCCAGCATAACGTTGGGAAACGGAATCCAATAGATATACTTTATTGTTCTTTTTATCGACCAGTTGGGTTGATTTACCAACGGGATGGAATTTGCTTAGCACCATCTCAGAGGTTACCCACGTACGAATGGATGCCTTGCCTTCCATGTCCAGATAATCCGAAAGTCTTTTTCGTGTGTGCTGATCCATCTCCTCTTGGGAGGTGTCGCGAATAAAATCCTTGAGTTTCTGGTCCAATCGGATAGTGTATTCAATGCGATAGCTTTCTTGGGCAACACCGGAGAAAGTGATAAATGTCAGGAGGATAATGCTAAACAGCGATTTCATTTGTCTGGAAGTATAAGCGCAAACTTCATCTTTTTTGTTGATTCTACAAAAGGAAATGCTATCTTTTTGATGGATGTCAGTAGAGGGCACAGAGCATGTGGGTGTGGATGCAATTGGAGACATTCAATAAACCCTTTTTAGGTGAACAAATTCCATTGGAAAAATATCATGAGAAACGGAAAAAGGAGAACCTTTCAATATAATATCATCGCTATAATTTGTATTTTACTATTGCTGCATACCGGAGCTGTTGCACAAGTTCGAGATTCTTTGTACGCTCGTTTTGAACAGGACAAGAAGACTTTTTCAGTCTTTGAAAAGGAACACCGTAAATTTGTTAAGGGCAAACATCACAAACTTGCTTATCTGCATTGGGGTGAACCTTCCGAAAAGGTATTTGTATGGCTTCCGGGAAGTTTCCTTTCGGCATACGATTTCCAGCCGTTTGCTGAATCGTTGACTGCCATGGGCTACTACGTTATTGCGGTTGATCATTATGGACATGGTCTAACTGCTGTCCCGAAAAGCGATCTTGATTTTTGGGATTTTGCAGATGACCTTAATGTTTTATTGGATAAGGAGCGGATCGGGAAAGTAGTGCTGGGTGGTTTTTCACGCGGGGGTTATCTGGCTACAGCCTTTTATGACCGATATCCCGATCGTATTTCCGCCTTGGTGTTGGAGGATGGTGGATCCGTACGATTCCAGGCTCTGTTCAACGAGATGACTGAGCAGGAGCGCGAGACATTCTTTCAGGGGGTAGAAACGCCAGAGTATGTTAAGGAAAAGCTGTTTTCCCAGTCAGGCTCAGCCTTTGATCTGTATAAGAATATGCTGGACTTCAGCAAGCCAGATCAGGGATATCAACTGTTTGGCTTCATGAAAAAGGTAAAAGGGAAGTGGGTCGGTTATTATGGACTGGATGAATACATGCATATGCAAGATGGGAACCATTATAGACAGGTGCTTTATAATTCAGATTCCGTAAGTCGATATGCGTCCTCGATGGTGCGCATTGATCCACTTAATACCTTTAGATACCTGAAGGTGCCTCTGTTAATTCTCGATGCGACAGGTCAACCCGATGTTTTTAAGTCCGGAAAGGGGAACCAACAATTGCAAGAACTCCATCCCCATTTCGTCACACACCACACCTTCGATTGTGCTGAACACAACATCCATTTTGAATGTCCAGAAGAATTTCTGCAGGAACTGTTGGGATTTTTGGATAGCTTAGAGTAGAATATGCAAGTTCGACCAGCTACCCATCATAGGTCTTAATACTTAATTCTAACTACTATACACTAACAAAAATGCCTTCGAATTTATTTCGAAGGCATTTTTGTTAAAAAATTAATGTCTTTTCGGGGTTGATCTTGGTCCCATGACTAAGCAATTCATAATGCAAGTGTGGTCCAGTGGATCTTCCTGTACTTCCCAATTTGCCAACCTGCTGTCCGGCGTCTACTTTCTGTCCTACGCGAACATTGGTGCTGGACAGGTGCGCATAACGGGTTTCCCAACCGTTGGTATGTTGAACGATAACAACCTTTCCATATTGACCTTTGTATCCTGCATGCACCACCTTGCCGGCAGCTGTTGCACGGATTGCTTCTCCTGTTCTCCCTTTGATGTCGATTCCCGAATGCATTTCAATGCCGCGGTTGGTGAAAGGATTTCTTCTGTAGCCAAATCTGGACGTTATGCCGCCATTGTGTGGTCTTCCCAAGGGAATACCCTCTAAGTTTTTGTCTAATTTTTTAAGCTTTGCTTCGTAATATTTGCTTAATTCATTCAAATTAACCTCATCTTCTACGGGTCCACCCGCATTTTTCAGCTTCGGTGCGAATTCTTTTAATCCTCTTTTGCGCATTTTGGCATTAATTTGGTTTAATGCACTATCAATAGATTCAAAGGATTTTTGAATTTGCACGGCACTTAACTGATTTGTCGCTTCTTCCAAGGCTAAGTTCTGCTTCGCCTCCTCAAGTGCTTCAATCTGTTTCGTCAGCTCTTGTTCGTAATGATCACTCGTAGATTTTGTAACTGCGAATACGATTAATCCGAATATTAAGCAAATGGTGAAGATTCCTCCTGCAAGGCAGTACTTCCAATTTTTTAGAATAACAGTTGGAATTTGAATCTTCAAATTCGAATCGCCGTTGGAGTCTAAAATTTCCACGGCAGTCTTCTTTTTTGTCATATTTTTAACTCTCCCAATTTTGTTAGCCGGGCGTAAAAATAGAGTATGTTAAAATATTAACAAGATTTTTTAACATTTTATAACTATTTGATGTTATAAGAAGGCTAATTTTATCATCTTTGCATTATGTCTTTTTCGGAACGCATTCTAACCTGGTATGCTGCGCATAAAAGAGCGCTGCCATGGCGAGAAACCAAGAATCCCTATGTCATCTGGTTATCAGAAATCATCCTTCAACAGACCCGTGTGGAACAGGGAATGCCTTACTTTCTGCGTTTTTTCGAAACATTCCCAAATGTAACAAAATTCGCGGCCGCTGAGGAGTCCGAGATCCTACGTTTATGGCAAGGCTTGGGCTATTATTCGCGTGCGAGAAATATGCATAGGGCTAGTAAACAGGTGGTTGAATTGCATGCGGGGGATTTCCCTACGGCATATCAAGCGTTGTTGGAGCTCCCCGGAGTTGGTGAATATACAGCAGCAGCGATCGCTGCATTCTCGAAAAATAGCCCTCATGCCGTCCTCGATGGCAATGTTTTCCGCGTTTTATCCCGGTATTTCGGGATCCATGAGCCCATCAATAGCACGGCTGGAAAGAAGCTGTTTTCCAAACTGGCGCAGGAAATGCTAGATCGGGATCATCCTGGAGATTATAACCAGGCAATCATGGATTTTGGTGCCCTACAGTGCAAACCAAAAAATCCTGACTGTAGCACCTGTGTCCTGCAGATTGACTGTGTAGCTTATCAGGGCTCCCTGGTGGATCAACTGCCCGTAAAGCTGAAGGGTAAGAAAAGTAGGGACCGCTTCTTTCATTATTTTGTGATCGAAAAAGAAGGGGAGGTCATGATGTCCCAAAGAGGAGAGGGCGATGTCTGGGCGAATCTTTTTGAGTTCCCAATGCTGGAAACCACTGAGCGCTTGGCTGTTGATCAATTGATGGAGAACGAAGCCTATCAGCAACTTTTCGGGGATGCAGTGCCGGCGGTGTTAGGTGCGGAAGTCAAGCATTTGCTCAGTCACCAAAATATCTATGCGAGGTTCTACAAATTGCCTGCTGAATCGTTACAGATTACCAAAAAAAGGGAGTGGAATTATTATTTGTTAGAAAATTTAGATAAATTAGCTAAACATAAACTGATTAGTTCCTTTGTGGAACAAAATTTTTAGTGCTCACTAAATCCTAAATTATCATATGTCAGGAGTAAATAGAGTTATTTTAGTAGGTCACCTCGGGAAAGACCCCGAGATCCGGTATTTGGAAGGAAACGTCAGTGTTGCGAGTTTTCCCTTGGCAACATCGGAGACATTTAACAAGGATGGACGTCGAGTAGAACAAACCGAATGGCACAATATCGTCCTATGGCGCGGATTAGCAGATGTTGCGGTAAAGTATCTGAGCAAAGGCAAGCTGGTTTATATCGAAGGCAAACTTCGAACGCGGTCATATGAAGACAAAGAGGGGGTACGACGTTATACCACGGAAATTGTAGCCGAGAGCTTCAATTTATTGGGGCGCAAGTCTGACTTCGAACCTCAGCAAAACCAAGGAGGGAATACGACTTCGCCTTCCACTGGTAACGATACTAAAGAAGATCAGGTCGATTTCACCGAGAATGACGGTGATAACGACGGGCTACCATTTTAATCTACCTAATTAATTACCGTAGCATTTCCCTATTTTTTTAAAAATTGCCGTATCTTTGGCGCATGTTGCAAGATAAGATAACGCAGTATACCGAAGAAATTGAGGCTTTTGCCCCAGCTTCGGCACAGGATGTAGAAGCATTCCGATTGAAGTTTTTGGTGTCCAAGGGCATCGTTAAAAACCTATTCGAAGAATTCAAGACCGTATCCAGCGAGGAGAAACGAGTTTTGGGTAAGGTATTGAATGAGTTTAAGCAGTTGGCGGAGACAAAATTCAAGGAAGCATCGGAACAATTTGCAGGCCAAGGAGATTCGCAGTCTTCCCGCAAGGAAGGTGATCTGACCTTGCCAGGTCCTGGTTATACGCTTGGCTCACGCCATCCGTTATCTTTGGTGCGTAAAGAAATCGTTGAGATTTTCAAGAAATTGGGTTTTGTCGTTGCGGAAGCCAATGAGATCGAAGACGATTGGCATAACTTCTCTGCGTTGAACTTCGCACCGGAGCATCCGGCTAGGGATATGCAGGATACGTTCTTTATCAAGAAACAGGAGGGCAATGACCTGGTGTTGCGTACGCATACTTCCTCTGTGCAGGTGCGCCTGATGGAAGCTGGGAAACCACCTTTCCGCGCGATTATGCCAGGACGTGTGTACCGAAATGAAGCGATTTCAGCGCGTGCGCATTGCTTTTTCCACCAGATAGAAGGCTTGTACATCGATGAGGACGTGTCATTTGCCGATTTGAAACAGACACTTTACCACTTCGTGAAGGAACTGTATGGTGAAGATACGAAAGTGCGATTCCGCCCTTCTTACTTCCCATTCACGGAGCCTTCCGCAGAAATGGATATTTCCTGTACCATTTGTAAAGGAGCAGGTTGCCAGATGTGTAAGTATTCCGGATGGGTAGAGATCCTTGGTTGTGGTATGGTCGATCCGAATGTTCTTGAAAACTGTGGAATCGATAGCAAGAAATATGCTGGCTACGCCTTTGGTATGGGAATCGAGCGGATTACCAACTTGAAATATGAAATTCGGGATTTGCGTCTTTTCTCTGAAAATGATGCCCGCTTCTTGTCCCAATTCGAAACAGAAATTATTTAATCGATCTTCGGATCCCAAAAGCCCACCCGGGTTATAGGAATACAGATTTATCGGGTGGCTTTGTGCAGCGCGCTGCTTTAGAACAGAATCATTCATGGAAGATAAAATAGTCATAGCCATAAAGAAATCCGCAAGGGATCTATTTAGGAAATATGGTTATTATAAAACTAGCGTCAATGAGCTAGCCAAGAATGCCTGCATTGCCAAAGCCACCTTCTACAAACATTTTGCCAGCAAGGAACTTATTCTGCATGCCGTACTGATGGATTATATCCAAGATAATGTGTATGATATTCTGAATAAGCATGTGAAGGAAAATGATCTTGCACTCTTTCTCGCCAATACCATCCTGCGGGTCAGCCGCGTCACGTATACTGTCTGTAATGAATTTGTCGGTTGGGAATTTATCCGGGAATCTGCAAATGCGCAAGAATACCTGAAAATCCTTTCGGAGGACCTCGAATTCCTCCTCCTGCGTTCGTTTATGCAAAATGAAACCATTGGCAGCGTGATCCCTGAAGAACGCTTGAACTTCCTGATAAAATCCAGTAAGAACATCGTTTTTTCGTTTGCTTTTACAGCCGTATCAGAAGCCGATGTCCGGAAGAACTTTATTTCCTTCCAAAAGGAAATGCTCCCCTATTTGGTTCAGGCCACACTCATGGACGATAGAGGGTAGCCTGCATCTATTTTTCCTTTTCTGAGCAAACCCTGATTCACATCCCTTTTAAGTCTATACTGTTATGGCTAAATTTTTCAAATATTAAGCGTATTTTTGCACCCACTATGGGAAGAAGAATACCTCAAGAGAAGAAAATGGTTTCGGATGTCGCGATCGTGGATATTGCGGAAGAAGGAAAAGGTGTTGCCAAGCACGATAATTTGGTATTATTTATTGAGCGCGCCGTACCGGGGGATGTGTTGGATGTGGAGCTGTTCCGCAAGAAGAAGAATTTTGCCGAAGGCAAGATCGTGGAGATCAAGCAGCCATCAGCACATCGTGTCGATCCATTCTGTTCGCATTTTGGGGTTTGTGGCGGTTGTAAATGGCAGCAGATGACCTATGAGGCACAGCTGCAGTTCAAGGAACAATACGTCGGAAATGCACTATCTCGCATTGGGAAAGTTGATGTTTCTGGCATGGAGCCAATCCTGCCGTCAAAAGAGACGACATATTATCGGAATAAATTGGAATTTACCTTCTCCAACAAGCGTTGGCTGACAGACCTCGATGAGGTTGTGCCTGGAGATTCCATGGATGCCCTGGGTTTCCACGTTCCGGGTAGGTTCGACAAGATCTTGACAGTGGACCATTGCTATCTACAACAGGATCCTTCCAATGACCTGCGAAATTCCATATTTGAGTTTGCTAAGGCCAATGAAATATCGTTCTATGACCTTCGCGAACATGCAGGAGCATTGAGAAACCTGATTATTCGGACTTCATCCACTGGTGAGGTTATGGTTATTGTGGTTTTCGCCTATCCAGAAGAAGGACAGGTGGAACTATTAATGTCCTTTATCCAGGAGAAGTTCCCGAATCTAGCATCATTGCTGTACATTATTAACCAAAAACGAAACGATACGATCTTTGACCAGGATATCCATATCTATGCAGGTCGTGATTTTATCTACGAGGAAATGGAAGGCCTGAAGTTTAAGGTTGGTCCGAAATCCTTCTACCAGACGAATTCCCTACAGGCCTATGAACTGTATAAGGTGACCCGCGAATTTGCGGATTTAAAAGGGGACGAGTTGGTATACGATTTATATACAGGTGCCGGAACGATTGCAAATTTCGTTGCCAGATCAGCGCGTGAGGTTGTTGGCGTGGAATATGTGCCCACGGCAATAGAAGATGCGAAGATCAATTCAGAAATCAATGGCATTAAGAACACGAAATTCTATGCCGGTGATATGAAGGATGTACTCACCGCGGATTTTGTTGCTGCCCATGGCAAGCCAGATGTGATCATCACGGATCCTCCGCGTGCGGGCATGCATGCTGATGTGGTGAACAGAATTTTGGAAATGGAAAGTGAGAAGGTGGTGTATGTGAGCTGTAATGCCGCAACACAGGCACGGGATTTGGAGATGTTAGCTGCCAAGTACGATGTGACGCGAATTATGCCGGTGGATATGTTCCCGCATACGCAGCACGTGGAAAATGTGGTGTTGTTAAAGTTGAGGAAATAATGGATTTACAGGATTTATTGAATCAAGGGCCAGAAGGCGAAGGAAAGAAAAAGACCGATAGCCCTTTATTGAGTTTAAAGACGGATTTGGATTTCTATAAGGAATCCATTCAGGAAGTTTCTGCCGAAATGATGGCAGAAGGATATACGCTATACCCAATTTTTGTTGCCCATCAGCATCAAGTGGATCTTGGCGAAATGATTTTGGATCGCGGGGAGCTCAACACCCAGTGGAGCATTCAAGCGAGTTCCTTGGAAGAGTTTGTGGATAGGGGTATCATCAAGGAAGACCGAAAGGCGTACTTCGAAAAGCAATTCAAACCGGCCAATGATTTCATGTGCCTGTTTGTCGTAGTTCCCGAGGGAGCGAACTTTGTTTTCTATCCGTATGCGTAAATCGCATTTAAAACTTTTTAACACTTTCTAGTCTAAAGTATTATTACCTTTAAAATCGGATGTATAATAAAGTAAGATATATTACCCTTTTTTGTTTTCTTTTTGTTTTGGCAATCGCTGCAAACGGCCAAGCACAGGATAACATGGTTTCAGGCTTAGTTCTGGAAAAGGGCGCGAGCACTAGAATAAGTGACGCCAATGTCGTCAATTCACGGACGAAGGTCAATGTGCGGACGAATAGTTATGGTGTATTCACCATCGAAGTGAATGTCGGTGATACGCTGACAGTTTCAAAAATGGGTTATGGACCTATCAAAACCCGTATCAATACCCTAGAGGATATACTTTTGGACATGGTGCCTGGTGTGAACCAGATCGAGACGGTTGTTGTGACCCGCAGTACGAAAGAAGCGGAGTTACGGAATACGCTAAGAGATTACCAGGGCAAAGGGGTATATAATAACGGGCACAATAAATTCGGGACGTATATTGCCAGTCCGGCCACCGCGCTGTACAACCTATTCGGTAAGGAAGCAAAAAACGCTAGGCGTTTTGAGCAATATATGAGCCAGGAGTTGGAAGCAACAAAAGTAGACCGTATATTTAACCGCAGTATTGTTCAGCGATTGACCAAGCTGGAAGGTGAAGAGCTAGGTGCGTTCATGGATTTGTACCGTCCATCGCCTTCGACTGTGGAACGGTGGGGTGAATACGACCTGATGAACTATATTAACAACTCATTTAAGACATGGAACAATCAAGGTAGGCCAAAACCACAACGGTTGCCGAAGCTAGATGTTCATATCAATGAAAAATAACATATTGAAAACCAGAGAATTAACTTTGGTTTTTTTGTTTAAAAAAGCTTTTGGCATTGGCTTTGCAAATGGAATGCTTATTAGTATAAAAGTATTTTAGTAAAAAAGATAAATTATTTGATTATGAAAATGAATAAAAGATTTGCGGTATACGGTTTGACAGTTGCGACTTCAGCTATGTTATTTGCAAGCTGTTCAACTATTCAAAATACAAGTAGCACAACAAAAGGTGCTGTTGTAGGTACAGCTGCTGGTGGTGCGTTAGGTGCATTGATCGGTGGTAAAGCAGGTAATACTGCAGTAGGTGCAATTGCAGGTGCAGTTATCGGTGGTGCAGCAGGTACCCTGATCGGTAAGAAAATGGATAAACAAGCGAAAGAAATCGAGAATACAGTTGCTGGTGCTGAAGTTGAGCAAGTTGGTGAAGGTATCTTGGTGAAATTCGATTCAGGTATCCTTTTTGATTTCAACAGTACAGCATTGAAATCTACTGCAAAAGAAAATATTGCGAAATTGGTGGAGACATTGAACAAAGAACCGGATACTGAAATCTTAGTGTTGGGTCACACTGATAACGTAGGTACATTGAGCGCAAACCAGAAGGTTTCTGAAGGTCGTGCAGCATCCGTAAAATCTTACGCTGTTTCTCAAGGTTTAGCTGGTGGTCGTATCAAGACTGAAGGTAAAAACTTTGCAGAGCCAATCGCTTCTAACGATACTGACGCAGGACGTGCTGAAAACCGTCGTGTAGAAATCGTAATCGTTGCAAGTAAGAAAATGCAAGAGCAAGCAAAACAAGAAGCAGGTCAATAAGATCTCGTTTCCTAACAGATAAATAAGGCGTCAATGCAAATTGACGCCTTTTTATTTGTTAAATTTTGGTCAACTGCTGACAAACTGTCATTTGTTTAAGAGATAATTGCTAACTTTGTAGTCTTTGAAAATTGACTATGTTAGAGTTAGCACATACAACAAAAACACACGATGAATCACGTCAAGGTGAGGCATTGGATATGATTCCTACCGGGCAGTCTACCGGCCGTAAGCTTTATATCGAGAGCTACGGTTGCCAGATGAATTTCTCGGATAGTGAGATCGTGGCTTCCATCCTGATGGAAAATGGATTTGAGACGACGAAGGATTATCGCGATGCGGACGTTGTATTCATCAATACCTGTTCGATCCGGGAGAACGCTGAGCAACGCGTTCGTAATAGACTGAAGGAATTCGAGGCAGCAAAAACCAAGAATCCGGGAATGGTCGTTGGCGTTTTGGGCTGTATGGCTGAGCGCTTGAAGGCTAAATTTCTGGAAGAAGAGAAATTGGTGGATGTTGTGGTCGGCCCGGATGCTTACCGTGATTTGCCGAACTTGATCGGCAAGGTAGATGAGGGTGGCCGTGCGGTAAACGTCCTTTTATCTCGCGAGGAAACCTATGCGGATATCAGTCCGGTTCGTTTGAACTCCAATGGTATTTCTGCATTTATCTCCATTATGCGTGGTTGCGACAATATGTGTTCCTTCTGTGTTGTTCCTTTTACACGCGGTAGAGAGCGTAGTCGTGATGCGGCTTCCATCGTAAAAGAGGCGCAAGACCTATTTGATGCGGGTTATAAAGAAGTGACTTTACTGGGGCAGAATGTTGACTCCTATAAATATACAGCTCCTGTGGCAGAGGGAGAGGCGCCAGGGGCGACCATAAACTTTGCGCAGTTGCTTGCCTTGGTTGCGGAGGTAAGTCCTGAATTGCGAATCAGGTTCTCTACTTCTCATCCGAAAGATATTACCGATGAGGTATTGTACACAATGGCAAAGTACGAAAACATCTGTAAATATATCCACCTACCGGTGCAATCCGGTAATTCCCGTGTTCTGGAACTGATGAACAGAACCTATGATCGGGAATGGTACATGGAGCGTGTGGATGCCATCCGTCGCATTATTCCGGAATGTGGAATTTCCACAGACGTAATCACCGGATTCTGTACGGAAACAGAAGAAGAGCATCAAGAGACACTATCCATGATGGATTATGTGAAATACGATTATGCCTATATGTTTGCCTATTCGGAACGCCCAGGTACATTGGCAGCAAAACGCTATACGGATGATATTCCAGAAGAGGTGAAGAAACGCCGCCTAACGGAAGTTGTCGACCTGCAGCGCGAACATAGCCTGTACCGTATTCAGAATTTTGTCGGCAAAGTGCAGAAGGTTTTGATCGAGGGTTTCTCGAAACGCTCAGATCAGGATTTCTGTGGTCGAAACGATCAGAATACCATGGTAGTATTCCCGGTTGACCCTAGGTATAAAGTTGGAGATTACGTAAATGTATTGGGCGAGACCTGTACATCCGCAACGTTAATCGGAAAAATTGTAGACTAAAGATCAACACTAAAAACTAATAATGGATCATCAAGATATTAAAAGCAGGTTTGGTATCATCGGGAATTCCCCGTTGTTAAACCGAGCCATAGATATTGCTCGCCAAGTAGCGCCTACTGATATATCCGTTTTGATTCAGGGAGAAAGTGGTTCGGGTAAGGAAGTTTTTTCGCACATCATCCACCAATTGAGTGGCCGTAAGCATGGTCCTTTCATTGCGGTGAACTGTGGTGCGATTCCCGAGGGTACCATCGACTCCGAGTTATTCGGACACGAGAAAGGTTCCTTTACTGGCGCTCATGAGGCCCGGAAGGGATACTTTGAAGTTGTCGATGGCGGGACCATTTTCCTGGATGAGGTTGGGGAACTTCCGTTAGGGACCCAAGCGCGTTTATTGCGTGTCCTGGAATCGGGTGAATATATCCGCGTAGGTTCTTCCAAAGTACAGAAAACCAATGTCCGCGTAGTGGCGGCAACAAACGTCGATGTGTTTGAGGCCGTAAAAAAGGGAAAATTCAGAGAGGATCTGTATTACCGTTTGAATACGGTGCCCTTGCGGATCCCACCTTTACGCGAGCGTAAAGAAGATATTGTACTCCTATTTCGCAAATTCGTAGTAGATTTTGCTGATAAATACCGTTCCCCGGGCATACAATTGACCGAGGATGCGCAGGAGATGCTCAAGAATTATTCATGGCCGGGCAATGTGCGTCAATTGAAGAATATTGCCGAACAGATTGCTGTCCTTGAAAAAGAACGATTGGTCAATGCGCAGATCCTAAGCAATTACCTGCCTGCAGAACAGCAGAGCAGCTTACCTGTTCCGCTACGTGACCAATCCAAAGAGAATTTCTCAGAACGCGATTTACTCTACAAGGTTCTTTTTGACATGAAAAAGGATATGGTCGATCTGAAGAAACTTGTTGTGGAATTGATCCAAAAAGGATTCAATCCAGGCACGATTGAGCAGAATTCTCCTTATATTAATCAACTATATCAAGAGATCCGTCCGAACTCGCCAGCATTGGGCTCGGAAGAATATGGTGCTAATCCGAATCCAACGATTACCATCCATAATCCGGGACAGGCGAACGGCAACAATGATGACTATTTGACCTATGATACGCAAGATGTAGAAGAGGTGGAGGAGTCCTTATCGCTATTGGACAAGGAGTCTGATTTGATCAAGAAAGCCCTACGGAAGCACAAAGGCAAGCGTAAGGCGGCTGCCCAGGAATTAGGGATTTCCGAACGGACGCTTTATAGGAAGATTAAAGATTTAAATCTAGATTAAGCACATAAGATGAAAGGAACTTTTGTCGGTTATATTCTTTTGGCAGCGCTCATGGTCTTCACCATTCAAGGCTGTGGCGTAAAATATAGCCTTAGCGGTGGTTCGATTCCCGAAGGGATGAACACCTATTCCGTAGAGATTTTCGAAAATATTTCCCCCTTTGTTTCGGCAACATTGAGCCAGCAGTTTACGGAAGGTTTGAAGGAGCGCATCCGTACACAGTCCAAATTGAGCCAGGTGAACCAGGATGGCGATGCCATGTTCTCGGGTGTGATCACAAATTATGCGATTACGCCTGCAGCGGTAGAAGCTGGAGTCGACCGGGCAGCATTGAATAGGCTTTCCATCACCGTAAAAGTGAAGTATGTCAACCGAAAAGATGAATCCGGGGAAAGCGATTTTGAAGAATCCTTTACCCAGTTCAAAGAGTTTAGGGGAGAGGTGAGTACACAGGAAAGTTCGCTGAACAGCGAAATCGTTAAGATGTTGACAGAGGATGTCTTCAATAAAGCCTTCAATAATTGGTAATATAAGCGTTGTTGTTAAGCATGGATCAAAGAACTGTATTTAGGAAAGCCCTTGAGAATCCCTTGGATGTATCTGTTGCCGAATTCGAGCAACTTGTTCGCCGATATCCCTATGCGCAACCTATTGTATTTGCCTTTGAACGGAAAAAATTCCTGGAAGGGCTACCGGTAGATAAACAGCGAACACTCATTTACGCAAGCAATCCCTATTGGTTGAAAGATTACTTGCAGAAGCCTGTGCCGGAAGTTCCTGAATTGGAAGTGGATACTACAGATGACTATATCGCATACGAAGAACTCGAGGACGAAGAAGTGGTAACGACAGATTCGGATGAAGAGCTGTATGTTGAAGATGTAGCAATTGCTGAGGATGAGGAGCAGGAAGAGATTTCCATGGAGGGAGAGGCAATTAGTGAATCGACAGTTGAAACTGTTGTCTCGGAGGAAACGGAAGAAAAGGAGGGAATCGATGAAGAACCTGCCATAGAGCCGTTAGCATTCGATCCACCTTCGACCTACAATATCGAGAAAGAGTACGCAGAGGAAGCTTACGAGACCGAAGTGGAAAAACCAACGGAAGCGCTGGAAGTCCAAAACGAACGAACCGCAGAGGAAAACATCAGTCTGTACAATGATGAACTGATGCCTTATAGTTTCCGTTGGTGGTTGTATAAAACCAGGCTGGAGCATGCGGACACCTATCAACCGTTTTCTACGCCAAGTTTTCCGAAAGCACAGAAGGGTCAATTTGATCCACGGAAGCTGGATGAAGCCATTCTGGATCAGCAGATCCGCGAGAACATCTTCCATCTGCAGAATCCGGAGGATAAGCTGAGTGCAGAAAACCAGAAAAAAACGGTGGAGTTTAAATCCTCTGAGAAGATGGATGAGGTCATCGATAAGTTTATCCGGGAAGAGCCTCAAATCCAGCCGCCAAAAGCTGAATCCATCAATAATGAAAACAAGGCACGTCGCAGCTCAGAAGATCAGCTGAATGTTGTAACAGAGACGCTAGCCAACATATACGAGTCCCAGGGCATGTATGAAAAAGCAGTCATGGTATTTAGAAAATTAATTTCGGAGAATCCAGAAAAAAAATCGTACTTTGCGACCCGAATTAAAGAGATTGAACAAAAGTTATAATACAAATATAGAAAATGGACATTTTATTTATTATCCTGATTATCATTGTTAGTTTATTATTAGCATTTTTCGTATTGATCCAGAACCCAAAAGGGGGCGGTCTTTCAGCAGGATTCTCAGGTGGAGCAAATTTAATTGGTGTACAGCGTACAGGTGATATCTTAGAAAAAGGTACATGGATTTTTGCAATTGGGTTGATGATTTTCTGTATTGCGATCAACATCATGGGGCCATCGGCATCCAATGCTGGCGGTTTAGGTGATCAGATCGAAGCACCAGTGCCAACAAACAACTTGAACTTAACTCCGAATGCTACACCGAACCAAGGTACACCAGCACCAGGAACTACTGCACCTGCAACAGCAGCACCTGCAGCAACGGATACCACCAAATAAGGCGTATCTGCATAAAGAAATCGAAACCCCGTCTATTTTTAGATGGGGTTTTTGTTTTTACTATCATTTTGGTGTCATGATGGCATTACCGAACAAATGACTGACAATAAAAAATGACAGTTAATGCAAAAATGGCAAAAAAAAATCCCTATTTTCAATTGGCATAGTTCGTGATGCCCTAGGAATAGAGTTAACGCAAAAAATAAAAATTGATATACAATTATGGCATTAAGTATTAAACCTATCGGAGACAGAGTGGTTGTTGAACCAGCTCCAGCAGAAGAAAAGACAGCATCTGGAATCTACATTCCCGACACAGCAAAAGAAAAACCATCCCAAGGAACAATCGTAGCTGTAGGTGCTGGAAAACCGGAAGAACCTCTTACTGTGCAGGTCGGCGATAAAATCTTATACGGTAAATACGCTGGAACAGAGATTACCTATGAAGGTAAAGAGTATTTAATCATGCGTGAGTCTGATATCTACGCTGTTTTATAATCAAAAATCACTAAACTTTATTCAATAAGACTTGCATTTCCGTTGGAGAGCAAGCATAGAATTTTCAATTTCATATAACAATGGCAAAACAAGTAAAATATAATGTTGAAGCGCGTGACGCACTGAAAAGAGGTGTGGACACATTAGCTAATGCGGTTAAAGTTACCTTAGGTCCCAAAGGACGTAATGTTATTATCGAGAAGAAATTTGGTTCACCAGCAATCACTAAGGATGGTGTTTCTGTGGCTAAAGAAATCGAATTGAAAGAGCCCCTAGAGAACATGGGCGCGCAGATGGTGAAAGAAGTAGCATCCAAAACTGCTGATCAAGCAGGTGATGGTACGACTACCGCTACGGTATTGGCGCAAGCAATCGTTGCTCCAGGTATCAAATCCGTTGCTGCAGGTGCAAATCCAATGGATTTGAAACGTGGTATCGATAAAGCTGTAGCTGCTGTCGTTGAGAACCTTAAAACACAGTCGCAAGTAGTAGGTGCTGACAACAATAAAATCAAACAAGTAGCATCTATTTCCGCTAACAATGACGAAGTGATCGGTTCATTGATCGCTGAAGCTATGGAAAAAGTTGGAAACGACGGTGTAATCACTGTTGAGGAAGCAAAAGGTACAGAAACTGAAGTAAAAACTGTTGAAGGTATGCAGTTTGATCGTGGTTACCTTTCTCCATATTTCGTAACGAACTCTGACAAGATGGAAGCGGAATTAGAAACGCCTTACATCTTGATCTACGACAAGAAAATCAGCAACATGAAAGAATTGTTGCCGATCTTGGAAAAACAAGTACAGACTGGTAAACCGTTGTTGATTATTGCTGAAGACCTTGATGGCGAAGCGTTGGCAACATTGGTTGTAAATAAAATCCGTGGTTCCCTGAAAGTTGCTGCTGTTAAAGCGCCAGGTTTCGGTGACCGTCGTAAAGCCATGTTAGAGGATATCGCTATCTTAACTGGTGGAACAGTGATCTCTGAAGAAAGAGGTTTCAAATTGGAAAATGCTGAACTATCTTATTTAGGTCAAGCTGAGAAAGTCGTTATCGACAAAGATAACACAACGATTATCAATGGTTCTGGTAATGCTGAAGATATCAAAGCACGCGTTGCACAGATCCGTTCACAAATCGAGACAACAACTTCTGACTACGATCGCGAGAAATTGCAAGAGCGTTTAGCGAAGTTATCCGGCGGTGTTGCTGTTCTTTACGTAGGTGCTGCGTCTGAGGTAGAAATGAAAGAGAAAAAAGACCGCGTTGATGATGCGCTTCACGCAACTCGCGCTGCGGTTGAAGAGGGTATCGTTGCTGGTGGTGGTGTTGCTTTCATCCGTTCTACAGAAGCTTTGTTGAACCTAAAAGGTGAAAACGAAGATGAGCAAATCGGTATTGATATCATCAAACGTGCAATTGAAGAGCCATTGCGTCAAATCTGTGCCAATGCAGGTATCGAAGGTGCTGTAATCGTTCAGAAAGTAAAAGAAGGATCTGCAGATTTCGGTTACAACGCACGTACAGATAAATTCGAAAATTTGATTTCAGCAGGTGTTATCGACCCTACAAAGGTTTCACGTGTAGCATTAGAAAATGCAGCTTCAGTTGCAGCAATGTTATTGACTACAGAGTGTGTCCTTGCAGACGAACCTGAAGAAAATCCAGTAGGTGCAGGTGCTCCTCCAATGGGCGGTGGCATGGGTGGCATGATGTAATCTGCCCCAATTCCTATAAGTATATAAAAGTGCTGGCCCTTTGGCCAGCACTTTTTTTGTGGATATAAAGTATACCTTCCGCCCCTCAGATTTTGTATATTCGTGTAGGTCGTTTAATGCTGTTGCTTTATGGAAATGTATAATATTATTGTGCTGATCGTTCTTTTCGTTGCGGGATGTGGATTGATCTATTATGTTCTGAAAAATGTAGGGAATAAAAAAGTAGTCAATGCCGTCATTCCGGACATCGATACAATTCGGGAGGTGCTGCATGCAAAGGTCGATTTTTTCAATAAACTCAAACAAGGGCAGCAGGAGGACTTTATTCAACGTGTGTCCTATTTCCTCCATACCACCAAAATCTCACCGGAGAAAGGAGCAGTGATTACCGATGAACATCGGATATTAATAGCGGCCAGTGCAACCATTCCGCTCTTTCATTTCAATACCTGGTCCTATGAAAATTTAGATGAAGTCCTGGTTTATCCCGGAACCTTTGATGAACGCTATGGTACAGAGGATGCTGACCGCAATATCCTGGGAATGGTCGGGGATGGTGCCATGCACCGTAAGATGATCATTTCCCTTCAAGCACTCATGGGTGGATTCAGTCAGCATGCAAACAGCAATACCGCCATACATGAATTCGTGCATCTGATCGATAAAGCAGATGGAGATGTGGACGGCGTGCCGGAATATCTGATTCCAAAGGAACTCATCAAGCCTTGGATCGATGAGATGCATGCTACTATTTCTGCAATTCGACGGGACCGGTCTGATATCCGAGACTATGCCGCTACCAACCCGGCTGAATTTCTGGCCGTGGTGTCAGAGTATTTCTTTCAGAAACCGCAAATGCTCAAATCCGATCATCCCGAACTGTATGAATTGCTTGATGAGATTTATGTCGGTAAGAAGACGATCAAGGAACCGATTTAAGCAAGGTGCTGAAGGGAAGCTGAATTTTTAGCGAACAAAAGGTTCCAACTGGGGTTTTCAAATTGGGAAAACATATAGACATATAAACGAAAACTAAAGAGATATGGAATATAGAAATTTAGGCGATAGCGAGATCAATGCTTCAGTGATTGCTTTTGGCGCATGGGCGGCAGGCGGTTGGATGTGGGGCTCGACCGATCGGAAGGATGCTGTGGAAGCCATTATAGCCAGTTTTGAGCATGGCGTCACGAGTATTGATACAGCGCCGATCTACGGACAGGGAACCAGTGAAGAGATTGTCGGCGAAGCATTAAAGAATATCCCCAGAGATCAGACGCAAATCTTGACCAAGTTTGGGATGCGTTGGGATTTGGCAAAAGGAGACTTTGCCTTTCATAGCAAAATGAACAATGGCGACGATATCGAGATCTATAAATATGCAGGTAAGGAAAGTGTTATCCATGAGTGTGAGCAGAGTCTCAAACGATTGGGAACAGATTACATCGATCTGTATCAAATCCATTGGCCTGATTCAACAACACCATTGGATGAGACATTTGAAGCTGTGGTCCAACTGATCGAACAGGGGAAGGTACGCTACGCCGGCGTCTGTAATTATACCAGTCAGTTGATGGCAGAAGCCGAAATGACTGTTCCATTGGTATCCAATCAGATTCCTTTCAGCATGGTCAACCGCGCGGTTGAGGAAGATGCCGTACCTTATTGCATCAAGCACAATAAAGCGGTGTTGGCCTATAGCCCAATGGAAAGGGGCTTGTTGACCGGGAAGATCCATCCGGGTTATGAATTCAAGGAAGGCGATCATCGTGCGAAATTACCACACTTCCAACCTGATTTTATAAACCGCACAAATATACTCTTGGAACGAATCAAGCCATTGGCAGATGATAAAGGGGTTACCTTGGGCCAATTGGTACTGCGTTGGACGGTGGATAGACCTGGGATTACCGTGGCCTTAGCAGGCGCAAGAAACGCCAAGCAATCTGTCGAAAATGCGAAAGCAATGGATATCCTCCTTACGGATGAAGAGTTTGATTTTATCAGCGCGGTCGTTGACGCGTTCTAATTCTTAAAGATCAAAGGCCTCGATTTCGAGGCCTTTGATCTTTAACTAATATCCCGAATGACGGAAATCTTGCCGTCCTCATTGAATTCGAAGATAGATCTGCCCTGCAGTTTGATCTGGTCACCTTGCTTATGTTCCTCGGAAAGGTCCATCGCTAGCGTAGCTACATAGTCAATATCTACTTCAATGTAATTCTCGAAATAGCGAATACCTGTAATGGTCTGCTTCCGCTGCGAAAAGAAATCTTTCGCCGAATTCGCTTGTTCCCAAAAGGCATCCCGACCTTCCAATGAATCCGTTACTACTCCTGCCTGGATGTTCTCGAAGATCATGTTGTCGGCCAGGTTCTCGGTCATACGGACCAAGTCATAGGCGTTATACCCTGCTATGTAATTTCTGATGATGCCTTCCCTAGGATCGGCACCATGGTTTACGTCCTGATTTGCCATTCCTAAAAATAGCAAATATCTCAAGATGAAGGAATTATTTTATTGCTTTAATCATCGCGGTAATCCTTTCTTTGCCTTTTTGGAACAATTCACCACCATATTCTTCACTATCCAAGGAAATGGTTTCAATTTCGCCAATACCAATAATCCGAAAGATGGTCTCCACATATTTTGATTGAAAGTTCATGTGTTCGTTCCGTTCGCCACATCCATAACCATTATCGCCCCGAGCCGATAGGATATAGGCCTTTTTTCCGGACAACAGTCCCACATAGTTGCCATCGGGTTCCCCAGATTCGAATTTCCACGTTTCATTGATGCGCATGATCTGATCCATATAGGACTTCACCCCACTTGGGACACCCCAGTTATACATTGGCAGGCCGAATACAATGATATCTGCTTCCTTAAGTTCACGGACCAGTTTATTGCTGAGTGCCAATGGTGCTTGGTTTTCTGCATTCCGATCGGATACTTTGGTAAAGGATGCCTTAATCCAAGCATCATCTATATGAGGTATGGGGTTTATGCCAAGATCACGAAAGATAAAATGATCGGTAGGATATAGTCGCTGCCAATTTTCCTGAAATAAGGCTGTCATCGCACGGCTCTGCGAATTGGTGATCCGGGCACTGGAATTAATAATTAAAACTTTTTTCATGTTATTTTTTTTCAAAAATATCCGAACCTTATGTTTTAATTCTTAATCTAGATTAAGAAATCCTAGCGGTTTTGGCTTCTTAGTTTGCTGAAGAATTCCGGTGTCACGCCGAGGTAGGAGGCGATTAAATATTGTGGTACCCGCTTTGTTAAAACTGGATAACGTTGGTAAAAATCAATATATCGTTCTTCTGCAGAATACGATAGATTGCGAACGATGCGGTGCTGGAGGGAGGCTGTATACTGCTGTAGAATAATGCGGAAATAGCGCTCCAATTTTGGGATTTCCCCTAACATTTCTTCAAATTGGCGTGAGTTGATCTGGAGGAGTGTAGTGGTTTCCAGAGCTTGAATAGCATATAGCGAGGGTTGCTGGTTTGCGAAACTTGCCAAGTCCGTAGCCCACCAATCTTCTGCGGCAAAGAAAAGAATTTCCTCTCTTCCCGATTCTTGGTTTATATAGAAGGCCTTCAGGAGACCTGATGCCACATAGCTGTCGTGTGTGCAGATTTCGCCCATCCTGAACAGGTAGTTGTCCTTAGGAAGTGTCTTCGTCGTCCAAAAAGTGCGCAGCCGCTCTTGCTCAGGAAGCGTTAGGGAGACAATACGGGATATGTTTTCTAGCAATCGCTCTATCATTACCCATAAATCTAAAGAAAATCTGGAAAATCAGCCATCTTGACCCTAACGAAAAATGTGAATTGCACAACAAAATCCCTGAAAAACAGGAGTTGAAATAGTCGTTAAAATTTGTAATTTGCTTAACCATTAATCTATGAATAAGGATGGCCATACATATTGATAATCAGCTATTATTTATTTCTTAATGAATTACGACGACTTAGAACAATTATTTTATTCTGGAGAATTGGCGGCCTGCATCGATGGCTGTGTTCACTATTTAATCGACCATCCCGGGGATGTTGAAGTTATTTTCTTGTTGGCTGTAGCGAAGCATGACCTGGCTTACCCAAATGGGCATGAAGCGGTTTATGAGACCCTGCAAGCAGAGGTAATCCCCCTGTTGCGTTCCATGATCCCCTTAGAGCCTGAAAATCCACGGGCACGATTCAATATACTCAATTATATTTTGGGCAATGAATATGACCTCTTTCAAATCGCACGACCGAAAAAGCATGTGACCGCCGAGAATAAGGATGAATTTATTGGGTATGCCAAAGATCTAATTGCAGTAAAAGAACATGCCGTATATGGCTATGATTTTCTGATTCGTATCCATGAGTCTTTAGGAGATGATGAAGAACTACTGCTTGCATTAGATCAGGCAATCGCCTTTTTTGACGTGTTCTTCAAGCATGAACGGGACATAAAAGATAGAAATATATCCATTACTTGGATGAAGAAGATCTATCTCCTGGATCGAAACAAAGATTTGGCTATGGAGAGCAACATCTTGGAAATTATTGAAACGGGTTTACCGCGTTTCGTTTCAGGACATGCCGGACAGTACTTTGATCTGGCGGAGATTGCGCAGGAACATAATAATTTTGATCTCGCGCTTAAAATCTTGCTCAAGGTTGTCAGGGGTGATGATGAGAACGACCAGATTCAGGAAGGCCTCGTCAAATGGCATCAGCGGTTTTCTGATCTGATCGATAAAGGGTTCCATCCGACCGATGTGCTTTATTTTCAACTCTTGGTGGAGCGTGCCTATCCTGAACGCTTACAGATAGCAGAGGATTATTATTATCAACATGCCTTGGAAATCATACAGCGCTATCCCAATACCTACGGGGCCTTCCATTTTGCCGGAACCTATCTGTATGAACAGGGGGATTTTGACCAAGCTGTATCCTACTTTCGAAATGCATTGGCCATCCAGCAGCAAGTGACCACCTGGAGAAGGATGGTCGAGTCCCGATTCCTGGCCAATGGTACGCTTGAGGAACAGGTTCCTCAATTTAAGGATATTCCGAGAGATCTGTATAACGAAGGCGTGAACTTGGATGCCTTCCTGAAGAATATGGAAGAGAGTGCCGTGAAGGAAGCCTTGCGGAATCTGGATGTGATGATTTACCAGCAATCATTTGAAGCATTCCGAAAATATTTTGAAGAGGACAAATATGAAAGCGACCTGTTCGGGGATGAGCATTGCTGGGCAATGTGCTGCAATAACTTGGCTATAGCCTATACAGCACAGGGAAATTACCATGATGCCGTAGAAGTTGCTCAGGAAGGCTTGAAACATGCCGAATTCCAGGAACTTCATTACAGCTTAGTGGAGGCAGCCATAGAGTCCAATGATTACCTGACTGCCCAAGAAGCCCTACAAACCTATTTTGATCAGTATAACCAGGAAACGGCTTCCTATTATAAATATCTGCAGATGCAAGCGAATTTGGTGATCGTAAATCATCAGTTGGGGGATGAGGAAACAGAGCTTAACCATGCAAAAGACCTCCTGTTTGCGATCTACGATCATTATCAAGAGAACCCAGATATTTCCGATTATGATTTTCGGGATTTTGAAGCTGCAAAGAATACGATTGAGACCCTGCTGTACCAGGAATACGAGCATAAACCAGCAGCGGTTAGACAACAGTACTATGAGGAGATTGCCGCAAAATATCCAGATGAGGCAAATCCGCAGTACAACCTGATGCAGATTTACAATGAACAGGAGGATTACCAACAGGTGAATAGAGCCGCACGCTTATATATGGAAAACAAGCAGGCCTTTCTGATCAATGACTTCGATAAGGCAAAAACACTCTACATGATCGTAAAAAGTCATTTTCTGATTGGCCAATACCGGGAAGGCGCTGCCCTGTTCTCGGAATACGATAGTTTTGTGGAACAATCCCTCGAATCCACAGAGTATGTAATATGGCTAAGTTATGGAGTGAAGTTGTTGAGTAAATCCGGAGATTTGGAGGGTATGGAATCATTGGTGAGTCATTTCCAATCGATTTACAATCAGGAGAATTGGTCTTACGATAGCGATTCTGAAGGTGTTTATCTCGCCCAGGCTACAGCATTGTACCAACATGGGAACTTGAAAGAAGCGCATAAGGTTTTGGATTATGTGCTGTCATTTGATGACCACGATAAAATAGCCGACCATTATAAACAGACCTGGAAGAAACCTGGATTTCTGTCCAAGTTTGGGTTTTAAAGGCTAATTTCATTCATGTGATGTGTGCAACCGTATACCCCCTTTTGAAAAGGGGATATACGGTTTTTATTTGGTTAAAAATTACGCTAAAAGCCGGTCAGTGACGGTTGTATTTTACATGGTTGGTGTTAGGTGTTGTGCCATGTATATCAATTTATTGCTACAAGGATTTAACCAATATGAAGAAAAAGCCATGGTAAAAGTTTTTAATCCTACCTTTGCATTTGGAATAGAAACTGTCTGGCGATACAGTTCTGTTCCCAAAAAACAAAATGCAACCTATGAACGAAAAGTTGTCGAGGGTAATAGATTCCATGCGCATGCCACTAATTTTTTTGGTGGTCATTGCCCATCTTGTACCCTTTACTCTTCCCGAAATAAATTTCAGCAGGAACCCTGATGATATCTATACCCTGATTTCGGAAATGTTTTCGCACAATATTGCCAAGTTATCTGTTCGGTGTTATTTTTTGATCTCCGGCTTTTATTTCTTTAATAAGTTTAAGGATGACATTGTCACCTTTTACAGGACGCAGTTGTTTAAAAAGGTCAAATCGCTATTGGTACCATTTATCGTATGGAATGTGATGTTGATATTGGCCGTTTTCATCAAGCATCATGTTTTCATGAAGGTAGGTTTGGGGCCGGATGAAAGTTATGATTTTATTTTGGGGTCAAGTTTTTATGATCTCTTCTGGGGTTTGCCGATCAATTTCCCGCTCTGGTATGTGCGCGACTTGCTCTGTATGATGATCCTGTCACCCCTTATTTATTTGCTCATCCGCTATACGAAATACTTTGGCGTGATCGGTTTGGCTGCGCTGTATTTTCTGCAGGTGGAATCGCAGGTTCCCGGTCTCAGCACAACGGCGATCTTCTTCTTTACCCTAGGTGCTTATTTCGCCGTGGAGAAGATTGATGTCCTTGCCCTTTTTGACAAGTTTAAATATCCAGCCTACATCCTAACGCTAGTCTTCCTGGTGCTATCCCTTAAGCACAACGGACTGCCTGATCAGGAGTACTATCTGCGACCGTTTATCTTTTTTGGTGTCTTTTCCATTATCAACCTGTTTAACCTCCTCTATGACACCAAGCCAGCTTGGAGTAAAAAGCTAATGGGCTATAGTTCCCTTTCCTTTTTTATCTATGCCGCCCATGAGATCTATATCATCAACTGGCTAAAGGGTGGGTTCTTCGGTCTATCCTTTTTCAGTGCAGGCTGGGGCAAGTTGATTGCCTATTTTATCATTCCTGTCCTGTGTATGGTGATTTGCACGGTGATCTATAAAATCCTGATGAAGATAATCCCGAGGTGGTTCGCTTTTTCTCTTGGCGGTAGGCTCCCCAATTATTACGGCCCTGTCACTCCCGTTGCAGAAAGCAAATCGGATAAGGTGGAGGCGTAAGGGGAATCGGAAAGTATATCTAAATATTGTTGGCCCTTGCGCTTAACATGCAATTCAGCATGTTTCGGATTTTCTAAAACCCTAACTTTTCCAACTTTTACGTGTTGGATAATAAGATCCATTCACCTAAAACACACGGAAATGAAAGCTATTGCCGACAGAATCAAGGAGATAAATTGGGATAATTTTACTGAGCAGATGCATGCCAATGGGTATGCGGTATTACCTAAACTCATTACGCCAACTGAATGTGAAGTTTTGAAAGAAACGTATGCAGATCCAAATAATTTTCGGAAAACGGTGGTGATGGAGAGGTATCGTTTCGGTTTGGGTGCGTATAAATATTTTAGATATCCACTTCCCCAGATTATCCAGGACCTCAGGAAGGAGATCTATCCAGCGCTTGCGGGAATTGCGAATGAATGGTTCCAGCAATTGGGATTGAAGACAGTTTTTCCGTCGGCTCATGAGGAGCTTCTTGCTCAATGCCACCAAGCGGGACAGGAGCAGGCGACGGTGTTGATCCTGCGGTATGGTAAAGGTGGATTCAATACGTTGCATCAGGATCTTTACGGAGAGATTTTCTTTCCCATGCAGTTGGTGGTCATGCTGAGCGAGCTGGAGGAAGATTATTCAGGAGGAGAATTTGTCCTGACCCAGCAGGTTCCGAGGGCGCAATCGAAAGCCATTGTTTTGCAGCCTTCCAAGGGGGATGTGCTGGTCTTTACCACGAACTTCAAGCCGCAGAAGGGAGCTCGGGGTTTTTACCGGGTGAACATGAAACATGGTGTCAGTGAGGTTCATTCAGGCGAGCGTTATACGCTGGGTGTTATTTTTCATGATGCCATTTCCTGATCATGATTTGGCATGCAGCAATACAGGATGATGAATTACGAGTCGCGATTCGGCAAGGTAAAGTCAATTTCGGTGGTAATCGAAAGCTCAAAATATATGGAAAACTGTCCTGCACTTCCGGAAAACGCATGAAGCGTGAAAATAGGGTGTTCTTCGTCTCTATAGGGGAAGCAATCGAAGCTGGGTACCGGCCCTGTGGCCATTGCATGCGCGAGGAATATCTGAAATGGATGGCCAAAAATTAAAATACAGTTGAATTATCAAAATTTTATTCCTTGACCATGATGCCTTGCTGATGATAGGTTGAAATTCTTTTATCGATACATGTTGCAATTAAGAAGAGGGTAATGTCTATTTAAATTTTTATCTTTAAATACTATTCCATTTATAAGCTTTTGAAGCTATTTTTCAGGATTACATTTTGCAGTTTCAGACAAGGTAACGCATACGGTATGCCGTATTATTATCCTTAACACGCTCTCGGCCCGCCAATTTTATAAAGAATACCTGTAAACTCTGCCATTTTCACATTTGAATAGATCGCACAAAATGGTCGTAAGCAATAGCTAGACGTTGTCTAAGGTCCGTCCGTAGTGCGAGCGTGGTTTAACCGGGGTGCAGACGTGCTATAGACACGCTCTCACCACGCTCTGACCACGCTCTCACCTCAGACAAGGTCCCAAGGAATTTTTACCAAAATGCCAAGGGATTTAGGTTATTTATTGTCGTAAGTAAATGAAATACAGTGTTTTAATGGTGTTTTGAATTGTTTTGTGTTTTTTTTGCTAATTGGACGGTTTATATATACCAAGCTGCGACAATTTTATAGTCGAACCGTTGCATGGTCGGACCTGGAATTGGGCAGCCAAGATACTCCTGCTGTTGGGGGTAGATGGTGTACACCCGGCTTTCAGTGCGCTGTTGATTCATGTATATCCATTTAATTTCCACGGTGATGCCAATAGGTCGTGTGGTGCCGGTGTTTCTGGCATATAGCATTCGGGAGCCGTGTGGACCACAGACGCTACCTTCGATCATCTTGGCGTCGCGCATTGCATTCTCCTCTGTGTCACGAGCATCTAAGACATCGGATACATTTTCGTTTTCTACAAATTCGGGAAATTCCCGTTCTAAATTTTCCATGTGTTTGTAATTGGGTTAATAATATAGCTTAAAAATAACCAGCGAAAAGAGAAGGTCAAATACCTAGCTGTTGGTATTTTCTAATCTGGACAATGCCTTAGTGCTCAGTATTTTGTTTGAATGTTTTGGGGGTAACGCCGGCAATTTTTTTGAACAGGCGCGTAAAATGGGCTGGATTTTTAAAATGGAAAAGGTAGGCGATTTCGGCAATCGTAAAATTGGAATTTATAAGGTATTCCTTTGTTTCCTCAATAAGTAGCTCATGGATGATCTGCAATGCGTTTTTATGTTCCACCTGATGGCAGATCCTATTCAGGTGCACATGGCTGATGTCCATTCTGGAAGCATAGTCCTGGACGCGGGAAACGTTCTTGATGGTTGATCGGACAAGCCGCTTAAAATGCTGGACTTGGCTTGTGTACTGATCCAGGTTTTCGCTGGTTTTGTTGGTACTTTCCGTAGACCGGTATAGCTGCAGCAAGATCAGGAAGAGTAGAGCGGTTAGCGCCTGTTGATTTTTGTTGATATCGGAAAGCTCAGTCTGGATACGGGAGTTTAGAAAATGAATTTCCTGCCAGTGCGGCGAATCCTGAAATTCAATATGCCTTAAGTTTTTCAGAATGTGGTCATTCAGCGGAGGTTGAGCAAGTTCTTTTTCAAAGAAGGAGGCGTTTATGGAGTACAGATCTCCGTCGGAATCCTCTTTGAACCTGAAGCCGTGCAGGGTATTGGTCGGTATGAAAACAATAAAGGGGGCATGCAGTTCTTTTCGTCCATTTGTCGTTGTCAATATCCCCGAGCCAGACCAGATGACAAATAATTGAACGATATCCTTGTGCGTGTGATTCTGGACATCCCAGCTGTAGAATTTGCTTCGGCGTGCTAAGTTCTCGGCATGCACAAAATCTTTCTGCTGCAATCCAAATCGGTCTCTGTGTAATTCTTTGTAATTCGAAAATTTCCCCATGTGTGTAGACAGCCCCGTAAGTTATCGATATTAATTGGTTGTTAATTTGTTTTAAAATATACAATTATAATTTCTTTTTGCATAATCATGCGATCGTTTTGTGTAATAATTCATAATGCAGTCATTTGGAACTATGGTGCATAGTCATCTATAATTTTAAATTGTTTTGACTCTTAATGCTTCCTAATATTTAATAAATATTTATTCACACAGCTAAAATATGAATGCAACCTAACGATTTTAATTTCAAAAGCTAAATAAAATTCTTGCTATTATCTTGAAAGTATATAATATTTTATTAATGTTAATATTTAATTGTATTGAATATTATTTATAAAAATAAAAAAATAAAATATTTGAAATACTCTGTTTACAATACTTCATTAAAGTTTTGATTTTGTTGTTATTATAAAATATATGTATTATTTACAACTATTTAATTTAAAATATTTCTCAATAAATGTTAAAAAGCTTAAAACTGTTGTTATATTTGTAAAGAAATTAATCTAATTATGGTGATAGGATTTGACCGGTCCTTAAAATCATTAACAAACAATTATTAAAAATTTAAGTAAAGTTATGCAGCAAAAACTATTCAGTTTTCTCTTTACATGTTTGCTTCTTATTTCCGTCTCCTATGGGCAGGACTTTCAGGTTTCTGGAAGGGTAACTTCTCAAGCGGATGGAAATCCTATTGCAAATGTCACTGTAAGAGTTCAGGGTAAAAATTTAAGTTCACAAACGGATGCTGATGGAAGTTACACCATCCGTGCGGCAGAGGGTAATGTCATCGTATTTAGATCCCTTGGGTATAAAGAAAGATCCATCACAGTAGAGAAGATGAGTACGATAAATATCCAATTGGAAGCCGAGGAGGGTTCAATTGATGAGGTCCTTGTCGTGGGATATGGTTCCGGTAATAATATCGGTTCTGTTGTTGGGTCGCAAGTGACCGTTAGGGCAAAGGATATCGCAGGGAAACCTGCGCCAAATGCTATTGAGGCCTTGCAGGGTAAGGTTCCTGGGTTATCCGTAATGACCAGCAACGGTGAACCTTCGACAACGCAGTCCATACGCCTGCACGGATCAGGGTCCTTGGGAGCAAGTTCGACCCCTTTGTTCGTCATCGATGGAATTCCTGTGGGATCAGGATCTATTTTGTCAACCAATCCTGATGACTGGGAAAGTATTACAGTGTTAAAGGATGCTTCTGCTACTTCCATCTATGGTTCCCGGGCAGCAAATGGGGTGATTTATTTCAAATCCAAGAAAGGAAAGGCTTCGGAGCGGGCAACGATCACTGCAAGCGCTATGAAAGGGTATAACAACCTAGCCACGAAGAATATGATGGATCAAATGATGAACAGTAAAGAATTGCAGGCTTACTGGTTGGAAACAGGTTTTCGGACGCAAGCGCAAATCGATGAAATAAACCAGACCTTTGGACATAATGAGACCGTTTGGGGAGATTATTATTACAAGAAAAATACCGGGTTGGATCAGTATAACTTGAATATTTCAGGCGGTTCCGAAAAAATGCAATATTACATCAGTTCGGCCTACTATGATCAGGAAGGGATTATGTACCGTTCGAATTTCGATCGGGTTACCTTGCGCAGTAATCTAAGCGCGACGTTGAATGACTGGATAAAAGCTGGTTTAAATCTTTCTGGTGGATATGATAAGCGGATGTCCAATCCGTATGGTGGAAATAGTCTTAACGGTGCATTGTCTTTAATGGCTTTGCCTTGGTACTCACCGTTCGATGAAAACGGAAATGAATATTACGAAGAGCGGATACCAGGTTTGGATGCATATTCGCCGAAATACCTTGCCGATAAAAACTTGAACGAAGGCGTGAACAAACAGTTCAACCCGACGATTTTCCTACAGGTGCAGCCGTACAAGGGCCTGACTTTGAAATCAACAGCAGGTATGGACTATTTTGATTATCGAATTAGTGCATTGCGTTTGCCTTCCTATTTGGGCAACCTAAACAATGGTTCGGCAAGTGAAGAGTACCAAACAGGAATCTTAAAAACAATTACCAACACGATCGATTATCGGACGTTGATCCATAATGTGCACGACATATCCATGATGATCGGTCAGGAAGCGACGGATTACGATGAATCCTCTTTCAGCGCATCCGGATCTGGATTGACAGATGACCGCTTGACGTTATTGGGACAAACCATTGCGAATGGTCGTGGTGTCGGAAGTTCGAAATCCGAATATGCATACAATTCCTATTTTGGACGCTTAGGTTATTCCTATAATGCCAAATATCTATTGGATTTAAGTTTGCGAACTGATGCCTCTTCACGCTTTGGTAAAAACAACAGAAAAGCAACATTCTGGGCTGCCGGTGTCTCGTGGAAAGCCAAGTCGGAGAAATTCCTTCAGGATGTTTCCTGGTTGACGGATTTGACAATTAAGGCAAGCATTGGTACGCAAGGTAATTCGGCAATCGGTAATTACCAGTCTTTAGCTACGGTTGGATCTATTAATTATGATGGTGCTCCAGGATGGGGTGTTTCATCTCCAGGGAATCCAAATCTTGCCTGGGAACAACAGACAAAAACGACCTTGGGGGTTCGGGCATCCTTCCTCAATCAAATCAATCTGGACGTGGAAGTGTATAAGCGGGTAACCGACAATATGCTGGTATCTGTGCCTTATCCATATACTTCTGGCTTTTCAAGCATCACGAGCAATGTGGGGTCTTTGGAAAACAAAGGAATTGATGTGCAGTTTTCGGCAAATGCTTTCCGTAGTGAAAAATTCTACTTTACACCTTATGTAAACTTCAATTATAATCAGCAAAAGATTACGGAACTCTTCCAGGATAAGGAATATTGGATTGTGCCGAATACGGGCTTAAGCTGGGCTGTGGGAAAGCCGGTAGAGTTTTTCTTCCCCGTTCAAGCGGGTGTTAACCCAGACAATGGATTGATGCAATGGTATGTCCCTGGAGAGAACATAAGTGATTCTAACTTTGATCCGAATAATGTGACCACAACTTTTAATGCGGTAGATCTCCAGCAAAGTACGGGTTTACGCCGAGATGCGCCATTTACGGGTGGTTTTGGATTCACATCAGGCTACAATGGCTTTTATCTGGATATGGATTTTGCTTTTGTAAAGGGGAAATATATGATCAATAACGATTTGTATTTCTTTAGTAATCCATATCAATTCAGGGGCTACAATCAGATTAGAGGGGTTAGGGACTATTGGAAAGAACCTGGAGATCAAACAAGATATCCGAAATTCGGACAGGTGCATCAATTTGATACGGGTTTACTCGAAGATGCTTCCTTCTTACGGTTAAAGGGCTTGCGTTTTGGGTATAATATTCCAAAGAAGCTGTTGAGCGGTCAAAAATTCTTTAAGAGCGCCTCTGTGTATTATGTTGGCAGAAACCTATGGACGAAAACTAAATACCTGGGCCCAGATCCGGAAGTGGATTCCAACTTGGCGCTCGGGGTAAATCCAAATACAAAACAATCCTCATTAGGTATTCAGTTGCAGTTTTAATACGTAATTCTATTTTTATGAAACTAAAAAATATATTCATACTAGGCTTGGTTTCCATTGGGTTTATCACTTCCTGTAACCTTGACCTGACACCCTATAATGTTATTGATACGGAACTGTCATTTACGTCGGTTTCCGATGCGCAAAAATGGGATACACGTTTCTATGCCGACCTTCGCGGAAGGATCTACGGTCATTATATCATGTCCCCAGATGTTCAGGCCGATCAGTTAAATGCGGTAATAGATTATGGTAACAATTATGGAGCCGTACATCGTTGGAATGATTTTCTGGCAGACAGTTATGAAATTAGTAATGTGTGGGCCGGCTATTACGGCGCATTGAGCAATGTGAATACCGCGATTCAGGGTTTTGAAAAAATCACCCCTAAAAATGCGGAAGAAACCGAAAAGTTCAAGGCATATAAGGGCGATGCTCATTTGGCCCGCGCATATTATTACTTTATGTTGGTCAACAGATTTGCAAAGACCTATAACGCAACCACTGCCAATACCGATTTGGGAGTGCCATTGATATTAGCGCCCGATATAAATGCCATGCCGAAGCGGAATTCAGTGAAGGAAACTTTTGATCAAATTCTTGCGGATATAGCCATTGCCAAAACAAATCTATCCGCAATTCCGGGAAAGCCAAATGCGAATCGATTTACCATAGACGTGGTACATGCTTTGGAAGCCCGGGTAAAATTAGCGATGGGTGACTGGAATGGAGCGAAAGCTGCAGCAGAAACAGTGCTGAAAAAAGGGAACTATACCTTGTATAAAACAGAAGCAGATCTTAAGAAAATGTGGCACAATGATGCCGGCAATGAAGTGATTTTTGCATCATTCACATCCTTTGATGAAGGAGCAAATGCCAATTCAATTTATCTGGGCTATATGCCAAAAGAAAATAAATACCGCCCAGCTTACATCCCTTCCCAATGGGTGTATGATGCGTATGAAGATGGTGACTTCCGTAAAGGGATCTATTTTCTGAAAGATGTCGTTATGCCATACAACGGTCGAGATTATAAGGTAACCGTAGTGAATAAATATCCCGGAAACCCGGAATTTTACCAAGGAACCACCAACTACAGGCATACACCAAAGATTTTCCGTGTCGCGGAACTGTACCTGATTGCTGCAGAAGCTGCCTATAAAGGTTCACCGTCGTCAGCGGACGCCCTGACGCACCTCAATACCCTACGGACGGCCAGAGGATTGAAAGCACTAAGTTCGATTTCTGGAAATGCCCTTTGGCAAGAAATAAAAGCAGAGCGTTTCAGGGAATTGGCTTTTGAAGGATTTAGACTGGACGACCTGAAGCGTTGGGGCGAAGGTTTTACGAGAAGAAATCCACAACAGCCCTCGGATCTGATCCAGGTCGGACCTGAATTTGACTCCAAAACGGTGCCTGCTAACCATGATAAATTCGTGTGGGGCATACCGGATCGCGATGATGTGGCCAACCCGAATATAGAACAGAATAAAGGCTGGTAATATAAAGCGATGTAGTGGGTTCATGCCATTACGATGTTTAATTAGATGGACCCCACCGATGCATTTCGGTGGGGTTCTTTTTTTAGGTTTTGGGTAGGGTAACAATGACGGAAGAACCTATGATTTAACCTTTTTAAATTTAATTATATTCCCTATTTCCGAATTTTCATTAAAGATTTGTTAATTCCATGGTAATTATTATTTAACTTTAGAAACCTAACATTGTAATCAATTATAATAAAGTCGTCCTAATAAAGGATTCGCCTTATGAAACTGAGACCTGAACAAGAGCTGTTGTTGTTGCGTAGAATTGCTGATGGTGATCATGGTGCTTTTAATACTTTGTACCGTCATTATCAACCGATCTTGTTGCAGTATTGCCGCCCATTCATTACGATGGAGGTCAGTGAGGAGGAAATTGTCCAGGAGGTTTTTGTTGAATTCTGGGAGCGCCGTGAGCGAGCCGTGAATATACGCAATGTAAAGAGCTACCTGCTTCAAACGGCAAAAAATAAACTGCTGAATATTCACCGACACGTCTTGGTGGTGGAACGCATGAAACAGGAATTCCAGACCCTTCCCAAACAAGAGACAGCCGAGGACAAACTGATTTTTAAAGAACATTATGCACTGTTCCAAAATCAGATGATGGCCATTAGTCCAACAAAGCGGCAAATTTTTGAAGGCCGTATCTTTGATGACAAGTCCAATAAGCAAATCGCCACGGAAACGAAGCTTTCCGAATCCATGGTGAAGAAGCATTTCAAGCACGTAAAATCCCTTTTCGAAATTTTCGTAAAAAAATACCAATAGGAGGTGTCCTTTTTGTGGCGGTTGGTGTCTCTTCTATAGATGAGCGATACTATCCAACACCTTTTTGCCAAGATCCAGCGCAACGCGGCTACTGATGCCGATATCGATTGCTTTCGGGAACTGCTGAAAACGCTTCCTGAGGAGGAATATGCATACTGGCTTGACAAATGGACGGCCCACATGGAGGAGCAGGAAGTGGAAAGACCCGTTTCGATGCCGAGACGTATCTTCGTGGCTACGGCTGCCCTCGCCGCCCTATTTATCGGTGCATTCTTCCTCATTCCCAAATTTTCAAACCAGGAAATCGCAGAAGAGCATATTGCCCAAATGGACTCCATAATTGCTGCGCCCGCGGGTAATCGCGCCGTGCTCAAATTGGCATCTGGGGAGGAATTCAACCTGAATCAGGATGGTGACTTCCTAAAGATCGACCAGTCCTCCGTACGCCTGGGGGAACGGACGTTGTTCGATAAACTGTCTGCAGAAGAAAGCAATGCAGCTATTCAGTATCATGTATTGACCACGCCCAAGGGTGGAACCATGAAAGTGGAACTTCCGGACGGCAGTAAAGTGCAGATGAATGCCAATTCCACCTTGCGATTCCGGGCCGATTTTGCCCTCCATAGGGAACTGCAGATGAGCGGGGAGCTGTTCTTCGATGTCAAAAGAGATGAAAAACACCCTTTTATCGTTCATACGCCGAATCAGCGGGTGAAGGTGCTTGGCACGAGTTTCAATATCAATACCTATGATGCAGATGGGCGGGAGGAAACATCCGTGGCATCTGGGCTTGTGGAAGTCTCTGCTGCCAAGCAGGTGGTGTATTTGGCAAAGAACCAACAGGCCGTTAGCAACAAGGCCGGCCTTAGCGTGCATGATGCAGACATGTCCCTGATCTTGGATTGGCTTTCCAATGAATTTATTTTCAAGAACGCAACGGCCATAGAGGTACTCCGGGAATTTGAACGCTGGTATGCTATTGAAATCGAGGTCGTTGATCCACATCTATTAGCAAAAACAAGACTTTGGGGGAATGTTCAACGCTCGCTCAATGCCTATAAAGCGCTTGCGCAGTTAAATTATTTTGATATCCAATATGAAGTTATTTCGGAAGGAGGTAAGAAGAAAATAAAAGTTTTTAAGAAATAAAAGCATAAGGCCTCCCAGCTTGGACCCTGGGAGACTCTTCATGCAATAAATGAAATACTGGAACATAAATCATATATCAACTCTCAAAATTAATGAAATTTAACAGCTTTACTTCAGCAGTAAGGGTTTGTGCGGCTCGATTTTTTTCTAAAAGAAGCGTTCGACTGACAAGCACCTTCATTTTGGTATGCTGTGCCCTACACCCACATCTCAGTTTGGCACAGTATATTAACCTTAACCGAAACACCATAACGATCGGCGAGGCCCTGCAGGAATTCAGAAAGCAGGCCAAGGTATCCATCCTATATAACGATGCCAGTCTCGATCGTGTACAAGTTTCAAATATCAATATCAAAAACGCCAGCATCCAGCAGGCAATGGACAATCTGCTAAAGGGGACCGCTTTCGAGTATCGGGTGACTCCAGAAAAGAGTATCCTGATCAAGCGTAAAGCCGTGCAGCAAACTGCCTCGCGACGGGAGCAGCAGCAAACCCTTAGCGGGCGGGTTATCGATGACCAAGGCAAACCACTTGAAAATGTTACGGTGTCCATTGAAAATGGAAGACTAAGTACCATGACCAATACATCTGGAGAATTCAGTATCGTTTCTACTAAGGACGATGTTCTTCAAGTGAGCTTCATAGGTTACGGGAAAAAGGTGGTACACGCCAAATTGGGTCAAGCCGTTACGATCCAATTGCAACCCTTGGAGAACCTGGTGGATGAAGTCGTGGTCATTGGCTACGGTGAGGTGAAGAAAAAAGACCTGACCGGTTCGGTGTCCATTGTCAATGTGGAAGACCTACAGAACATTCCTGTTCCACGTGTGGATCAGATGCTCCAGGGGCGGATTGCAGGTGCTGAGATTGTCTCCTCATCAGGTGAACCGGGAGCTGGAACATCCATCCGGATACGGGGTACTCGCTCCATCTCTGCAACGAACGAACCACTTTATGTCGTAGATGGCGTCATGGATGCGATAACTTCCCTGAATGACTTGAACCCCGATGATGTCGCTTCAATCCAAGTGTTGAAGGACGCCTCCTCAACAGCAATATATGGCTCCAGGGGTAGTAACGGGGTGATCCTGATCACCACCAAGAAAGGTACTGCCGGAAAGAACGATGTTGCCTTGCGTGCCGATTTCGGATTCTCGGAAATACCACGGTTTCTGGACCTCATGAATGCACAGGAGTTCGCAGAATTGCAGAACGACCGCTATTACCTAGCGAATGTGGCCAACCAGACCAAACCTATCGAAAACTATCCGTATCCTAATCCCGAAGCACTCGGTGAAGGAACAAATTGGACCGAAGCCATCACCAGACGTGCGCCCTATCAGAACTATACGGTGACCGCGGCCGGTGGATCCGACAAAACGCGCTACTATTTTTCGGGGAATTTCAATGATAACCAAGGGATCATCAAGGCTAGTGGCCTCAAGCGTTATCAGGCGCGATTGAACCTTGACCATACGTTCAGCGATAAATTCAAGGGGGGCTTCCGATTTAACTACTCATATTTGGATCATGAATTAAATAAAGCCGATATCGGTACACAGACCCTATGGTACCGATCAACAATTTTCTTAGCGCCTACCATTCCGGTGTATAAGGAAGATGGTTCGCTCAACGATTGGAATTCGCAATGGTACACCGGTACGCTCTTCGACTCGCCAATGGCCAACGTCATGATGAAGCGTATGGATCAGGTGAAGAAAACAACCTCCCCGATGATGTACCTGGAGTACGAACCGATCAAAGGATTGAAATTCAAATCGCAGTTGTCATTCTATGATTACAACCGTTTTGATGACAATTTCTATCCATCGACCCTACCTACCCGAATGAACAACAAGAGTGGCGCCTATGCGTATAAGCGAGCTTATACCGCAAACAATTACCTGAATGAAAATACCGTTGCGTGGTTGGGTAAGACCAAGAAGCATTCCTATGATGCACTTTATGGCTTTACCATACAGAAGAACTGGTATACCAATCTTTCTGCCTCTGGCGATGGCTATTTCATCGACGAAATCAGCACGAACGACTTGAGTGCGGTCCCTTCAAAGGAAATGCTGAATGTAGCATCAAATTTTGAAAACAGGACCCGCGTGTCTCATTTGGGTCGCCTAAATTACAATTACAATTCGACCTATTACCTGACCTTGACCGGGCGTGCAGATGCAGGTTCGAATTTTGCCGCGAATAGGAAGTGGGCATTTTTCCCATCCGCAGCTTTTAAATGGAACATGAAAAACGAGACATGGATGAAGGATGCCAATTGGATCAATGAACTTGGATTGCGCCTAAGTGCGGGAACTTCCGGAAATGATGCCATCAGCACGTACCAATCCTTGGATCAAGTCGCGTCGACCATGAGTGGCTACATCTTTGATGGCGCTATTCCTGTGGCCTATTTCCCGAATCGTATCAAGAATGAAGATCTGACCTGGGAGAAAACAGTATCCTATAATGCGGGAATCGATTTTGCGATCCTGAACAGGAAACTCACCTTCACGATGGAAGCCTACATGTCCAAAACCTCCGACCTGTTGCTGACCGTACAATTGCCGCACCATGGCGGATTCCCAACACGCTTGATGAATCTCGGTAAAACAGAGAATAAAGGACTGGAATTAACCGTAGAATCGCAGAATATCAACCGGAAGAATTTCTCCTGGAATTCAACCTTTACGATTGCCCACAACTCGCAGAAAGTGGTGGATATCGGAACTTTCGATCGCGTGCCTACCTATGTGAACCCCTACGGAAGTCAGTATATGATGTATGGCTATATTCCGGGAAAACCCCTGAATGCATTGTGGGGAATGGAATATGCTGGGGTTTGGAAGAACCTTCAGGAAGTAGAAGATAATAAAGTGACCAAGCAATATGCTTCAGCTTCGACAGCCTATTACACGCCAGGAAGACAACGGTACATCGACCAAAATAACGACGGTATTCTGGATAATAATGATTTGGTATACCTGGGTAATGCAGATCCCATCGTTTATGGTGGTTTGCAGAATAGTTTCCGATACAAGAAATTATATGTGAATGTGTTCTTCAATTACAATTTGGGAGGTAAAATCTATAACCCTACGGAATTGTTCATGGGAACAGGTACCTATCTATCCAACCAGTACCGCTATATGGTGAATGCGTGGCACCCCGTACGGAATCCGGATTCCGACTATCCACGTGCTGACTCCAAAGACGATATTCCGAATGATCGCTTTATCTATGATGCCACTTTCCTGCGCTTGAAAAACGTGACGGTAAGTTATGTTTTCGATGTCAAGAAACTGACGAAGAACAAGCTTTCCTCCGTTACAGCTAGTTTGAGTGGAAACAACCTGTACCTATGGAAGAAATACAATGGATATGACCCGGAAGTATCGACTGAGAGTGGTGGATCGACGATCCGGAGAATGGATAATGGTGCCTATCCGAACAGTAGAACGGTTACCGCAAGTCTCAACATTAAATTCTAAAATCATGAAATTCAAAGCAATATTTAGCATATTAACCTGTTTGGTGCTCTTTTCGGGATGTTCGAAATTCCTGGAGGAGAAGCCAGCAAGCTTCGTGGGTTCAGATGGATTCTTCAAGACACCTGAGCAACTTCAGGCGTCCGTAAATGGTGTATATATCCCATTGACCAGCATTGTCAACCAGAACCTAATGATTGCCGTGGAAGGGGTTACAGATTTGGCCTTCCTGAATTCATCCAGTGTGGATGCGAAGATGGAAATATCACCTGCAAACCCTGGAATGGGCGACGACCTTTGGCGCAATGCCTACCGTGGTGTGCTGTATGCCAATGCATCCATTGCTGGTATTAAAGCCTCACCGGTTGAGGAAAGTTTGAAAGGACCTTACCTGGCGGAAGCAGCTACTTTACGCGCTTTCTATTATTACTACCTGACTTCAGTCTTCAATGGCGTGCCCTTTATCACGGTGAATGTGAATTCCGTGGAGGTATTGGACCAAGTCAACCAATTTGGCCGTACCGATGCCAAGATCATTCGGGACTCCCTGATCATGGATCTGCAGCAGCATGTTGAGCATCTGCCACAGCAACGCCCATCGGATGTCAAAGGCAATCGTGTATCTGCACCGCTGGCCTATATGTTGATCGCCAAGATGGCCATGTGGAATAAGGAGTATGCGGTAGCCAAGGATGCCCTTTTGAAGATTAAAGAAATCTATGGCGATTTATCGCAATATCCATTGGAGGATACCTATTTCCGGAACAAGAACAAACCGGAATCCATATTCGAGGTGCAATATGCTTGGTCAACAACCGGAATCAAGAAAACTACCCAGGTTGCCTGTTTCTTTACACCAGCGAAAAAAGCAGGGACTTCTACCTATGATGGGATTGAGATCTTGGAATTGGGCGCACAGGCCAACCCTTTCAACTCCATTACACCGTCGGACAATTTCATCGCTATGTACGATGTATATGATCCGAGGAGGGAAATTATTTTAGCCTATACCTACGACGGAAAAAACTTCAGCCGACCAATGGCCAATAATGGAACGGGTAAGCCCTGGATGGGGCCTAAGTTTTGGTGTCCGGGGATGCAGAACCTTTCCGACGGCAATAACCAAAAGGTTTTCCGCTATGCGGATGCATTGTTGATGTTGGCAGAAGTAGCCAATGAACTAGGGGATGCTGACCTGGCCATGAGCAGCATCAATGCCGTGAAGAAGCGCGCGGAGGAACATGCTATCATCACCCGTGAGTTTCAGCTAAAGAGCTATCCCGGCAAGGCTGCCTTCTTTAAAGAGGTACAGGATGAACGTGGGCGTGAGCTGATGGGTGAATACCATAGAAAATTTGATTTGGTTCGCTGGGGAAACTATGCTGACCTAATTCAAAGTACCATTGCCGAGGAATTCGCAGATCTGAAAACCAATTTCAGACCTTACCACCGCTATTACCCAATCCCGGATATCGAGGTGGTGAAGTCCGAGGGTAGATTGTCCAATCCAGAATATAACCAATAACAACCGACCATGAAAAGATTAGTTTTTTACATATGCTTACTGCAATTTGCCATTGCTTTTCCTGCTATGGCGCAGAAAGAAGTGAAGATTTTGTGCTACAACATTCTGGAAGGAATGACCAAGGATAGCACACCTGATAAGCAGGAATTTGTGAAATGGGTAAAGAATCAAAAACCAACCATATTTGCGATCCAAGAAGCCAATAAATTCACTAAGGAGAGCTTGGCCAAGATGGCAAAAGGATGGGGACACCCGTATTCCGTGCTGCTTAAAGAACAGGGGTATCCAGTAGCTCTGACCTCAAAGTACCCTATTGAGGACGTGAAGATTGTCTTGGAGAATTTTCACCACGGATACATCCAAGCCAAAACGAATGGCATCAATTTTATCGTTCTGCATTTGTCACCACACCGATGGGATAAGCGACGCTGGGAAATGGCCACGATATTGGAGAGCTTAAAACTGCAAGGGATTGAGCAGAATAGCGTTCTGCTAGGTGACTTCAACGCCTTCAGCCCCTTGGATTCTACCAGCTACCGCGATGGAAAGGATGTAGCGCGTTTTCAGGAACTGCTCAAGAAATACCCTAAGAACAATTACCTGATCAACAATAAAGATATTGATTTCCAGACCATCCAATATGTGCTGGATGCCGATTACGTTGATGCATTGAAGGCATTGGCAACAGCATCACCAGCTCAGGCGAAGACCATTCTTCCAAGCCCAAGACGCATTGACTTTATCTATATCTCCAATGATATGCTCGGACGGTTGAAGGGGGGACAGTTTATCGTGGATGACTTTACCAAAGTCTACTCGGATCACAAACCATTATTTATCACATTAAAACCTAAGTCATGATCAAGGTAAATTCAAATCCTATATACCTCCTTTTCCTGACATTCTTGTCGACTGTATTGTTCTTCGGATGCCAGAAGGATGAGCTTCGCCAGTTCACGACCGACTTGGCCATTAACCAACGGATTGTGCAGCTCGCGGACTCTGCTGCTAGCACGAAGATCCAGATTTATGCAGAGGACAATTGGACCATTGAAACCCAAGCAAAGGATTCTGTTTGGTTGACCGTTCCGGTGAATTCCGGTTCGGGCAAAAAATTGATCGATATTTCCGTGACCTCCAATGCAGGTAATTTACCGCGTGCGCAGACCTTGTTTATCAAGAGCGGCAATATAACAGACTCGGTCTCGATTCAACAGAAGGGGTTAGTTCCTACCTTGGCGATCGTCGATGAAGAGCTAAAGGCCATCGCTGGAGGGGGTACCATGCGTACAGCCATCAATACCAATATTCCATTTGAATTGATGAAGGTAGAGAAAACAACCTTAGCCGGCGGTGATCTGGATTGGGTAACCGACCTGAACATTGAAGAAGGATACCTTTATTTGAAGGTGGCAGCTTCTACCCAGCCGTCCATCCGTCAAGGGAAGCTGATGTTCAGCTACCTGGATGCATTGAATGTACTCGTGAAGGACAGCATCATGATTTCCCAACAAGTGAAGGGGGCTTATGAAAATGCCAAGCCTGTATCCTTCGATGAGGTTCGCATGAAGGGCGAGGGTGAAATCATGGAGGATATCTATATCGAAGGGATTATTATCAACGATAAAGGTGGAAATAATGTCGCATTGAATAGAAATGCAGCCGCCAATAAACATACTATCGACCGTACACCGACAAGTGTTACGGCCTATATCCAATCGTTGGATGGGCGACAGGCCTTCAAGATTGAAACGGCAACGGCCGGTGACAATATCTTCGATCGCAACCAGAAGGTTAAGCTCTGGTTAAAGGGCAGTAAACTGAACAAGCACAGTGCTCCTGAATTCATCACGATTTCCGGAGTGCAATCGGTCCAGGTGATGGAACAGAATGCTTTGGCTACACAGTTGCAGCCAAGAGAACGCTTCATGTCCGAGCTGACCGATCGGGATCTGTTTACCTATGTGAAATTGAAAGATGTTGAAATTTCAGTGCCATCGGGCGCATATTCCAACATCAATGAAGGCTATGTGAATAGAGCCAGTGTATATCCGCTGAACCTGCGCGATATCCGTGGGAACAGTTTGTATGCCCTATTTAATGTGGATGTGCCTTATCGCCGGGATGGCAGAAGAGTTCCACAGGGATCCGGAAATTTTGCGGGTATTCTCGTTTATGAAGAAATAGAACGTTACGGAACCCAAATTGGCCGATATGCCATTCGTCCGCAACATGAAACAGATATAACCCTGCAAGAGAATCGGGAAAGTGGGTTTTCCAAAGTCCACCTGGAATGGTCTCGTTTCAAGGATGAACATGAATCCAGCCCTACAGCAGCTCAGAACCCATTGACACCAGATATCGGAACAGGAAAAATCTATCGCTCCGGATATGACCCACTAAACTTCACTGCAGTCAGCGGAATCTATAAAACCGGAGATTTCAATGGCTTGTTACAGGAACCAACAACGGTAAAAGGAGCCGTTGCCAATGGAGGCTGGGGCGCCAGGAATTGGTGGAACGAAGATAAGAACAGAGGTGAAGCTTGGGTGGTTGAGATGAGCACCTCAGGAATTGCCAAACAATTATCTCTGCAGGTGGAAGGAAATGTGGATGTTGGTGGCCCGCGTAATTTCGTCGTGGAATGGAATACAAATAGTGATATGGACGACAGCAATTGGAAACATGTTGCCGATTTCACCTTCCAGGATATCACACAATGGTCAAATACGCTGATTTCACAAGTGCCCGGTTATAAGGTGGTTAATATCAACCTGCCTGTAGACCTGCTGAACAAATCCAAAGTGTTTGTGCGCTTAAAAGTTAAAGATAAAGCCGCAGGAACACTGACCAACCCAGTAGGAGGAACCTTGGTGAATTCCGCAAACTGCCGATTGGGCCATTTATCAATCAAGTACAACAAGTAGACTATTTTATAGTAGCATTAGTGTGTGAGTAGGAGGGGAACCCAATTGGGTTCCTCTTCGTATTTTCAAGATGTCAGTTATTTGATGTAGACTACCTCCCGAACAATTTTCCATGTTCCATTTTTCTTCTTCCAATAAATGTTGAAGAGAAATTCCTGCTCTTTGTCCAGCTGTTTCATCTTTCGGGTTAAAATAATAAAACCCTCATCTCCTTGCATATCGGCATAATGGAATGCTGCATGATCGTTGAGTGGTGCTGCATCGCTAGCCTTTAATGTGCGAAAGAATTCCATATTATCCGACTTGCTCAGCACTTCAATGGAGTTCTCCTGATCGATGCGCAGAAATTTAAGATCTTCGTCGTAAATATGATCCAGAAATTCCAGGTCATAGGTAGTTCCGCGGCGAATCAGTTCTTGGGTTAGGTTTAGTATCTCCGTATTTAGCATGTTCATTAATTTTTGGTAAGGTATGGAATTTAAGATGGGAAGTAAATGTAAATTGGGCGCAAGTCAACAAATTGACTTCATGATGATATGAACAAGTGAGGGAACATGTAGCCCATCCAATTGATCTATTGTTGGTGACTTGGTTTCCTTAAATTTTAGGGAGTAACCCCTATCTTCCGAAATATGTATATTTTTACGGTATGGCAGAAAAGAAATCCTATCTCATTTACCTAAGAGTCATCGCAACCTTTTTTGTGGTGCTGATCCATGCGTCAACCGGATTTCTCTACCACATTGACACGTCTGCTTTCGACTGGAATTATGCCAATTGGATAAATGCCGCAACACGGTGCTCCGTGCCCATCTTTGTCATCATATCTGGGGCATTATTGCTGCAAAAGGATGAAGGAACAGGCGAATTCTATAAAAAGCGACTTCCCAAGCTGATCTACCCGTTTATATTCTGGACACTGATCTACCTGGTATATTATTTTTATCGCTATACAAAATTCGATCTGCTCCCTACAGATAAGATCATGTCCATCAGTCTGGATAAGATTCTCCATGGAGCGAACGCGCATCTGTGGTATCTGTACATGATTATTGGGCTTTATTTGGCCATTCCTTTCATCCGCAAAATCCTGGTGCAGTCCACGCAACGCGAGATCGAGATCTTTTTGCTCCTATGGCTGGCATCCATGTGCATCATGAACAAATCGCTGTATGTCGCCATGCCCAAATTCGATCTGACATTCTTTTCTGGATATATAGGTTATCTTGTTTTGGGGTATTATCTCAGTATGCGCACCTTTACCTTCAAGCTCCAGCCATGGACATTCGCACTCCTGTATATGCTGATGTTGGCGATCGGGGCAATAGGAAGTTTCCTGATTAACAAGGAAGCCAAAAAGCTGGACCCATTTTTCTACAATTATCTATTTATAACCACCGCCATAGCTGCCGGTGCGCTTTTCATGTGGATAAAAACGACAACCCAAGCGGCCCATGTGCCCAGTTGGATCATGGGTATCGATAAGTATAGCTTTGGGATCTACTTGAGCCATATTATTCCCCTCAACTTCCTGCATCCACTCCTGTCAAAGTTCATGGGAACAGCATGGGTTATTCCACTGGCTACTATAAGCACAATTGTCGTCTCCATCGCCATAACTTATCTAATCCGGAAATTACCCTACGGGAAATATGTGAGTGGATAGTAGTGAAGTTTTTATCGGTTTTCAGGTGGTTGGGCTCGAAGCTTTAATAGGTCTTAATTCTTATGACCAGCTAACGGCTGCCATCTTTTTTGACAAGAAATTAGTCTACAGTTAGTTATGGCTCACCATGTACTTAACTTGATGGTCGTTCAGAAGCTGAACAAAGTCGGTAAAATCCTGTTCAAATATCATCGCTGCGCTGGGATACTGTTTTTTCCATGCGTTGTGGATACTTTCCGAGCAACCAACTGTAATACGCCCAACGCAAGCGTGTTACTTCGGCTCTTTAACTGTTGTCTTCTTCATGAAAATGAGATTGTATTGTTTTACCAAATAGTGGGATCAAGCTATAATTTGCTTGTCTTTTGGATTACCGCTAGTGGCTATATGGACGCCTAGGTAACTGATGAGAAATAGCAGATTTAACCCTCCGCAAGTATCCTCAATGGATTTTTGTTTCGCAAACGATGGAATAATCTGGGAGGTTTGGTATTGTTGGCGGGCAGAATTACTTACGGATTTTGCCAAGGGAATGATTATAAATTGTCCGTTGATTACTATGAGGAGAGATATGACCAAAAGCACGATATTCTTTCGTTTTTTACCCTTTTTTAATGCCAAAAACAATCCAATATTTCCGAATAGAAACAGCCAGATTGAAGGCATTGTTACGTAGTTCATAATCGGATTGACGAAATGCCTTTGCCAGTATAAAAACTCCATTGTCGGGTTATCCCCCGCAATGACATTCATAGCTATGAATGAAGCTATACTGCCTAAACATAATGAATAACCTACTATTATTAAGGTCTTGGCTATTTTTAAAAAGGATTGTTTGTTTAAAATTTCCATTGTATGTTTTTATACAAAGGAAGCGGGTGAAAACATTAAAGAAGTTACCTTGGGGTAATAAATTACTTCTTGGCAATTCTTCTTCGAATTCTGCTTAAAGATTGCGGTGTCACGCCGATAAAAGAAGCGATATAAAATTGTGGTATGCGTTGTTGCAAATGCTTAAAGTCATGTAAGAAACTTAGGTACCGCTGTTCGGCAGTGTCTGCATACACGGATATAATATGCTGAAGGGCAGATGAAAATATCTTTTCCAACAAGAGTCTTCCAAAACAGTCTCCTTTATTTATTTGTGCATAGAATTTTTGCAGATTTTCATATGAAATAATATTCAGTTCGGTGTCTTCCAACGCTTCAATTGTTTTCCTCGATGGTGTTTGGCTTATAAAACTGTCAAAATCACATGCAAATGTCTTTTCTTCGTTAAAATGAATAGTTAATTCTTTCCCATCATGATTGATATATTGCCTCAACAAGCCCTTTGAAACAAAGAATAGCGATTTACAGATTTTTCCTTGTTCAAGGATGTTTTCTCCCTTTTTTAAGGATCTATTGGTAAATAGTCGTTTTGTCAATTCAGTTTCCTCTTCTGAAAGATGAATATAATTACGAATATTATTGATAAGTTCTTCCATGCAGCAGGTTGTTAACATTACTATTTCGTGGTTCTTCAATCACTACAAAAGAAAGTGTTTTCATGTATTCATACAATGCTATTGTCTGCTTACTTCGCTTATCTAACTTTATTGTAATTTCCGTGTCCACCTATTTAAATGACACTAAATTAAAGTTACCGAAAAATACAATTGTTCGCTATAGGCGAGTGAAATAAAGGAATACACGGAATGAAAGAAAAGATTTTACAGTAAATGCCCAGATGGAGAACATGGGTCAGGGCAGTGGGTCGGGATTTCGGAGGCCTTAATTAAGCTCGGATTTTCGTTACATCGATACGTACCTATAATGTAAAATAAAGATAATAGGCGCTTATCCATTCGAAATAACTGGGTTAAATTTTTTAATCCAACTTCAAATTGCACAATATTATTTTTATGATTATCTTAAATCATCTTATTCACCGTGGGATCTTGTAGTCTCATAAATATAGGAACCAAACCTATATCCTAAAAACACCAATTATACCGTTTCAGACGCTATTAGGTGCGTTTTTGGACTTATGGAATTTTCAGGATACCCTTGTTAATAATGTAGAGTCAAAACTATGGAGACACTGGCGGAACAGTTATATGGTATATCCAAAGGACTTAAATATGGTGATTTTAATATACCGGATATTGGCGACATCGTACCGGCTTCCCTAATGATTCAGGACTTGGACGAGATGCGACCCACCGGTTGTAGTTATATGAACAACTGGGGTTGCAAACAATTGGGTTCCTCAGTAGAAGAAGTGAACCACCTCGGAGAAGCATACTACGAACGTTATTTTGTCAAAGAAGAATCCAATGATATTTTCCAAGGAATGAATAATTATCTCAGGCTTGGCGATTTTGACCGACAGTATAACTTCTTTCAACGGGTCAGGCTATATGGCGATACCGATTACACCTGGTTCTATACGGTATTAAAAGTCGTGCAAGTGAAATATTCTGCCGAACTGGAAAATAAGATCATCCTGCTTTCCTCCCCAGTAATGGGTATGGACAACCTGATCGCCAGGGTAAATAAAACATTGGATCAGGGCGAATACATCCGTAACAACTACAGACGCTTTGCCGAACTTACCAGTAGGGAAAAAGAAATCATCACCCTATTGGCCAATGGAAAATCCACATGTGAAATAGCCGACCAGTTATTTATCTCGACTCATACCGTATCTACCCATCGTAAGAACATAATACGGAAAATCGAAGGTAATTCTTTTGCGGAGCTTATGCGATTTGCAATGGCATTTGACTTGGTATAAATATGGTAGTCCTAAGTCTATGCACAGTATCTGATGGATTACTCAAACATCTACTCTTCTTTTTAATATAGCTAAAATTGACAAATTATGCGGGTTTGGGTAGAAATCACCAAACGGGCACTAGGTACACTGCTTGATCCTTCCCTAGAGATGTAATCTCACTAAAAATTGTTCAATAGATCACCATAGAGCCCTCATATTATTACTTTATCTTCAATGTCGCCAAAGGCAAATTGGAGTTATGGATATTAGCGACAGGTTGATAAGGTAGGCAAAATACCTAGCGCTAGGTATTTACCCACATGCTTTGTTGGGCTAGCTTTGTGATAGGTATTAATCTAATGGAATATGAAAAGAGTCGCTAAAATTATGGTGAGCATCATCGGGATGATGTGTTTGCTTACTGTGCATGTGCATGCACAAAAGAACATTAAAGAGTTCAACGTAGCGGAAGAAGGTATATATAAAAAGTTAATGGAGGACCGTAGGGCGATGGGCGGTATACCGTTTAATCTAGCCCATAACGATGAATGGTCAGATTCGCGTATAAAAACAGAAATTGACCGCCGCAAAAATGCAATCAATGCATGTGAAAAACGTTTACAAGCCTGTAAAAATGCTCTTGGTTCCTTGCCCGATGCTCCAAGCTCAGAGGTTAGCAGTAATGCGCATTTAAGAGACCATACACAAAGGGCGTTTATAAATGCCTGGTATCCTGATTTGATAAGAGATTTTAAAAATCAGCTCAAACAGCTTGAAGATGGGTTAAGCGAGAGGGCTAGACTTAAAACTGCTGTACCAACTGCTTATTAACGGTGACGACCGCAAGATGGATTAGTCGGCATTTGGCAATAATGGCAATCTGGTTAAGAAAGCCGACGAAATCTATTACTAGTTAACAGAAATGTCATGAATCCCAAACACCGAAATAGTTCTTGCTTCCTATTGCTCAACTTCCCCCATCATGCAAACACTGTATCCCGTATCCGAAATAGAAGTAAAGCTATTAAATCGTGCCACAATAGCCAACTGCTTTTTGTCTCTGACTTATAATCTCAACCGCGGCTTGATGAAAGATAATACCACGTCTCTAATATATATACCATAAACATCAATGAAGATGAAACAATTGCCAACCAAGCTATTTTGAAAGAGCAAATGATAAAAAATAAAATCTATAAAAATGAAAACAATTACAAAATTAAGCCTCGCTGTGCTACTGGTTGGAGCATACGCGGCATTTAACAGTGCGGTAGCACAAAAGTATAAGTTTAAAACAAGCCTATTCAATGTGCCATCGCTTACTGAAGAACGAACTAAAAAGGAGACTTTATTTACAATTGATTTTGATAGAAAGAAGTTTGATAAGTCTTCAATCATATCAGAAATTAAGATTAAAGATTATCGAGATCATCAAGATCCAAAATATAGGATTTTAGAGTATAATTTTGAAATAGAAGACGGCTATACCGTATGGTTGACCATTGCCGGTTCTGAGTATTATGACGAACTTTTCTTATATGATAAAGATTTGGAAGGAATGGCTTCCGTACGTTATTATGGAAAAGTAACTGAAATAAAAAATAAAGTAAAATGAAAACAATCAAATTATTGATAACCGCAATAATGCTGTGTATGGCTAGCGGGAGTTTTGCGCAGTCGAAAAAAGAAACGTTAGCATTATTGAATGCCATTAAAAAGGATACGCATGGTGTGCACGCAAATTTTACAGATAAATATCTTACCTGGCAAGGCAATAAAGGCTCGGACTCGGTGCAGATCGCATGGAAAAGTATATCCAATGTTGATGTTGTAGGGAAATATACCCTATATGTCGCTTCAAGCCAAAAAGATGATAAAGGTAATGATATCACCATCTTTCTTAATATTCATGATGACGAAGCAAAAAGTAAGATAATAAAATATATTCGGCATTTGGCGAAATTAAATAGAGCTAAGCTGACCAAATAAAAAAGAATCATTAAAACACTATATTCATGAACCCCCAAAAGCGAAAAACCTTACAACAAAAAAGGGAGCAACTGCAGTTACAACTTCGATTTGATGCCTTTGTAAAGAGTTACGTGGCACCGCTGCTGGAGGTTTTGGGCGAAATGCAACGTTTGGATATCCCTTATCGGGTAGTTTCGTTGCGTTCGGTGCCGATGGAGCTGCAAGCCATGTTGTTAGAACAGCTCCGCAAGGATAGTTTGATGGAGCATAACTTGTCGGCACTCCCTATCGAGATGGATACCAGCCTGCTGGAACAGCTTTTTGAGGTGTATCCTACAGAGCATACTTCGCGTTATTTTCCTGAGTTGCCCGTTGTGGCCATGTTGGACACACCTTCTGCCGTATTGCAGGACCTCATACGCGAGCAAAACCTCTCCAGGCAATACGTGTTTATGTGTTGGCTTCAATATGCCTTGCTGTTGGAGGTAGACCTGCAACAGCTGGCTAAGCATGCTAATGCCAATATACTAGATATCCGAGGCGATGATGTAGTTCTCTTTCCGGCCGACCTAGACGTGCTGATCGTGTATAACGCCTTTGAAGACCAATGGCGGTTTGGTACAATGAATCGTTGTTCGATAATTTCTAAAACAGAGTAAATTGCATGTAGGCAATGAAAAATATAATTCTCCTTTGCTTCCTATTACTCAGCAGACTCCTTGTGCAGGCACAGCATCCCGTATCCGAGGTTGGGGTAGAGCTATTAGACCTCTTCCCGAAGCCTACCGCTAGCGAGTCGGCCGAGCAAGCTAAATTGCGCATGCGGACGTTAGACATCCGCGAAAGCGAGATTGTTCTTGACCTTAATACCGGCATATCCCAATTGGATACCATCATCGAAAGGGGGAAGTATAAGCTCTTAATTAAGCATGATACAGATATTGTGCAGTTTGGAATCTGGAAAAACGATAGGCCGATCAAGCGGATTGAAAAGAAAGATAACAAGACCTATGCGTTGTTCAGAGGGATACGTAGTAGGATAAACAGGCCGCTATTACGCTTCGGGAAGCATACAACCTATATCATACAGATACAGCTGGCAGGTGAGGTACATTCGCGGGCGATACGTCTCCGCACAAGGAGTCCCGATATTCCCAAGCCTATGAAAGAAAAGAAAGGAGTCCCGATATGAAAACACGGAATCCCTAAGCTGTCTGTATTGGAGTCAATTTAACTCACATTATAAATAGCTCGATTAAAATATGAATCAGTGAAATCTTGTCAAAAGATCTGCTACGTAAATAGGAGAACTATCTTCCATTTCCAGAATTTTATCGTGATTAAACATCTCGATTTCTTCTGAAATCATTTCATACGATACCCATTCAAGGGAATTATCGAACTCGGGGTTTACGATGGTATGAAAAATATAACTTAGAACTGGATTATCATTCTCGTAAAAGTATTTGTCAAAACCGCTCATCCCCGGCACTGAACTCCAGGCCAAGAAATATCCAAAAATGCTGATAGCAAACACAACGGTGTCATTGTTAGGGAGTTGGATTTCGAACGTGAGGCAGCGGTCTTCTTCAATAAAATAGGTATACCTATAAGTCGGCAATTCGGGATAGACGGTTTTAACTTTTTGTATAATATGTACTAGTGCATTTGGATACTTGGACTGAAAATCTTTTGCCAGATTGTTAATCAATGGTTGCTTTGGCATGTAATGTCCCCAAAAAAAATCAAAGTCGAAATAATTATATATGATCGTTTGAATTCTGTTCATCTTCTTTTTTCTATAGACTTCCAGTGACTGGAGATTTTTGGCGTTTTGTCTTTATAGGGATTTCCATTACCACCTACTTAACTGACACCACTCTAAAGTTACTGAAAAATAAAATTGTTTGCTATCGACGAATGATAGAAAGGTATACAAATCATGAAAAATAAAATGATAGTAAATGCCAAATGGAGAACATGGTCAGGGGCTGTGGCATCGGGATTTCTCAGGCCATAATTAAGCTCGGCACTGCAGCAGTCGTCTTCAGACCAAATACCAACTACTATATACTAAAAATGCTCAGCTTTCGCTGAGCATTTTTTCGTAGCCCGTAGGGGAATCGAACCCCTGTTTCAAGAATGAAAATCTTGCGTCCTAACCCCTAGACGAACGGGCCGTTTTGTTATTCGGTGTGCAAATATAGAATTAACTTTTATTACCGCAAAATTTTTTTGATAAAAATTGCGCCTTCCGATCTAAGGTGGTATTTTAGGGAAGTTATATAACAAATTATGAGACTTATAAAGCTATTCGCATGTTGCGGTGCGCTGTTCGGCGCTGTGGCGGTACATGCACAGGAAAACAACCTGAAGGTAAAATGGGATTTCGCAAGCGATTACGATGCCAACAGGAACAAAGCATTGACTTTGACGCTGCTGAATACCGGCGGGAAAGCTATTGATCTATCGGGTTATGAGCTGTGGTTCAATTCCATGTATCCCATTCAGGAACGACCGGATGCGGCCGTCGATATCCATAACCGTAATGGTAACCTCTATGCAATAGACTTTGCGAAAAATACCGTAATCAAGGAAAAGGATTCGTTGGTGATAACCTACGATTCACCTTATCCGATAACCCATACCTCTTTGACTCCAAATGGTTTCTACCTGCAGGGAAAAACAAACCCAGAGGACGTTATCGATCTGGGGCACCCCGAGGTTGCACTTTTGGATATCTCCACTGCGGAACAAAATCAGGTTCTGAACCGTCTGTTTGCCAAAAATGAACAGATCATGGGGCAGGTGGATGCGCAATTGATTCTGCCTACCCCGGCGAAGATGGACATTGGGCGAGGATTCTTGACTCTTCCAGAGACGGTGAAGTATTCGATTGCTCCCGAATTTGGCAATATGATGAAGCACTTGGAGACGTTGGCAGGACAGTTGAGCCAGTATCAATTTATTGAAGCTCCACAGGGAGATGCGTTTATTCAGTGGCGCCATGACAGCAATCTTTCGCAGGAGGAATATACGCTGAATATAGACGGAAAGGGCATACGGATTGGTGCATCGACCGATGCTGGCGCCTTTTATGCCCTACAGTCGCTAAAATCCCTGCTGCACGCAGAGCATTTACGTGGCCAAGGAAAAGTAGCACTGCTTTTCATGGCGGTGCAGGATAAGCCACGTTATGGCTATCGCGGGTTCATGATGGATATTGCCAGGAACTTCAAAGACGTTGCAGTCATCAAGAAGTACATTGACCTGATGGCCCAGTATAAATTGAATAAATTTCACCTGCACCTGATTGATGATGAGGGCTGGCGATTGGAGATCCCTTCACTACCTGAGTTGACGGAAATCGGATCGGTACGTTCGGCCGATTTCAAGGACGGCAATAGCATTCAGCCGGCATATGGCTCAGGTCCTGAGGCTACGGCAGGGGCCTATTTATCCAAAGCGCAATTTCAGGAAATCCTAACCTATGCTGCCGATCGTTTCATTACCGTGATTCCGGAGGTAGAAACACCAGGGCATGGTCGGGCAGCCATCAAGGCTATGGAGACCCGGTATAACCGGTTGATGAAAGCTGGGAAAAAGCAAGAGGCTGAAGAATTCCTGTTGTATGAAGCGGCGGATCAATCCGTGTATAGCTCAGCGCAATATTGGGATGATAATGTAATGAATCCTGCCTTACCTTCCGTATACCACTTTTTGGATGTGGTCGTGGAGGATATCAAAAAGATGTACAATGAGGTAGGCCTAGAGTTGAAGTTGATCTCGCTGGGCGGCGATGAGGTGCCTGCGGGTTCCTGGGAGAAATCCCCAGCTATCCAGGCGTTGATGGAAAAGGAAGGCATGCAGAGCGTCTATGAAGTCTGGCCGTATTACGTGAAGAAAATTCAGCAAATATGTGCATCCAAGGGGATGGACCTTGCGGGTTGGGAAGAATTCGGCATGATCAATAAAGGTTCGGGAATGGTCGTGAACAATGAATTGTCCCACCTTAATATCCATCTGGATGTCTGGAACAATGTGATCGGTGGGGGACAGAAAGATTTGGCCTACCGTTTGGCGAATGCGGGTTACAAGACCGTGTTTACCAGCTGTGCGAACTTCTACCTCGATATGGTCTGGGATAAGGATTTCCGCGAACCGGGATTGAAATGGGCATCCATTACCGATTTGGAACATGCCTTTTCGCTCTTGCCGGAAAATTTCTTCGCCAATATGCAATACACCGAAGCGGGAAGTAAGTTGGAGAAGGGGAAATTGGCCAGTAAGGTACGCCTGACCGAAAAAGGAAGATCGAATTTGATCGGTGTGAAAGGTGCGCTTTGGGCGGAGACCATCCTAACAGCAGACCGTATGGATTATATGCTATTACCTCGTTTCTACGCACTAGCGGAGCGGGCATGGGCACCGAAACGTTCCTGGGAGGATGATTATAAATTCGATAAGAAGGCATACGATAAGACATATAAGGAATTTGTTCATAAGGTGGGAAGCCAGGAATTGCCAAAACTGGCCAGCATTGGAGATGGTTTCAATTACCGCTTGCCATCGGTCGGTGTGCTGCAGAAAGGACAAACCTTGTTTGCCAATGCGGAATACCCAGGCTTTACCTTGGTTTACACCGTAAATGGAGCTGATCCAGGTCCTGAATCCACTGCACTGGGAGAAGGAGAGGGCGTGAAGGTCAAATCGGGGGATGTGGTCCGCTTTGCAACCGTGGACAGCCAGGGTCGGGTTGGCCGAATTAGTACCTATGTGGTTGATTAGCAAAAAATAAATAACGCAAAACAAATAAAGGCTGCAGATCACTGCAGCCTTTATTGTTTTGCGTTTGTATAGGATTAAAATTCCTTGAATTTTTCCGGTTCCATCTCGGTAAACGAGGCTACCTTTTGGTAGGTGATGTTGTCTCCACTGCTTTTAAAGCTCGTAGGGAGCACCAATCCATTTCCGATGTCCTTGTACCCATTTACGGCAAAGGTCTTGTTGTTGATCTCCAAGCGCTTGATAAAACCTGTTTCTTCGCTGACATAGAAACTGCCTTTCGAACCCAGGAAATTGGAGAAGTCCAATTTCTGTAGTTTTTCGGCATTGATGATCTTGGAATTATCCTGTCCACTGATATTTGCGGCCAAGATACTGATCGGCAGCGATAGGACCTTAAGGTCCAGGTTGTATTGATCGATCAAGTCTGGAAGCACCGATTTATATTCCTGCAGCGTGAGCTCAGATCCATTCTCATCATAGATATGATTCAATTTCTGGCTCTGTACATTTATTAAAGCAACAACATTCTCATTGTTCAGGGTTCCCTCGAAGCGCACATTTCCCGATTGTTTGTCCAACAGGAACTTGCGGCTTCCGGAAACTGCCGGATACTTGTTGTTTCCCGAAACGGTAAACATGATGTATTTTGTGCTTTCCCATTTCGATTTGCCACCTACCGCGTTCCAGATCTTATCGGTCATGGCTGCGGATTGCCCGAACAGCAATGCCGGAGCAAAAGTTAGGGCAGCAAATAATAAATAGATATAGCGAACTATATTCTTGTGATGTTTCATAATGCTAAAAATTTAAATAATAGAGAGGTTATATGCCCTCATCCATCCTATCTGCTCAAATTATTCGTGTTTGGTGTAAGAATATTTGCAGGTCTGGAAAGAGATGCACATAATGTTGGAAGAGTTGATCCTTTCGGTTCAACGGCAAACATGATATGACGATAACGTTTCATAACCTCTTCATTATCAAAAACAATACCACTAATAACTTTTGTGGATATGTGCCATCTGAATGGCCGTAATGGCAGCTTCTTCGCCTTTGTTACCATGCTTACCTCCTGCACGGTCCAGAGCTTGCTCCAGATTATCCGTGGTTAGAACACCGAAGATAACAGGTTTGTTGTGCTGGATACCAACTTGTGCAATGCCATTGGCAACAGCATCACAGATAAAGTCAAAATGGCGCGTTTCGCCTTGGATAACACATCCCAGGGTGATCACCGCATCCAGTTCTTTATTGCGTAGTGCGATATCGCTCCCCGCTACCAGTTCGAAACTTCCGGGTACTTCTATTAATGCTATGTTTTCTTCTTGGGCACCATGGTCCAAAAGACCTTTGTAGGCACCGTTCAAAAGTGCGCCAGTGACTTCCGCATTCCACTGCGAAACCACAATTGCAAACTTAAGACCTGCAGCGCTTTTCACCTGCAAGTGGGAGAAATCCGATAAATTTTTTAATGTACTGGACATAGTATTTGTTTAAAATAAAAGGGCTGCCATCGGGCAGCCCTCAAAGTTATAAAAATATTCTTGTCAATAAACTTTGAATAGTCTTGTTCCTAGGGACAACTATTGTTGTTTAGCTTGAACGCGAGCAATAAAGCTATCGATGGTTGTTGACTCCGAACTCTCCGGATATTCATCTCTGATCTTTTGGTAGGTGCTTTCTGCATTCTTGTAATCCTGCAGTTCCTCATATACCAATCCTAATTTCTTCAGGAAGATTGGAGATGTGTACGTGTTGGCCGATTTATCAGCTGCTTTCTTGTAGTAGTTAGCGGCTTTGTCGTAGATTTTTTCTTCCGAATATGCATCACCCAAAAGTCCGATGATCAAAGGATCCAAGACCTGACTTCCAGTTTCTGAGTATTGCTCTAGATATTTGATCGCTTCCTTGAAGTTTTTCTGACGAAGGTATAGACCACCTAAATAGGCATTCGCAATATTTGCTGATTTCGTGTTGGCGTATTCATCGGCAATTTCCTTGAAACCAGGGAAAGAACCGTCGCCATTGATCGCTTTCGCCTGTAACGAATCGATCGCCGCATACTGCTCTGCCTGGTACATTTGGCTCGCTGCTTTCTCTGCACGCGGTGCCAAATATAATTTTTGGTAACCGATGTACAGTAAAATCAATACGATAATACCGGCAACGATGAAAATGATACTCTTCTCATTTTCTTGGAAAAAAGATTTCTTCGGCCCTGTTGGCAATGCTGAAGAACCGTTTGGGTTATTTTGTGACATTCTTAGTTTTAATAGATTACGGAACGCAAAAATACACTTTTAAAGAATACTTGCAATATTATACGAAAAATATTTAAGGGAGTTAGGGGTTAATGGTTGCCATGATTTCCTTGTCCAATTGTTCGTAAATGGAGTTTTGACTCTTGAATTCTGGAACCATGACCTTCATCTGCCGAACAATATTCACATTATTGTTGCTTTCGAGTTCCTTGCCCAAGGTATTCAATTCGCTTTTTACCAATTCGAAATCGTTATTGCGCACCTTGGCGATCATGATCTTTTCATGATGCGTAGGGAGGGTATTCTCCAGGTCGTTCAGCAATTCCTCATATAATTTTTCGCCAGGACGGAGTCCGGTGAACTTAATGTCGATATCCTTGAATGGCGTAAAGCCAGATAGGCGGATCATTTTCTTGGCGAGGTCGACAATCTTCACGGATTTTCCCATGTCGAACACGAAGATTTCGCCTCCATTCCCCATGTTGCCGGCCTCAATCACCAATTGACAGGCTTCGGGGATCGTCATGAAGTAACGAGTAATGTCGGGATGGGTTACCGTTACGGGACCGCCTTTTTCAATTTGATCCTTAAAACGGGGAATCACGGAACCGTTTGATCCCAGAACATTCCCAAAGCGTGTGGTGATAAATTTGGTCGATTTTATGCCATTGACGCTCGTCAGGTAATTATTCAGTGATTGCACATACTTCTCGGCGATTCGTTTCGTCGCGCCCATCACATTTGTAGGGTTCACCGCTTTATCCGTGGACACGAACACAAATTTCTGTACGTCGAATTCCACCGCCAAATTCGCCAATTGATACGTGCCGAAAACATTCGTCTTTACGCCTTCACTCGGGTGGTTCTCCATCATCGGCACATGCTTATAAGCTGCGGCGTGGTACACAAAGTGTGGTTTAAAGGTTTCAAATAGCAGGCGCATCCGTTCTTGGCTGCGGATATCCGCAATAAACGTATGGTAGATCTGGTTCTTGAATTGATCCTGTAGGTCCAGTTGTAGGTTGTGCAATGGGGATTCTGCCTGATCACACAAGATGATCATCTGCGGTTCGTACTTGCCCAATTGCTTGGAGATCTCGCTACCTATTGAACCTGCCGCGCCGGTCACCAAAACGCGCTTGCCACGCAACTGATCCAATAGCTTCATGTTGGAAATCTGGATCGGTGCTCGCTCCAAAAGATCCTCAATCTTCACCTGTTTAATCTGTGCCGGTGAAAGGTCGCCATTGATGATCTTGTGAACTGGTGGAAGGGTCAATACATTTACATTCAGTTCCAACGCCTGTTCTACCACCAAATTCTTGGTTTCGATATCAATGCGGGTAGAAGCAATGATCAATTCATCCACGCCATATTTACGCACGATCCGTTGGAAGTCTTTGGAAGAAAAGATCTTTAAGCCGTCGATGACCTTGCCAATTTTCTCCTCACTGTCATCCATATAGGCAACAATGGTTTTGTCAGCGCGGAAATCGTGCTCAAACGTACGTTTTACAGCGATTCCCAGATCCCCAGCACCATAGACGATTGCGTTTTTTCGACCATTCCGGGTAGATTTGGTGTACTGGAAAAAGATCTTGATACAGGTACGGTATGTCGTCAAGCCCGTGAAAGCAAATAGGGCGTATGTGATGATCAGGTTGGTGGGTATACTAATGTTGATCGAGAAAGCAATGAAGGCCAACTTCGCAATGAACATCGTAATGGATGTGAAGACGATTGTGGATAGGATGCGGATGGAATCCACGGCACTAGTATACCGCACAATACCACTGTAGAGGCGGAAAATCATAAAGGATAGTGCGGTCAATCCAATGCAGAACAGAAAGTCTATCGCAAAGCTTTCATTGGTAAAAGAATCCAACTGAAAGTTGTAACATAAGACATACGCAAAGAAGAATGCGATGGCTGAAACGGCAATGTCGAAGGTGAAAATGATCCATCTCGGCACTATCTTAATGTTATTCAACGGCTTAATTATTTTCATCGTAATAGGTTAGTTTAAGAACTTACGATTAATAAACTATAATAATTTAATAATTACCAAATATAATTCTTTATGCTTTATTTGTTGACATATTATTGCGTATTTTTAGCATACATTATATTTACGTAAATGATAAATGTATCCAAGTTGGCCCAAGAAGGGGTACTACAACCTAAAGAAGCACTGCTGAAAAAAGATAAGAAAAAGGGTAGCTTGAGTATCGGTATTCCCAAGGAGGACTCCTTTCAGGAGAACCGGATTGCGCTTACTCCGCTTTCGGTTGGCCTATTGGTGGAGAATGGGCATGAGGTGCTTATTGAAAGCGGTGCCGGGGATGCGTCTAATTTTCTGGATCACCATTACAGCGAGCAGGGTGCCCGTATCGTGCATGATCGGAAGGAAGTTTTTCAGGCCGATATCGTGATCAAGGTGGCGGGACCGACCCTGAAGGATGTGGAACTGATGAAAAACCGACAGGTCTTGTTCAGTTCGCAGCAACCTTCGCTGATGAAATTGGAAGTGTTGAAGGCGCTCATGAAAAAGCAGGCTACCGCATTATCCTTTGAATATCTGCAGGATGAGGGCGGACATCTTTCCGTTGTACGCGCCATGAGTGAGATTGTCGGTGCAACTTCGGTATTGATCGCTGCTGAGTACCTGTCCAATGTTTTTGATGGCAAGGGACTGATGCTAGGCGGTGTGACGGGTGTCCCACCAACTGAAATGGTAATTATCGGAGCTGGTACCGTCGGTGAATTTGCGGCTCGTACAGCTATCGCTTTGGGCGCACAGGTGAAGGTCTTCGATTCGTCTGTCTACCGCCTGCGCAGGTTGCAGAATAATGTCGGAAGCCGGGTGTTTACCTCAGTCATCCAGCCCATCGTGTTGAATAAGGCTATTCGTTCCTGTGATGTAGTCATCGGTGCGGTACGGGCGAAGAATGGACGTACGCCATGCTTGATCTCCGAGGATACGGTTTCTAAGATGAAACCGAATTCGGTATTGATCGATGTGAGCATAGATCAAGGCGGGTGCTTTGAAACGTCGGAGGTCACGACCCACGACAAACCTGTGTTCCGCAAATACGATGTGATCCACTATTGTGTGCCAAATATTGCATCCCGGGTGGCCAGGACTGCTACCTATGCATTGACCAATATTTTTACACCCATCCTTTTGGAAATCGGGGAGGCAGGGGGCATGAACAACATGATCTGGGCCAACCAAGGTATCCGGAGTGCCATCTACCTGTACCATGGCAACCTGACCAATAAGGATATGAGCGACAAATTCAATGTGCCGTGCAAGGATCTGAACCTCATCGTTATGGCAAACTTCTAATATGAAAAATCTACTGTTACTACTGTTGAGCATCATGTCAATTCATCTATATGCCCAGGATACTGGGGAAATGCGCGCATTATATGGGGTCGAGGAGATTCCGGGGAGCCTCAAGCCTGTTCAGGAACTGGAGGATGCCGATATCCCCAAATTATTTGTCCACACCGCCGCAGACAGCAGTAAGGACATCGTTTTCTTGGTGATTCCGGGAGGCGGCTATTCGCATGTCGCAATCAATCATGAAGGCCACGCAGTCGCCAAGCGGTTGAACGATCTTGGCTATTCAGCCTATGTATTGCGCTATCGCCTACCGAAGGCAACGACCATGAAAGACAAACGCTATGGGCCCGTGCAGGATGCACAATATGCCATGGCGCAGATTCGTAAGGATCATCCCAATAAGAAGATCGCTGTCATCGGATTCTCCGCGGGAGGACACCTGGCCGCATCGGTTTCCAACCTCTTTGAGCTTCCACAGACCGAAGCGTTGAAGCAGGTGAACCTGCGCCCGGATTTTACCGTACTGGCGTATCCTGTAATTTCGTTTGAGGATGCAATCACCAACAAGGGTACGAAGGAAAGCCTGATCGGGCCAGATTTCAAACCGGAGGATGTAGAATTTTTCTCCATGGAAAATAGGGTAAGTGAAAGCTCCCAACCTACATTCCTGATGAGTGCCAAGGATGATAAAACGGTGCCGATTGAAAATGCAAACCGTTACGCAAAAGCTTTAAATGCGTACAATGTCAGAAATGCCATGTTTACCTATGAGGAAGGCGGGCACGGTTTCGGTCTGATCAACAAAACCAATGACCGGGATTGGTTTGCCGCTATGATGAAGTGGTTGGAAGAAGTAAACGCCCAATAAGAATTTTTAAGTACCAAATTTATGGTAAGAAGATACGAGGATATGAATTCTCGTATTTTTTTTGACCAAGGTTTTCGGATATTGTATGGTATGGAGCGTAATGTCGTCATTGCCGATGATCAGTTCATTGTAGAACCCACGGAATCGGAAATCCTTTACCCAATAAGCTCCGTGTTCCTGCTCTTCGAACCGGATGTTTTCCTGAAGGATGGAAATTTCGCTGTCAACCTGAATCCCCAGGACGGCGGCTTGCTGGGGGCTTAAGATGTTGCTTTTGGCCAATAGTCGCGCCGTATACGGGCTATTGGGTTCGACATAAAGCGCATGGGGTTTGCCCTGGTCGGTAATCTCGCCAGCTTTCATCACGATCAGGTAGTCGGCCATGGCTAACACTTCAGCAGGGTCATGGGATACCAAAATCACTGTCAGTCCTGTTTTTTGTACGATCTGTTGGATGTCCTGTTGCAGTTCATCTCGAAAGGCAGCATCCACTTGGTTGAAGGGCTCGTCCATCAAGAGCACTTCTGGATCATTGATGAGCGCTCGGCTGATGGCAACGCGTTGCTTTTCCCCACCGCTGAGATCTGCGACACGTTTTTGGGCCAGGTGGTCTATGCGCAACTGTTCCAGTACTTCCTGCGTCCGGCTGGCCTTGAGGGCCAGGTTGGTGTTGGAAAGCTGGGATGCCACGTTATCCCACACCTTGGCATAGAGGTTCAGGTCATCAAAACCCTGCGATACCAGTTTCATGGCATCATGCCCTGGAATCAGCTTATCCTTCCGCGTAGGCACCAGCCATCCACGGTACCGAATTTCGCCGCTGTTGGGCTCCAAGAGGCCGTAGATCAATTTCAAGAGGGTACTCTTACCGCTGCCCGATTCACCGATAATGGCCGTGATCTTGCCTTCCTCGATGCCGAAGTCAACGTGATTGACCGCGGTCACCGTCAGGTTGCCCTCGAATATGCAGCTGACATCCTCACCGTAGATAAGGGGTACATCCTGCTTTTGAACATCCGAGAAAATATACTGACAAGAGTTAGATTGCGTAGCCATAAATAATGTCGGGCGTTTTGAACCCAACAACAAAAATACAGTTTATAATCGTTTTTCCTTTAAAATCCCAACGTTACCCCGAAAGTCAAATTGCGGACACCTTCCTGCTGAGGACTATCCTGGAACATATCATTCATGTAATATTTTGCAAATAGCCCGTAATTATCATAGCCAACGCGAAGGAACGGTCCATACTGGAAGGACTGCAGGTTAAAGCCGTCCTTGAATTTCTGTTTGCCGTTTTTGTCGCTCTTTAGGCGTTGCGTACCTTTTAGCAACACACCCGTCATCGCTCCGAATGCCAATTTGAAACGCTTACCGTTCTGCAGTTGCCTGCTCCGCAATTCAAATGAAAGTGGTAATCGGAGGTAGGTGGATGTCAGGATGTTCTTCTCATAGCCCGCCTGCTCATCCAATTGCGCATAGGTTAAGGGCTTCACATCTTCCAGCAGCTGTACATTTTGCTTTAATCGCCAATAGTTCCACTCGAAACCTGCCGAGAGGTAGATTTTGAAATTATCCGTGAATCGGACGCCAAATTGGGCAATGTCGAATCCGAAGTTTGACGCTTTCTTGTAGGAAAGAAATTGGTTCTCATCGCTCAGGGTAAAGCTCCCATCGTCCATAAGGCGGGAGAATCCCCAGTCGATCCGGGTAAATGTCAATCCTCCGTAGGTACGCGGGTAGACGATCACTTCCCCGTTATCCATTTCCGAATCTCCCTTGCCAATGCCTACCGAAACAATGTCCGTGTTTCCCAAGGAGTCCTTGGATTCTTTTTTGTAGATAACTTGGGCAGTGGAACTGCTGATACCAATAAATAGGGCGAATAAGCTTGTTAAAAATAATCTCATGCGTTTAATCTCGTTGATGTGCGCCATTGTATTTATATCGTAATGGTCCTTGATTTGTCGTCATTGACCGTTATTTCCACGAGGATGGCATCCTCAGGGATTAAATTAGGTATTTTTTCCGGCCATTCAATAAAACAGTAGTGGTCGGAATAGAAATATTCTTCATAACCCAGATCGAACGCTTCCTGTTCGTCCTTGAGCCGGTAGAAATCGAAATGATAGACCGGTCCTTTCGGCGAACGGTACTCATTGACAATGGAAAAAGTCGGACTGGAGGTGCTGTCCTCAACCTGCAGGTGTTCGCAAAGGGATTTGATAAAGGTCGTCTTGCCGGCACCCATAGGTGCCTTAAAGATAAAAACCCTGCTATCTCCCGTATGGTCAAAAAGCCAAGCCGCTGCATTCCTCAGTTCTTCGGGTTGCTGTACACTATATTCCATGGCTGTTTATTTGGGGCTATACGTAATAAAAGGGATAATCATCTCTTCCAGCGAAATCCCCCCATGCTGAAAGGTCCCGTTGAAATAGTTGACGAATTGATTGTAGTTGTTCGGGTAAACGAAAAAGGCATCTTCCTTGGCGAATACATAAGCGGAACTGACGTGTACCTTCGGTAACTGTGCCTCATGGGGGTTTTTGATCACAAAGACATCCTTGTCGATGTAATTCAGGTTCTTCCCCTGTTTGTAGCGAAGATTCGTGTTGGTATTCCGATCGCCGATGATCTTGCTCGGCTTTTTCACCCGTATCGTACCGTGGTCCGTCGTGATAATGACCCGCACGTTTTTCTGCGCCAACCATTTCAGCACATCCAATAGGGGCGAGTGCTCAAACCACGATAAGGTCAACGAACGGTAGGCTGCGTCATCATTGGCGAGCTCGCGGATCATGGCTACATCCGTGCGTGCATGCGAAAGCATGTCCACGAAGTTATAAACCAACACATTCAGATCATTCTGCATGTACTTGTTGATGTTATCGAGCACATCTTTTCCCTGCTCCATGGTGATGACCTTGGTATAGCTATGGCGGATATCCTTACGGTACACGCGCTTTATCTGGTCGGCCAGGAACACATCCTCGTACAGGTTCTTTCCACCTTCATCGTCGTCATTCTGCCATTCGTTGGGGAACCGTTTCTCCATTTCCAATGGAGTCAGCCCCGAGAAAATAGCGTTCCGCGCATATTGCGTTGCGGTCGGCAAGATACTGTAATAATTGTCTTCCTCTTCCACGCGGTAATAATCTGTAATCACCTCGTTGATCACCTTCCACTGGTCATACCTTAGGTTGTCGATGAGGAAGAAGAATGTGGGTTTCTCAGGTTCAAGTTTGGGGAAAACCTTTTTCTTGAAAAGCTGGTGGGATAGGGTAGGTCCCTCCTCCGGATTTTTGATCCAATGCAGGTATTCCTTTTCGATAAATTTGGAGAACAACAGGTTGGCTTCAGACTTCTGCATGGTCAAGATTTCATGCATACCTGCGTCTTCCAATTTCTCCAAAGATAGTTCCCAGTACAACAGTTTCTTGTAGGCGTGTACCCATTCGTGGTAGCTGCCGATATCATTCATGCGCATACCCAGTTCCCGGAAGTCCTGTTGGTAGGCCATGCTGGTACGCTCGGAAATCAAGCGTTTATTTTCCGTGAATTTCTTGATGGTGAGTAGAATCTGTTTTGGATTGACAGGCTTGATCAGGTAATCATCGATCTTGGCGCCGATGGCATCTTCCATCAGGTGCTCCTCCTCGTTCTTGGTGACCAGCACCATGGGAATGGAAGGGTTAATCTCCTTAAGGATATCCAGGGTCTCCAATCCAGTCAATCCAGGCATATTCTCATCCAGAAAAACCAAGTCAAAGGGTTCGTTTTGAAATGCTTCCACAGCATCTGAACCGTTGTTTACTGTCTTTACTTTATAATCTTTCTGTTCTAATAATAAGATATGAGGTTTTAGGAACTCAATTTCATCATCTGCCCAAAGAATGTGGATTTTCTGCATATTACCTTTCCTTAATCGAGCTAATTTACATTTTTAGAAGCATACTTGGGGTTTATTTACCAGATTAAGTTAAAGGTTGCCTGACATAACTTGTTCAATTTTTTTGAAATTCGATAAAAAATTTGCCGTAATCCGGCTTTAATTTATTATATTTCAGTAATCCTACCGCCCGAGGGACATTATCCCATTCTAAGCTCTATTTTTTATAGATCAATAAGATAATCCTTAAATCCTTGCAAAAACCAAATTGGCCATACGCTGTCGTGTTTTGTTTTTTTTATCATTTTACACCTTGACTTGACATTTCCTCAATGCACAATTGGGGCAAAATCCGCTTTGCCATTGCTTAGGACCTTGTTCGACATGCATGCGGGGTGCGTCCGGGGTTTTAGCGAGGTGAGAGCGTCCTATAGGCACGGTCTCACCTCGCTCTCACCACGCTCTGACCACGCTCGCATGTCAGACAAGGTCCCTGTCCATTTTAAATCTATTGTCTGCTTACATGAGAAGTTTTGGCCATTGAAATGTATCCACAGGTGTTCGAAAAGCTTGATTTTTAAAAAAGTTGTTCAGTAATAATTAAAAAATTGTCAACTACATGTTGAAACATTCGTGTACGTTGTTCAATGGAATAATGTGGTGATATGGAGATGTTAGCGAGAAACTGAATGTTTGGGTATTGCTCAGAAAAGTAGTTGAAAATAGGTAATTACAAGGTTTTTGGCATTTTTTTAACATTAATTAAGTACCATGTATGTATCTTTGCCCGTATCTTAGACTTACTATATAGCATCCTGCTTGCGGTTGGGCGAAGGCATAATCACTATTTTTAGGCAATTGAATAAGAAAAAAATAATAAATGATCCTGTCTACGGTTTTGTTACAATTCCGTCGGGATTCATTTATGACCTCATCCAGCACCCCTATTTACAGCGCCTTCGGTATATCAAGCAGGTAAGCATGACACACCTGGTTTACCCCGGTGCACTGCATACGCGATTCCAGCATGTCATCGGTGCCATGCACCTGATGAGCTTGGCCATTGAAACACTGCGCGGTAAGGATGTCTATATTTCGGAGGAAGAAGAAGAGGCCGCATTGGCAGCAATCCTGTTGCACGACGTCGGGCATGGGCCATTCTCCCATTCCCTGGAACATACAATCGTCGAAGGTGTATCCCATGAGCTGATTTCGGCGCTGTTGATGGATCGCTTGAACCAGGAGTTTTCAGGCAAGTTGGATTTGGCCATTACGATTTTTAATGATCAGTATCCCCGTCGTTTCCTGCACCAATTGGTCTCCAGTCAATTGGATACAGATCGGATGGATTACCTGAACAGGGATAGTTTCTTCACCGGTGTGTCAGAAGGGGTGATTTCCTTTGACAGGATCATCAAGATGCTGTTCGTAAAGGATGATCAATTGGTCATAGAGGCCAAGGGGATCTATTCCGTAGAGAAGTTCCTGATTGCCCGTCGGTTGATGTACTGGCAGGTCTATCTGCACAAGACGGTGATCACGGCAGAGCAAATGCTCATACAGGCGCTAACCCGCGCCAAGGAGCTAAGTAATGCTGGAGAAGAGCTGTTTGCCACGCCAGCATTTGGCCATTTCCTGAAGAACAAGGTAAATAAAGATAATTTTTTAGCTGATCCGTCTCACTTGAAGTGGTTTACACGTTTGGATGATACGGATATCTTATCAGCGATTAAGATATGGACGGACCATAAAGACCCGATATTAAGTCTTTTATGTTCCAAAATAATAAAACGGGAGCTGTTCCGAACGGAGTTGAGCAATACACCCTTTTCGGAATCCTATAGACAAGAGATTAAAGAACGAGTAATTGAGAAGTTTGGTGTCGCGGAAGAAGATTTAGGCTACTACATCTATGAGCAGGTCATTGCGAACAATGCCTACGATGCAAGTGGCGGCAAAATATGCGTACTATTCAAGGATGGACAATTGAAGGATATTGCTGAGGCATCCGATCTATCCAACATTGAGGCACTTTCCCGGCGGGTGGAGAAATATGCGATTACCTATCCGAAGGAAATTGGCTATGTACCCCTGACCAAACAGACAATTATTAACATATAACTAGTTTTATTGCATGCAATTTACTGCTGAACAAATAGCGACCTTATTAAAGGGAAAGGTGGAAGGGGATTCCACAACGGTGGTTGATCAACTTTCCAAGATCGAGGAGTCAACCTCCCGAAGCCTAACCTTTTTGGCCAATCCGAAGTATGAACATTTCATCTACGAGATCGAAGCAGGGATCATCGTGGTGAATGAGGACCTTGCCCTACAGAAACCGGTCAAATCTACACTTGTGCGCGTAAAGAATGCGTATTCTGCATTTACGGAGCTGTTGAAGCTGTACGATGAAATGACTAACGATAAACGAGGTATTGAAGAGCCGAACGCGATTCATGAAACGGTGCAATTGGGAGAGGATGCCTATGTTGGCGCCTTTACCTATATCGGTAAGCATGTCAAGATCGGGAATAAGGCAAGAATCTATCCACAGGTTTTCATCGGTGATAACGTACAGATCGGGGATCGAGTGGTGCTGTTGCCCGGTGTAAAGATCTACAACGACTGTGTCCTTGGCGACGGTGTCATGATCCATTCCGGTGCGGTCATCGGCAGTGATGGCTTTGGCTTTGCGCCCCAGGGAGATGGAACCTATCAGAAGGTGCCACAGATCGGGAATGTCGTTATTGAAGACGATGTGGAGATCGGTGCCAATACGGTCGTTGACCGTGCGACATTGGGTTCCACACGTATCAAGAAGGGTGTCAAATTGGACAACCTGATTCAGATTGCGCACAATGTGGAGATCGGTAAGAATACCGTTATCGCGGCGCAGACAGGAGTGTCCGGCAGTACCAAAGTCGGTGAGAATGTCATTCTCGGTGGGCAGGTTGGCGTCGTTGGGCATATTACCATCGCCAAGGGCACACAGGTACAGGCGCAATCGGGAATTAACCGCTCCCTATTGGAGGAAAATAAAAAATGGGGCGGAAGTCCAGCATTTCCTTACAACAATGAATTGCGCTCTCAGGTCCTGTATGCAAAGCTTCCGGAAATGGAAAGACGTATCGCTGAGCTGGAAAAACAACTAAAAGAAAAAAATAATAGCTAACTTTACCCGATAATATTTTTTGCAAAACACGAATGCTAGATATGAATGTAAAACAGAGAACCATTAAATCTGACGTCCAATTTTCGGGCGTAGGCCTGCATACGGGGAAGCAGGTGAATTTGACTTTAAAGCCTGCGGCGGAAAACCACTGGTATAAATTCAAACGCGTGGATTTAGATGGTGAACCAATTGTAAGTGTGGATGCTGACAACGTGTCAAATACCGCAAGGGGAACTACAATTACGCAAAACGGCGCTTCTGTAAGCACCATCGAGCATTTGATGGCGGCATTGGTAGGACTGCAGTTGGACAACGTGCTCATAGAGATCGACGGTCCTGAAGTTCCTATCTTGGACGGAAGTTCAGCGATATTTATCGAGAAAATTCAAGAAATTGGCTTCCAAGATCAGGAAGCTGATCGGGACTTCTTCGAAGTGACCGACAACATACATTATACGGATCCTGAAAATAAGGTGGAGATTGTGGCCATGCCCGTAGATGGGTACCGCATTACCTGCATGATCGACTTCAACTCACCGGTGTTGGGCAGCCAACATGCGTCCATTAGCAATATCGATGAGTTCAGTAAGGAGATTGCCGGATCCCGTACCTTCTGTTTCTTGCATGAGCTGGAAGCTTTGGTGAGTCAGAACCTGATCAAAGGTGGTGATCTATCCAATGCGATCGTTATCGTGGACAAGGAAGTTTCAGAGGGCGAATTGGATAAGTTGCAGGATCTGTTCCACAAGCGAGTGGAAGTAGCGCAGGAAGGAATTTTGAACAATATCTCCCTACGCTATCAGAATGAACCTGCCCGTCATAAATTATTGGATATGATCGGTGACCTTGCCCTAGTCGGCAAGCCGATCAAAGGTCATATCATGGCAGCACGCCCTGGGCATGCTGCGAACGTGGCCTTTGCAAAACGCATCAAGGCACAAATGAAACGCGAAAAACAGAAAAAAGGCGTGAAGGTGTACGACCCGAATACGCCGCCGGTATATGATACCGTACAGATCATGAACATCCTGCCGCATCGTCAACCTTTCTTGATGATCGATAAGATTCTTGAGCTGTCCGAAACCCATGTTGTCGGTTTGAAGAACGTAACGATGAATGAAGACCTGTTCATGGGGCATTTCCCAGGAGCACCTTTGTTCCCGGGCGTTCTGCAGATCGAAGCGATGGCGCAGACCGGAGGTATTCTTGTACTGAATACCGTTCCTGACCCTGAAAATTGGTTGACCCTGTTCTTAAAGATCGAAAATGCACGTTTTAAGAACCAGGTTGTCCCTGGCGATACAGTGATCTTCAGCTGTGACCTGATTGAGCCTATTCGTCGTGGAATTGCACGGATGAAAGGAGTGGGTATGGTTGGAGATAAAGTCGTTAGTGAGGCCGAACTAATGGCACAAATTGTCAAGGTCAAAGGAAATTAATATTAGAATGATACAACCACTATCATATATCCATCCTGAGGCAAAAATTGCCCAGAATGTTGTTATCGAACCGTTTTCCACGATTCACAAAGATGTGGAGATCGGGGAGGGAACTTGGATAGGTTCCAATGTCGTCATCATGAATGGCGCACGGATCGGAAAGAATTGCCGGATTTTTCCGGGAGCCGTGATTTCGGGTGAACCTCAGGACTTAAAGTTTGAGGGGGAGATCACAACAGCGGAGATCGGCGATAATACCACCATCCGCGAGTGTGTGACCATTAACCGTGGAACAAAAGATCGCTATCGGACCGTAATCGGGAAAAATTGCCTGATTCAGGCATACAGCCATATCGCGCATGATTGTTTCATCGGCGATAACTGTATCTTTTCCAATTCCAGTACCTTGGCGGGCCACATTACCGTTGGTGACTATGTGGTATTGGCGGGAATGGTTGCGGTACACCAATTTTGTAAGATTGGATCCCATGCCTTCGTAACAGGGGGTACCTTGGTGCGCAAGGACGTTCCTCCGTATATCAAAGCGGCACGTGAGCCTATTTCCTATGCAGGTATCAACTCGGTTGGGCTTCGCAGAAGGGGATACAGCAACGAGCAGATCAATGAAATCCAGAACATCTACCGCGTCCTGTTCGTACAGCACAGTAATCTGGGTAAAGCCCTGGATTTGGTGGAAGCGGAGTTCGAAGCGACTGAATTGCGGGATGAAATCCTAGGATTCGTACGCGCCTCCAACCGCGGAGTTGTCAAAGGATTTGGACAAGGAAAATCGAGTATTTAATAAAACAGCGAATATTTGAATATAACTCTACATGATATTGGTAGAAGGTATAATAGAGAGTGGATTTTTCGCCACCTCGATTATACCTTTTCTTTTGGAAACAGTTACGCGATCCTAGGTCCGAACGGATCTGGTAAATCCACCCTGATCAAAGTATTGACAGCAGCACTCAATCCCAGTGAAGGGAAGCTGCAATACCTGCAGGATGGAAAGGAAAAGGATCACGATCAAGTTTTCCAATGGATAAGCCTTGCTGCGCCCTATGTCGAGTTGATCGAAGAATTTTCTTTAGCGGAAATGATCGATTTCCATTTCAAATTTAAGCCGACGAGCATGGATCGGCAGGAGATGGTGGATCTGTTGGGATTTGCAAAGCATGTGCAGCAGAAAGAGATCCGACACTTTTCATCCGGGATGAAACAACGGGTGAAATTGCTGCTGGCCTGTTGTGCGGACAGCAAAATTCTTTTTTTGGATGAACCGACCAGTAACCTGGACCGGGAAGGTGAAAAATGGTACCTGGACCTCTTGCAGAAAACAAAACAAGAACGTATATTGATCATCGGTTCGAATCAGGAGCATGAATATGCTTTTTGTGATGAATTTCTGCAAATTATGGATTATAAATAACGTGATACTCACGTTTTTTGTTATTTTTGCGCAAGAAATTAAGAATATATTATGGCAAAGGCTTCAGACGTTAAAAGTGGAAATATACTTCGTTTCAATGGAGAATTGGTATCGGTAGAGGAATTCATTCACCGTACTCCAGGAAACCTACGCGCATTTTACCAAGCGAGAATGCGTAATATCAAAACGAATAAATTAGTAGAATATAGATTCAGAACGGACGAAGAGGTAGAGATTGCACGTGTTGAGACCAACGACTATCAATACCTATACGAGGACGGCGAATTTTTCGTGGTAATGGACAACAATACCTACGATCAGTTCAATATCCCGAAATCCTTGTTCGGTGATTCTGCCCGTTTCCTGAAAGAAGGAATGAACGTAATCGTGGCATTTGAGAGCGACGAGCCGATCATGGCGCAGACTCCTGCAAGTGTGGAATTGGAAATTACCTACACTGAGCCTGCAGTAAAGGGCGATACTTCGACCAATGCGTTGAAAAGCGCAACTGTAGAGACTGGCGTAGAAATCCGCGTTCCTTTGTTCATTAACCAAGGTGATAAAGTAAAAGTAGATACACGTACCGGTGATTACATGGAACGTGTAAAATAAAGATTTTAGGTTTAGGTTGATTATTCGGTCTTGTTAGCTCCCAAGCTTCAAGGCCGTTTTTTTTGAAATTGATATGGATAAAGCAACGGCAAGGGCAGCCTACAAACTGAAGAGAACGAACCTTTCCATTCCAGAGGTGGAACGGATGGACCAGCAATTGTTCCAGCAATTGCAGGCATTCGATTGGTCAGGCATTACCTACCTGCACTGCTACCTCTCCATTGCTAAATTCAAGGAATACGATACCATGCCCTTCATCGAGTGGATTTGGGAAAACTACCCAAAAATCCATATCGTGATCAGTAAATCTGATTTTGAAACCCACGAGCTGAAGCATTACCTGATGGAAAAGGACGCTCCTCTGGAACACAACCCATGGGGAATACCAGAGCCCGTGAATGCCCCGGAAATCGATGTGCAGCAGATCGATGCCGTCGTGGCGCCGTTGTTGGTGGTCGACCGTGCTGGAAATAGGATAGGGTACGGAAAGGGCTTTTACGATCGCTTTTTCGCAGCCTGCAGACCGGATGTGCAGAAGCTCGGCATTTCTTATTTTGTACCCATCGATCACATCGATGGTATCCAACCTTGGGATATACCCATCTCGGTCGTCTTTACTCCAGGAGGGACCTATGAGCTGGGATAGATTCGGGTTCGCCGGTCAGAAATATCAGGAAAATTATAATCTTCGCGCCAAATCGGCGTTTTAATAGTAGAGGGTTGATCAAATGGTGCGTAAAAGGGGTTTTTCCCGGAGCCATTGGATAAAGGAGTACGGAGATCTGCCCAGTAGATCATCCAGAATAAAGAAAGATTTGTCTAAAAAGCTGAGGTAAACATCATTCATTATTTACTCCCTGTACTGTGAGGATCTGGCGGAAATTGCCGGACCTTAAAAATTCAAAATCGAAATGCCTAAAGGTATTTCCAGTTTCCTAAGCTTTTTAGACTTACTTTCTAATCCCTATTTATAGAGAATTCTAAATTTTATCGTGTTTTCCACCTGTTTCAGTTGTTTTAAGACCGTTTTGTCGTAGGCGGCATCAATATCCGTAACGGCATAGCCGATCTCACCACGGGTCATCAGGAACTGTGAAAAGATATTGATTTCATGCTCTGCATAGATCTTGTTGATCTGCGCCATAACACCAGGAACGTTCCGGTGGATGTGCAGTAAGCGGTGTGCTCTTGTCAGCTTCGGCAACAGCAGGTTCGGGAAGTTCCGGCTCTGGTCCGTATCCCCGTTATTGATGAAAGCGGCCATTCGGCGTGGGATAAATTCCGCATTGCGTTTCTTCCCCTTTTTATCATCGAACACCACAATACCCTTTTCATTGCAGATCGCTTTGGAAAGATGGCCTTTGACATCGCCCAGATACCCGATAGTCTTGAGTTTGTCCGCCCGGGATAGGACCTCATCGTCAATCGTTTCACCAGGACCTAGCAATAACAGCCCTACATCTTTCACGTATTTTTCTTCCAAGGTATCCTTAATCCGGATGGATAGCCCATCATTTTTGAGGATATGTGCCGCTATTTCCGGTACATCGCCGACAATTAGGCATAGAATCCTGTTTTTTGGGTAGGAAATGGCCCTTGGCAGGTCGTTGACATAGAGGAATTCATCAAAAGATGGTGTGATATGGTCCGCGCGATCCGTAACGGATTGGCGGGAGATATTCTCCGTAAAGGCGTAGAATTTCTCGATCAGTCCGGATTCTTTCAGCTGGAAATCCGAATAGCCATCCCCAATACCAAAGATGCGTCCCTCGATATTCAACTGCTGCAGTAATTTGACCTTACCACCTTCATCGGAAAGCGGATTATGTTCATCATAGCCCACAATATTGCCGGCCTCATCGAATTTAAACGTGTTGGCGTAGATGTTCTCCTTCTGGATATGGTATTGGCTCACGACAGGGGTAATGAACTCCTTAAAGCCTCCCGAAACGATCCATGCGGTGTCGGAATGTTTTTTGAAGAATTCCTTGTTGCGGCTGAAGGATTTGGACACCTTTTTCTTGAGGTGGGTAATCAATTTGTCCAGGTGGCTGCGGTTTGCCTGCAGTAATTTTACGCGGCCCGCCAAGCTCTCCCGAAAGGAAATCTTCCCCTCCATGGCCAAGTTGGTGAAACGTTCGATCTCCTTGTAGATTTCCTCCTGATCCGGATGATGCTCCAGGGAAATTCTAGCCAATTCGTCCAAAGCCTCGACTTGGGTAAATGTGCTGTCGAAGTCTATGATGTAATAATTTTTCACTTTTATTGCGTTTAGATTGTTTTCGCGTAATAGGTCTCGCAGACCTCTTTCAACGTCTGGTCCACAGGTTTGAAGCTGTAGTTCAGGGTTTTCACAATTTTGCTGTTGTCGTACTGCATCCTGTTGTTGGCTGCGCGTGCTGTTTCGGCGGTTAGTGCCGGTTTCTTGCCGTTGATGAGCGATGCAACCTTGGACATGCGCCATGCCAGCGAGAGCATCACGGGTGTGGCCTTGATCCGCGGTGCAGGTTTGTTCATCAATGTGCTGATCTTGGTTAACAATTCCTGGTTGCTGATGTTATCGGCATTCAGGATAAAGCGCTCACCGGAAATACTGCTGTTCATCAGGGCGATCATGATTTTGGCAACGTCACTGACATCGACAATTCCGACGGATCCCTGCGGATAGATTTTATTGCCTTTGTCGACCATATCGAAGATGGCACGCGAACCTCGCTCGCCCCAACCGATCCCCATGATTATGGATGGATTGACAATAATGGCATCCAAGCCCTCTGCAATACCGCGCCAAACTTCCATCTCACTTTCGTATTTGGCCAACGAATAGTTTGATGTCTTCGGCAGACGCTCCCATTTGTCCTTTTCGCTCACGGGCAGCCCTTTTTTATTGGTGCCCAGGGCAGCAATGGAACTCACGTGCAGCAAGCGGACCTGATGGAGCATGCATAGGTTAACAATGTGCTTGGTCCCCTCGATGTTGGTCTGGAACATCTCGGAAGCATCGGATTTCTGGTAAGAAACCTTGGCTGCGCAATGATAAACCTGTTTAATCTTGGGGAACAATTCTTCCAGAGCAAAGTAATCCGTGATATCAGCGTCTACCCATTGGATCAGGGAAGATGCCTTTAAATGATCCGGAATGATGGAGGATTCGCGTTTCAGGGCAATCACACCCTGCCCATCATCAATCAGATATTGCAAGAGTGTAGATCCCAAAAATCCTGTGCCGCCTGTTACTAAAATCACTTCCTAACTTATTGTTGAAAAATTGTGTACTTCAAAAATAAGGTAATAAATGCATATTTGCTAAATACTAAAGCATAAACACCTGATTTTTTCGGGTTTTACATGAACTATATGACATTAGCTGACTTTTTATCGCCGATTGCAATACAAGATCTTGGCCTCCCCGAGGATTACTACAATTCTCAATTCGGAAAATCCATCGAAAAATACGTTGACACGTTTCCAAAATGGGAGGAGGAAGATGAAGTGCCGCAGATTGCCATATTTGGGGTAGAGGAAGGTCGCGGAGCTTTCAACAACAACGGTACGCAGAAAGGACCTGATGTGGTCCGCCGACACCTGTACGACCTCTACCAAGGGGATTATACGGTGAAGATTGTCGATTTGGGCAACATTAAAGCCGGCTCTACCGTAAAGGATACGTACGTGGCCATTAAACTGGTTATGGAAGAACTGATGAAGCAAAACATCCTTCCGATCCTGATCGGAGGTGGCCAGGATCTGACCTATGCACAGTATACAGCATACGAAGGTATGGAGCAGCGTGTGGACGTGGCGGTGATTGACTCCCGTTTTGATCTGGATCAGGAAAATGCGGAAGACATGCCCTTGAATTCACAGACCTACCTGAACCATATTATCCTCCACCAACCCGACTACCTCTTCAACCTGAGCAATATTGGCTACCAGACTTACTTGGTTAGCAAGGAGTCGATCAATATGTACGATAAATTGTTTTTTAATGCCATGCGTCTGGGTTCCTTTTCCGGGAAATTGGATCAAGCCGAGCCGATCATTCGTTCTGCGGATATGGTCAGTTTTGATATTGGTGCCATCCGTGCTTCTGAGGCGGGAGGGAATGCCAATGCAGGACCGAACGGTTTATATGGCGATGAAGCCTGCCAATTGGCGCGCTATGCTGGGATGTCCGACAAATGTACCTCTTTCGGAATTTACGAGTACAACCCGACCTTCGACCCAATGGGCCATACAGGGATGTTGATCGCCCAAATGGTATGGTGCTTTATCGATGGATACTATAGCCGCAAGAAAGATGCGCCGATGTATCCGAAATCGAACTACATCATTTACCGGACAACGTTGGAAGCAGAGGATTATGAATTGGTGTTCGTCAAGAGCAAGAAATCGGATAGATGGTGGATGCAGGTTCCTTATTTTGGATCCAAATCGGTCAATGAACGGTTCTATTTGGTTCCATGCCGTTATGAGGATTACCAGATGGCTGTCGCTGGCGATATGCCCGACCTCTGGTGGAAGACACATCAAAAATTGCAATAATAGTTAACACGATAGATTTGGAGATCCTATACCCCTTGATCGTAGTCCTTTTGGTACTCATCTGTGCATACTTTATCTGGCGGAATGGGCAGGCTGTGTCCAAGGAGGCCTTTCAGAAAGAGCAGGATGCAGTGAAGGATTTGCAGATCGCATACGCCAAGATGCAGGAACGTGACAGGCTTTTGCAGTCGGAAAAGGACCGGATTCAAGAAGAACTGCGTTTCGAAACCGCTGCCAAGCAATCGCTGGAGCGCAGTCTGGAAGCGACCAATGCCTATCTGCAGGCCCAACAGGAAAAATTTACCGAGCAGAAGGAAGAGTTAGAAAACCTACGGTCTCGGTTCAATGCCGAATTCCAGGTCCTTGCCAACCAGATCCTGGAGGAGAAATCGCAGAAATTTACCCAGTTGAACCAGCAACAGATGGCGCAGGTGCTGGATCCACTGAAGGAGAAGATCAAAACCTTTGAGGAAAAGGTGGAGAAGACCTACCAACAGGAATCATCGGAGCGGAACGTTTTAAAGGGCGTGGTGGAGCAATTGATGCAGCAGAGTATGCAGATCAAGGACGAAGCCAATAATCTCGCTAAGGCGCTGAAAGGGGATAATAAGAAGCAGGGGAATTGGGGAGAGGTTATCTTGGAAAGGGTATTGGAGCGATCGGGCTTGCTGAAAGATCAGGAATACCGGTTACAGCATGCCTTGATCGATGAGGAGGGAAGACGATTCCAGCCGGATGCCGTCATCTACCTTCCAGATGAAAAGCATTTGGTGGTCGATGCCAAGTTATCTTTGATCGCATATGAACGTGCGGTCAATGCGGATACGGATGAAGATCGTCAGCTCTTTGTGAAGCAGCATGTGCAATCGATCGAAAACCACGTTAAGGAACTCTCTGCCAAAGATTATCACCGACTTTACGGGATTCAATCGCCGGACTTCGTTCTGCTGTTCATCCCGATAGAATCCTCCCTGAGCCTAGCGGTCAATCATAAACCAGAACTTTTCAGCGACGCCTGGGATAGAAGGGTCGTCATCGTCAGTCCATCCACTTTATTGGCTACCCTACGGACCATTGCGAGTGTGTGGAAACAGGAGCGACAGAACCGGAATGTGCTCGAAATTGCCAAGGAAGCAGGACTGCTCTACGATAAATTTGTAGGCTTCCTTTCCGATATGGAGCAATTGGAACAGATCCTCCAAAAAGCCACTGACAAGCACGCCGATGCCATGAAAAAACTGAATTCAGGCTCCGGAAATGTAATCCGCAAGGTGGAACAGCTCAAAACCCTCGGCGCCAAAGCCAATAAGCAAATCGGGGATAGGTACCTCGAATAGATATTAGATGTGAGATTTGAGATTTGAGATATTAAGGCGGCTATTAGTCGCCTTTTTTTTGGGGTCAATTTGACTTTTTTGAAAAATGTCCCTTATTATCTCAAGCATTTCTCCCGCTTTCTATCTCACATCTCACCTTTCACTTGCCACAATTAAAGTTTAGTTTGCCCGTTTTCTATCTCATACCTCACATCTTACATCTCACATCTAAAAGTTGGTTATCCCGATTTCTATCTCACATCTCATATCTCACATCTCAAATCTATTAGCTACCTTTAAAGCATAAGTTGAATCTCGCTAAACTCGTGCATTATGGAAGACATGATTCTCTACAATCGTCTGCAATTTGCTTTTACCATTACCTTTCATTACCTCTTTCCGCAATTGACCATGGGTCTTTCGCTCATGATTGTGTACTTCAAGTGGAAATTCCTACGAACCAATAACGTGGTGTATAACGATGCGTCGAAGTTCTGGATGAAAATTTTTGCGTTGAACTTTGCGATGGGTGTGGTGACAGGGATTCCGATGGAATTTCAGTTTGGGACCAATTGGGCCAAGTTCTCGGAATTGACGGGAGGAATCATTGGGCAGACGCTGGCGATGGAGGGGATGTTTTCCTTTTTCTTGGAATCTTCTTTTCTGGGCATGTTTCTCTTTGGGGAGAAGTTGCTTGGTCATAAGCTCCACTTTGTTGCGGGATTTCTGGTCTTCCTGGGGTCCTGGGCTTCGGGTTACCTAATCTTGGCGACCCATTCCTGGATGCAGCACCCCGTAGGTTACGAAATTCTGGAAAACGGAAAGTTCGTACTGAATAACTTTGGCGCGCTGTTCAATAATCCGTGGCTATTGCCATCTTACCTCCATAACCAAGCTGGATCCCTGATTACGGCATCTTTCTTTATGGCGGGAGTTGGCGCATTTTACCTGCTCAGCAACCTGCATCAGCAATACGGCAAGATCTTCCTGAAAACGGCTGTCATCTTTGGCTTGATATCATCTGTTGCCGTTGCTTTCCCCACTGGGGACCTGGTGGCGAAGAATGTCGTGAAATATCAACCTGTCACATTTGCCGCCATGGAGGGGATCTTTGAAACCGAGCATGGCGGGGCTGAGATCATTCTGATCGGTCAGCCGGATATGAAGAATAAGAAATTGGATAATAAGATTGCAGTGCCGAATGTGCTCAGCTTCCTGACCTATCAGCGTTGGCATGCCACGATCAAGGGGCTGAACGAATTTGACGAAAGCATACATCCCACGAATGTCCCGGGATTGTACTACAGCTACCACATTATGGCCGGCCTCGGTACGATCTTTATTGCAGTGATGGCCATTGCGGCCTTCCTGCTCTGGCGCAAAAAGCTGTACGATACCAAGTGGATTCTCTGGGCCATGATGTTCTTGATCCCTTTTCCATATATCGCCAATACCGCAGGGTGGTACACTGCGGAGTTAGGGCGTCAGCCTTGGTTGGTATATAACCTGATGCGGATGGTGGACGGGATCTCGCCAACGGTATCTTCTGGGAATACCCTGTTTACCCTATTGGGATTCGTTGGGCTCTATCTCCTGTTGGGCTTGCTGTTCCTGATGTTGGTTTTGAAGATTATTAGAAAAGGTCCGGAAACAAAAGTTGCTTTAAAATAACGTGCTATGGAATTATTCTGGTTTATAGTTTTAGTGGTTATGCTGGGGGTCTATGTCATCCTTGATGGTTATGATTTTGGTGCCGGTATTGTGCATCTTTTCTTTGCGAAGACCGATGAGGAACGCAAGGCGGTGACCAATTCCATTGGTCCGTTCTGGGATGCGAACGAGGTTTGGCTGATTGCATCAGGTGGAGTCCTTTTCTTTGCCTTTCCTACATTGTATGCTTCGGCATTCAGTGGGTTCTATCTGCCCTTGATGCTGGTTTTGTGGTTCCTGATTTTCCGGGCGGTAGGTCTTGAGTTGCGCGGACAGATTCACAACCGCCTGTGGGAGCGGTTCTGGGAAACAGCATTCGGTATAGCGAGCCTCTGTTTGGCACTGTTCTTTGGTGCTGCCTTGGGCAATGTTGTCCGTGGCGTTAACCTGGGAATGGTCGAAAATGGGGTTTCCACTGTCGAGCCTCAATATTTCTTTCTGGAGCTCTGGAATCCCACATTGGATCCGATGGCGGAATCCCACGGCATCATCGATTGGTTCACCATCCTGATCGGTTTGGTATCCGTACTGACCTTGACCATCCACGGTGCCAATTGGGTCATCCTCAAATCGTCCTCATCCTTGAATGCACGGCTAAAACCCGCCATATTTAAGATCAATATTGCACTGGCCATCCTGGTCATTTTGACGTTCTGGCTGTGGGAGCATGTAAAGCCATTTCCGCTGAACAATCTTTTTGCCCATGCATGGCTCTGGATATTTCCCGCTATTGCGGCAACTGGACTCATCGGCCAGTTTTGGATCCGACGGTTCAAAAAAGATGGTATGGGCTTTATGTTCTCCACCCTCTTTATCTTGGGGAGTCTCGGCACGACCGTGGCATCCCTGTTTCCAAACGTGCTGCCTTCCACAAACACTGTAAACCCATCCCTGACCATTTATAATGTGGCCGCTGCGGACTATGAGCTTTCGGTAGGGGTGTACTGGTTTGTGATCGCGCTGCTGTTGGTGATTATCTATTTCATTATCCAGTTCCGGGTCTTCCGCGGAAAATTGGATGACGTCGGCTACGGCGAACATTAAGGAGAGCTCGTGCTACGGGTTTTGGTACAAATTACCACCGAATAGCTATCCATCTATCCGCCAATCAATCCAAGGGGATAAAATAGCTACGTCCTCCATATCGACAAAAGCCTCGCCGCCCCATTTTTTGGTCTGCTGAAGCAAACCAAAAAATGGGGCGGCGGGGCAATTTTATGCTAGGGCCTTTGCTAAAATAGTTACACCCCTCTGGGGTTGCCCTAGTTCAGGCATTATGTATGGCTATGAGATGTTGTGTTATTAATCATAATGACTCAATCCTTCCGCCCGTTTTCTATCTCACATCTCAAATCTATCATCTCACATCTCAAAAACTAGTAGCCCGCAGCCTTGTCATCGCCACGCGGGTCTGCTCCAGTTTGGAGTTTTCCATTCTTAAGGATAACAATGTTTTCCACGCGGCCGATAGGTCCTCTTTTATGGATGGTATAACCATCTTCGGTTAGGCTCTGCCGGGTTTTTGCATCAATTGCCTTTTCTTCCACATCAATGCGATCAGGTTGCCATTGGTGGTGGAAGCGTGCTGCACTCACCGATTCCTGCGCTGTCATGTCAAATTCAAGGACATTCAGGATCGTCTGGAATACAGAGGTGATAATGGTTGAGCCTCCAGGCGTACCCACGACCATTTTCAACTTCCCATCCTCTTCGATGATGGTCGGTGTCATCGCACTCAGCATGCGTTTTCCAGGGGCAATGGAATTGGCCTTACCGCCCAATAGACCGTACATATTTGGAGAGCCCGGTTTTACGGAGAAATCATCCATTTCGTTGTTGAGGAGAAATCCTGCGCCATCCACCCACACGCAAGAACCATAGGATCCATTGATGGTCGTGGTCAGGGATACGGCATTTCCATTCTTGTCTACGATGCTATAGTGGGTCGTCTCTTCGGATTCATAGCCCGGGAATTTCGCTGCCTTGACGGCATCGCTAGGGGTTGCTTTCGCTAAGCTGACCTTAGCCATGCGCTCCTGGTTGAATTTGGCATCCGTCAGGTTCGCGACCGGTACGCGGTAAAAGTCCGGATCGCCCAAGTGCGTTGCGCGATCCGCATAGACGCGTCTTTCCGCTTCTACCATCGCACGGATGGTGCTGTCGCTCTGGAATCCCCATTCTTTTAGTGGGTACTTTTCCACGGATTGCAATAATGCCATTAATGCCACACCGCCGCTGGACGGGGGAGGCATCGAAATTACCTTGTAGTTCTTATACTGACCAACAATGGGATCACGCCACGCCGCTTGATAATCTTCCAGATCCTTCAAGCTGATAATACCGTTTCCACGGTTCATCTCAGCCACGATAAAGGCTGCGGTTTCCCCTTTATAGAAGCCATCTCGACCTTGCTCCGCAATGCGGGTCAAGGTTTGGGCAAGTTCCGCTTGGACAAAATTATCGCCAGCCTTCCACTCCGTATCGCGAATGATGGCGGCACCATTGGGGTTATATTTTTGGAATCGTGCTTTATATCTGTTGAATTCGCCGGCCTGCTGTTCCGTAATCGGAAATCCTTTTGCTGCCAGGTCGATTGCTGGTTGAACGAGGTCCTTCCAAGGCAGGGTGCCGTATTTCTTATAGGCGGCATCCATGCCTGCTACCGATCCTGGTACACCCGATGCCAATTGGCCATACAGGCTAAGATCGGTTATAGGATTGCCGTCTTTATCCAGGTACATGTCGCGGCTGGCCTTTCCCGGCGCTTTTTCACGGAAGTCCAGGGACGCTACGGAACCATCTCTTCCACGATAGACCAAGAAGCCGCCTCCGCCCAAATTCCCCGCATTTGGATAGACAACTGCTAGCGCAAATTTTACGGCAATCGCCGCATCCACCGCATTTCCGCCCTTTTTTAAAATCTCAACACCCACTTCGGATGCCAGTGGATGGGCCGTCACAACTGCACCGTTATTGAATACATCCTGCTCACTAGCAGATTGTTGGTGCACCGAGCAGGAACCCAGTAGCATGACGAATAAGAATAAATAAAGTAAGTTAGGTTTTTTCATCTCGCTAAGATAATAATTTGGTAATATTAGATGAATATATTTAACTTGAATAAAAATTTAACCTATGCGGATATTTAGCCTCTTCGTATGCCTTTTCTTGGCCCTTTCGGTACATGCACAGAAGGTCAAAATCCTAACCTATAACATCCACCATGCTAATCCCCCTTCGAAGCCTGGCGTAATCGATATCAATGCCATTGCGAAGGTAATCAATGAATCAGGAGCGGAAATCGTAGGGATCCAGGAAGTGGATATCTTGGTGTCGCGATCGGAGATGATGAACCAAGCGGAGAAACTCGCCGAGCTGACCGGCATGGAGTACTATTTTTCAAAGGGCATCAATTTGGAAAAAGGATACTATGGTACCTTGATCCTGAGCAAGCACAAGATCGTCGGCAAGCGCCGGTATGACCTGCCAATGCCTGTTGCCAGTGAAAATCGTTCGCTCGCCATTGTGGATGTGCAGTTGCCGGATGGAAAGACCATCTCCCTAGCCAATACACACTTGGACCTTAAGGAAGAAAACAGGATAGAACAAGCTGCATTCATCAATGAACTGGGGGAGCTGTATAGCAAGCCACTGATTTTGGTAGGCGACCTGAATGCAAAGCCGAACTCAAAGCCCATCAAACTGCTTGAGCAATATTTCGTGCGCAATACAAAGGACAATAAACCAACTTCCCCAAATGTGAATCCGAAAAATGAAATCGACTACATCATGGTGTTGAACAATATGAAGTTTTCCTGGATCAGCTATCGCGTGATTGCCGAAACGTATGCTTCGGACCACCTTCCGTTAGTTGCGGAAATAGCATTTAATTGATAGGTCGCGGATTAGCGCAGCTTTTCATTGTTCTTATGCCTATCGGCATCGCGGATGCTCTTTTTCTCGAGATTCTTTTCCAGAGCTTCGGTTAGATTGATGCCGGTCTGGTTGGCCAGACAGATCAGTACAAATAGTACATCCGCCATTTCGTCCGCCAGATTGACCTCTTTATCCGACTTCTTGAAGGATTGTTCGCCATACTGCCGAGCCATGATCCGAGCAACTTCGCCCACTTCCTCCATCAACATGGCTGTATTCGTTAATTCGTTGAAATATCGTACGCCGGTGGTTTTTATCCACTGATCGACGAGGTTCTGTGCTTCTTCTATGGTCATTTTTTTCAGCTTAATGATTGTCCTTGTCCTTGGTATTCATGATGATGGTCACGGGACCATCGTTGCGGAGGTCTATTTTCATATCACCACCGAAAACACCCATTTGTACTTCCTTGCCCAACAGTTCGCTCAGGTATCGGCCCATTTCTTCATACATGGGTTTCGCAAGGTCCGGCTTTCCCGCGCGAATAAAAGATGGACGGTTCCCTTTCTTGGTCTGGGCAAAGAGCGTGAATTGCGATATGAGTAGGATGTTTCCATCGATGTCCTGAACAGACTTGTTCATAAGTCCCTGCTCATCGGAGAATATCCGTAGGTTCACCAGCTTTTGGCCCAGCCATTTCATATCTTCGGCACTGTCTTCTTCCTCAACCCCAAGGAGTACCAATAGTCCATTTTCGATCTTTCCGGTAATGTCGTTGTCCACAGTGCAGGATGCATGTGTGACACGTTGAATAACTGCTCGCATATTGGCTCTAAAATAACTAGAAAATACCTTTTTGCGGTCGTTTTCGGCAATTTAACTGTTCTGCTTTTCGTAATCTAAATACATGGGCAAGGCTAACCTTATCTGTTTATTCGGGTAAAAGCCTGCTGAATGCGATATGTAGAAAACAAAAAATCCCCTTCCACGAGCCGGAAGGGGAAGTCACACTACTATCTAATTAAGATTAGAATCTGATGTTGAGACCCAGCATGGCATTCACTTCGGCCTGTGGGTAATAGAAATTATAGAAATCGCGGTTGCCCGTGGATTCCATGATCATACTGTAGGTATAACCTGATGTCGCGTATTTCGCGGAGAAGATGTTGTTCACCATCAGGTTGAGGTCAATCTTCTCGATGCCGAATGCCGCAAAGGTATACCGTGCTTGCACATTGTTGACAAAGGAAGAGCCAATGCTGCGTTCCTTTGCGGAGGTATTGTCCAGATAGATTCTGGAAATGTACTTGCTCAAGAAGCTAAAAGCCAGGTCGTCGGTAGCTTGGAATGTGAAATTGTTCGACAGGACAGCCGCCGGTGATTTGGCAATGTCGGTACTTTTGTGCGTGATGATCTCACTGCTGACCACGGACCAATTGTCATCATATACTGGGATGCTCTCCTGAAAATCTTTGATCTTATTCTTGCTCAGTGCAGCTGTTGCGCTCCATCTGAACTTGGGATGGATCTCCCAGCTTCCGTCCAACTCTACACCCATACGGTAGCTTTTGTCGATATTGACACGCAGGGCAGCACCCACATCGTTGATTGCGCCTGTAGGAATCAACTGATCTTTATAGAGCATGGCATACACATTGGCGCCAAGTTGGATGTTTTCTGTTCTGTACCGGTATCCAGCTTCGATGTCCTGCATCTTTTCCGGTTTTGGGAATTCCCCATTCGGATTTTCTACATAATCGTTCCGTGTCGGTTCTTTGCTTGCAAATGCATAAGAGGCATATACATTACTGCTCGGATTGATGAAGTAGGTAAGCCCCAGTTTTGGGTTGATGAAGTTCAGCTTATCCTCAAAGTCCAGTCCTTTAATCTTATCGTCATCGCCTTTTCCCTTATACAGGATGTTGCGGTATTGGACGTCGATATTGAACAGGAAATTTTCCATCCGGTAATCGGCCTTCGCATAAAAGTTGAAGTCGTTTTTGGTGGATTTATTCAGGTAGTACTTTTCGTTGATCTCACTATCAGACGCATACCTGGCCCAGATGACTTCGCCATAGTGGTCACCCTTGTATTGGTTGTATGCGCCGCCAAAGGTCAGGTCGAGGCCTTCTTTTGGACGGTATTGCAGCGAGTAGGTCAAGCCATAGAAGTGGTTGTCTAACCAACGGCGACGGATTAGATCGGAATTGTTGATGGTATCTGGCGCATGGATGACAGGGGGGATGCCGTAATGGCCTAAGTCGTCCCCAGGTCGGTATTCTTCGTAATATCCTGCACCGCGTGTATAATGAAGGGCGGTGTTGATGTTCATTTTTTCATTCGGACGGAAGGTGTAGTTCAGGTGACCATGGGTCTGGGTATAATTGTCCGTCTGATTGTCGTACGTATAATAATTATAACGTCGATCGCCTTGAAGGAAGCGGTCCAATTCGGTGCCCGAAAGGCCTAGGCTACCTGCATAATCGTCAATCCGTTCCTTATTTCCGGTGAAGAGTGGTTCCGCCAAACCGTACCAAGACTGGTAGGTCTTTTCCTTTCCAGAAAAAAGTGTCGCTTTTAGGGTATGTTGGTCTGTATAGAGACCGCCATCTACATAAAAAGATTTAAGGTCCGAAGATGCGCGTTCCACATAGCCATCGGATGAAATCCTGGACAATCGTGCATTGAATGCATATTTGCCATGCAGCAATCCGGATCCTACTTTCAAAGTATTTTTCCAGGAGTTGAATGAGCCGTAGCTGTTATTGAATTCGGCATAGGGGCTGGCCTCGAGTGCATCGGTTTGAATGTTCAGGGAAGCGCCAAATGCACCAGGCCCATTGGTTGATGTACCGATACCACGCTGGATCTGAATGCTTTCGGTGTTGGATGCGAAATCCGGGAGGTTCACAAAGAAGGAGCCCATGCTTTCCGGATTGTTCAGCGGCACACCATTTAGCGTGACATTTATCCGTTCACTATCCGATCCGCGAATGGTCATGTTGGTATAGCCGATACCCGCTCCGGCGTCCGAACCGATGACTACGCCGGGTGTTTGATCCAGCAGATAGGGAATGTCCTGACCGAGGTTGACCTTCTGGATTTCTTCCTTGTTCAGGGTCTTGAATGTTGTTGCGGCATTTTCCTTAGCACGCGTCGCTGTTACATACACCTCCTCGAACGCAATAATTTCATCACTTAATTTAACCTGAAGTTGGGGCTGCTGAGCAGGGTTAATGGCTAATATTTCCTCTTTGTAACCAATAAAAGAAATTTTTAAGTTATATGTTTGATTTTCAAGATTTTGGAAAGTTGCATTCCCGGATTTATCCGTTTTCGTGGATTTTCCATTGATGCTAAGTGATGCAGGATAGGCAGGTTGGCCATTTTTGTCCACTACCTGCACAGAAAGTTGATGTTGAGCGAGGCCCAACTGTACGAGCAAACAGAAGGCTATAGTAGCCAAAAGCTTGTTGATCATGATAAAATAGATATTTAATGAGTTAAACTTTCATGTTGCAAGGGGTTACAACACGTATTATTTAACCGCCCTTTTCCCTACGCTGGCATTATCCAGATCAGGTATGTGCACCCTATTTTGGTGGCACTGGGTATAATCTCAGCCTGTTTTTGTGTTCTTTCAACAAGGCACCCCTAATAGATAGCGCAAATGTATGTTTTTCGCGAATGAAATCAAAATGGAAATATTGGTGTAACAAATTCGTAATTATTATTTTATTAGTTAAACTAAATTATTTTTTTTGTAATTTGCCCCGTAAGTCGCTAAACGACTCAAAATGATACACTAACTTTTAATAAAACGGAACTTTAATCTATATGAAGTATTATGCTGCTGATGTTGTGTTTCCAATTGTAGGACCTGCCATTAAAAAGGGCGTGGTAGCAATGGATGACCAAGGAGTTGTACAAGGTGTTTACAATCCCGGAGAGATTGATGATCAATTGATTGAGACTTTTAAAGGAGCGTTGATTCCAGGTTTTGTCAATACGCATTGCCATATCGAACTGTCGCATATGGTTGGGCAGTTGCCACAGCATACGGGTCTGCCAGCTTTCCTTTCCGCGGTCATCAATGAACGGGGAAAGCATGAAGCTTCATTGGAAAAAGCTATGGAAGAGGCGGATAAGACCATGTACAAAAATGGAATCCAAGCCGTTGGGGACCATGTCAACTCTGCCGTGTCCGCAAAGGTTAAGGAAAACAGCCCCATTACTTACCATACTTTCGTTGAGGTGATGGCTGTCAATAAGGATGATGTGGCTACTCGGGTAGACAATGCTAAGGAAATCGAATTCCACTTTGATTACAAGCATTCGTCCATTACGCCCCATGCACCGTATTCCTGTTCAAAATATCTTTTCAAGACGTTGAAGAAAGCGGTGTCAGAGGATAACATCATCAGTATCCACAATCAGGAAAGTGATGAAGAGAATAAATTATTCCGTTATAAGAAAGGCGAGTTCCTTGACTTCTTCAAGAAAATGAACATGAATGTCGAGGATTTCCGAGCGCAAGCCCGTAACTCGCTGCAGTCTTTCCTGCCATACATCCCGACCAAGAACAAGTTGATCCTGGTGCACAATACCTATACATCCATTAAGGACCTTGACTTTGTGGATCGCATGGGGCGTAAGGTATACTTCTGTTTCTGTCCGAAGGCGAACCTATACATAGAGAACCGTGTTCCAAAGATTGATAACTTTATGCTTGGTGGCCATGAGATCGTCATCGGTACAGATAGCTTGGCATCGAATGATACCTTGGATATTCTGGAGGAGCTGAAGGTTATCCACCAAGAGTTCCCTGAGTTGGATTTCAACGAGACCATCAAATGGGCCACATTGAATGGCGCAAAGGCGCTAAACCTGGAGCACGAATTGGGCTCCCTTGAAGTTGGCAAGAAGCCAGGCTTGGTGTTATTGGAAGGTATGGACACCTTCAAGTTGACTCCAAACGTGAAGGTACGACGGATTAGGTAGTTAAATTACATTGAATAGTTTACCTTTGTATCCATGAAACATTGGAATATTCAGGTACGAGGCAAGGTTCAGAAGGTTTTCTTCAGAGCTTCCACGAAGGCAGTAGCCGATCAGTTGGGCGTGAAGGGATTTGTGATGAACAAGCCTGATGGTTCAGTATATATCGAGGCAGAAGGGAATACCTTCGGCCTCGAGTCGTTATTGGAGTTTTGCCAAGAGGGTCCCGAGGGTGCCATGGTGGAGAGCGTAGAGTATCAGGAGGTGGATGTCTTGCAAGGATTCAAGAATTTTGAGGTCATTAAAAAAATAAATTAAGGTGTCGGTAGTTAAGCGTTTTGTCAGCGATACGGTAATCTATGGTTTCACGACCATCCTGTCGCGCATGCTGAATTTCATACTTACGCCGTTCTTCGTGCGCAAGTTCGAAGCGTCGATTTACGGGGTCTTTACCAATCTTTTCGCCATAGCCTCCATGGTGAATGCCGTGCTGGCATTTGGGATGGAAACCACTTTTTTCCGCTACCTGCAAAAAGTGGAAGGCGATAGATCGAAGGTTTTCGACAACAGTTTCTTCATTACCTTAATTACGACGGCGCTCTTCCTGCTGACGGCCTTTACGTTTACGGAGCCCATTGCGCATTGGCTGAGCCGGGGAGAAGCACAGGAGATACAGGATTACGTAAGTTATGTGAAACTGTTTGCGGTTATTTTAGCAGCAGATGCCATTGCCGTGGTTCCATTTGCAAAATTGCGGGCGGAAGGTCAGGCAAAGCGTTATGGTTTTATCAAAGTGTTGAACATCCTTATTTTTGTGGGCTTCAACTTTTTTCTCCTGTATTGGTTGCCTGAATGGAACAAAGGTTCCGAGTTTTGGCGGAATTTCAGCGCCGGCTGGTTTAGGGAGAATTGGCTGGGTAATGTCTTTATCTCCAATCTGATTGCCAGTGTGGTCACTTTATTCCTGGTGCTTCCGCAACTGCTCTCCTTTAAGTTTAAAATTGATGGAAAGCTGTTGAAAGATATGATGGCCTATACTTTTCCCATCCTGATCGCAAATATTTCTTTCATCATCAACGAAAACCTGGATAAGATCATGTTCCCGAGGTTGCTGACCGGTGAGCAGGGTGAAGAGGATCTGGGGGTATACGGCGCGGTCGCGAAATTGGCCGTATTCCTGCAACTCTTTGTGACGGCCTTCCGTTTGGGAGCAGAGCCATTTTTCTTTTCCTACGCAAAGAATGAGAATGCCCGCAAAACCTATGCCCTGATCATGGAGTACTTTGTAATCGCCATGGTCATTGTGATGGTAGGAATTTGTGCCAATGTGGATTGGTTGAAAGGGTTTATCCGCGGCAGCGAAGACCAGCAGGCTGTCTATTGGTCCGGACTCGCTATTGTTCCGGTACTGCTTTTTAACTATGTCCTGTTGGGTATATACATGAACCTTTCCGTTTGGTATAAACTTTCGGATCAGACCCGATATGGCCTGTATATTTCGGGAATCGGCGCAATCATTACGATTATATTGAACTTTATGTTAATCCCGACCTATTCGTATTGGGGCGCTGCGCTGTCCACTACGGCAACCTATGTGGTCATGGTTGGGCTTTCGTATGTTTGGGGTCAGAAGAACTACAGCATCCCCTATGATGCCAAGAAAATCGGTCTGTATCTATTGGCGGGGATCGTAATATCGGGATTGGCCTATCAGGCCAATTTCTGGATCGGTAATCTACTGCTAATCGCTTTCCTGGCAGGCATTGCTTACTTGGAGAAGGGATCCTTAATGAAGATTATCAAAAGAAGGTAATGGCTCAGCGTTGAGCTCTTGGCTTTTGTACCACCCATAAAAAGAGGTCCTCATGCTGCTGCATGAGGACCTCTTTTTATGTTTAAATATGCAATAAGTTATATTAAGCGATTTCTTCAGCGAAGTTATGCTTGATTTCCTGAAGCACTTCGTGGATATCGGCAACTTCCATTAGGCTGACCAATTTCATGCGGTATTCCTTGAAGTTTGGAATCCCCTTGAAGTAATTAGCATAATGCCGGCGCATTTCAAATATCCCTGTTTTCTCGCCCTTCCATTCGATGGACTTGGTGAGGTGTGTTTCGCAGACAGCCACACGTTCGGCAATTGTTGGCCCTTCCAGATGCTCTCCAGTATTGAAGAAGTGTTTAACCTCGCGGAATATCCATGGGTAGCCGATGGATGCACGGCCGATCATGATACCGTCCACCTCATATTCTTGGCGCCACGCTGCTGCCTTCTCCACCGAGTCGACATCTCCATTTCCAAAAATAGGAATCTTCACGCGTGGATTGCGCTTTACATCACGGATCATGGTCCAGTCTGCCTGTCCTTTGTACATCTGGGCACGCGTGCGGCCATGGATGGCCAAGGCTTTGATCCCGATATCCTGCAGGCGTTCCGCCACCTCGTACACATTCTTCGTGTTGTCGTCCCAACCTAAACGGGTTTTTACTGTAACGGGCAGGTCTGTTGCTTCCACTACGGCCTTGGTCATGGCCACCATCTTATCGATGTCCTGTAACAGGCTAGCGCCCGCACCACGGCAGGCTACATTTTTAACCGGACACCCGTAGTTGATATCGATCAAATCCGGACGTGCAGCAGAGCATATTTCAGCAGATTGTCGCATGTGCTCGATGTCGGAACCAAAAATTTGGATGCCGATCGGGCGCTCGTATTCAAAAATATCCAACTTCTGACGGGATTTGGCCGCATCGCGGATCAAACCCTCCGAAGAAATAAATTCCGTGTACATCATATCCACCCCATTCTGTTTACAGACAAAACGGAAAGGTGGATCACTCACATCCTCCATTGGAGCTAACAACAATGGAAACTCCCCTAAATCAATATGTTCACCTATTTTTACGGACATGCTGTTCAAAATTTTGACAAAGGTACGGAATAAATGGTTTTCTGTAAAATGTGCTCCCGATCTGTGGATCCTAACTGGAGAAATTACCATTTATATGACATTCCAAAAAGGTGTTGTACAAAAAAAGGATGACCAGTGGTCATCCTTTTTTTGGTTGTAATAGTTTTAAACCAATGCGGCCACAAATTCCTGAATGGCGGCGCTTGGATCATCGGTTTTCATGAAATTCTCACCGATCAGAAAGGCGTGGAATCCTGCAGCTTTCAGTTCTTTGATTGTAGCTGGATCGGAAATACCGCTCTCGGAAACCTTAATGTACCGCGCTGGAATCTTGCTCACCAAATCGTAGGAGTGGTCCAGGGATACCGTAAAATCTTTGAGGTTCCTGTTGTTCACACCGATGGCATCGATGCTGTCAAATAGATTCTGCTGTAATTCTTCTTCGTTGTGCACTTCCAATAGCACATTCAGCCCTAGAGATTTGGCGTATTCCGAAAGGGATTTCACCTCCTCAGGTGTTAAACAGGCGGCAATCAGCAGGATAATATCTGCACCATACGCTTTCGCCTCGGCGATCTGGTAGGTATCGACGATGAATTCCTTGCGCAAAAGTGGGATGTGTAACACATCGCGCGCGGCCAATAGGTCCTGTAGGTTCCCCTGGAAGAAGTCCAGGTCGGTCAGAACCGATATGGCGGATGCGCCGGCTAGTTGATAGCCCTGAACGACTTCCTGGACAGTGGATTCCCCGTTGATCAGGCCTTTGGAAGGGGAGGCGCGCTTATATTCGGCAATGATGCCCTTGCGATTGGGATCCAGGACACTCTCCCGCAAGTTGTAGCAACTCCTCGAGAATAACGGCATATTTTCCAGTTCTTCGATGGCAACCTTACGCTTAGCATCGGCAACTTCCTCTTTTTTTCTGGCTACAATTTTATCTAATATGGTCATAATACTCTAAAAATAGGTGGTGATAATTTACGCATTGATCCAGTTGGCGAGGAGGATTTTCCCATTGTCCGTCAATATGGATTCCGGATGGAACTGCATGCCTTTCACATCATAATCTTTGTGGCGTAGGGCCATGATCACCCCGTCCGGGTCAATGGCGGTTACTTGCAAAATATCCGGCAGATTTGATGATTCTACCGCCCAGGAGTGGTACCTTCCGATTTTGGCATCTGCAGGAAAGCCCTGGAAAAGTTGCTCATCAGGTTCGGTCACCTGGATGCCAGTCGCTACCCCGTGCAGCGGCTTGGGCATATTGTACAGTTTCCCGCCGAATACTTCGGCAATGGCCTGTTGGCCCAGACAGATTCCCAGAATGCTCTTGGTCGGTGCATAGGTGCGGATCACGTCCAGCAATAGGCCCGCTTCCTCCGGAATCCCAGGGCCCGGCGATAGGAGGATCTTGTCAAATTGCGCGACATAGGAAAGGTCGAACTTGTCATTCCGGACTACCTCGTAACTTTGTCCCAGTTCCTGCAAGAGATGAACCAGGTTATACGTAAATGAATCGTAATTGTCGATTACTAATATGGGTTTGCTCATTTTAAATTTGCTCTGCTAATTCTAATGCTCTGCGAAGGGCAGAAATTTTGTTGTTAACTTCCTGAAGCTCCTTTTCTGGATCGGAATCCAGGACAATGCCCGCACCGGCCTGGTAGTGTAGCACGTTTTGCTTGCTCAGGAAAGATCGGATCATGATGGCATGGTTGAAATCCCCATTGAAGCCCATAAATCCGATCGCTCCCGCGTAGAAGGAACGCTGCAATCCCTCGTACCGGTCGATCAGTGTGATCGCCATATGTTTTGGAGCACCAGATAGGGTTCCCGCCGGGAAAGTGTCGCCCACGACGTCAAACGGATTGGTGTTCGGTTTTAGGGTTCCCGTAACCTTAGATACCAAATGGATAACGTGTGAGTAATATTGGGCCTCTTTGTAAGATTTTACCTGAACGGCCGTACAATGCCTGCTGAGGTCATTACGCGCCAGGTCTACCAGCATCACATGCTCTGCGCTTTCCTTGGGGTCGTTCTTCAGTTCTTCGGCAATTTTCTCATCTTGCTCCATGTTTCCAGTCCTTTTGAAGGTGCCGGCAATGGGGTAGATGCTCGCCAGGTCGCTCTTGATGGTCAATTGCGCTTCTGGGGAAGATCCGAAGAGTTTAAAATCACCATAATCAAAATAGAACAGGTAAGGGGAGGGGTTGATGGAGCGCAATGCCCGATAAACGTTAAATTCGTCACCCGCGAAGGGGGTCTGGAAGGCTCTGGATGGTACAATCTGGAAAACATCGCCACGTTGGATGTGTTCCTTCATCTTGTTGACCAACTGGCGGAAGCTTTCGTCGTCCATATTGGAGGTTTCGGCGCCTTTCACCTGAAACGTATATTCCGGGAAGTTTTTGTTCTGAATGAGGAATTGCATCCGATCCAGGTCACTTTCCTCATTTTCCAGTAGATTTTCGAAAATATGGAGTTGGTTCCGGAAGTGGTCGATTGCGATTACGTACTTATAAATGTGGTACTGCAGGGTCGGTATGCTGCGTTTGGGGTTGTCTTCTGCGGTTAGGGTGATATCTTCGTAGTATTCTACGGCCTCAAAGGTGAAATAGCCGAACAATCCACTCGTAATGACATTGACCGCGTCGACTTTATCAGCGGTAAAGTTCTTGCGGAAGTTGGATACCTCTTCGCGGAGGTTGATGCCTTCGGCAGGTTTGCTGATTTTTGCTTGATTCGGCAAGTTAATGCTCAATCCTTCATTTTCCAGGACGATCCCTGCAATGGGTTGACAACAGATGTAACTGATGTTGTTATCCCTGCTTTGGTACTCCGAACTCTCCAAAAGTAGGCTGTTGGGGAAAGTGTCCCGAAGCCTAAGGTAGATGCTGACCGGGGTTGTCGTATCGGCCAGGATCTGTTTATGGTTCGTCTTGAAATTATAACTCATATATGTCGTTTAAAATTGTTTAAAAATAAAAAAAGCCCGACGTGTTCGTCGGGCTACCATTCAGTGGTTTTGGTTGATTATGAAAAATTTTTATCTAAAATATACCACCCTCCCGACTTATTTAGTCAGAAGCCACCAACGGTTAGTATATTGATTTGTTGTCGTCATAATATGACAAAATTAATAGAAAAATTGAATATTCAAATTTAATTTGTGAAAAAAGCAATGATTCAAGAGGTTCATTAGTCATTTAACAAATCCGGCCGGCGGGCTTTCGTCCGCTCAAGCTGCTGTTCGTGGCGCCACGCGGTGATCTTTGCTTCATGTCCGCTCAGGAGAATATCGGGAACCTTGTGTCCCTTCCAATCCACCGGTCTGGTATAGATGGGTGCATCCAGCAAGCCGTCCTGAAAGGAGTCGCTCAGGGCGGACGTTTCATCCGATAGGACACCTGGAATTAGCCGGACCACGGCGTCCACCAGGATAGCAGCCGGTAGCTCTCCGCCCGACAGCACGTAGTCTCCCACTGAAATCTCCTTCGTGACGTAAATGTCACGGATGCGCTGGTCTATCCCCTTATAATGCCCGCAGAGAATGATGACGTTTTTTGCCGAAATCATCCCATTTGCAATTTCCTGGTTGAGGGTCTGACCGTCTGGTGTCATATAAATGATCTCCTCATAGGTTCGCTCAGCCTGCAGGTGCTCGATGCACGCCGCAAAAGGAGCAATCTGCATCACCATGCCCGATCCACCGCCATAAGGGTAGTCATCCACTGATTTTTGTTTGTTGCTGGAATAATCACGCAAGTTGTGTACATGGATCTCACAGAGCCCTTTTTTCTGTGCCCTTTGTAAAATTGAATGGGCAAAGGGGCTATCCAATAACTGAGGAAGTACGGTAATGATATCGAAACGCATATGCAAAGGTATCTGATTTTTTAGAATTCGGTGAAATAAATAAAAGTCTGGAAATGTGATTAATTATTACTTAGATATTGGTTGTGTTTGTAACCATATAAACAACATTCCATTTGCGTGTTTAATTATAACATTTCGTTTTTATGCTGTTTTGTTCTTTAAAATTAATAGTTCTAATTATTGATTCTTCTTCTCAAGTTTAAGCTAATGTTAAACCAATGTTAATTATAAATGATTTTATTATAAGTTATCAAATTAATATAATTTCAATATATCACTAATATTTTTGCATTTTTTTTGTAACAAATGCATCATAATTATAGATTTGGAAACGGTTTAACAATTATTAACACATTAGCCAGAGTAAAAACCAATATTTATTAACTAAAAACAACAAACATGAAACAAAAATTACTCAGCATGTTTTTGCTGTTAGCTATGCTTGTAGGTGTAGCTTACGCGCAAAACCGTCAGATTAGGGGTAAAGTGACTTCATCAACTGATGGCTCTGCTATTGCAGGAGCTTCAGTGTTATTGAAAGGCACTAATCAGGGGACTCAAACTGATGGTGACGGAAATTATCTCATTACAGCTTCTTCCGGAGCTACACTTGAATTTCGATTTATCGGGTTTGAGAGCCAAACAGTACAAGTTGGTTCGCAGTCGATCTACAATGTGACTTTGATTAACAATGAGAACACATTGGATGAGGTAGTGGTAACCGGTGCAGGTTTGACAGCTTCGAAAAGAGCATTAGGGGCAGCTCAAACGACCATTAAGTCAGAAGATTTACAAAAAGGAAGACCAACCAACGTGGTGACTGGTTTAACCGGTAAAGTCGCTGGTTTGACAGTTCAAGGGGTTGGATCAGGTGTGAATCCTAACTATCGCGTAATGCTTCGTGGTATGCGTTCGTTAACTGGAAATAACGAGGCATTGATCGTAATTGACAACGTAATTTCACCTTCATCCATGTTGAGCAATTTAAATGCTGATGATGTTGAGGATATTACAGTTCTTAATGGGGCAAATGCTGCGGCGCTATATGGTTCTCAAGCATCGAATGGAGCTTTGGTCATCAAAACTAAAAGAGGTCCAACATCTTCAGGGATGGAAGTGGTACTTGATCACACTACTAATTTTGAAGAGGTAGTATTCCTTCCTAAGGTTCAGCAAAGATTCGGTTCTGGTGCAGATGCGCATATCCAAGTGTATACGCCTTATGAAAACCAGCAATATGGACCAGCTTTTGACGGCTCAATGTTACAAATTGGTAAGCCTCTTGAGGATGGATCCATTCAAACAGTACCTTTCTCTTGGTCAGGTGATAAAGATAAATTCTGGCAGACTGGTATCACCAATATGACAAATTTGTCTGTAGGAAACAGAACAGAAGCTAGCTCTTTTAGATTCTCAGGTCAATATTTAAGATCTACTGGTACTGTTCCTTTCGATAAATATAATAGAGCAACCGCTCGTGTCAATGGTCAAAGAAAGTTAAACGACCAATTTGAAGTATTATATAATGCTTATTACGCTCAAAATAGATATAATCAAACAAGTGTTAATGGCGGAATTTATGATGCGGTATTGCAATCTCCTGGACAGATTCCGATCTTAAATTATAAGGATTGGAAAAATGATCCTTTTTCTGATCCAAGCGGATATTACAATGCATACTATCAAAACCCATACTTCTTAGCAGAGAACAATCGTCAGCATACGAGAAATGATTATTTCTCTGGAGTTGTTGAATTGAATTTCAGACCGTTGACGTGGTTGGATTTTATGGGTCGTGTAGGTATGACCACACAAAATGCATCTTACAAAAATACAACTGGGGTTTACAAGTTCAGTGATTATGCGAAACCTCAAGGTTCTTATAAAGGAACGGATATTTTAGGTGGAGTTACGGATGGCTTCAGCTACAATACGCGCATTGTCTCTGACTTTGTTGGGCATGCTGGGAAAACATATGGTGATTTTAAGGTAGATTTTACAGCATTATTTCAATATGTTCAAAATCAATATTCGGGCATGTCAGCTGGAGTTAGTGGTTTAGTTGTACCTGAAATCTATAATTTAGGTAACTCCTTGAACAACCCTTCTGCTAGTCAAGCTTCTTATATGTCAAGGTTATTTGGTTTAACAGGAAAACTTGATGTTGCCTATAAAAATTATCTCTTCTTAACCGTTACTGGAAGAAATGATTGGGTTTCGATCCTCGATCCAGCAAATCGATCGTTCTTCTATCCATCAGCATCTTTGTCTTTTGTGGCTTCGGATGCAATCGATGCATTGAAAGATTGGGAACCTTTAAATTATTTGAAACTTAGAGGAAGTTGGTCAAAAGTGGGACAGGTGAATTTAGGTTCTTCAACAAACTTTGGCGCATATTCGTTATTGCCAACATTCAGCCAAGGATCTGGTTATCCTCATAACGGAGTGGGTGGACACACCATCTCAAACCGTGTAGTGCAAGCTGGTTTAAAACCTGAGATGACAAGAACAATTGAGTTTGGTATTGAGTCTGCTTGGTGGAATAGCAGAATTTTAGCTGATATTACCTATTTCAATAATAGAACAACTGACAATACCGTGCCAACAGGGATTTCTTGGGCAACAGGTTACAGTTCTTACTTAGTGAATGCTGGAACAACTACTGGTAAGGGTATCGAATCCAGATTAAATGTCATTCCTGTCAGAACTGAAGATTGGGAGTTGAGCTTAGGTGGTAACTTTACTTATATTGACAACCGTGTAGAATCTATTTCATCAGATCTAGATATCCTAAACTTAGGTGCTTATGCATCTGGAGCCGGATCATATGCTGTTGCGGGTGAAAAATTCCCAATTATTATGGGTAAAGGTTACAAGCGTGATGATCAAGGTAGAATCATTGTAGATCGTATTACCGGTTATCCATCAGCAACTGAAAGTAATATTAATTTCGGTCCTGCACTTCCTACACATACCTTAGGTTTGAACTTTACAGTTAGTTATAAAGATTTATCCTTTTATACAAGTGCGGAATACCGTACAGGTAACTATATCTATAATGCAGGTGCTGGGTCATTTGATTTCTCCGGTTCAGGTATTAATACTGTTGCGTACGATCGTGAACGTTTTATCATTCCTAATTCTTCTTATTGGGATGAGGCTACTAATTCCTATGTTGCCAACACAAGCGTAACGGTTTATGACGGGGGAGCCAACTATTGGTCCATGGCCAACCCAAGAACAGGAATCCATGAAACTTACGTAACATCAGCGGCATTCTGGAAGATTCGTGAGATGTCTCTATCCTACAATTTGCCTAAATCTCTTTTAGCTGGACAGAAAGTTTTGAAGGCAGCTAAAATCAGTGCTCAAGGTAGAAACCTTTTCTTATGGACGCCAAAAACGAATGTTTATACAGATCCAGAATATTCTGATGGAAACGGTAATTCAAATGGTAATGCGATTGGTTTGACTAACTTGAATCAAACGCCACCATCTCGTTACATTGGTTTCACACTCTCATTAACACTTTAAGCTATCAAATCATGAAAATTAATAAAACAAAATATTTATCACTTGCTCTAGTTGGCGCCATGTTTCTTGGTTCCTGTAATAAAGCGCTTGATATAAACGATAACCCAAATAGTCCAACGGAGTCTACACCGGCCTTAGTGATGCCGCAGGCTCTGGTAGCTACGGCTAACTCCATGCTCACTTATCATATCTATGGTTCCAATCTTGTTGGTTACCGAGCCAATGCTGGTGGATATAGTGGCTGGGGTACATTGTTAAATTACGATTTTACCAATGCAGATTATTCCGGCCTTTGGTCAACAACATATGATATTCTCACAGATTTTGATTATGTCGTTAATAAAACCAAGGAAGATCAGGCAAACCAAGATTATTATTTCGCATCATTGGTTCTAAAAGCTTATAATTTCTCCTTATTGGTTGATACCTATAACGATGTTCCATACTCGGAAGCGTTAAAAGGAAATGAAATCTTGAACCCTAAATATGATAAAGCACAAGATATTTATATAGATCTAGCTAAGAATTTGGATTTAGCCATCAACTATTTTAAGACGGCAAGTACTTCATCTTCTTTCAAAAGTTCTGATGTTTTATTCAAGGGTACTTCAGCTTCATGGGCGAAGTTTGCCAATACCTTGAAATTACGCTTGGTACTAAAAGGACAGGGTAAAGTTAATTTTGCTAACGCCACAATTGATGCTTCTATAGGGGTCTTGGATAATGATGCTATCGTTAATCCTGGTTTCTCTAAACAAGATGGAAAACAAAATCCTTGGTGGGGCAATTACGCATATAATGCTGCTGGAACGAACGTAACAGGAAACGCCCATATTCCTACACCTTACCTTATGGCTTTCTATAACGGCACTAAATTGGATGACGAAGAACGCGCCAATTTGATTTTTGTCAATGGTGTAACAACTAATGTAAATCAATTGGGATATGAAAATAACCCGCCAACTGGTTATTTGCCTTCTGCCTGGTTAACTAAGCCGGAAACTGGAACTTTGAGTGCGACAAATTACCGTGGGTATGGTGCTGTAAAAGGACCCAAAGCTGGGCAACCAATCATGTTAGCTTCTGAAGCATCCTTCCTAGCAGCTGAAGCGGTTCTAAAAGGGTTGTTGTCAGGGGATGCGGAAGCATACTTCAAAAAAGGTGTAAAGCAATCCTACGAATATTTACGTAAGGATGAATCAGATAAAGTGATTGCTGGAACCGATGCAGAGGCTTTTTATGTTGATTATGTTGCTAAAAACGCAGGGTCTAAATTGGCCAATTTTTCACTAAATAGTTCGAACGAAGAAAAGCTTGAAGCAATTATCACGCAGAAGTACATTGCTTTCAATGCTTTGTTTGGACATGAAGCATGGAATGAGTACAGAAGAACAGGTTATCCAAAGGTAACAGGTTCCAACTCTGAGGCTAATAGAAATAATACTTTTGCTTCATCAAAGTCTGTTGCAACTACTACGGATAAACTTCCTACTCGAATTCTTTACCCATTGAGTGAGTATACATATAATGTGGCTAATGTGCCAGAAGTAGATAAGTTTAAGTCAAAAATATTTTGGGCTAAATAATTAGAAAAGACATGAAAAATATTATAAAATTTATTCTTGCATTTGCAATCACACTCAATTTGTCCTCATGTCTAAAGGACAAAGATTTGATCGGTCCAGATGCAGATGGGGCGATCAGCAATATTATCGAATTTGGAAATGTGTCGGCACCCACAACTGGTGTAACAAGTACTATTCCTGGTTATTCATTGGCCTTCGATATTGCTCCAACGGGAACATTGGAATTGAAGGTGCAGAGCGTAGGTGCTGAAAAGGCAACTGAGGACATTAAAGTTGCCGTTGCGCTGAACAATAGTCTGTTGGCGAAATTCAATGAAGAAAATGAAGAGCATTACGAACCGCTTCCTTCTTCGCAATATGCTTTAGGTTCAATGGAAGCCACAATTAAAAAGGGTGAAAGAACTGCGATTATTCCAATTGCTTTAAAACCAGATCAGTTTACATTTGACAAGCCATATGCTTTGGGATTTACAATTACATCCAGCTCAGCAGGTCAGATTTCAGCTAATTTTAGTAATATCGTAATTAATATCGGCGCAAAAAATCCGTACGATGGAACGTATGATTATTCAACATCAGCAAATACTTCCCTTGCACCGAATAAAAAATCAACTGTAAAATTGGTTACCGTTGGTCCAAATCGTGTGAAACTATCTCCTGGTTTATTGGCATCTTACTCTAATGAGGTGTTCTATAATGTAGACCCGGCAACAATGGCGGTTACTGTAGAATGTCCTTCCTTGGGAGTTCAAACCCCTCAGGATACACGAAGTAAATACGATCCTGCAACAAAAACACTTACAGTGTTTTGGAAACAGGGTAATGGTGGAAGAACGTTTGAAGAAACATTCGTCTACATAGGTCCTAGATAAAATACATAACAATGGAAAAAGGGTTAGTAAAATTTTTACTAACCCTTTTTTATTTCAGGAAAAATTCAAAGCACTTGGATATCTCGATCAATCTTATTGCAAAACTAGATATATAAGCTCGCATTGATTTAAGAAACCTTAAGCATCAAATATGTTAATATGGTATTTTCAAAATGATTTGTTACAATTCCCAACAATTTTTTAATAAATTTCCAGAATTAACCCACGCTTTACAGTGGTTTAATATTCCCATAATCCTAAAACCATCCCGCCAGCACCGCATAAAGCACCCCATTTGTGTATCAAAAAACGACAATTCCTTATTAAAATAAGTCAAGTTATCAACGAATACCCATATTTATTGATAAATAGTTATTAATTCAGTTTATATGGTCATAAATTGTTAAAAATTAAACTTAATCATATTTTATTTGCTGAATATTTAATCAAAAACTATATTTGGTAATTGTTTAACAAATTTTAACGGTTCAAAGCCTAATTTATTTTAATTAACTAACATTTATGAGACAAAAATTACTCAGTCTGATTTTTGTGCTTAACTGTCTGGTATTGACAGCTTTTGCGTAAGATCGCCAAGTGAGTGGTAGGGTGACTTCATCATCGGACGGTGCGCCATTGAGCGGCGTTTCTGTCGCGGTGGTTGGAACGTCGGTTGCTACCCAAACAGATGGCGAGGGGGGTTATTCACTTGCGGTTCCAGAAAACGCAACATTGAATTTCTCCTATGTAGGTTACGATTCGCAACGAATTCCTGTAGGGACACAGACAACGATCAACGTTGCCCTTGTTGCGAACTCCGAAAGCCTAGAAGAGGTTGTCGTAACAGCCTTAGGTGTACAACGTACGCGTAAATCCTTGGGTTATTCCGTACAACAAGTAAAAGGGGATGACTTGACTCAAGCAAAACAGGTCGATTTGAACACCGCTCTTGCGGGTAAGGTATCCGGTGTACAGATCCGTTCGGGATCCGGTGCTAAATTCGGAACTTCTTCCCTACGTATCCGTGGTGTGAACAACCTGACAGGTGGTAATCCGATCTATGTAGTTGACGGGGTTATTACAAGTCCTGAACTCGTGAACAATGATGATGTTGAAAACTTGACCGTATTGAAAGGTCCTGCAGCAACAGCATTATATGGTCAGCGCGGTTCAGAAGGTGCTGTCGTAATCACGACCAGAAGAGGTAAAGTGAGCGAAGGAATCGGGGTTGAGGTTAACCAAGCAACTTCATTCGAGAATGTTTATGGCCTTCCAAAGTACCAAAATGAGTACGGTGGTGGTTATAACAAGACTTGGCAGATTTTCGAGTACGATCCAGCAAGACATCCGGAATACTTGAAACAGATGGATGGCGTGAAATACTATAACTACGGTGCCGATGAGAGCTGGGGTCCACGCATGGATGGAACAATGCACGCACCTTGGTACTCATGGGATCCTACGCACCCTAAATTTGGTCAGTTGGCTCCATTCGACCCACAACCAGACAACGTGAAGAACTTCTTCGAAACAGGTTCGACATTGAACACGAACGTAGCTATCAGCAAAGCAGCTGACAATTACAATACGCGTGTTTCCTACACGAATCTTTCCCGTCATGGGGTGATGCCGAACACCAAGCAGAATAAACACTTCTTAGGTGCAAGTGCAGGTGTGGATCTTTCCGACAAACTAACGGTTTCAACGAACCTGAACTTTATCTACGAAGACCGTTTCAATACACCGATCGACGGGTATTCCTCTGGCCCGCAAAGTTCATTTAATCAGTGGTTTGCACGTAACATCAACATGGACGACCTACGTGATTACCAACGTCCGGATGGAACGTACAGAAGCTGGAACATGACTTCGCCTACGAACTCCAATCCAGCATACTGGAACAACCCATTCGTGGAAATGTACAAGAATATTCGTGGTAACTTGAACCGCACATTTTACGGTAATGTGACAGCTAGCTATAAATTCAATGAGGAATGGAAGGCAACAGCTGTAGCCCGTGGTAACTTCGCAGGTTCTGATCAACACTCCCGCATCGCATCAAGAACTTTGAGCGTAGCTGAATACTACCAGTATCAAAGAACAGCACAGGAAACCAATTTCGTGGGTAGTATTGACTACACCAAGCAGTTGGAAGATTTCAACATCAGTGCTGCTATCTATGGAGAAACAAGAAACAACAAGATTCGCTATACAGAAGGTCGTACGCAGGGTGGTCTAGCCGTTCCTGATCTGTATACCCTTTCGGCATCCAAAAACAGACCGCTTACCAATTCATATGTGTCGGATTACAAAGTGAACTCTTTGTTCGGATATGTGACATTGGGTTACAGAGATTTCTTGTTCTTGGAAGGTAACTTGCGTAACGACTGGTCTTCCAGCTTGCCTGATGGACAGAACTCCTACCTATATGGTGGTGTTTCAGGATCCTTCATCTTCACCGAATTCTTGAAAACTGATTGGTTAAGCTACGGTAAGGTGCGTGCATCCTTTGCGAAAGTAGGTACGGATACAGATCCATACCGCGTGATGCAGACGTACTTGTTGAATTCCCCTTATGGATCTAATCCATTATTGACCGTTCCTAACCAAATTCCTAACGCAGCATTGAAGCCTACACTTTCAACTTCCATTGAGGTGGGTACTGAATTGCGTTTCTTGAACGATCGTTTGACTTTCGATTACAACTACTATACACGTTCGGCGAAAGATCAGATCATTCCAATGACGATCACTGGTGCGACCGGTTATTCAACACAATTGATCAATGCAGGTCAGATCGACAACTGGGGGCATGAATTCTCCCTTGGTGGTACGCCAGTTAGAAATGATAATGTGACCTGGACCATGAGTGCCAATATCGGTATCAATAGAAATGAGGTTGTTGAATTGTACGAAGATCCAGAAACAGGCATGCGCGTAAGCAACTTACGTGTGACGGTTGATGGTACACAAAGTAACTTCGGTTTCGTAGGTGCGCCAATCATTTCCCTGAATGCACGCGAAGGTGAAACTTTCGGTATGTTGACAGGTTCCGGTTACACCAGAAATGAAAAAGGTGAAAAAGTGGTAGGTGCCGATGGTTATTATATCCCTTCTGCAAGTGATGTGGATTTAGGTACCATCCTTCCAGACTTTACCGGTGGTTTCACGACAAACGTGAATTACAAAGGATTTAATGCAGGATTCTCCCTGGATTTCCAAAAAGGTGGTAAATACATGTCCATTTCATCGATGTTCGGTTCCGGTTCCGGTCTATTCGAAGAGACTGCCGGTCTAAATGATAAAGGTAATCCAAAGCGTGACCCTGTTGAAGACGGTGGTGGTGTTGTATTGGAAGGTGTGAAGGAAGACGGTACGCCGAATGATATCTATGTAGATGTTCAGGAACTTTACAGAGATAAACTAAATTCCGGTAGTATTTGGGAACACTGGGTGTACGATGCATCGTACGTGAAGTTGAGAGAGGTGAGCATCGGTTATACTTTCCCGGATAGAATCTTCGGAAAAACTCCTTTCAAGAAAGTATCCCTTAACCTGATTGCACAAAACCCTTGGTTAATCTATGCTAAGAACAAAAACTTCGATCCATCTATCCTGGAAGGATCTTGGTTTGAAGGTGGACAGTTGCCAAACGTTAGATCATTTGGTTTCAACTTGAGATTTAGCTTATAATATTGAAACATATGAAAAGGAAATTTTTAAATATAATCGCAGGGCTACTCTTGATAGGTATCAGTGCTTCTTGTACAAAGAACTTTGAGGAAATCAACGTGGACCCGAATAATACGCCTGATCCGAACACGAACTTGCTGATCAGCAACGCCATTCGTCAGATCGGGACACAGAATGCCGGTATTGCAGGCTGGGCGAAAGACCTATATCCGCAGTATATGGCAGAGATCCAGTATACCAACGAGTCGAGATTCCAGAACAGATTCTATGATTTTCAGCCATTCTACAATGCGCCGCTTATGGACTTGCAGACGGTTATCAACCTGAACTCGGATGAAACCACCGTTGGTGCGCCTTATGTGGTAGTGGGTGGTACAACAGCCAATCAATTGGCCGTATCCCGGATCTTGAAGGCATTCTACTTCATGCACATGACCGACAGATGGGGAATGATCCCTTATACTGAGGCCTTACAGGGTAAGCAAAAATTGGATCCGAAGTACGATGCACAAAAGGATATCTATAACGATATCTTTAAGGAATTAACGGAAGCTGAAGCGCAGATAGATACGAAAGGTAAAATTTCCGGAGATATCCTATTCAATGGTGATCTGAACAAATGGAAGAAATGGGCCAATACACTACGTATGGTTGCTGCGCTTCACCTTTCCGAAGTTGACCCTACCTTGGCTAAAACGCAGTTTGCTGCAGCATTTGCCAAAGGGGTATTGGAAAGTAACAGCGACAATGTACTCTTCAAATACCTATTGGACGCTAACAACCAGAATCCGGTGTACAACAATTATTTAAGTCGTGTCGATTATGCAATCAGTGAGCCTTTCGTAAAAGCACTTGAAGCAATCAGCGATCCACGTCTTCCTGTATATGCACAACCTACCGTAAAGACAGGTAAATATGTGGGGATGCCTTATGGTCTTGCTTCACCTGGTGATGACCTGAACAAGGAAACTGTTTCCTTGTTGGGTAAGAAATTCATCGCTCAGGATTATTGGTTGCCGATTACAACTTTTGCTCAGGTACAATTTATGTTAGCTGAGGGTGTTGTGCGCGGATGGATCACTGGTGATGCCGCAGCTTACTACAAAGCGGGTATCGAAGCTTCCATGGCGCAACACGGTGTAACCGCGCCAGCAACTTACTTTACACAACCAGGTGTAGCTTACAATGCGGGTGACGCCTTGAAATTGATCATCACGCAGAAATGGATTGCCAACTACCAAGCGAATGGTTATGAAAGCTGGACAGATTGGAGAAGAACGGGATTCCCGGCATTGAATCCAGGCCCGGCGCCATTGTCGGTGCACAGAGGTATTCCTTTGCGTCAGGCTTATCCGAATACGGAGTCTGGCTTGAATGGTGAAAACTATAAAGCTGCCGTTGCTGCGCAAGGTGCAGATGATTTGAACACACGCGTTTGGTGGGATACGAAATAACCCCCTGAACGAATGAATATTTGAAAGGCCGTTGGGAATTCCCAACGGCCTTTTTCTATGCTGGGCCAATTTGTCCACTTGAAAGCCTTTTACCCACCTAACCTGCCAATATAAACGTTTAATGCAAAATTTATGAATTCGTAAATTTTAAAGCTAATTCATTTTAAGTCAGCGTGTTGTCTGTTGTTTTGTCCGGATTTTTCTTAATTCTTTGCTGGACCTTGTCCGACATGCGTCCGAGGTGAGAGCGTACTGAGAGCGTGGTGAGAGCGTGTCTATAGGGACGCTCTCACCACGCTCGCAATACGGTCGGACCACGGACGCACTACGGAGCAATATAGGCCCATTTATTGTCCGTTCAAGACGATTTGTGAAATGAAAAATGCGACGAAATAACTGATATGTTAAGAAATTTTCAGGCGACTACGTGTCGAGATTTTAAGTTTGATAGTAGAATATAAGGATGAGTGCAGAATTGTGAAAATCCAGCATAAAAGTAAAAAGGGACAGGTTGCTGATGTAAATATAAGAATTTCTTATAAAGAAAGTAAAGATAGTTTTTTGATTACCAATAATCGATGGGCCATTGGACAAAAATTGGGATGACGCAACAGTCAATTTGTACTTCCCTTGCATAAATTTTATCAAATATCCGGTGTTTTTCCTGAAGGCCAGGTGTTTATCGTCCTTTTTTTTAAAAAATTTGCAAAGAATTGCAAATGAAATTATGTTCTGATTTTAATAATAATTTGTTTTTAATATTCGGATAGGATGATGTTTTATTTAATTATATTTTGATTCCCACGATCAAGGTCTCATGGCGGAGGATCAGATAGTTGACAACTGGTGCAGGTTTGGCTAAATGTGTTGCAAAATTCGTAATTATTTGCTGTAGTCTCTTTTATAGCTTTGAATATCAATGAAATAAGCATGTTTAAACATCCTTAAAAACGCCAATTATTTATTCGAATCGGTCAAATAACTATTAAAAATAACCTATGTATTAAGTATGTTACCATATCATTAAAAATTAGTTATTAAATCAACCTTTTAATTATCCATTTTATAAAAATCAAAACTAATAGGAATATGTTTGCGCTATTTTTAATCAAAGTTTATATTTGGCGATTGTTTAACAATTTTTAACATTCTATGTTAAAAATATTTTAATTAATAACAAAATTTATGAAACACAGATTACTTAGCTTTGTCTTTGTGTTAACCTGCTTTATCGGAGTAGCGTTCGCACAGGATCGTCAAGTGAGTGGTAAGGTAACATCAGCATCTGATGGTTCCTCACTTGGTGGGGTTTCTGTAGCGCTTGTGGGGACAAGCATTGCTACACAAACTGACGCAGACGGGAATTACAGCATTGCTGCTCCCGCAAATTCAACATTATCCTTTTCGTATGTTGGATACACTTCCCAGCGCATCAATGTAGCAAGCAACACAACCGTAAACGTTCAATTGGCTAGTGAAGACCAAGCCTTGGATGAAGTGGTTGTCGTGGCTTACGGTACGGCTAAAAAGTCGAGCTTTACAGGATCCGCTTCTACCATTAAATCGGATGTATTGGAAAACCGCTCCATTACCAGTGCGACTAAAGCATTAGATGGTGCAGCTCCAGGTGTTGTTGCAACGTTGGGTTCTGGTCAGCCAGGGTCAGATGCAACGATCCGTGTGCGCGGGTACGGTTCCATTAACGCAAGCTCTTCCCCTTTATATGTAGTTGATGGCGTTCCTTTTGACGGAGACTTAAACTCGATCAACCCGAACGATATCGAAAGCTTAACGGTATTGAAAGATGCCGCAGCATCAACACTTTACGGGTCTAGAGCCGCTAACGGTGTCATCATGATTACCACAAAAGCCGGTAAAAATACAGATGGCAAAATCAACATCAACTTCAAAGCCAATGTAGGGGTAAACTCCAGAGCAATTCCTCGTTATGAAGTTATGGATACCAAAGAATACTTGGAAACGGTATTCCAATCCTACAAGAACAGAGAGATCTTTGCTAATGGCGTTTCTGAAGCACAAGCTGGTCAGATCGCTGTGGATAAGATGAAAGGCACTGTTGATCCGATCTTCGGTATCAACGAGCAATATAACCCATACAATGTTCCTGTTTCCGAATTATTCGACCTTGCTACAGGAAAGATCAACCCAAATGCACAGTTGAAATGGAATGACAACTGGTTGGATGAGGTTATGGCCAAGAATCCGATCCGTCAGGAATACCAATTCGACGCGTCTGGTGGTAGCAGCAAATACAAAGCAATGGCTTCCATGAATGCTTTGAAGGAAAAAGGTTTATTGAAAACAACTGGTTTTGATCGTTTTACAGGTCGTGTGAACAATGAATTCACGCCTGTAGATTGGTTCAAAGCTGGCCTTTCGGCAAACTTTGCGAAAGCGACTTCCAACATGTTGAGTGCGAGTGGATCCTCCATTTCCAATATTTGGTACTCTGCAGAGCAAATGGCTCCAATCTATCCAATCTGGCAAAGAAATGCTGCTGGCGACTTTATCTATGATGAAGCTGGTGAAAGATTGTTCGATTATGGTGCCAACAGAGCATCCGGTGCACAACAAAAATTCAACTCCATTGCTACTTTGTACGATGATAAATATTTCGACAACAGAGATAACGCAGGTACAAGAGCGAACATTGAATTCAATACGCGCGATGAAAAATACGGTGCATTCCAAGGTTTTGCATTTGCAGTTAACCTAGGTGCCGACTATGTTGGAAATCAATACACGTATTACTACAACCCTTACTTCGGTAACGCAGCAGGTTCCGGCCGTTTGAACAAACAGTGGACAAAAACGTTCTCCTATACTTTCAACCAATTGTTGACTTATAACAGAACATTTGGCGATCATAACGTAGATGTGCTATTGGGTCATGAAAACTACAGCTACAGATACAACCTTTTGACTGCGCAAAAAACTGGATTCCCATTCGGTGGTTTGTACGAGTTGGCACCGGGTTCATCCATTGCTGACGCAAACTCTTACGAAGATAACGAGACTATCGAGTCGTACTTCTCTCGTGTGCAGTACGATTACAAATCAAAATATTTCTTGTCCGGATCCTTCCGTACAGATGGTTCATCCCGTTTCCACAAGGACAACCGTTGGGGTAACTTCTGGTCTATCGGTGGTGCATGGAAGATCTCTGATGAAGATTTCTTGAAAGATGCTTCATGGATAAATACCTTGACCTTGAAATCAAGTTACGGTGAACAAGGAAATAACGGTCTGTTGAATTCTAGCGGTGTGGATATGTACTACGCTTGGCAAGCATTCTACGACCTGACTTATAGCAACGCCAACAACAACGGTGGTGTGGTTTCCTCTGTTGAGAACAAAAAGATCTCTTGGGAGAAAAACCAAAACTTCAACGTAGGTTTTGATGGTCGCTTCGCAAACAACAGATTGACGGTAGGTTTTGACTACTGGTCCAAGAAAACTTCAGACATGTTATTGGTTCGTCCATTGGCATTCTCTCTAGGATTCGAAGGATACAACGATAACATTGGTGATATGAAAAACTCCGGTTTCGATCTTTCCATCGGATACGATGTGATCAGAAACGAAGACTTGGTGTGGAACATCACAGCAATGGGCTCTAAAGTGAAGAACAAAGTGCTTAAGTTGACTGACGAGAATAAAGAAATCATCAGTGGATCAACCATCATCCGTGAGGGTGAGGAATTGAGCTCATTCTTTATGGCAAGAAGTGCAGGTGTGGATCCGGCAACAGGTAGCCAATTGTACTGGGTATTCGATAACAAAGCAGACGAATTTGACCAAAGCAAACATTACATTTCTGCAGATAAGAACAAAGCAGCGGCTAGCCGTGTGATGTTAGGAAGCAGAATCCCTAAATTGTACGGTTCACTTTCAACAAATGTTAACTACAAAGGTTTCGATTTCTCCGCAATGACAACCTATTCCATCGGTGGTAAGATCTATGATGTTGTTGGATATAGCTATTACAACCCATTGTACATCGGTAACAACTACTCGAAAGAAGTGTTGAGAGCTTGGCAGAAACCAGGTGATATCAGTGATATCCCACGTGTTCAAAAAGAAGAGACACAAACGTTGACAGATAGAGCATTGGTTGACGCGTCTTACTTTGCCATCAAAAACATCGCGATCGGTTACACATTCAATCTTCAGAACTACGGTCTGAAATCGGTACGTGTATTTGCTCAAGGCGATAACCTAGCTGTATTCTCAGCAAGAAAAGGTTTGAACCCACAAAACAACTTTACAGGAACTTCAGATTACGTTTACTCACCGAACAGAACAATCTCTGCTGGTGTAAATGTTAGATTCTAAAATTTATTATTTGACCAAAATGAAAAAGTTATTATATGCTTCTGTAATTACGTTGGCGCTGGGAATGACTTCTTGTAAGAAAGATTTCTTAGAAACAACCCCTACAGATAAAGTCGATGCACCTACAATGTTAGAAACCACAGATGGCGCGCAAGTAGCCATGGATGGTATCTACCGTATGTTATATACTTCCGGTTGGACAACTGGAAACACGGACCAGAACTTCGGTATCATGTCTACAAAGATTTTCACGTCCCTTATGGGCGAGGATTTCTTGCAGGATGCACAAGGTAATGGTTGGTTCTATTTCGATTACCGTTTTGATGTGCGCAGCCGTTATACATCGACAACTTGGCGCTCTTACGGTACTTGGAACTTCTATTACACATTGATCAGTAATGCCAACTACATCCTTTCGGCAGAAACTACGTTGAAAGGGGAGAAGGCCGTAATCGATAACATCATGGCGCAAGCGTATTCCATCCGTGCCTACGCTTACTTCCAATTGATCCAATTGTTCCAACAGACGTATATCGGTCACCAAAACGCACCTGGTGTGCCTTTGTATACCGAACCAACAACTTCAGCTTCTCAGGGTAAACCAAGAGGAACTGTGGAAGAGGTGTATACACAGATCAATAGTGACCTGGATAAAGCCATCACCTTGTTTGCACAGGATAAAGCTTTGCAGAAACATAAGTCGCATGTCGATTTCTATTTAGCGAATGCGTTTAAAGCAAATGTATCCCTTGTACAGAACAAGTGGGATGATGCTGTGAAATATTCGACCGAAGCATTGAGCAAACCGGGATTGGAAATGATCTCCGGAGCTGACTTGACTTCAGGGTTCAACAGCATTAGCTTGAAAGACGTTCTTTGGGGAGCGCAGATTATCGCAGACCAATCTACGGTATATGCTTCATTCTTCTCGCACATGGATGCTTCTGCAGACCGTTATGCTGCGTCTTCACGTAAAGTAATCTACAATTGGTTATACGATCAGATCCCTCAAACAGATGCACGCAAGAAATGGTGGCACGACGCAACTGATGGTGGCGAGCCAGAAACCAAACCTTACAACCAGGTAAAATTCAGATATGCTGACAAAGCATCTGACCTTGGGGATTACATCTTCATGCGTGCTGAAGAAATGCAATTGGTGAAAGCTGAAGCGTTAGCGCATGCGAACCGCTTGACGGAAGCAAAAACAGAGTTGGAGAAATTGATGAAGTTGAGAAACCCGAACTATGCACAAACCTTGAACGGCATGAAAATGTCCAAGGACTTTACTATGGGATCAATCGGTCTGCCTACTACGTTGATGGATCAGATCCTATTGCAGAGACGTATTGAGCTATGGGGTGAAGCAGAGCGTATCTACGATTTGCAACGTCTGAAAATGGGCTTCAACAGAAATGCGACTAAATCCAACCACACTTCCAAGCCAATCTGGAATACAGAAGAAGTGGCGAGCAAAGAGTTCATCTTGACCATTCCTCAAAAAGAATTTGATGGAAATACAAGCCTAGATGCAACGAAGGATCAAAACCCATTGTAATTATTAAGATCGATTAAAATGAAAAAAAGCATATTAGGTTTTCTAGGAGCAGCGGCTATGTTGGTCAGCTTGAATTCCTGTGATAAAACAGAGGGTGCTCTGTATGATTTAAATGATAATAAAGCGAGTTTTTACAGCCCGAAGGTAACTGTACCGATGGAAGGTGGATCGGTTATCGTTCCACTTGGCCGCACCACGACCAGTGGTGAGCTTTCCGTTCCTGTAACCTTGACAGCAGCAGGAGCAGGATACACGAATATCTTCAAGGTAGCGGGGCCTGCAGTCTTCACCAATGGTGAAGGAAAAGCGGAAGTAAAGGTAACTTACGGCGATTTCTCTAAAATCGACGCAAGTGCACTTTCGGTTTCTCCAATCGCAAATAACGATGTTGAGGTTGGCTTGGCATTCCCATTTACCTTAGCGATTGATTCAGCAAACCTTTCCGTAAGTCAAGTGGCCAAAACTTCGGTTTCCGCAACATCAACTTTGGAGTTTGCTGATGCTGGAACAGCCGTTCTGAATTCGACAGGGGGATGGATTGGTGAAAATGGCATTAAGAATGTAAAGATACAGAAGGCTAAAACTGCAAATGTATATAAAGTGGTTAGTCCTTTTGGAGAAAACAGCATTGCCTTTATGATAAAATCCGATGGTAAAACAGTGGTATTCCCGAACCAAGTGTTAGGAATGGATGAGGAATATGGCGCTGTTTCCATGTCAAACGTTACTGGTACGATTGCAGGTAAAGTGGTTACCTTAAATGTTGCTGGTTATACCGTTGCTGCTGGTTCATTCGGATCAGGAGTAGAAATCATCACATTGCCGTAGTTAACCCTACACCGATAACAGAAAAGCCCGATTCATTTGAATCGGGCTTTTTATGTGTGCCCAGCATGGTCACTAACTATAGGGGGTAAGTCCCGAACTCGCACTACCGAATTTATCAACTGTTCAAAAGATTAAACGGAATATATAAACCACTTAAAAACTTTTTTTAAGTTAAGGAAATAAAAGTTATACATTTAAAGGCGCTTCTGAAGGAATTGCTTTATTAAAAATTTTTATGGAATTAGCACTGACTGTATTTAAATTGATTTTGAAATGAAGAATTTACTGTTAATTGTAATTATTACTTTTGTTTATATAGGTTCGTCTAATGGGCAGACTCCAATTGACGTTGGAATATTCACAATAAATGGCAGGACTTATAAAGTTGATAAACCTAATTCTGATTCGCCATATATTATCCGACTTAATTGTTTGCCTACTCTTACTTCAAACCCAGAAATGGTAGGAAATTATACATACGAAGATTATGTTGAGACAGTAATTCAAATTCCAGGTTACCAGTCGGCATGGGTGGATATTTTGCTTCCGTTGTTAAGTCCATCCAGATTAGAAGCTCTTAAAAAAAATGGTGAATGGATTTCTACTAGTTATTTTCTTAAAAATGATGGTAGTGTTATTTTTTCTACCATTATTTTGCCTAAAAAAACGTCATTTAGTATGATCGAGATTGACTCCATATCTAGAGCTATAGATGCAAACTATAAGCCTGAAATACGTAGCTTAAACAGTGGACACCTAACATTGAATTATCTAGAGATTTTTGGAGGACGGTATTATTTTAAATGATATATCACAAGATTCGGTTTGAAGAACTAAAATGAAAAAAGTCAATGTGATGAACATTGACTTTTCTTTATCTATTTATTGGTTTTTAAAACCAGGCAATAAAAAAGCGATTACTATTAAGCTGTTTAATATAGAAGTTTCGTTTTTAGTCTTTTCCTACGATTTTTAATATAAATGCAAGCATTGTCGGCCTTCCTTACGTCACTTCAATAGAAACGATCTAGCCACGCAAATGCGTGAAATTTGTGCTATGCTTTCACGGCCAATATGCTCAATTCCTGCGCCACACGTCCGGCAATGGCCTCAAAAGCTTTTGCTACGGGTTCGTCCTGATCCAGCGCAATTGGGAATCCATTGTCGCCAGCGTCTGCTACAGCTTTCACCAACGGTATTTCACCTAAGAAAGGAACCTGGTTGCTTTCTGCGAGCCGTTTTCCACCATCTTTTCCAAATATATAGTATCTGTTGTCCGGTAGTTCAGCAGGTGTGAAATACGCCATGTTTTCCACCACGCCAATTATTGGCACCTGTACACCTTCCATTTGGTACATAGCCATCCCTTTGATCGCATCTGCGAGAGCAACCTGCTGTGGGGTGGTCACAATGACCGCTCCAGCAATTGGGTAGCTCTGTGCGACGGTGATGTGAATATCGCCGGTACCTGGAGGCATGTCGACTACTAAATAATCCAGTTCGCCCCAATCGGTGTCGCCAAAGAGTTGCTTAATGGCCGATGTCGCCATCGGTCCGCGCCAAGGGATCGGTTGGTTCGGATCGGTGAAGAACCCGATGGAAAGGAGCTTCAATCCGAAACGTTCAACCGGTACGATTTTATTCTTGCCATCAGGGGTCTGTGTCGAGGCTGGTTTTGCATCTTCCACACCGAACATCATCGGCACCGATGGGCCATAGATGTCAGCATCCAAGAGACCTGTTTTCGCTCCGGTATTGGCCAGTGCTAGTGCTAGGTTTGCGGCAACCGTTGATTTACCGACACCGCCCTTGCCCGAGGATACCAGGATAATATTCTTGATCTTGCTCAGCTGAGCCGTTTCCACGGCACGAACACGAGCAGTCATGTTGATGTCTACCTCTACCTCTTTCGAAACGAAAAGTGCAATGGCATTGCGGCAGGCATGCTCGATATGTCCTTTCAATGGACAGGCTGGTGTGGTCAGCACCACATCAAATTTTATTTTATTCGGAAGGATTTCAATGTTCTTGATCATGTTCAAAGTCACCAAATCCTTCTTGAGGTCAGGTTCTTCCACATGCCCGAGCGCATGTAAAATTTGTTCTTTAGTAATCATAGATGCTTATTAAACATACAAAGCTAAAGAAAGACGCGCAAAATCTTGTCATAATGATGTTTTTAATGATTTTTGCATATTTTTACCCTGATCTACGCGTTTACTTGAGGATAGCATGAATGTAAAGGATATCAACTTTGGTTTTGTGAGGAAAAAATGGTTCATCATTACGGTAGCCTCCATAGTGGGCGTCCTGCTGATCGGATTTATCTATGCGATGTCCGTTCGCGGCGAGATGCTGAACAAAGCCGTTGCCAAGGTGCAGAAGAAGCTGAAAGACGACTACCAGTTGAATTTCTTGGTCGATCGTTTCAGTTTTGCGGGATTGACAACCGTCGAGTTCCAAAAGGTAAAGATTGTTCCCGACAGCGCGGAGCAATTGGCTGCCATCGATCAATTCAAGGTTTCCGTGAAACTGTTCCCCTTACTTTCGGGGAATGTACAGTTGGATCAACTCGATCTTAAGAATGCAAATATCACGTTGGTCAAGGAAGATAGTACCGCAAACTATGACTTTCTTTTCCGTAAGAAAAAAGATCAGGACAGTACCCAGAATACACTGACCAGAACGCTTGCCGAAACGGTGGATAACCTGCTTAAGCGTGCCTTTCAGGCCGTTCCCAATAACCTCAATATGGAAAATGTAAGTCTTTCGTTTCAGGATTCTTCCGCTACGCAGGCGGTACGGATTCCAGAGGGAAGCATTGACGATGGGGATTACGATATCGATGTCTTTCTGAACGAGCAGGAAGCAAAGTGGAACTTTAAGGGCAATATCAATTCGAAGCGGCAGACTGCCAGCGTGACGGTTTCTTCAGAAAATAAAGATGCAGAAGTTCCGTTCCTGGGTCGCAGGTACGGATTGCATGTACGTTTTGATGAGATTACCTTTCACCTGGACGATGTTGTTCGGAAAGGGAAGGAGAACTTGCAGGTGCAGGGCGGATGGAGCACGAAGAACCTGCAGGTGAAGCATCACCGGCTTTCGGAAGAACCAATTGTATTGCCGGAGGGAGCTGCAGATGGGGGATTTGTTGTTTCTGAAAATACCATCGAATTATTGCAGGGTACCAAAGTACAGGTGAAGGACTTTACCTTCCAACCGAAGGTCAAATTCTCCCGTAAGCCGAAGAAGATATTGGAACTTGCCGTACATACCGGCAAATTCAAGGCTCAGCATTTCTTCGATGCCCTGCCGACGGGGTTATTCGAAAACCTGGACGGCATACAGGTCGATGGCGATATCCAATACGACATGGACTTTAAGGTCGATATCGATGATCCGGATGGTCTGCAATTTGCCTCAAAGATCGACGATAGTGCGCTGAAAGTTGTGAAATGGGGGAAAGCCAATATTGCCGAATTGAACGGGCCATTCGTCTACGAAGCCTATGAAGATTCGGTGAAGATGCGGGATATTGGTCTCTCGACTGCCAATCCCAACTTCACACCCTTGGACCAGATTGCACCGATCCTGAAAAAGGTCGTACTGAATACGGAAGATCCATTCTTTTACAAACATAACGGCTTCGAACTGGATGCCTTCCAGCTCTCAATTGTCACCAATATCAAGGAAAAGAAGTTCAAGCGAGGCGCGAGTACCATCTCCATGCAGCTGATCAAGAACCTCTACCTCAACCGCAACAAGACCATGATGCGGAAGTTTGAGGAAATTCTGTTGGTGTGGTTGATGGAGCAATCCAAGGAGGTCAGTAAGGACCGCCTATTCGAGATCTATCTGAACATCATCGAATGGGGCAAGAATGTGTATGGAATAAAAGAGGCCGCGAATTATTATTTCGGAACGACACCGGATAAATTGACCATCGGTGAAAGCCTGTACCTATCGAGTATTATCCCTAGGCCGAAAACGGGGCTTTCCTCTTTCGACTACACGGGCGGTTTGAAACCGTGGGTCATGAAGCATTTCAACACCTATGGATATATCCTGAATAAGTTGAATCAATTGGAAGGGGAGCAAGTGCCAGCGAACTATGGGTTCTATCAGGTTCAGTTGCAACCGAAACTGCGCCCGCCGCGGCCAAGAGGTGTACCGGATACCATGATGTCCCACGATAATATCAAGGATATGGTTGACGATATCGATAATGAAGAGAAGATCCGGCGGTCCCTGATCGAAAAGTTGTTCGGTAAGGAAGCAACCCAGGAACAAGAAAACCAATAACATGAAAAATATACAGATCGATAACCTGGAATTTGAGCTGATGATCGACTATGAGCAGATCCAGAAGCGGATTCGCCTGATCGGCATCGATATCAATTTGAAGTACGAGGACAAGCATCCGGTATTCATCGGGGTTCTGAATGGTTGCTTTATGTTCATGGCCGATCTGATGAAGCAGGTGCATATTCCCTGCGAAATGTCTTTTGTGAAGTTAGCTTCCTATGCCGGTACCGAACAGGGCGAACTGCATGAGCTGATCGGTGTGGGGATGTCGCTTGTTGGTCGGCATGTCGTTATTGTGGAAGATATCGTTGATTCCGGCCGATCTTTGATGCACACCATTGAAGCCCTCGAGAAGTTGGGCGTTGCGAGCATTTCGGTGGCTACCCTGTTGATCAAACCAGACTGCCTGCTCTATGCCTTTGATAACATTATGTACGTGGGATTTGAGATCGAGCGGGAATTTGTGGTAGGCTACGGCTTGGATTACAATGGCCAATGCCGCAACCTCCAGAATATCTATAAAAATATAGGAACCGTTACGCCGTCCTAAAGCTGCAAGAGGCAATATGGTCGTTGACCATTCCGACTGCTTGCATATAGGCGTAGCAGATGGTCGATCCGAAAAACTTTACACCTCTTTTCTTCAGGTCCTTCGCAATGGCATCGGAAACCGAAGTCGTCACCGGGGCCTCCTTCGCGTTTTCCAATGTGTTGATGATCGGTTCGCCGTTGGGCAGAAAGCTGTACAGGTAATTGTAGAAACTGCCGAATTCCTGTTGTATTTCCATGAAGATCCGTGCATTCGCGATGCTGGATTTCACCTTGAGGCGATTCCTGATGATTCCTTCATCCTGCATGAGCCGTTCCACATCGGACTCCGTGTATTGAGCGATCTTCCGGTAGTCGAAGTTGTCATACGCTCGCCGATACCCTTCGCGCCTTTTCAGGATGGTGATCCAGCTAAGACCCGCCTGTGCGGATTCCAGGATCAGGAACTCAAATAGGGTACCGTCATCTTTAACCTGTTTTCCCCATTCCTGATCATGGTAGTCTTGGTAAAGCGGATCCTGTCCACACCAGCTGCATCGGATAATTTCTTTCTTACTCATTTTTTCAATTTATAAAGCAGTTTTTTTGTTCTAACTTTACGGCTTCCATGAAACACTTGAAGTCGTACGGTCTTATTGTATGTTTAGTCTTGTGCGCCCTATTGGGGATGACCAAGGCAAATGCGCAAATTGTGCCGCAGGATTCCCTTTTGCGAGCAGATTCCCTATTGCGGGTAGATTCTCTGCGCATACAGGATTCGCTAGCACGTATGGCGGTGTTTGACTCCCTGGATAATGCCCTTAAAAGTAGCGAAATTATCCTGTATCCAGATAAGGGGAAGGATTTTGTGGTCAAATCCATTCGCAAGGTCTTGAAGGCGGGGAAGCATGAGGTTACCTTTGGTCTGCAACAGGTATCCTATCCGGATGCGTATGCGAATCAATACGGCCAACCAAAAGCCAGCCGGCCGATTTGGGTGCTCTTTGTAGTACTATTTCTCTTTCTAATCTTGGGTGTCCTACGCATCATCTTTCCAGTGGAATTACGGACCATTGTCGATGCCTACTACAAAGAACGGCTGTTGCTGCAGGTCAGCAAGGAGGATAGCTTGGCGACCTCCTGGCCATACATCTTCCTGTACGGTGTGTTCAGTCTTTCGCTGGGACTTTTCGTGGTGGTAATCGTGTCGAGTTTCGGTGACAAAAACTACCTGACCTTCGAGAATTTTTTAAAAAATTCAGGCTTTGTTGCGATTTTATTTATCGCGAAAATTTTGCTCATCCGTTTTGTCTCCTTCGTCTTCCAATTGGAAAAGATTGTACGTGAGTATATTGCTATTTTGTACCTGGTGTATTTTAACAGCATGTTTTTCCTGATGCCTTTCCTATTGTTAGTAGTCTTCGTTCCGACGAAATATTTCGCGACGATTTCGATTATTTACGTATGCTTGGTGATTATTCTCTTTGCATATCGGTTTTTGCGGACCGCGTTACACCTGTTTGGCAATTTCAAATTTTCGATTTTTTATTTAATTCTCTATCTTTGCAGTCTCGAATTAGCACCAATTTTGATTTTAGTGCGTGCACTAAGTAATTAAGAAGAGTTTATGCAGATTGATGTAGAAAGATCCAAAAAAGTAAAGAGCATATTAGTTACTTTACCAAAACCAGACAACGACAAATCACCCTACTTCACACTAGCTGAGAAATATAATCTACGATTAGATTTCCGAGGATTTATCCATGTCGAAGGCGTTTCCGCCAAAGATGTAAGAAAAGAAAAGATCAATTTCGCTGATTATTCTGCTGTGATTTTTACGAGCAAGAATGCAGTGGATCATTTCTTTCGGGTATGTGAAGAAATGCGCTTTGAAGTGTCGCCAGAGCTGAAGTATTTTTGTATTTCGGAAACTATTGCCCTCTATCTGCAAAAGTACATCCAGTACCGCAAGCGTAAGATTTTCTTCGGAAAGCAAACTGCCAAAGATCTGGAGGATGTCTTGAAGAAACACAACAAGGAGAAATTCCTGTTCCCATGTTCGGATGTTGCTAACGAGGAAACCCAACGCTGGTTGCAGGAAAATGGGTATGACTTTACGCCAGCAGTCCTTTTCCGCACCGTCATTTCCGATATCAAGGACCTGAAGGATGTCTTCTACGATATCATCGTGTTCTTTAGCCCAACCAGTGTGCAGTCACTCTACGAAAACTTTCCTGATTTCGTGCAGAACAAGACCCGTATCGCTGCTTTTGGGGCAACAACACAACAGGCGTTGTTAGATCATGACCTGATCCTGGATATCCCTGCACCGACGCCAAATGCGCCAAGTATGACGATGGCCATCGAGCAGTATATCAAACAAGTAAATAAATAGTATACAAAATATTGGAATAGCGGTCAATCTTTTAGGTTGACCGCTATTTTCGTTTAGCATGGGGCCATCTATTAAAATCTCTCAATTACCGAATTAATCCTTCCATATCCTCTTCATTACCGTATTTACGTGCCACTAAAGGCCTATTTTGGGATCCCCTTTCGGTACAGGCTGCATAAATTTGACTTTTATCATTTTTTAATAAAATATTTCTCCTTAATTTGCTCTCATATCAGCGTAAAAAAGGGTTCTCGATATCTTAGGTATATTTATTGTAGAAATATTTTTTTTATGTTTGTAATAATTCTAAATAAGGAATCTTGTGAAATTAAAACCTGTAAATAGTATCTCTGGAATAGCTCCCAAGGACTTTATTAGAGATTATCTAAATAAAAGTCAGCCGGTTATCATCAAGGATTTTATCAGTAAAGATAGTCCCTGTTGGACCAAATGGAGCTATGACTATTTCAAGGAAATAGCGGGTAACGAACAAATCGATGTGTATGGTAGGGAGGAGGAATCACAGAACCACGCTGCAAGTCCTCCAGTGGGACGGATGAGCTTTGGCGAATACCTGGACTTGATCCGCAAGGAGCCTACAGAATTGCGCCTGTTCCTGTTCAACCTCATGAAGTTGCGCCCGGAATTGAAGAAGGATGTCATCTTTAACGATGTGACGGGTGGCAAGGTGTTGCAATGGTTGCCTTACATGTTCTTTGGTGGCGAAGGCTCAGCGACAAGAAACCACTTCGATATTGATATGTCGCATGTCTTTATCTCGCAGTTCCAGGGAGCGAAAAGGATCTGGTTGTTCCCGAATAACCAATCCGACCTGATGTATAAACTGCCGTACAATTTCCACAGCATTGCAAACTTGAAGAAGAGCAGTGTGGAGGAATATCCTGGTCTGGAATTTTTGGATGGCTATGAGGCTGTCATCAATCCTGGCGAGACACTCTATATGCCAGCAGGGTGGTGGCACTACATTCAATATGAAACGGAAGGGTATTCCATTTCCGTTCGGGCTTTGGCCAATTCGCTGAGCGAAAAAATAAAGGGTGCCCGTAATCTATTCGTAACGCGCCACTTTGATGATACCATGCGGAAGATCTTTAAGGACAAATGGTTCGACTATAAGATTGAAACGGCTAGGAAACGCGCAAACAAAGCCATTAAGAAGCAAAAACGCTAAGCGATTTTGTTGAGCGCATAACAAACCCGATGGAATCACCTTCCGTCGGGTTTTGTGTTTAGTCCATTCGGGTTTCAACTGCTCAGCTACCTGCTTGTAGACATTTAGGGAGTTTCGAAACCATATTTTTTATAGATGGCCTTGGCATCTTCCGATTGCATAAAGTCCACAAAATCTTTGGCCGCTTGCCTACGCGGTGCATTTTTCATTTCGGCAATCTTATAGGTCGCTCGGATATTGTCCCTTTCAGGGATTTCGACCATCTCCACGGGGTTGTCCAATAACTGTTGGTACACGACTTCGGAATACCACACCGGGGCAGCTTCTGCCTGTTGGTACAGGATGCGCATAGGACTTTCTCGGTGATGGATCTTGGTTAGGTAGGTTGTTCCGGAGGCCACCTTTTCTTTCATGATCGCGTTTTCCAACTTTTCTCCGCCGAGACGATTATACACGGAGACAATCTGTCTGCCAATTCCTTCCCATGCAGGATTGGGCATAGCTACCTTGAGGCTTGGTTCCGCCAGATCCTTGATCGATTTTATTTCCTTGGGATTCCCCTTCGGAACCATGATCGCCAATTTATTGAAAGCATAGGTTTCCACACGGGAGAAATGTGCCGACATGCTATCGATGCGATTCTTTCCCGCCGCATACACATCGGGTTTATGATCGATCCGCATATTGCCTATGGTGATCGATCCTCCTTCGATCTGCTTGGCCAAGATCCCCGGAGGTAGGGTTTCCACAAAGATGCGTTGGTAGTTCGGGTATTTCTTCTTAAAGGCTGCCAATAGGTCATCCATGACCATAAATTGGTTGCCCGCGAAGAATACCACCAACTGCGGGTCTACGATATCTCCATACAGGTCCGGTACATTGTCGATACCGGGAACCGTAAAGTTCACTGCCGATTCTGGTGGGCTATTCCAAGGTGGGTCGTAACGGTGCTCCTGCGCATGTGTGTTGTTCATGATCATACATAAAAGAATGAGAGTGATGCTTCGTGCTAAGTTCATAGTTGCTCTTTTTAAGGTTTTACAATGACCCATCCTTCGCTTGCGCGGATAACAAGTTCACCATTGCCACTCGGCACAAAACCTATGAAATCGTACAGTTGATCTTTTTTGAGGTTTCTCTCCTGAAGTGAGTTTGTGCATTGGGCTACAATAACCCCTTTATCAATCAGTTTCTTCAGATCTTCGGCATATGGGGAATCTTTTAACATCACTTCCGTTCCTCCGGAAAAAGTTATGAGTTCAAGATGCAGTTTTCCCTGCAGGCGGGGATCATTGAGGATATTGTTGATGTTTCGGAAGGCCTTTTTGACAATATCCGGATTGTTGCTATCCAACTGATAGATGGCATTGTACGCTGCCTTGTTGGCTTCAGCACCTTTAAATGCTGCGTTTGTTGTTAATTTTCCTTCCAGACCTTTGTTTTCCTGTGCATGTGCAGCAGCTGAAAATAAAAGGATGGATGCTAAGATGATATTCTTCATGTGTTAAAAATTAAAAGGTCCGTATTTATGTTGTTCTGCGGGAATAGTATCCGCAAAGGGTGGATAGGCACTATCCTTTGGTTTTTTGCTGAGGTCTGGGTAGTCCAATTCCTTCCCTGCTTTTTGGGGCCGTTCGAAGGAGTTGATATATGCGGCCACATCATACGCTTCTTCATCAGACAATAGTGGATTTTCCGCGGTTGCTCCCAGCGGCATATTGCCTTTGATGAATTTCGCTGCGGTCAACATCCTTGCCATTCCTGCGCCATCGTTGTAGGAGTCCTCACCCCACAATGGAGGATACAGATAACCTTGGCTTTTGTTTCCCGCAACATGCAGCATTCCCTGTCCTGACTCTTGATGGCAACTGATGCACTGTTTCTTGAAAACGGCTTCACCATGTACGAGATCTGCTTTGCGTTCTGGAACGGCAATCTCGACAAAGCCCTGTCCGGCTATGCGGCCCCCGACCTGTACATCCCTACTCAGGTGTTTCATGTAACTGACGATGGCCATCATCTCCTTACTGTCCAAAGGCAATTTGCGACCGTTTAAGCTCCGTTCGAAACATCCATTGATTCTGGTCTCCAGGCTGGCCACTTTGCCCTCGCGCCCACTGTAAACAGGGAAGAGCGCGGTAAGGCCAATATAAGGTGCTGCGTAGGGTTTGGTACCTCCGTTGAGGTGGCAACTCCCACAGGCTAGGTTGTTCCCGGCATAGACTTCGCCAAACGTGTTGCCCGGTCCCAGGTACTTGGCGGTTTCCCGGATCAACTTTTCTCCATAGGCCGCCTGCTTTCCTTCCTCAGTGTCCGGATAGGGTGCCGCTTGGAAATCCTCCGGTATGGCCTGCACCTTTTTTGTTCCTCCGTCATCTGCCGCTGCGGGACGGAGCCAAGAAAGACCGAAGGTCTGTGCCACAATGATTAGGACAATGACAACAAATAATAGCGCAATTATCCGCGTTTGAACGGCCAGCTTCTGCATGGTGGCCAACAGCGTTTTCGATGGGTTTAGATCGTTCTGCATGAAACAAACATAAGTCTGTTCACGGTATTGCTAAAACGGTAAAATGTTATGGTCTATAACCTTAGGTTATGCTACTTTCTAAGTGATTGATTCAGAAAGCGTATGAACTGTTGCGGAAGGCCGGAAAGTTCGCCATGGAGATGCACCAAGTTTAATTCGCGATGGATTTGAAAACCCTCCACCTCCATCTGCTGCAAGATGCCATCTTCAATTTCCTGCTTGACCGCATATTGGGAAAGGATGCCGATACTGTTTGAATACCGAATGTATTGCTTGATGGATTCGGAGCTAGACATCTGTACCCTGTTCACGAGATCCTGTGCATGAATGCCAAATTCTTTTAATCGGTGGAAGACAATATCATTCGTGCCGGATCCTGGCTCCCGAAAAATAAACTCCTGCTCCCGTAGCTCATCCAGGCAGATTCGGCTTTTCTTGAAAAGCGGATGTTCTTTCCGGGCCACCCAAATCAATTGATCATCCCATACCTTGCTGTATTTTAAGGACTGTTCTTCGGCCATCCCCTCTACGAAACCCAAGCCGATTTTACGCTCGAACAGCCAACGATCCACCTGTGCCGTGTTGCCGGTAAATAACTTGATGTTGACCAGCGGATTGCGCTCCGAGAATTGCGCAATGAGCTTGGGAAGGATGTATTGGGCGATCGTGGTACTGGCGCCGATGATCAGGTTACCGCGGATCTGATTGTTGAGCAATCCCAATTTATAATCAACCAACTCATATTCCTGAATAATGACTTTCACGGCGTCCATCAGTGTTCGCCCGGCTTCGGTCAGGATCAAACGGCTACCGTTCCGCAGGAATAACGCTTGCCCAATCGTCGCTTCCAATTCTTGGATGTGCTTGGAAACGGCAGGTTGGCTGATGTTGAGCTCGCGGGATGCCTTCGTAAAACTGAGGTCGCGCGCCGCCTGATAAAAAACCTTGACTCTGAAATTGACTTCTAACATACCTGTTGATTACACTTGATCCTTTACGCCTCTTCTGATGCTTTTTCTTCCGTACTGTACCTGTAGAATAGGGTATAGGGATCCGAAGGATAAACAACCGCATCCGGATTGTGTTTGAAGGGTACTTCAGGGTTGAACAGCTCCTCCAATTGTTCCCGTAAAAATCCAACGAATACCTGCTTCTGATCTTCCAGAAAGAAGTCATCAAAGGTCATGCTGCCTGATTTATTCCTAAAGAGTGTACCGTCCTCACGCATCCTTCTGGCTACATAAAGATGTGGTTCCAGCCCTTTCAGACCTGATTTTTGTTCATAAACATAAGCATAGAACAAAGTTTGCAGTAACGCTTTGTTGTCCGTGTTGGCCGCAAAGACCTTATCCAAGTTGGTGAACAGCACCTGATCAGATCCCGTTTTATAATCCACAATACGCAATTTGCGGACCCCGTTCCGATCGATTACTTCATCCACACGGTCGATGATCCCGTACAGTTTGATGGTTTCCTGTTTACCCTGGATTTCAATTGGAAAATCAAGGAAGTAATCCTCGTCGTTTTCGAGCTCGACGATACGGATGGATTCGTATTGATCCATATCGTATTGCAGGTACATTTTAATGTATTCCGTGGCAATCTTATGCATGATGCGCTGAAGACTGTTCAGTTCATCCAAGGTTTTAAAATCCGTAAGGTAGATAATTCCGATTTCCTGAAGAACTTGTTGGTCGACACGTTCAAGAGCGGCTTTCAACTCTTGCGTAGGGGTGAAATCTTTCACGTCCAAGAGCGGTGTCAGCAACTTTTCCATGCATTCATGGATGACCGTACCGAGCTTGTTCATCTCAAATTCCTGGGAAATGGAAGGCGGTTCTTTGATATCGGCCACATATTTCAGGAAGAACTGTAAGGGAGATTGCAGGTATGTTGTAAAGGCGGAAGCAGAGAGCGCTTTCCGTCTGACGATATAGGTCTGGTACAACTGTTCCCATATTTCATCCTTTTTCGGAATGATGAGCTCCTCCGGTTGTGTCGGGAATAGCAGCGGTTGCTGTTGGGTATGCTTTATGAACTGCAGTGGGGTTTCAAATTCCATCTGTTTGATAAAGCGACTTTCTTCGCCCGTACTGCTTTCATCCACAATGCCATTGTAAAAAACATGGATGTCATGGCTAAATTGGAAATGACGGTAGAAAAGGTATGCCGACAGGGCATCTTGATTTTCCAGCACGGGTAGGCCATAAGCTTTCCTCAGGTTGTTCGGAAGGAAGGTTGCCCCACTGGAGGTTTTCGGCAGAATCCCCTCATTTGCACCGAGGATATACACATGGTCAAAATTCAAACAGCGACTCTCCAGCAAACCCATAATCTGCAGCCCTTTCAATTGATCACCTTCAATGGCGGAATTGATCGACGCAATCGCTTTCCGGATCAATCCGATCTGAAAGCTTATGCTCAGAGGACCCAAATGTGCAAAGCCCAAGTGCAGTTGATTGAGCACCTTCTTGGTCTCAATAAGGAGATTGGACTCAATCTGCCTGATCCGGCCATTGCTGGCAATGGTCATCAGTAGCTCGTCGATCAGATGCACCATGGTTGGAATGAGTTCCGATGGATGGTTCAAAGGCTTAAAGAATTTCGGAAGGGCAGAAGAACTGACATCGATTTCGGCTACCTGGATTTCAAATAGCTGCTTTTCGGCAGATTCCCGTTGGATGCTTTGTTTCTGTTGTGGACTCACTTTGCTGAGTGGATGAGAAATAAAGGTCTCCAGTAATTGATACGGAATCTTTTCCTTTTTCTGATGGGAAATCAACTGCTGGGTTTCCATCCATAGGTCGAACAATCCAAAGATTGGCGACTGGATCAAGGGGTAACCGGTGGTGATATTGATATCCATCTGGGGCAGGCTCTGCAACAGGGGCACCAATAGACTTTCATCGGCGAGCAAGACCGCTGCGGATTCCTGTCCGTATTGTTCCTCGGTCAATTGTTTCTCGAGGACATCGTGTAGCAATTTTGCCTCGCTATTTTTGCCCAAGCTTTGGTACAGGTGTACTTCGGTATTTCGGTTTCCGATAATGTTCGGTACATCGCCCAACGCGTTGATCAAGCCTGTCTGTTCTAGATTGCGCCGGATAAATAAGCCGGCCTCTTGCATTTTATCATCCAGATAATGCGCGTCGGCATCAAAATAGAACAATGCTAATCCCTCATCCTGCCACTGTTTGAAGAGTTTGGCCTCCGCGCGGTTGAGCGCATTGAATCCTACGAACAAGATCTGTTTGAAGTCCTTATGGAATTGCTGATGCTGTGCCTTTCCTTCCGCAAGCTCCCGATAAATGGTGGGATGGTTGGTCTGTTTTTCGGATTTCAGTTTCTCCTTGAGTTCCTTGTAGAGCACAGGCAGTTTCTTCCACAGGCTGAGAAAACGCTGTTGCACTGCCGTATGGCCCTTCATGCTAAACGATTGCCAAAACTGACGGATAAATTCCTGCTGTTCCGGTGTGAAATGTTGAAACGCAAGATCGATTGCCGTGGTGTCGTGCAGCTCCATGTAAATCTGATCCACAGGAACAAGGTCATAATCCAACTGGCCAAAATCACTGAGAATTTTTTCAGCAATGGGATAGAATTCTTCCAACAATTCTGGTTCGCGACCCTCCTTGATCAGGAGTGCATTGTGCAATTCGAAAAGGTAAAAGAACTGTGTAAGGGCCGAAGCCTGCACGTCCTCCGTGGATCGGGAAAGGAATTCCTGAATGGTAAAGAATTGGGGAGACCAAATCGCCTGTCCGAAGACATCCACCAAGTGCTTCTTCAGGTAGGTGATCGGTCGTTTATTATTGAAAACAATGGCGATATCGGAGATGTCCTTCCCGAACCGCTGTTGAATGTCCTCTGCTACTAATCTTAAAAATGGTTTTTCCATGTTTGACAATCACTATTTCACTTCTACTAAATCCTTGGTCTTTGCATAATACAAATAACCTTTAATTTTTTCATAGCCCACGTTCTTCAGTGCATCCATATATTGGGCGACTTGTGTTTTATGGCTGATGTAATCACCTTGGGTGAACTTGAAATCCAAAACGATGGTTTCATCGGCATTGGTGAAGACCTTATCGGGGCGTTGCGTGCCGCCATCGACGGTGATAATGCTGGATTCATTCCAGATTTTATAGTTGCCGGATAGCCACGTATTGATGATAGGGTGGTGCCATATTTCGTGAATTTCTTCCACGAGTTTAGGGCGGTCCTCCACCGCCAAGATGCCTTCCTGTATATATTGGTCGACCAGCACATCAATCTCTGATTCGCTGTTCACCAAGGAAATGATCTCATGGGCCAATACCCCATATTGCGCTGCTTTTTCCATCAATAGGATATTGTTGATGCTACGGCCCGTTGATTTATCCAAGGCCGATTCCAGTGCGAGCGATTGCGGATAGTCCGATAGGTGGATTAGGTTTTCCGATTCTTCGTTCTTTGCTTTTGGCTCCAGGACTTCCTGTATATCCAGTTGATTATTCTGTACGGTAAAATCGGAATCGCTCTGTTGCAACACCTGCAGTAGGATATCGGAAATCAATTCGTTCTTGATTTCAGCGCCCAGGATCTCTCCTGTTTTTTTATCCACGTTTTCCTTGAATTGTGGAGCCGTGATGTAGAGGTGCTGTTTTGCCCTGGTCATGGCAACATAGCACGTATTCAGTGCATCCATGTAGTTGAAGAGCATCTCTTCATAATACTGTTTATAGAATATGGAATTGCCCAGGATCTGGGTGTATTTCACGGGGATTTTTCCCAAGTCGGCAAATGGCGTTTCCAATACATCGATCCAGAAATCTCCATTGGTCATGCCATCCAACTGCCAGGAGCAGAAGGGGAGCATGACCACGTCGTAGGCCAGGCCTTTAGATTTGTGAACCGTGGTCACCTCTATAGCATTGATGTCGCCATTGCTCGGTAGTACTGCGCGCTCGCCATCCTCATCCCAGTATTCAAGGAACTGGATCAATCCACGTTCGCCCATACTGGAGAATGCTGTACACATATCTTTGAATGCCAAAAGATAGGGCAGGTGGATGCTACCCTTGTTGCCCAAGCCATACATCGCAATTAGTTTTTCGATCAGGTGAACCAAAGGCAGCTTTTGGAGCTGGGACCATTCCGAAAGCAGTTCCTGCGGTAGTATTTCATGCAGTTCATCGAGGCGATTCGCTTTAAAATTCAGCCAATACCGGTAAGGAAATCCTGAACGTCCCGATGCGAGTTGGTACAGGTATGCCATATTCGCATGGTGGATCACATGTTTATCGGATTGGAAAACCAAAGCTCTTAGCGTTTCGACTAATAGGTTTACGGCGTGATTGGATGCCAGTGATAAAGCATCTCCCGAAATCACTTCAAAATCCAAACCCTCGGCATTTTTAAAGGCCATCAGGGACTGAATGATCATCTTTGCCTGGGCATTGCTGCGCACCAGTATACCGATCTGCCCCGGTGTATACCTGCCTGTGCGCATCCATTCGCCGATATGTTGGCAAAGTGACTCCACCGACTGTTCCACCACTTGATTGCTTCTGAATCGACCATCGGCAACCGGGAAATACTCGATTTCGATAGATCCCTTGGGTTCCCCAGGAGCAAGTTTCGACTCGGGAATCAACTGTTGACTATTTGCATAGGCCTTGATCAGCATGTTGGCATTTCCGCTCTCGGTCCACCAGGCCATACCTTCTTCACCCAAGCTTTCAGAGACCTTTTCGTTCAGCACCCGTTGCAGATGGGTAGGCATTTTTTCGAACAGGTAATTGTTGAAGTTGATGATATTCGGCAAGCTGCGGTAGTTTGTGTCGAGGGAACCCGATTCTATAAACTCCGGCAATTGCTCGGTTGGCAGGTGGAAGGTGCCCCCGACCTGCTGTTCGATTTGATGGAGCAGGATTCGCCAGTCGCCATTTCGCCAACGGTAGATGCTCTGTTTGACATCGCCAACCACCAAATGCTCACTCAGTTTGCCGGTTGCATTCGCCAGGGCATTCAGCAGCAATGGGCTGTAGTTTTTCCATTGCACGCGGGAGGTATCCTGAAATTCATCGAATAGGAAATAATTGTAGCGGTTGCCGATCTTCTCCCAGATGAATGTCGGGTCGTTCTGCTCATCAAGCCCCAATTTGTTCAATAGAATTTGGGCATCCGAAATCAATTGTGCCCCATTTTCTTTCCGCCATTGGCTCAAAAGTTCACTCATCTCCTTCAATAGGCGCAGGAAATACAGGTTCCCTTGGACAGATTGATAGGCAATATAGCTGGCAAAATGGCCTTCCAATATTTTTATATGATCCAATGCCGGTTTCAGGCCTTGGATAAGATCATAACGTACTTCTTTATTGCTGTCGGTGTAAGGTTCTTCATTATCGATCAGCTCGTTGAACTTATCGAACACTTTCGATTGAATTTCACCGATCGGTAATTTATGGACATTGACTTCCATCTTGCCCGTGGAGACTACTTTATTCCTCGACTTAGCCTTCATCTCGTCCTGATCGATGTTCAGCGCACGGTATTGCGATTTGTAGGCTTCGATAGCTTCCTGCAGTGCATCCAAGAATCCTTTGGTTTTTTCGGCGATCTCTGTATTCAGCAGATTGAAGATCTGATTGCTGTCCGATGAGATGATATAACTGTCAAATTCCTGGAAATTCTCAGAGAATATCAGGCCAGCGAGCGACATTAATTGATGGCGATAGTTCCAATTTTCATTCTTGGCGATCTTCTGTTCGGCATAGGCAATGATCCAGTCTAGCAATTCCGGTTTTTCATCTAGTAGCTGGTTGAGCATGATGGTGAGGTCCCGTTTTACCTTGTTGGTATTCATCTCGATGGCATAGCCTGAATCCAGATTGAGCTCGTAGGTGAAGCTGCGGATGACCTTCTGCGAAAAACCGTCAATTGTGCTGACGGAAAAATGGCTATAATCATGGAGGATCCTCCGGTAGATGCGGTGCGCTTTCTCTTGCATGCTGTGGGCATCCCATTGTGGATTTTGCGCCAACAGTTGCTGTCTATATTGTTGGATGGATGGCGTTGTTGATCCCACCGCCAAGCCCTGCAGTACGGAAAGTATCCGCTCCTTCATTTCGGCGGTCGCTTTATTGGTAAAGGTTACGGCGAGAATCTCGCGGTAACTACTTTCCTTATGCAGCAACAGGGTGAGGAAATGTATGGTCAAACTGAAGGTCTTTCCCGATCCTGCGGAGGCCTTAACGATCTTTAAAGGAGCTTTCCTTGACATAAAAATTGAACGGTTTTGAAAGATTTGAATATCGTGATTATTGGGGTAATCCTCAAATTAAATCGGATAAATCATGGAATTGCAGCTGCAGGGCAATCGTGATTAAGAAGAGTTGTTGACTACCAGGGGTTTGGCATTTTGCCTATTGCAATTAAGGCTTGCGATAATAGATTTTTGTTTTTATCTTTGCGTCCCCTCTTGCATGTAGCTCGGGGGATATGTTGAATACATAAATAATCATTAAAACATGGCAACTAAAATCAGATTGCAGAGACATGGTAAAAAAGGAAAACCTTTTTACCACGTAGTAGTAGCAGATGCACGTGCTCCACGTGATGGTAAGTTCATTGAGCGTTTAGGTTCTTACAACCCAAACACTAACCCAGCAACAATCATTTTGGATTTCGAAAAATCTTTGGACTGGGTGAACAAAGGTGCACAACCTACTGACACAGTTCGCGCTATCCTTTCTTACAAAGGTGTTCTTTACAAGAAACACTTGCAAGGTGGTGTGAAAAAAGGTGCTTTCGATGAAGCTAAAGCTGAAGAACTATTCACAAAATGGTCTGAAGGTAAAGACGCACAAATCGAAGGTAAAAAATCAGGCTTAGCAGAGACTAAAGGTGAAGCTAAAAAAGCTGCTTTAGCTGCTGAGGCGAAGAAAAAAGAAGACAGAGCTGCTGCTATCGCTGCTAAAAACGCTCCAGTTGCTGAAGAAACAGCTGCTGAAGAAGCAGAAGAAGCTGCTGATACTGCAGAAAACACTGAAGAAACTGAAGGTTAATTCTTTCATACAGTATTCGAAAAGGCCGATTCAAAAGAATCGGCTTTTTTTGTGCATGAAATCGGGGTATAGCTGTTGCAGTTCGTAAATTTTCCCGCCAACCCGAAAGAAATCCTTATTTTTACAGATCAAATACACAACATGACAATAGATCAGTGCTTTTATATTGGTTATATCAGTAAGACCCGTGGGCTGAAAGGCGAGGTACAGTTATTCTTCGAATTCGAGGATTATATGGACCTGGACCTGGATTTAATTTTTCTGGAGGTGAACAAGAAATTGGTTCCTTATTTTGTGGATGCCATTAAGCTGCAGCAAAATAGTACGGCATACGCAACATTTGAAGATATCGACCACATCGATAAGGCGCAGGCTATTGTCCGCAAGAAAATGTATTTGCCGAACGATAAAATGCCGGAGCGGGATCCCGAGGACTTTACCTACAAAGATTTGGTCGGCTTCCTGGCAATCGAGGAGAGTGAGGGCGAGTTGGGTGAAATTACCCATGTGCAGGAAATGCCCCAACAATTTATCGCTACGGTAGATATTGATGGCAAAGACGCCATGTTCCCCCTGAACGAAGATTTTATAGTAGGAATTGACCCGGAAGAGCAGGTAATCGTGTTACGATTGCCAGAAGGCTTGATCGATATGTACTTAGAAGATTAGGAGGTTTAGACCTCCTTTTTTTATGCCCATGGCGACGGGTGCTTAAAATCGATCTACTTTTTTCGGTTAACATTTTGAGATTACAGGTCTATTAGCGATATTAGCCGTCGCTTATAGAGAAAGGCAGAGGGACTAGACCCGCTGAAGCCTTAGCAACCTGACACCAGTCAAGGTGCTACATTCTACCCTTAACGAGGAAAGATAAGCTGAAGAACCGGTCACCGCTGTGTTTTCTCTAAGCCTTAATATATTCTTATGAAAATTGTAGATCACATCAAGAACGCAAAAGGGAAGACGCTGTATTCTTTTGAATTGTTGCCACCAGCGAAGGGACAAGGTATCCAAAGTATATTCCAGACAATGGATGAACTGATGGAATTCAAGCCCCCATTCATTGATGTTACGTACCATAGAGAGGATTACCTGTATAAGCAGCACTCGAACGGCCTGTTGGAGCGTGTTTCCTATAGAAAGCGCCCAGGAACGGTAGCGATCTGTGCGGCGATTATGAGTAAATACAAGGTGGATGCGGTGCCACACCTGATCTGCGGAGGCTTCACCAAGGAAGAAACGGAAAATGCACTCATTGACCTGAATTTCTTGGGTATCGACAATGTCTTGGTATTGCGTGGCGATGCACGCAAGGGCGACGCCGATTTTATCCCTACCGTCGGCGGGCATGCGTATGCAACGGATTTGCTACAGCAGGTCGTGGATATGAACCGCGGACAATACCTGCATGAGGATATCGTCACCTCCGAGAAAACCAACTTCTGTATCGGTGTGGCCGGTTACCCTGAAAAGCATTTCGAATCCCCGAACTTCAATACCGATTTCAAATGGTTGAAGAAAAAAGTGGAAATGGGAGCCGAATTTATCGTAACCCAGATGTTCTTTAACGTGGAAAAATACAAGGAATTCGTAACGAAATGCCGTGAAAATGATATCCATGTACCTATTATCCCGGGATTAAAACCATTGACGACCAAAAAGCAATTGATTACCCTACCACGGATCTTCCATCTGGATATTCCAGAGGATTTGAGTGATGCCGTGGAATCCTGCAAAACCAATGCAGATGTTCGCCAAGTAGGTGAGGAGTGGTTGGTACAGCAGTGTAAGGAATTGATCGAATTTGGTGCACCGGTATTGCATTTCTATACCATGAGTAACCCTGGACCGACACGGAAAATCGTCGAAAAATTGGTGTAACGGAAATTGAAGAAATACCTGTATAATACCAAAGCCCTGCTGATGTCAGTAGGGATTTTGTATGTTTAGAATTTGTACCGAAAGCCCAATGTCGTATAGCCTACTAGATTTTTATACGACTGGAAGTATTCCATTCCTTGTTGGTTATCTACCAAACCCAAGGGATCGGCAGATTTCAATCCTAAATTTTGCAAAAAGTTGTCTGCCTCCAACAAGAGTTCAAGCTTATCGGATAAGCTATAGCGCGTTGAAAGGTTCATATCCAAAAAGGAATTGCTTTGCTGCCTATCTTTGATGAAACTGTACTTAAGGAATGTTTTTATCACTAATTTCTTATGGTTATAGCGTGGACCGAACAAAAGACTGTAATTTTCCTGTTTTGAGGTTTCAGAATCATTGTAATTGATGCTTGTAATCTCAGTGGATATCTTCAACATCCCATTTATCCGATTTTCTGAAAAAGAATTGACACAAGCTTGGATGATATGATTGTCTTGCACAATGGGCACCTCTTCATTTGCTAGGAATTGAAAATAGGAGTCTCGGGTTATGCGGTAGGAAACATCAACCTTAAGTGGGTAGCTATTCTTAAGCATGTTATGACTGTAATAGACATCGCCACCATATCGTTTAAGACCCTTCACGCGTTGGTAGGTCCAGAATCTATTGTTTTCTTTATTCAGGGTTTGGATGATCGTGTTCGAACTGGAATTACCAAAGACTGCCAGTTGGAAAGATTCACCTTTGAATGGCAGGTCGTACACATAGGCAATTCTACCAGCGATACGATCGAAATTTTCAAAAAACAGGTCACTTTGACCGAATAGGACGTGGTCATAACGGTCTACATTATAGGGTAGTGCTGCTGTAATCGGCGCAAAAAGTGCTGACTTATCCAGTGAAATTCTGATTTTATTCTTCTTATAGTTATCTAGGAAAATGTCGGCATTTAGATTTCCTGCGAAATAATTTACCTTTTTCGTCTGTTCCGCGAGGTAACGGTGGAGTCGGTTATAATTAAGATTTGCCTCTACGTTGACGAATTTAGTTTTAATATGCACCTCAACCTCAGGACTTAACCTGTTGCTCTTGAATTGCAGGAGATAACGGTCAACTTTGTCGAGTGTCCTGAAATAGGCAAGGCCCACACTTCCACTCATTCCTTTGGCAAAATTGTAATGTAGGCTGGAATTAATGGTATGCTCCTTGTTTTTCAATTTTATGTCATTCTCAGGATGAAGAATTGGAGAATCCGCTATACCATTACTGTTTTGCAACACCCAAAGATCACCACTGTTTTCCGTTTTCAGACTGTAACTAGTGGACCAAGCAATCTTGTTGCTAATTTTGGAATCCAGATTGATTTTATGGGCGTATATGGTGCTGCCTTGAGTAGCACGTTCTTCTACAAAAAAAGACCGCTGCTCTTGGTGATATGTAGCATTAAAACGGTCATCCCGAATAAGCTTGTCGCTATAATTGGACGAACTAAGTTCCAAAATGGATGTTTTGAATAGCTTATGCTTAAAATTAAGCATGTAACTGAACATGCTGGCCTTCAAGCTATCCGTATTGAGCCTATCGTAGAGCGAGTTGCCCAAATAGCGTGTATTGGTTTCTGAAAATTTTAACGAGGAAAGTACATTGTAATTAATGACTGCCTGAAAGGTATATTGATCAGTCGTCCGTTTTACAGTTGTCGAATTCAGAAAACTTAATTCCCGATTTAGGGTTAGATCTTTCGCATAAAACGTACTCCGGTTCGCATCGCGAAAATAGCGGGAGCCCAAATTGTAGGATTGGAGACCTCCGGAATAATCTTCGCTGCTCCAATCTTTATCATACATATTATTCAAATTATTTAAGGAAAATACAGCAAGCCCTTCGCTGAAATAGAAGAGGAATGGTTTAATCTTAAACTTATGCTTATAACCGCCCATTAATTCTATATTCCCTTTTATGATATTGGAAAAGTCTTCTTTCAAGGTAAGATTTATGACCTTGTCTGTTTTTCCTTCTTCAAGGTTTACCTGGAAAGGGTCTCGGTAATCATTGATGACACTCAACCCATCCAGCATTGCGTTTTCAATATTATCCAATGCAATCTTGTTCTGGAATTCAAACGCTTCCTTACCATTTACGAGGATTTTATTGATTTCCTGGCCAGCATGGGTTATTTTGTAGTTTTCATCGACTCGAAATCCTGGGATTCGATTTAAAATTTCTTTGAGGTTATCACTACCAGCCAAGTTTAAAGCGTTTAGGTTAAACTTGATGGTATCGTTGCGAAGTGAAGCAAACCCTTTGTTCATATCGGCTACTACTTCTTCAATCGCTATGGCACTTTCGGAAAGTACTACGTATTCTTGGATATCCACTTTTGTCGTAATTTTCGCGCTGTAGGGCTTGTAAGACATGGATCTTACCTTCAGCAAAAATGGAAATGTCGTTTCCTTCAGCATGACTTTGCCGGCTTGATCGGAGGTGGTATGTGCAAAAGTCACCTCATCCGCCAAATCGTGGATACTGACAATCGCACCTTGAATAGGTTTCCGCTGCGAATCGACAACAGTGAACTGCACTTGCGCAAAACTCATAACAGGAAAAAGAACCAACCAGGTGATTCGGTAAAAATATGCTAGGAATTGCCGCACTTAGTTTATGATATTTTCCTGACTCATGGTTTTCAACAAGGGTTTTACCTCCTTATAATATTCTTGCAAAGAAATACCTTGTTTTGCTGGAAAAGCTGCCATAGATTTCACCACCTTCGCTGGAATCGCCTGTTTTTTGATTTCCTTAACTTGGATGCTGTAATAATCATTCTCCAGGAGGACCACCAACCCCGGAAGCCCATTTCCGATATACGGACCAAAGGGAAGGGGATAGTCTTCCGAAAACCAGGCAATCGTGTGAAATGGATCATCCTTCAAAATTGCCTTTTTACAGGTGAAGTTACCTATGGTAAGGGTTTCTTTTGTAATGAGCCAGTTTAAATTTTTTGGAGTATCCTTAATATTAAATTTCTTGCCGCGAAAGAGGTCTTCAAAATAGAACTGGCTATCGGCCTTATAATAGCTGGTTAACTGTTTAAATGGTGGGGGACCATCGAGCCCATATTCCCTGTCTTCTATAAATATTGATTCCCTTTTTCTAGAATCGATATATAAGGAGTACATAACCTCAAATCCGCTGATGATTTCTGTGAAAGCTTTTAGCATGTCTGGGTCAGAAGCTTCGTTTTGAAGACGGCTCGTCATTGACGCAGATAGCAGTTTACCTGAATAGGTAATTATATATTGATCTTGGGATTTAGCAATACCCGAACTACAAAGTATAGTTAACAGGATAATATATTTGAATAAGTTCATAAGTTTAGGATAAGGGGTTACAATTGGACTTTGAAAGAACTAAATGCTCCCGAAGTATATTTTGTTCCAAATAGCAGGTTATATTCTCCATTGGTGCTGAAATAGGACCAAATTGGAAAGGAGAATTTGGAAAAATCTAAGTCCGGTAATTTAACGTGAAAACTGTTGCGGTATTTTCCATCTAAAATAGCATACGTGTCAAATACAATCTCTTTATTTTTAGAGCTTACAAAATTAGTTCTGATAATTAATTGGTCGTTTTTTACCATTAAATCCTTATAAAGCCCATCGAATTGGGGATTGTAACCTTTGTTGGATTTGTGTTTAAAAGAAAAGGAATCAATTGTTGGTATCTCTTGTATGAAGTTCCCTTGGTTGTCAAAATGGAAAATGCTGGACTTATTGTTAAACAGAAAGAAGATCTGTTCCCCGAAACTATAAAATTTACCACCATATACACCTGGATCGCCATTAGGAGAAAAGGGCAAATCTATACTTTTTAATCGCTTTTTGATATGCCCACCTGCGTCTAAAATGAAGAATCCAAGTGTGTCCGACGCCACTCCACAGGCAAGTATTTCTTGCATGTTGCCCAGCTCAGCGACATTCGTTACGACAAGTTCAGAAAGACTAATAATATTTGTCTTTTTCGATTGGAGTGAATAGGTCGCGAAATCTTTTCCTTTGTTGGCAGAATTGTAGAAGTATAATTTTTCAGCTGATTGTCCAATCAAAAGGCCGAACGGATAAGATTTGTCCACTTTGTGCTCAATGGGATGAATATCTTGTCCCTGCCATGAATAGAAAACAAATTTGTTCTCCTTCAGAAAGAAACGATTGTTTTCTCCCGAATTGTATTGAAAGACAAGATCACCAATTTTAGCATCACTGAGAGAGGCGAGATAGGGCTCATTTGCAAAGTAATTCTTGAAGTTATCGCTCGATTTTATTGGCTCAGCTAACAAAGGTTCACTTGTAAAGTTTCTTTTTTCCTGCAAGAAATTGTTTCCATTCCCATGGCAACTGAAGCAAATTATATGTAAGAGTATAATAGGTAGAATTGGTATGCTTATTTTCATGATTTAAATTTTCTACGCTGTGTAGCTGGTTCCTGTGTAATAATCGGTTAATTTAATATGTTGGCTTATAGTTTATGGCAAGCTTGTTATTAAAAACTGAGTGTTGCCCAATACTTTGGTTAAGATACTGCTTTTTTCGTCGCAAAAAAATTGATTTAAACGTAAAATTTGTCAGTTATTAACTGTGTAGGTACCATTCCATTATCCCAAGTTTTGCCTATTGCCTTCCACATCGTTAAATTATGTTAATGGCATAGCGCTAAAGCTATACTTTACTAAATTTAACTTCATAAACTATACTAACCAAAATGACCATGAGCTATTCCAGAATGAATACGATCTTAGGCTGGGTCTGCGGCATAATTGCCTGCACAGTCTATATCCTGACTACCGAATCTTCCGTGAGTTGGTGGGATACGGGTGAATTTATCGCTTCCGCCTATAAATTGGAGGTTGTCCATCAACCTGGCGCCCCATTATTCCTTATGATCCAGAATATATTCTCCAATCTTGGTTTTGGCAATACGGAACGGATTGCCTATTGGATGAATTTTGGTTCTGCGGTATGCTCCGGTTTGACGATTGTTTTTCTCTTCTGGACCATAACCGCCCTTGCACGGAAACTGCTGTTGGGACAAGGTAACGGTACATCCGTTCAACATATCCAGATCCTTTGCGCGGGTGTAGTTGGTGCCTTGGCTTACAGTTTTACGGATACGTTTTGGTTTTCAGCCGTGGAGTCTGAGGTGTATGCGATGTCCTCCCTATGTACGGCTGTAGTTTTCTGGCTAGCGCTGAAGTGGGAGCGACGTGCGGATGAGGCCGACGCAAATAAATGGCTGCTATTGATCGCATTTGTCATGGGGCTATCCATTGGTGTGCATCTATTAAACTTATTGACCATTCCTGCACTGGCTTTATTGATCTATTTCAGAAAGGCAAAGTCCATTACTTGGCAAGGAGCAGCAAAATCTTTCGGCTGGGGAGTCTTGGTGCTTGCCTTGATCCTGTGGGGTGTCATCCAATATACGGTGCGTTTTGCAGCTTTTTCCGACCTCTTTTTCGTCAATACCCTAGGCCTGCCATTTGGCAGTGGCATAGCGGCATTTGTCCTGTTACTCATCGCGGCTTTGGTCACTGGAATAGTCTATTCCATTAAAAAGAATAAGCCGGTATTGAATCTGGCGCTATTGAGTTTGTGCTTTGTGTATTTTGGCTTTACTTCCTATACCATGTTATTGGTCCGTGCGCAGACCAATATATCCTTGAATAACTACGACCCCGATGATGCTTTTTCTTTTCTGAGCTATCTTTCCAGGGAGCAATATCAATCCGAACCCCTTTTAAAGGGGCCGACGTTTACCTCGCAGGTGGTCGGTGTTGAAGATGGTAAAACATACAGAAAAGATGAAGAGCGCTATGCATCCATCGATTTCGTGAAGGGATATTCCTACGATAAGCAGGTCCTATTTCCGCGGATGTACAGCAGCAAACATGCTGATTTCTACCGCCAGTATTTGGGATTGGGGGCCGATGAGTCACCAAGTTTTGTGGACAACATGAAATTTTTCTTTGGGTATCAAGTGGTGCACATGTACAGTCGGTATTTCTTCTGGAACTTTGTGGGTCGGCAGAACGATGTGCCGAGCCAGGGTGAAGGAACCGCCGGTAATTGGCTTTCAGGGATTGATTTTGTCGATGAAATCCGCCTTCCCGGTATAAGCTCTATTTCTGAAGATATGTGGGATAACCCGAGTCGAGCTACCTATTTTTTCTTGCCGCTCTTGTTGGGGATTGTTGGCATTTTGTGGCAGGTAAAGAAAAATAAACGCGATGCTGGCATTGTGGCATTGCTATTCTTTTTTACCGGTCTGGCCATAGTGTTATATTTGAACCAAACCCCCGTGCAGCCGCGCGAGCGCGATTATGCCTACGCAGGTTCTTTTTATATGTTCGCTATCTGGATCGGACTGGGCGTTTTGGGCGTGATGGATTTTCTGCAACGCCGCAGCAAGCTATCTGTACAGAAGATTACGTATGCGACTGCTGCTATCTGTATGCTGGCTGGACCGGTTTTGTTATTGAAGGAAAATTGGGTCGGACACGACCGATCAGGACGTAAGATGACACGTGAATTGGCTTTAAATACCTTGCAGTCCTGCGATCCAAATGCCATCCTGTTTACCTATGGCGATAACGACACATTCCCGCTGTGGTACTTGCAGGAAGTGGAAGGCATTCGAACGGATGTACGCGTGATCAATTATGGGTACCTCAGTTCGGATTGGTATGTGGAGCAGATGATGCAGGATATGAATGCATCAAAGGCAGTTCCGATCGGGTTCAGCTACGATAAAGTGAAGAAGGGGATCCGTGATGGGATTCATGTCTATGATATGGGCATCGAGGGCTATACAGACGTGGATATGCTCTTGAATGTGATGCTTTCCGATAGCAATGAGAATAAAGTACAGTTGCAGAATGGCAGTTATATCAATGTGCTGCCAACGCGGAAAATGCAGCTAAAGGTCGATAAGGACGCCGTATTGGCACATGTAGGCTTGCCTAAAGAATGGCAGGCCCATATTCCGGAGTATATGCAATGGGAGTTCAATGAGGACGTTGTCAGTCGGGCGGATTTGAGCCTGATGTCCATCTTGGTCAACAACAACTGGGAACGACCGATCTATTATACATCCTTTTCACCCAACAGCATTCACATGGGGTTGGATAAATACCTGGCTTCCGAAGGTTTGGTGAATAAGCTGATGCCGGTGGATGTCGGCCAGCCGAATGACCGCCCAAGCCTAGTGAATGCGGAAAAGCTATATGCCAACGCTATGGACAAATTCCAGTGGTCGGATATTAGTGATCTGGATTATTTTGATGTGGATTCCAATTTCTATTACGACAACTGGATCTATTCAGATGTGTACGAGAGCGGGATGTATGCACTGGTGCAACGGGGAGAGATGGGTAAGGCGAAGCAATTGGCGCTGAAGGCCTATGCATTCCAGCCGAAAAATGTGCGCAGTGCGCGACAATCGTTCTCCAATGTCGTCCTGTTGGATACCTTGGTGAAGGTAAAGGAAATGGATAAAGCTAAAATGCTAGCCACAAAGCATCTCAAAGCCATTGGGGAAAACTTGGATTATCAAGCTGCCATCCTGCAGAAAGCCAACACGGGCTATGATTTATATGCAATCCGGTTGGGAGTCGGTGCCTTGGAACAATACCTCCCGATTCTGAAGGAATTGGGGGATGAACAGCTGTTGGCTACGGCAACACAAATGGACAAGAAATATAAAGCTGTATTTATGTAAAATTGCTATACAGCACAAGCATAGCAAAAGAAAAGGAGGCTTAAAGCCTCCTTTCTTATTTTATCCTTTTTTAGCCTCCTTAGCCCAGGAGTCTTTCAGTGTTACTGTTCTATTGAAAACCAATTTATCGGCAGTCGTATGTTTACTGTCTAGGGTGAAATAACCCAAGCGAATAAACTGATACCCTTTTCCAACCTCGGCATTGGCCAAGTCGGGTTCGATATAAGCTTTTTCAATGATCTGCAGACTATCCGGATTGATGGATGCCTTGAAATCCTCGGCAGCTGCAGGGTTTTCATCTTGGAAAAGACGGTCGTACAGGCGTACTTCCGCTTCCTTGGCATGAGCAACAGATACCCAGTGGATCGTGCCTTTCACCTTGATGCCGGAAGTATCTTCTCCAGATTTGGAGTTCGGCGCATACTCACAGTAAACCTCCGTCACATTGCCTTGCTCGTCTTTCTTGAAGTCAGTACAGGTTACGATGTAACCATGTTTCAGGCGTACGGAAAGCCCAGGTCCCAAACGGAAGAACTTCTTCGGTGCGTCTTCCATAAAGTCCTCACGCTCGATCCATAGCTCCTTTGAGAAAGGGATCATGCGATTGCCCTCACCACCTTCAACTTCTGGATTGTTCTCTCCTTCCAATTCTTCAACCTGTCCTTCTGGATAGTTGGTGATCACCAATTTGATTGGATCCAACACGGCCATTCGGCGCCAAGCGGTCTTGTTCAGATCCTCGCGGATACAGAATTCCAATAAACTGACATCGATCATATTCTCACGCTTCTGGATACCGATCCGCTCACAGAAGTTACGGATACTTTCTGGTGTATATCCACGGCGGCGCAGTCCGGAAATCGTAGGCATGCGTGGGTCATCCCAGCTGTCTACTAATTTCTCGTTCACCAATTGCAGTAACTTGCGCTTGCTCATGACCGTATAGGAAAGGTTCAAGCGTGCAAATTCATATTGTTTTGAAGGGAAGATTTCTAACCTGTCAATCAACCAATCGTATAAAGGGCGATGCGGAATAAACTCCAGCGTACATACCGAATGGGTAATCTTCTCGATCGAGTCCGATTGGCCATGGGCAAAATCGTACATCGGGTAGATTGGCCATTTATCACCTGTACGGTGGTGGTCAGCATGCTTGATACGGTACAGGATCGGGTCACGCATGTGCATGTTCGGGCTGGCCAAGTCGATCTTCGCACGAAGAACCTTCTCGCCATCCTTATATTTCCCTGCACGCATGTCCTCAAATAACTGCAGGTTCTCCTCAATAGAACGGCTGCGGTATACTGTTGGCACACCTGGTTTTGTCGGCGTACCTTTGGAAGCAGCAATTTCCTCGGAGTTGCTATCGTCTACATAAGCTAGATCATGCTTGATCAGCTGTTTTGCATATTCGTATAAAGTATCGAAATAGTCTGAGGTATATAATTCCTCGGCCCACTGGAAGCCCAACCATTGAATATCTTTTTTGATGCTGTCTACGTATTCCACATCCTCCGTTACCGGATTGGTGTCATCGAAACGTAGATTTGTTTTGCCATTGTACTTCTGTGCTAAAGAAAAGTTCAGACAGATTGACTTTGCATGTCCAATATGAAGATAACCATTTGGTTCTGGCGGGAAACGGGTCAGGACACGACCGTCATTCTTCCCATTACGAAGATCCTCTTCGATAATCTCTTCAATAAAATTCAATGATTTTTCTTCTTCTACCATAACGCAAAGTTAGGTATTTCAACGATATATTAAATGCCTTTGCATGGAATGCTGTTTGTTTTTTTATCCGAATGATGGAAGGGCCCATCGATAGGCTATGGGTTACTCGGCATTTATATTAGCTGCGTATTTCACTTGGAATCTCCATCCTTCGAAAAAATCTGTTTACAATATGCAGATAATTAATTATTCACTATTAATTATAATGAATTCATATTAATTTAGGCTAAAATAAACATGATTATGAAATTGAGGATAGTATTCCTGATCTGCTTGTTGCTTCCGGTGCTGGCTTTTTCACAGAAGAAAAAGGGCTCGCCAAAGTTGCTGGTGTATGGATCGGATGTGACGGCGTGGAGTGCGGCAGTTCAGGCGGCGAAGTCAAATGTGGAAACGGTATTGGTGCTGGATTCTCCTTTCTTGGGGAAAGAGCTGACGGATGATCGCTTGGCCATTCAGCATGCATTGGCATTGGATGGCGGGCAGTGGATGTGGCTATTGATGGACATGGCGGGCAGTAAGAGCCGTTCGGATTCCGTGGCCACGATCACCAAGCGCGATTTCAATCCGCAATTGGCGAAGAATGCTTTGGAAAAATCCGTTGATGCGCAGGCCAATCTGACCGTTATCCCCAATCAGCAGGTAATCAAGGCCGACAAGGGTAGACGGGCGTGGGAAATTACGCTTTCCAACAGACAGCGTTATTCCGTGCTCAGTGTCTTGGATGCTAGCGTGGATGGAACTATTGCAAAATCAGCTGGCATACCTGTGGATAGCCTTTCGAAGGGATCCCTTACGGCCATGAAGGATGTGAACCTGGCCATCTCGCGGACAACAGTTGCTGTTGGTGAACTGGATCAACAGCCGCAGCTCGTTTTCTTGCGCGATCTGTTGCAGGGCGAAAAAGAAAATGTGCTGGATATTGGATTGATGCGCAGTATAGCCAAGTCACCAGAAAATATAGGTTTTCGTTCCGCATACGGGCAGGCATTGGGTGCAACGGCCGCGTACCTGGCTTTCTTTAAAACGACTAGCAAGAAAATCGATATCCGTAAATTGCAGGCGGAACTCTTGGCTTTTAATGTTCGCATGACCCCCTATGCCGATGTAGCTACCGATGATCGCGACTTCAAAGCCCTGCAGAAATTCTTTTTAACGGGCGTATTCCTGGGTAGGGAGGAGCAGGGTCAGTACGTGTTCGATCGGAAGGGATATGTTAAGTTTTCTGATATTAAGGATATTCTGAATGATATCTATACACGGAGCCAATTGTGGTTTCTCGACAATTACCGCGATGAAGAGATGACCTGGAAGGATGTCATCGGATTGATCAAGTTTGTGTCCTTTAAGGGTGATGAGGTGGAAAGACAGATTGAAAAGGATTGGAGCACAAAATTTAAATTTGAAGGCACGTATAAGCCGGAAGACAAGATAACCCGTGAACAGTTTGCCATCATCACGGATCTTTTCACGACTTCGTTCGCAAAGGCGATTAACCTGGATGGGACCTTCGTCAAATAGAAGGGAACCATAGGATAAATAAAAGGACAGCCCCTTTACCGATCTGGTAAAGGGGCTGTCCTTTTTCTTTCGAATGGGATATCCTATTTATAAGCGAATACCTGACCTAGGTTTTCGTTGGAATCAAACGTTGTATCCAAGTCGATCAATTGACCGGTACCGATGTTGATGACCATACCATGAACCGCTAGTTCAGCGCCATTTTTCCATGCGTTTTGAACGATGGACGTTGTTGTCAGGTTGAATACCTGTTCCTTAACGTTCAATTCGATCAACCGGTTGACTTTATCATCGTGGTTCTCGATGGCATCAATTTCAGCAGCATGTAAGCGATAAACATCTTTGATGTGGCACAACCAATTGTCGATGATTCCGTATTGCTGGCTGCTCAAAGAAGCAGCAACACCACCACAGCCGTAATGGCCAGCTACGATAATGTGCTTTACCTTCAATACATTCACCGCATAGTCAAGCACTGCCAACATACTCATGTCGGAATGCACGCACATGTTTGCGATATTACGGTGTACAAATACCTCTCCCGGCTTTTTACCGGTCAATTCATTTGCAGGAACTCGGCTATCCGCACAACCAATCCATAACACTTCAGGAGCTTGCCCTTTAGCAAGTTGTTGAAAACGTCCGCTCTCATCTTTGCTGACGAAGTCCATCCAGTCTTTGTTACCTTCTAAAATCTGATTAAATCCAAGTTCTAATTCTTTTTGTCCCATTATATATTTTGATTTAATGTATGGCCAAAAATGACCATACAAGTTTCTACATTATTTTTAAATTAATTAAACTACTTTTTGAAGTTTTTGTTTGCGTGGCATCATTCTGCGCTTGTACGTGACATCATTCAGTTCGATATCCAAGCCCTTGCTCAGTGCATTCTGCTCGAAATCCTTGATGACATCAATGACATCCTTGTCGATAAACTTACTCTTTTGTCCATCGATAACAATGGATTTCACGCTTTTTGGCAAGTTATACAACTTTTGCTGAATAGGCGCCTTATTTAAGAAAGAAACCTCTTCTGCCAAAGTAATGACTGCGGTTTCGCTTTCATCACTTTTTGAAGGTGTGATGTTCAAGTGGTATGCATTGTGCATGTTCGCACGAAGGATGTAGAACGTTGCTACAACAATACCGATACCAACACCTGTCAATAGATCCGTGAATACAACCGCCGCAACAGTAACCACAAATGGAATAAACTGATCCAATCCTTTGGTCAACATCTGCTTGAACAGCGCTGGCTTCGCCAATTTATATCCGGTGTGCAATAGGATAGCTGCCAAGCCCGCCAATGGAATCAAGTTGATGATGCTTGGGATTGCCAATAAAGCAACCAATAACCATAGACCGTGCAACATTGCCGATTGTCTCGTACGGCCGCCCGCATTGGCATTTGCCGAAGAACGAACGATAACCGACGTCATCGGTAGACCACCCAAGAAACCGGAAGTCATATTACCGATACCCTGAGCCAAAAGCTCTCTGTTTGTCGGTGAATTACGCTTCAATGGATCCAGTTTATCTACAGCCTCGATGCTCAAAAGCGTCTCCAAACTCGCAATGATTGCGATGGTAAAGGCTACGATCCATACTTCTTTATTGAAGATCTGCGTAAAGTCAGGGAAGATAAACAAGCCCTTGAATTCAGCGAATGAGTTCACTACGGGAATGGATACAAAGTGATCCGGATTTAGAGCCAATCCAGTTCCCTGGAATGCAAAACCCAATCCAACACCCAATAATACGACGATTAACGGTGCTGGGATTTTGTTCAACTTCTTGATGTTCGGCCAGAAAATCAAAACGGCCAAAGAAAGGAGACAGATAATGGTTGCTCCCCAGTTTACACTGGAAAGGATCGTGCTGGTAAAGGCTGCCATTCCGCCGTTCTCAAAATCGAACGGGTTGGCTTCCGTCATACCGAAAGCTAAAGGGATCTGTTTCAAGATGATCGTGATACCGATAGCGGCAAGCATACCCAAGATCACGGAAGATGGGAAATAGTTTCCGATCATTCCCGCCTTAACGATACCCAGGATAACCTGAATAACACCGGCCAGCAATACAGCAAGAATAAAGGTCTCGTAGGCACCCAATTGCTGGATGGCACCAAGAACGATTACCGTCAGACCTGCTGCAGGACCACTGACGCTCAGCGGGGACCCGGAGATCGATGCGACAACAATACCACCAATAATACCTGTTAAAATACCGGCGAATAATGGCGCGCCGGAAGCCATTGCAATTCCCAAACATAATGGCAATGCCACTAAGAATACTACAATACTTGCTGGGAAGTCATATTTTAAGTCCCTTTTCGAGAGTTTAAGAAAAGCGGACGTACGTGTACCAAACATATACTTATTTTTATAAGATTTTTAAATTCAACGATTAATGTGCTCAATATGCCCATTAAGACGCTCCTGGGGAGGTCAGAAAATGGCATAGAAATTCCATGGGTGTTGAATTACGCGTTTGGAGGCGGGGTGGGGACGGTAGGGTCGAATGCACAGATGCACTTCTCGTTCTTGAGGTAGTGCTTTACTTTTCCGGCATTCTCAACAGTTGGGTTGAAGGCATAGAAATCAATCGCATCGGGTTTGAAGATCTTAATTGCAGATTCGTGCAGATCTTCATTATTGCTGTTGTTTCCTTTTGCCGTGTTCTCAATTTCCAGTTGCATCACCACTTGAAGGACCGTGCCCTTATCAAGTACGTCTACAAACATAGGGGTAATAGAAATCAGCATCTTCGTGAAGAAGATGAAGAAGCATAGCTTCGCCGCTAATATTCTATTATTTTTTGAAAACATGGTTGCCCTTTAATTATAAACTGAACAAAAATAAAATTTAATTTCAAAAAAAATCCTTTTTTAGAATTTTATTATGAAAAAATTACAAAAGTCGTGCCTTTTATCTGATTTCTTAATATTATGGTAATATAAGTTTCTTTGATTTGTTCAGATGAATAATTATATCTTTATTTTTATTTTCAAAGATAGCAAGTAACGCTTAATCGTATGAAAGACCAATTTATTGCGAAGATTACATCTTCATACATTCCCAAGGGGGCATTTATCCAACTTGGGTCAGGCATCCTGAACGGTGAGATTGTCACCGACGCTAAAGTCAATTTAGCATTAAAGATGATGAACCGTCACGGTCTCATCGCCGGTGCGACCGGTACAGGAAAGACCAGGACGCTGCAGTTGATGGCCGAACAGCTGTCGGATGCGGGTGTGCCTGTATTCATGTTGGATGTCAAAGGGGATCTATCTGGCCTTGCCGAAGCTGGCAAAACGAATGATGCCCTTTTGGAACGTGGAAATGCCGTGGGCATTCCTTTTGTGCCTGCAAGCTTTCCCATTGAGCTTTTCTCGCTGTCAGGTAAACTGGGTGCGCCGATGCGCGTGACGGTGGAAGATTTTGGACCTGTGCTGCTGGCCCGTATCCTCGACCTCAACGATACCCAAGCCGGTGTCCTGAGTGCCATTTTTAAATATGCCGCAGATACTCAATTGCCGATCGTGGACTTCCAGGATCTCAAGAAACTGTTGAGCTACCTGTCGGAAGGCCCCGGTGCCGAGGAGATCAAAGCCGATTACGGTAAGATCTCGACCGCCAGTGCAAATACTATTCTTCGGAAAATCGTAGCCATCGAGCAGCAGGGGCTGGCCCATATCTTCGGGGAAAAGGAATTTGATATCCAGGATCTGTTCAATAAAGTGGATGGAAAAGGGGTCATTACCCTGTTGAATATCTCGGACATCCAGGATCAACCTTTATTATTTTCCACCTTCTTGTTGAGCCTTCTGGCGCAGCTATTCAAGAACTTACCGGAGGTTGGCGATTTAGACCAGCCTAAATTGGTGTTTTTCTTTGATGAGGCACATTTATTGTTCAATGGAGCATCGAAGGCGTTTATGACACAGATCGAGCAGATCGTCCGCTTGATCCGTTCAAAGGGTGTGGGTGTTTTCTTCTGTACACAGGCGGCCACGGATATTCCGGAGTCGGTTCTGGGCCAGTTGGGGAACCGGATTCAGCATGCCCTACGGGCATTTACGCCGAATGACGCGGAGAATTTGCGCAAGACGGTAAGGACCTATCCAACTTCGGACTTCTACGAGATCGATAAGGTACTGACCTCTTTGGGAACAGGGCAAGCCCTGGTTACGGTTCTGAACGATAAGGGGATCCCGACGGAAGTGGTAGCGACACATTTGGTGCCGGCACGCGCTGTCATGGGACCTTGTTCACCGCAGTTATATCAGGAGTTGCTGCAGCAGTCGGAATATACCGCAAAATATCAGGAGCGGGTGGAGCGACGGACAGCAGCAGAGATTATTGATGAACGGATGCAGACCCATGCCGCGAAAGAAGAGGCCGAGGAAGCACGTAAGGAGGCTGAAAAGGCAGCAAGCAAACCTGCATCGTCACGCTCCCGCCGGCAGACGCCAATGGAGGCCGCAAAGAATCAAGCAAGCCGCACGTTGGCACGCGAAGGAGCAAAGCTGTTGGGCAAGATTGCAACCGGAATCCTGAACTCCATCTTCAAAAAGAGATAATTTATAAAATAGTATATTTGCGTACTCTAACAACATAAGACTAAAAATATAATTATGGGAAAACCAACTTTGGTAGTTCTGGCAGCAGGTATGGCCAGCCGTTATGGTTCTTTGAAACAGGTAGATGGCTTTGGACCTCATGGAGAATCGATTATTGATTATTCTATTTACGACGCTATCCGTGCTGGATTTGGAAAAGTAGTTTTTATTATTCGCGAGGAATTTGAACAGGTAATGCGTGAAAAATTCGACGCAAAGCTTGCCGGAAAAATAGAGGTAGCTTATGCCTTCCAAGATTTCGATCTGCGCAAATTTGGTGTAGATAGAGATATTGAGCGCACAAAACCGTGGGGAACAGCCCATGCCGTAATGAGTGCAATGAAAGAAGTGGATGGCCCTTTCTGTGTGATCAATGCTGATGACTTCTATGGAGCAGACGCTTTCCAGAAAATGGGGGAGTTCCTAACTTCGGAAGTTGATGACAACCATATGTCCCTGATGGGCTTTGAGTTGGGCAATACCATGTCCGATTATGGATATGTGTCACGTGGCGTTTGTGAAGTGAATGAGCAGGGGCACATGAATTCCGTAACGGAACGTGTGAATATCTATTACGATAAAAATGATAACGGCGATAAAAAGATCGTTTTCGAAGAGAATGGCGTTAAGCATGAATTACCGGCAGATACGCGGGTATCCATGAATTTCTGGGGCTTTACTCCTAAGGTGTTCGAAGTATGTATGAACCTATTTCCGACCTTCGTTGAAGAGAATGCCGATAATCCGAAATCGGAATTCTTTATCCCTACCATCCCAGATTACATGGTGAAACATGGTCTGGCAGATTTTAAGGTTATCCCGACATCGTCGAAATGGTTTGGTGTAACGTATGTAGAGGATAAACCTATCGTACAGGAAAGCATTTCCAAATTGGTTGCTGATGGGGTATATCCTGAGAAGCTTTTCTAAGGGGAAGTCAATCAAGAATTTTTAGTTGTCCCTAGCAGGGAGCAACGCTATATAAACCAATTAATACATGCATAACGGATGTATTAATTGGTTTTTCCGCTTTATGGACAATCACAACATAAACAGAAATGGCAGGGAATTTCCCCGCCATTTCTGTTTTACGCTACTTTTCGCAATATTTAACTTTTAATCTTTAGCTGATGCGTAAAATAATGGTGGTTTTAGGCGCTATATTGGGTGGTATCTTGGTATTCGCAGCGGTTTATTTCGCTGCCGATGCTGTGCTATCCAGGATCAAAAGGGGGCATGCCCACGAGGAAAAGGATGGGCTCATTACAGCATATGTGCTTTCCAATGGCGTGCATACGGATATCGTTCTCCCCATCCGCACCGAATTTCGGGATTGGACTACTGTTTTTCCATTGGCACACACCAAGGGGAAGGCACAAGATCACCGTTATATCTCGATAGGTTGGGGCGATAAGGGGTTTTACCTCAATACCCCGGAATGGAAGGATCTAACCCTAAAGACCGCCCTGATTGCCGGGCTTGGCATTGGCGAAACCGCACTCCATGTCACCTACTATAGGAATATGGTCGAGGATGAACACTGTTACAAGGTCCTGATCGATCGCCAACAGTACCGCGTGCTTGAGCAGTACATTCTGGATGCCTTGGATAAGGACCAGGACGGCAATCCCATCCTGATTGAAACCCAAGCGCAATATGGAGACGATGATGCGTTCTATGAAGCTAAAGGCGCCTATAGCTTATTCTATTCCTGCAATACCTGGACAAATAACGCACTGAAGAAAGCAGATATGCCCTCCGGTATATGGACTGTTTTTGATAAAGGAATTCTTCAGCATTACCGATAATAGTTAGGTATTTTTTACATTTTGTAAAAAATATTTGTCATTGTGTAAAGTTTATTTTACTTTTATCAAACAAATTATAAACACAGTATGAAAAAAATTCCATTATTGCCCGGATATTTCCGATGGATCGGGATAGGGCTGATTTTTCTTTCTTTCGTTTTCTATTTATTGATGCAGTGGTCGGAGAGCAATGCTTTTTTTATGGACACCTTTGTCATCTATTCGGATATTCCGCTGAACAGTGAAATCGTATTTATGAAGATGAAGCGTATGGAAATGTCATTGACGTTATTGCTCGTCCTGTTGATGGGTGGGCTCGCGTGCATTGCATTTGCTAGGACGAAGATTGATGACGAAATGATCAACCATATCCGCCTGTACAGCTGGATGTGGTCCGTAATCGCCATGATTGGCCTCGGTATTATTTTTAGTCTCTTTATTTTTGGGTTGACCTACCTCTCCTTTTCGCTATTTTTTGGGCATGTGTTCCTGGTCTTGTTCATCATTATTTTCTATACCAATTATTTCCGATTGGCACGCGGGGGAGGTGCCGAATGAAGAATACGATTAAAATCCACCGGGTAATCAAGGGGTATTCCCAAGAACAGTTGGCCAACGCCGTACAAGTCAGCCGGCAGACCATTAATGCGCTGGAAGCTGCGAAATATGTGCCATCCACAGTGCTGGCCCTCAAGCTATCCAAAGTGCTGGAAAAAAATATAGAGGAGCTATTCCAATTGGAAGACACCGATTAATCACGGTTCCGCTATAGATCTCAGCCAGGAGTTCAGCCAAGATCTCCACCACATGTCCACCTTTCTATCGCACATCTCCAATCTCACATCTCATATCTCCCCAAAACAAATAAGCCCGATTTCCTAAAAAATCGGGCTTTTTTGTTTTGGAGTCCAGCGACTACTTAACTTCTTCGAAGTCTACATCCTGTACATCATCGGCACCACCACCTTGGTTTCCGCCGTTGTTGTTTGCCTGTCCGGCGTCACCTTGAGGTTGTTGCTGACCCGCACCTTGTTGCGATGCAGCGTACATTTCCTCAGATGCTGCGTTCCATGCGGCTTCCAATTCAGTAGATGCAGTATCGATGTCCGCGAAATTTTTCGCTGCGTATGCCGCTTTCAATTTCTCAAGACCTGCGTCGATAGCAGCTTTCTTATCTGCTGAAATCTTATCGCCATATTCTTTCAACTGTTTTTCAGTAGAGAATACCAGCGCATCAGCTTTATTCAATTTATCAACTTCTTCTTTTACCTTTTTATCGGCTTCAGCATTTGCTTCCGCTTCTTGTTTCATCTTTTTCACCTCCTCGTCAGAAAGACCTGAAGAAGCTTCGATGCGGATGTTCTGCTCTTTATTGGTCGCTTTATCGATCGCTGATACCTTGATGATACCGTTTGCATCGATATCGAATACCACTTCGATTTGCGGGATACCACGTGGTGCCGGTGGAATATCCGTCAATTGGAAACGTCCCAATGTACGGTTCTGTGCAGCCATAGGGCGCTCACCTTGCAATACATGGATCTCTACCGATGGTTGGTTGTCCGATGCAGTGGAGAAGGTCTCCGATTTGCGTGTCGGGATCGTCGTATTCGCTTCGATCAATTTGGTCATCACACCACCCATAGTTTCGATACCTAGAGAAAGAGGAGTTACATCAAGTAACAATACGTCTTTCACTTCACCTGTCAATACACCACCTTGGATTGCAGCACCCAATGCAACAACCTCATCCGGGTTAACACCTTTGGACGGATCTTTACCGAAGAATTTCTTCACGGCGTCTTGAATCGCAGGGATACGGGTTGAACCACCTACCAAGATTACTTCATCAATATCAGATGTGTTGTAACCTGCATTTTTCAATGCGGTACGGCAAGGCTCAATGGTACGCTCGATAAGTGGGCCTACAAGGTTTTCGAATTTAGCACGTGTTAAATTGCGTACCAAGTGTTTCGGACCTGTAGCATCAGCAGTGATGTATGGCAAGTTGATCTCTGTAGATGTTGTGCTGGACAACTCGATCTTTGCTTTTTCAGCAGCTTCTTTCAAACGTTGAAGCGCCATCGCATCTTTTCTCAAGTCAAGACCACCATTCTCATCAGCGAATTCATCCGCCAACCAGTTGATGATAGCGTTATCAAAGTCATCACCACCTAAGTGTGTGTCACCGTCGGTTGCTTTTACTTCGAATACACCGTCACCCAATTCCAATACGGAAACGTCATGTGTACCACCACCACAGTCAAAAACAACGATCTTCATGTCTTTGTCTGCTTTTTCCAAACCGTACGCCAATGCTGCTGCGGTAGGTTCGTTGATGATACGCTCAACTTTCAAACCAGCGATCTCACCGGCTTCTTTGGTTGCTTGACGCTGCGCATCGTTGAAGTATGCAGGCACCGTAATTACAGCGCGGGATACTTCTTGTCCCAAGTAATCTTCCGCCGTTTTCTTCATTTTTTGAAGGATCATGGCTGAAATTTCCTGTGGGGTATATTTACGGTCGTCAATTTCTACGCGTGGCGTATCGTTGTCGCCCTTTACTACTTTATAAGGTACTTTAGCGATTTCGTTCTTCGCTTCTTCATACGTAACACCCATAAAACGTTTAATGGAGTATACCGTTTTATGTGGGTTTGTGATCGCTTGACGTTTCGCAGGATCTCCAACTTTACGTTCTCCACCTTCTACAAACGCAACAATGGAAGGTGTTGTGCGCTTACCTTCATTGTTCGCAATAACTACTGGCTCGTTACCTTCCATAACGGCAACACATGAGTTCGTAGTTCCTAAGTCGATTCCTATAATTTTTGACATATCTTGTTTTGTTATCTTATTAAATGTTTAATCGTTTCCTTCTACTTAACAACGCTTATGCCAAACGGTTTTTTTTAATTTTTTGGCGCGAATTCGGCACGAATTACCGGCAAATGTCATGGGTTCGTGACATTATGTCATTTTTTCAATCTTATTGGAATTATATGTATTTTTGTGAAAATTATTCCAACATGACTTTTGACGAATACCTGAGTTACTTCGAGGATATCTTAAACAATACAGAAGCACACGAAGCATACTCAACTAACGCTGACTATTTAAATTACACCAAATTAAATTGGTCCCGCATGAACAGATGGTTAAGAAAATTTGAACCATCCGCAGAAATGAAAGTTTGCATCGATAGCATCAAAGACCCGCAGCACTGGATCCTGATTACGGAGCCGTGGTGTGGAGACGCCGCGCATTCTGTAGCACAGATCTATCAGATCGTAAAAGATAACGAGTACATCGACTTGGATATTCAATTGCGCGATACGGAACCTTTCCTGATCGACGATTATCTGACCAATGGCGGTAAATCCATTCCGAAATTGATTATCCGGAATGACGTAGGTCATGATAAAGCTATTTGGGGACCTCGTCCGGCTGCCTCCCAGGCTTTGTTCGAAAACATGAAGGCCGAAGGCAAATGCATGGAAGAGATCAAGGAAGCCATCCAACGGTGGTACAACGAGGACAAAGGAATCGAAATCCAAAAAGAATTGATCGAACTTTTGGCTGAATACAACAGCTAAGGAACGTCTTTGCACCAAGATAACCCGGCGGCCCCATCAAGGCCGCCTTTTTTATGGCTTGCGTTCCCTAATTTGGGTACTGCTGAGGCTTGAGGTCGCCCAGGACCTGCTTCGCACCCTTCAACTGGTAGATGTACCAATGCCGAATGACCCGGTTGCCACGTCGCTGTTCGAGAGTCTTGTGCAAACGGATTTCTTCGAAAAGATCCGCATAAAGGGCTACGGGATCCCGAAAGGTGTTCGACGGGGCAATGTAATAGGCATTTTCATGTTGCTGTATGGGTGGCTCCGTCAGGTTCAGCCAGGCAAACTTATGGATGTCGGTCAGTTTCCCGATCGCAATCGTCCGGATGCCCAACGGTCTGGCGATATAAAAATAATAATGCCCAGCGGGGTACCAATTGTCCACCAACAGCACATCTTCCGCCCGCATAGCTCCCTGCTGTATATCCGCCGAGCGGACCTGGGCAAATTCCTCCATCAAGTCCTGCCAACCGAACATATCCAGCGTCACATCACCTTTGCCCAATTCCTCGGCATTGGCGGCAGCAAAGAGGTTTCCCGGATACCACTTGATGGCCAGAACGGCCAGCAGCATCACCACCAAAGTAAAACTCAGCTGCAGGTTGAGGATCTTCCGGATCTTGGGGATGGAATTGAGTTCCACCCGACGGTCGATCCAAAATGCCGATATCAACATCAGCGCAAAGAATCCGGCGCCACTCCAATGCGGTAGGGTCTGCCGGAAGAGGGATAAGCCCATGGTCAGCGCGATAATGGGCAACGAGCAGCACAACAACAGCAGTATGCTCTTTGGAGAGAGCCCATAGATCTTCAGTCTATTCTTGAACAGGAGCACCAAAATCACGACGTACAGGTAGACCAGGAAGGGGTTGTTGTAGAACAACTGACCGAAGAACGCCTGGGCAAAGAAATCCCAACGGAATCCCGAATCGAGGATATTTACGCGCTCGCCGTGGAATTTCCAGGTGATGAACTCATGCTGATAGTTCCAGACCAGGATGGGGAGGATGCAGATGCCGGTGATCAACATGCTGAAATAGAAATTCTTCAAACCGAAAAAGCGCCGGTCGAATATCAGAACGTAGGCGAAAAAACCAACCCACAGACTGATGGCGTGTACCTTGCTAAGGCAGGCCATGCCAATCCATAACCCCAATAGCAACAGTTGATTGTTCTTGGTCCTGCTGTCATCGGCATTGACAATACACAGCATACTCCAAAGGGACGCCAGCCAGAACGTATTGGCCACCGAATCCGGTAGGATAAACAGGCCGGAAATAATACTGGAATACAGCGATGCCGTATAGAGGATTGCGGCGATCAATCCCGCCCGGGGACTCATCAGCTGACACGCGATCCGTGCGATCAGCCAAGTGTTGAAGGCCGATAGAGCAATTGCACCCAAGCGCATGGAAAATTCATTGACCCAATGCAGGTTGAGGGTAAAGAACCGAATCACCAAACCCACCATCGGCGGATGGTCGAAATGATTCCAGTCCAGTTGTTGGGCATAGGTGAAGTAGTAGACCTCATCATTACCCAATTCCATAAAGCTCGCGAAGATACAGCGAATGACCGTGGCAACAATGATGAGCCAGCGCAGTTTTATTCTGTATTCATTTTCCATCGTTAAACGTGAATATGAGATTAGCCGAAAAATTCCAGACAAAGACCATCCCGATGGCCAGCAGCTTGCTGAAATAAAAGTTAAGTTTTAATTTCTGGTGGAATAGGTAGAGGAAGAGGGTGTTCAAGGCCAAGCCGATGCAGCTGATGGTCAAGAAATGCAGGAATTGTTGTAGGACCTGTGGGTTCTTGTTGGCAAAGGTCCAGATGCGGTTCAAGATATAATTGTTGAACACGGCCACCGTGAATCCAATGCCATTGGCAACGAATTTATTGATATGGAGCTTTTCCTTGGCGATCCAGGTAAGGAGAAAGTCGATCCCCATCCCGATCAGGCCCACAAGTCCGAATTTCAACGCGCTAAGGAGTAATTTCCACATCATCAGATCCTGAAATTGTTGGGGAATTGAATGACGGTAAACTTGTTGTCCGTGTAGTACGCCAACAGCACGGCATATAGACAGGTGAAACCCATGCCCAACATGGATCCGAACCAGACATCATCCCAAAAGTGTTGGCCAAGGTAGACCCGGGAATAGCCGGTCAAGCAGGCCAAAACGAAAGCAAGGAGACCAATTTTCTTGTTCTTGGCAAAGAACGCCAAGGTGGCGGCCAGCGCAAAAGCAGAAGTCGTATGCCCGGAAGGGAATGCGTTGTGATGAGCCATCGGCATCCAAGACAGGGCATGGAAGGTCGGGTCATCCTGCAGGAGATAGCCCGGGCGGTAGGCCTGAAAGGTTTTCTTCAATAGGGAACAGATCAGACCCGAACCGATATATGTAACGGCAATCGCCACGCCCAACCGGCGCGACCACACCAGAAAGCAGACCAAGGCGACGGTCATCACAAACAGCCCATCGCCAAACTGCGTGATTACGGTGAAAAAATAATCAAAGAATAAAGAATGATTGGAATTGGTAAGCTGGAAGGCCTGTATATCCGGACGAGAGAAAATATAGCCGCTCAGGATAAAATACCAGGCCAGAAAACAAACGATGAAACCCCTGTTTTCGGAAAAGAGCTTTTGAATACGATTCATCAGGTTAACCTTAAAAATGATTTGTTGAGTTAAAATTAAACTTTCCATGTTATCGGAATGTTAGGTAATGAGGCTCAGTACTTTAAATATTTGTTACCAAATTATAATGAGAACCTAACCGATACTGGAGGAGACCTAATCTGAACGGAAAATAACAGGAGAAACCACCCCCCCAAAAAAAAAGTATTTGCAGCAACAGAGAAGTTGGCAAACCGGGGAGGCGAAGTTACTTAAATCAACACAACAGCGTGCCGGTGCCCAACGCCGGACCTTGTCCGAGGTGCGTCCGAGGTGCGGGCGTATTCCAACCGAGGTGAGACCGTCCTATAGACACGCTCTCACCACGCTCTCACCACGCTCTGACCCCGCTCTGACCACGCTCTCATGTCGGACAAGGTCCTGTCTTGTCCTTATATAGCTATACAAATTATTGGATTAATTCTGAATTGATTATACAGGCAAATTTGGTAATACTATATGTACTATACAAACTCTTTCTGCACTATTGGATATTTTTTCGGTCTCCATCTCTTTCTCAGCGCACCTGACCTCATATGTGCCTGTTCAGGTGTGAGGTAATCACAGCTCGCGTGGGGCCTTAGGTTGTTGTATACCCTGATGTTCTCCCTGATCTTTCTTGTGGTCTCCCTCAGGCCACTCTGTGATGCGTAGAGGTCAAACTCCGCCTTCAGTATGCCGTTCACCCTTTCGGCTATCGCATTCTCATAGGGATCCCCGTTCTCGGTCATGCTGACCCCGATCCCGTTGGTGCGTAGGATATCCACATAGCCTTTGCTACAGTACTGCGAACCCCGATCGGAGTGGTGTATGAGTCCCTTTCCCGGATACTGCCTCTGCTGCAGTGCCATCTGCAGGGCATCGATACATCCCTGTGCCGAGAGGTCGCCCCTGAACGCCCAGCCCACTATCTTTCTGGAATAGGCATCGGTGACCAGGCTCAGATATCCCCAGCGCCGGTTGAGCTGTACATAGGTGATGTCGCTTACCCAGACCTGCTCGGGGCGCTCGACCGCAAGTTCCTTTATCAGGTTTCTGTACTTCTTCATCCAGTGCCGCGAATCGGTGGTGACCGCCTTCCTCTTCCTGACCCTGATCTGTAGGGAATGCTCCCTCATCAGGGCGAAGAGATAGTCGCGGCCGATCCTGATCCCATGTTTTTGCAGGGGGCCGGCGAGCATATGGAGCAGCTTCCGGGTACCGATCCTCTTCTGTTCGCTGCGTATCCGCAGCACGTGCTGCAGGATGATCTCGTCCTTCAGTCCGACATCCTGCACCCGCCACTGGCGGTCATAGTACGCATGCCTTGTTCTGCCAAACAGTCCGCAGATCAAACGGATCCCCATTGCTGGGGATTCCTGTTTGATCTTTACGACCGCTTGGCACCAGACTTTTTTCTGATGTCGATCTTGAGCTGTTCCTCGGCAATATCGATCATGGTATCCAATGCCCTGATCTTCAGGTTTGCATATTCCAGGGCCTTCTTCAGGGCCAGGATCTCTGCCTCTTTGGGGTCTACGGGTTTCTTGTTGGCCATATCATCGGGTTCTGGGGAACTAAGTTCGGTATTTTCCCCCTTATATTCCCTGACCCATCTGGAGACCGTACCGCAGGAGATATCAAAGGTGTTCCCCGCCCGGTAGGCGCTCATCCCGTCCTGGACCGCCCTGATCACTGAACGCTTCAGCTCGGTGGTATACCGCTTTGCCCCAATGGGCTGTCGCCCGAACTTCTTCATCCAGCGGATCAGGCTCACTTCGGAGACACCGTACTGTTCCATCAGGTCCCGGCGGGGGACCCCAAGTTCGATCTGATCCAGCATGTGGAGGATCAAACGCTTGTCGAATGGCTGCTTCTTACTGGTCCGCTCAGCGAACTCAAACTCTCTTTCTATTGTTTCCATACACTTTGTTTTTGTGTATAGCTTTTTTAGGATTGGACATCCACAGGTGATGTGGAAGATTTTTTTGATCTTTTCACGCTGAGGTAACGATGGAAAGCTATAGCAAACCTACTGCAATACGTTTACAAGCTAATAGGTGAATTTTGGTGATAAAGCGTTATATTCGGGTATGAATATTGAAGAATTGCGAGAATATTGCATCAGCAAGAAAGGAACGACCGAGGAAGTGCCATTTGGGCCCGATACGTTGGTGTTTAAGGTCGTGGGCAAGGTTTTCCTGCTGGTTGGTCTGGATCAGGTCGATACGCTATCCTTCAATGTGAAATGTGACCCGGAATATGCGGTGGAGTTACGCGAGCGCTATGAGCATACCGTCCTGCCGGGGTATCACATGAACAAGAAGCATTGGAACACGGTGCATGCAAACCGGCAGATCGATGATGGCGAGCTGTATAAATTGATTGACCACAGCTATGCGCTGGTGGTACAATCACTTCCCAAGCGTAGCCAGGAAGGTTTGCTGGATTAACCTGTGATGCCAAGGGATATCTTCACCTCTTCCTGAAAGCTGCCGCCGACCGGGATTTCCTGGTCGCCGATCCAGATGGCATGCCGATCCAGTTTCGTGATGGCTCCCGTATGGATGACATAGGAGCGATGTACCTGCAGAAATTCAGGGCCGCCCCATTCCGATAGGAATTCCTTAACGGTCATTCTGCCGAGCACCTCCCGATCCTCCAGAACAAAGCGTAGGTAATTGCCTACCGCCTGTATATACTTGATTCGTTGCAGTTCTATTTTAACCTTTTGATAACCATCCTTCACAAAGAAAGAGGGATTGGTATCGATGATCCCCTTCAGCTCCAGCAATTCCTTCGCACGGGCACATGCCTTCTCAAATCGCTCCAGAGTATAGGGCTTGAGCAGGTAATCCACTGCTTCCAGTTCAAAACCCGATAGCGCATATTCCGTATAAGCTGTAGAAAAGATCGCCAATGGTTTCTGTTCCAGGCTTTGGAAGAGATCGATGCCGTTCATGTCGGGCATCCGAACATCCAGAAAAATGAGCGCGATTTCCTCCGCCGCCAGATAGGCCTTGGCCTCATGGGGGTTCAGAAAGGTGCGTTCCAGATTCAGGTAGGGGACCTGCTGGGCAAACCTTTTCAGGATATCCAGGGCTAGGGGTTCGTCGTCGATGGCTATGGCTCGGATCATGATCTATTGGGGATTGGTGGAGGATTGAGTTTTACCGGTGTCCAGATCGATCGTTAGGAAAACAAAATATTCCTGCTGATTCTGTTCGATAACCAACATATAGCGATCCGGATAAGTGAGCTCCAGCCTGTTCCGCACATTCTCCAGGCCAATGCCCGATTTTGTCCGTTCCAGGTCTATTCCTTGCGCCTGATGGATGCTGTTGTATACAGAAAACTTCAGCTGGTTGTCGACCAGATCGGCATTCACCCGGATCCAGGAAGGTTGCGTCATGCTGATGCCATGCTTAAAGGCGTTCTCCACAAAGGGAATCAATAGCATGGGCGTGATGTACAGGTCGCTCAGGGTATCGACGATATCGGATTCGATCTTTACCGTAGGCACGTTTTCCGTACGGAGACTCTGGATGGCGATGTATTCGTTCAGGTAGCTCAGGTCGCGGGACAATAAAATCTGTTCCTGTTGGTTCTCGAAGATCATAAAGCGCATCATCTGACTTAATCGCTGCACGCTATCGGCCGTTTTAGTGGCATTCTCCTGCAGCGCCAACCCATAGATGCTGTTCATCACGTTGAAAAGAAAGTGCGGGTTGACCTGCGATTGCATCAGCTTAAATTCAGCGTCGGTTTGGCCAAGATCCCGCTGCAGCCTAAGGACCTTACTGTTCCTCGCCCTATTCTTGAAATAATAATGGTAGGATAACGAAGTGGCTATCGTGAAGTACAGGATAAAAAAGAAGAGGAATTCCTTATGCCAATAGGGTGCTCCCGCCAACAGAAACAGCACGAAGGGAATCGAAGCTATAAAGCCAAGGCAGCACGCTAAAATCATGTACTCGATTAGGTTAATCCGCTTCTCGTAATGGAAATGCAGGATGTAGTAGGTGTTTACTGCATACAGGATATACGCATAGGGAATCAGCATAAAGAACATCCCCATCGCGGGGCTGATTGCAAAACCAAATAGGGTCAGTGCACCTGTGGATAATAATATGACCAGGATCTCGATGCCTATTTTCTTACGCATGGTAGTTTTCCCGGTGGTTTTTGCTGTAGTTTTCATGTTGCTGTAGGTTTAAAATTAATAAAATAGTTGAGTTAGCGTCAAAAGGATTTTCCGACCGCCGCGCATCCATGTGGTAAATCGGTATGGTATCCACGGTTTGAACGGGTTGGCCTGTGGAAAACAGCTGGAATATGAGTTGAACAAGGGTGTTGAAAATCATCGCTATGTGCATTGTTTCGACAAGAATACGCAGGGAAGGGGATGCATAAAAAAATATGTGACGAACCGGTGGAAAGAAATGATGAATTTGGCCCAATTGTAAAATAGATGTCTTAAAGCACACAATTAGGGGCTACATTTAACCAATAAGGTTACCTTTGGCGAACCTCGGCCACCCAAACGCCGAGGCACTATTTTTTATTAACACGTATTACGATGCCGTACAAACAATTACTCTGGTCCGTACTCGGACTTTTTCTCTTCTTATCAAGCTGTATAAAAGATGAGGCACGGAATATGGAAGCCGATATTACAGCGGTCCATATTGCCGACAGCCTGATCAATGCCCAACCGATCATCAACAACCGCAATATTGTGGTCTATGTGAAGCCAGGAACCCTGAATCTGCAGGAATTTGCCCTGGATTTCGATCTGACAGCAGGCGCCACGTCGGTTCCCGCGGCAGGGTCCGTTCAGGATTTCTCCGTGCCGGTGACCTATGAGGTGACCTCCGAAGATGGGCAATACAAAAAACAATACACCGTTACGCTCCTGGAATCCTCCGTGCCGGAAAACTTCGACTTCGAACTGTTCGGGCAGGATGAAAAGCGCCAATGGGTCTACTTTTACGAAGAGGTAGCCGGGATTCCCCAGAACCTATGGGCTTCCGGAAATTCCGGATTCGCACTCACCGCAGGCAGTAACCCGACCAACGCAACCTACCCAACCCAGGTGACGGATTTGCAGCAATATGTGACCAGTGGAAAACATGCCGCTTACCTGGAGACCAAGTCAACGGGATTCTTAGGCGCCTTGGTCAAAAAGCCCATCGCCGCCGGTAACCTATTCATCGGATCCATGTTCACCAAGAGCATTGTGGACATACAGACACGCTTTGGATTGCCTTTCAATAAAGTGCCTGTTTCCTTAACAGGGTATTACCTGTATGCTCCGGGATCAAAGGTCATCGATAAGGATGGAAATACTGTCAATGTACAGGATGAATGTGATATCTATGCCGTGCTCTTCGATCGGGTTGCCCTCATGGAGGCGACCGCAAAGGATGAGGAATATCCGAATAGAACGTGGCTAGATGATAAAGATGTGCTGACAAGCCCGCATATCATTGCATTGGCGCAGCTGAAAGATGCTGGACCAACAACAGGAACGGGTATGCAGAAATTTGAGCTGCCCTTTGTCTTCAAGCGTGAATATAAACAGGCAGATGTGGATGCCTACCGCTACAGTATAGCGATTGTGCTCTCTTCCAGTAAGCACGGTGCAATATTTCAAGGGGCCGTAGGAAGTAAATTAGTGGTGGATCAATTAAAAATCAACGTAAAATAATGCAATTAATCTTAACATATAGCAAGCCAATGCTGTTCGTTTTTCTTTTGATGGTACTTGGCAGTCGGTTACAGGCTCAGGAGCTGCAAAAGGGACAGCTGACTTTGGATGTAGAAGCAGGAACGAAAATTGGGGGTGCCTCTCCAATGGGTCTACCGGCGGAAATCAGGAAAATAAACAGCTACAAACCGGCATTACCATTCTTTGTCGGAGCAAAGGTCGCATACGGTATTTCCGAAAAGTGGGGAATCCGGACCGGCTTTATCTTCGAAGGAAAAGGAATGAAAACCGATGCCCAAGTGAAGGGCTACAAAACAACTTTCAACGCCGATGAGGATCCGAACCAAAATGTCAGTGGGTATTATTATGGAGATATCACCACCAATGTGGAGAACCTATACCTGACGGTACCCATCTTGGCGAATTACCAATTGAATTCCAACTGGAGCCTGCAAGCAGGACCTTATATTTCGATGGCTGTACAGCGCAAATTCTACGGACTGGCAAAAGAGGGCTATATCCGCGATGGTGACCCTACGGGTGAAAAAGTTGGGATCGTGGATGCCGCATATGACTTCAAGAAACACATCCGAAAAGTAGATGTCGGCATAAGCCTGGGTGGCAAATATGACTTCGCAGAACGCTATTATGCCACAGCCCAATTTGATTATGGCTTTAACAGCATTATGAAAACCGGATTCGAAAGCATCAGCTTCGACCTCCACAATATCTTCTTGAATGTCGGTGTAGGCATGCGCCTCTGGTAACAGCATACACAAATACAAAAATACACCCGCACACCAACAATAGGTTCAAAAAAAGACGCTGGAAGAAATCCCAGCGTCTTTTTTATCTTTTATTTTAACATGCAATTTGAAATTAAGCCATCATCCCCTTCTCTTCCCTTCCCCATCACAATATAAACGCCCCCTTTCTATCTCACATCTCATATCTCAAATCTCACATCTCAAAAACTACATCTTCAACCCAATTTCCCTTAGGCGTTCATCCAGGTATTCGCCAGCGGTATAATCTTCGTAGGCTTTTGGGTGTTCGGCATCGATGCAAGATTCCAAGGAAGCCAAGCTCATGCTGGATTTTGGATGTAAGAAGAATGGAACGGAATAACGTGAGGTTTTCATCAGTTCACGTGGTGGATTGACAACACGGTGTGTTGTTGATTTTAATTTATTGTTGGTCAAGCGTTGCAACATATCGCCTACATTGACTACGATATCTTCCCCTTTTGCTTTAATGGCGAACCATTCACCATCCTTTGTCAAAACTTCGAGTCCATCGGCGCTCGCACCAATTAACAGGGTGATTAGGTTGATGTCCTCATGTGCACCCGCACGAACGGCATCTGCAGGGATGCTGTCCGGATTTTCAATCGGGAAATAGTGAATTGCACGTAATATGGAGTTCCCGTTGATAACATACTGTTCGAAATAGTCTTCGGGTAGGTTTAGGTACGTCGCTATGGCCTTCAGCAAGTTTCTGCCGGCGTCTTCCAATTTTTTATAGATCTCTGCGGTGACTTCATTGAAACGAGGCAGCTCTTCCACTTGAGGGTTGTCCGGAAAATCAGCTTTTGAATATTCTTCACCGACGATCGTTTGTCCGCGTTGCCAAAATTCCTTCAGATCCGGCGTTTTGGAATCCTTGGCTTTTTCCTTACCCTTGGAGGTATAGCCACGCTGTCCAGCAAGTTCAGGAAATTCATATTTCCCCTTGATATCGCTAGGTTGTTCAAAAAAGGCCTTTACTACCTGGTAGAGCTCATCAATCAGTTCGTTGGAGAGGCCATGGTTTGCAATGGTGACGAAACCTGTTTCATTGAAAGCCTTGCCGATGTCCTGGACAAACTGCTGACGTTGTTCAGCAGTACCTTCCGTGTAATGCTGCAAATCTAATCTTGGAATATTTACTAAAGCCATAATTCTTGATATTTAATACAAAGTTAACGTAATAATGAAATCAATGGTTGATAACTGTGGGTAAACCATGGATTATTCCCTATAAATATATGGTTTTCAGTTTATAAAAGTTTTCCACAACTGCTTCGCTGGTGAATTGTTTTACCCTAGTGATTCATTTGTGTCAAGTATTTATTAAAAATTTACAAAAGTGTTTGAATTATCATTTCAAAAATTTAAATTTGTTATGCTTGCATAATAAATAAGTAGATAACCCTGATATGAGCCAAGACAATACCATAGACTATTTTTTGAAGACTGCTTGGCAGACGGTTGCCAATAAGTACAATGTGATTGCCTCTCAGCATGGCTTTACGCAGGCTGCGGGCTATATCCTGATCAATATCCACCGCGATGGAACACCAGTTTCACAGATTGCGAATTCAACCGGTGTGAAGACCACTTCGCTATCCCGGGTGCTGAACAATCTGGAAAGTTTGGGATTCATCTATCGGGAGACGAGCGATACGGATAAACGATCGGTAAAGGTGTACCTGACGGAATTGGGGCGTGAGAAGCGTAAGATCGCCAAGGATGTCGTTCGTGAGTTCAATGAGCACCTGAACACTTCCTTTACGGAAAAAGAAAAAGCCACCTTGGTGAAGTTGCTACAGCGTGTGAACGAAGTGGCCACCAATTATACACCAGCGGTCCAGATAGAATCTTAGATTAAAAAAAAGAAAATATACGTGATATGAATAGAAATATTAAAAAAGTAGCTGTATTGGGATCCGGAGTTATGGGTTCCCGAATTGCCTGCCACTTTGCTAATATCGGTTTAGAGGTCTTGCTGTTGGATATCGTTCCGCGGGAGCTGCTGCCGGCAGAAGAAGCCAAGGGATTGACCTTGGAGAGCCCGGTGGTAAGGAACCGCATTGTGAACCAATCCTTGGACACAGCCATCAAATCAAACCCTGCGCCTTTATTCAGCAAATCATTCGCCAGTCGGATATCGACCGGTAATTTTGACGATGATATGCACAAGATTGCACAGGCAGATTGGGTAATCGAAGTGGTCGTGGAGCGTTTGGATATTAAACAGTCCGTATTTGAAAAAGTAGAGCAACACAGAAAGCCTGGTACCTTGATTACCTCCAATACATCGGGTATTCCGATCCATTTGATGGCGGAAGGCCGTTCCGAGGACTTCAAAGCACATTTTTGTGGGACGCACTTCTTCAACCCGCCGCGTTACCTGCAGCTGTTGGAAATTATTCCAACCCCACATACCAACAAAGAGGTCGTGGATTTCCTAATGGAATACGGCGATAAGATGTTGGGAAAAACAGTGGTGTTGTGTAAGGATACCCCAGCATTCATCGGAAACCGTGTAGGTGTGTATTCCATGCTTGCCGTGACGCACCTCGTGGAGAAGTTGGACCTGAAAGTTGAAGAGGTTGATAAATTTACCGGCCCTGCAATGGGTCACCCGAAATCGGCAACCTTCCGTACTGCGGATGTAGTCGGTTTGGATACATTGGTGAATGTGGCCAAAGGTTTGGAGCAGAATGCGCCGAATGATGAGGCCAAAGGCGTCTTTATCCTCCCTGATTTTATCACCAAGATGGTGGAAAATAAATGGTTGGGGGAGAAGACCAAGAAAGGATTTTACGAAAAGGTTAAGGATGACAAAGGAAACTCTGAAATCCTATCCTTGGATCTGAAGACCCTGACCTATGGCAAACAGGAAAAGGTGAAATCCAGCACCTTGGATGCTACAAAACAAGTGGAAGATATCCGCAAGCGCATGAAGGTATACGAGCAGGGAACGGATAAAGCCGCTACGCTTTTCCGCGCCATGCACTATCCATTGTTCGAGTATGTTTCCAACCGTGTTCCGGAAATTACCGACGACTTTTTCCGTATCGATGACGCCATGCGTGCCGGATTCGGTTGGGAATTGGGGCCTTTCGAGGTATGGGATGCCCTAGGTGTGAAGGAAACCATTGAAAAGATAAAACAAGAAGAGAAGCGTCTTCCTGGTCAGACAGGCGAGGTTGCACAATGGGTCCACGATATGTTGGCCGCCGGTTGCGAAAGCTTCTATAAAGTAGAAAATGGCGTACGCCAGTATTACGATATCGCTTCCAAGTCCTATAAAGCGATCCCGGGTACCGAAGATCTGATTGTCTTGGATAACATCCGTGCGTCAAAAACAATCTGGAAGAACTCCGGCGTGTCCATTATCGACCTTGGTGATGGCATTATAAACTGTGAGTTCCACACCAAAATGAATACCATCGGTGGCGATGTGATCCAGGGCTTGAACAAGGCGATTGATCTAGCAGAAAAAGAATACCGTGGATTGGTGATTTCCAATGATGGAAAGAACTTCTCTGCCGGAGCGAATATCGGGATGATCTTTATGATGGCGGTTGAGCAGGACTACGACGAGTTGAATATGGCCGTTAAGATGTTCCAGGATACGTCGATGCGCCTACGCTACTCCGCGATCCCTGTAGTTGCTGCACCTTTCCAATTGGCATTGGGTGGCGGCTGTGAGTTCTCGATGCATGCTGACTTTGTACAGCTGCATGCCGAGACGTACATGGGATTGGTAGAGTTCGGTGTTGGTGTGATTCCGGGTGGCGGTGGATCCAAGGAGTTCGCATTGCGTGCATCCGATGATTTCCGTCCGGATCAGATCGATCAGAACTTCCTGAAAGACCGTTTCTTGACGATCGGTCAGGCAAAAGTTTCTACCTCGGCGGTTGAAGCGTTCGAGCTGGGCTATCTGCAGGAAGGAAAGTATGCCATCACGATGAACCGTGCACGCCTATTGGCCGATGCGAAAGCAAAAGCATTGGAAATGGCAAACGAAGGCTATGTGCAGCCGGCACGCCGCAAGGACATCAAAGTGTTGGGTAACCAAGGTCTGGGCATCGTCTATGTGGGTGCATCCTCGATGGAAGCCGGCCACTACATCTCCGAGCACGACAAGAAAATCTCCGAGAAACTCGGTTGGGTCATGTGCGGTGGAGACCTGGCACAACCTACCGAAGTCGATGAGCAATACCTCCTGGATATGGAACGCAGAGCCTTCGTGGAGCTATGTGCCGAACGAAAAACCCTGGAAAGAATCCAAGCGATGCTGACAACGGGGAAACCGTTAAGGAATTAAGCGGAGCTTAATTCCAAGTATTGAGAATTGAGATGTGAGATTTGAGATAGAAAGACTGTTATTGGGGGATGGAATAGTGAATTTGGGCAAGGCAGCTAATCAGTAGATATCATGCATAAATTGGAAGAATTAAAGGTATGGCATAGGGCAATGGAACTTACCGTTCTTGTGTTCCAGGTTGTATCAGATCTTCCTCCGGAAGAAAAGTACGGGTTGGCATCTCAAATCAAACGCTCGGTTGTTTCAATAGCTTCAAATATAGCGGAAGGTGCAGGACGAAATACCGATAAGGAATTTTACCATTTTTTAGGAATGGCCTCGGGATCTTCTTATGAGCTATTGACTCAGATACTGATAGCGGCAAAGCTAAATATGATAAATAAGCAACAAGCAGAAGTTATCTATTTGGAGTTGACTCAGATTCAGAAAATGATATATGGTTTCCAAAGGAAACTTGCTAAAAATTTTAAATAAGACAATTTGTGAGGAGCTGATTTTTGGGAATTAATAGCTCAAATCTCATATCTCACATCTAATATCTAAAAAAATACAATCATGTGAGGCGGTGATTTTTGCGAGTTAATATCTCAAATCTCATATCTCACATCTAATATCTAAAAAAATACAATCATGTGAGGCGGTGATTTTTGCGAGTTAATAGCTCAAATCTCCTATCTCACATCTAATATCTAAAAAAATACAATCATGTGAGGCGGTGATTTTTGCGAGTTAATATCTCAAATCTCATATCTCACATCTAATATCTAAAAGATGGAAGCATACATTGTAGCAGGATACCGTACCGCAGTAGGAAAAGCGCCGAGAGGAGGATTCCGATTTACGCGTGCGGATGATTTGGCGGCGGATGTGATCAAGTATTTGATGGCGTCAGTGCCGAATGTTAATAAAGATGATATTGATGACGTCATCGTTGGGAATGCCATGCCGGAGGCTGAGCAGGGTCTTAACGTGGGACGTTTTATTTCCCTGATGGGATTGGATACAGATAAGGTTCCGGGGATTACCGTGAACCGGTACTGTGCCTCGGGTCTGGAGACCATTGCTACGGCGGTGGCTAAGATCAAGTCGGGGATGGCCGATATGATCATCGCCGGTGGTGTTGAGGTGATGTCGGGGATGCCGTTCGGCGGTTGGAAGATCGTGCCGAATCCGGTAGTCTCTAAAAATCACCCGGACTGGTACTGGGGGATGGGCTTAACGGCGGAAGCGGTGGCCAAGGATTATAACGTATCCCGCGAAGATCAGGATAAGTTTGCGCTGAAGTCGAATGAAAAGGCTGTTGCAGCAATCAAAGCCGGTCGTTTCAAGGATCAGATCGTGCCGATTACCATCAAGGAGAATTACGTGAAAGACGGCAAGATGGCGACCCGTGAATATGTTGTGGATACGGATGAAGGACCACGTGCGGACACCTCGTTGGAGGCATTGGGCAAGTTGCGTCCGGTCTTCGATGCAAAGGGATCCGTTACGGCAGGGAATTCCTCGCAGACTTCCGACGGTGCGGCCTTTGTCTTGGTAGTTTCGGAAAAGAAAATGAACGAATTGGGCTTGAAACCGATCGCCAAATTGGTCAGCTATGCCGTTGCAGGCGTGCCGCCACGGATTATGGGTATCGGACCAGTTGTCGCAATTCCAAAGGCGCTGGAACAAGCTGGATTGAAAAAAGAAGATATCGATCTATTCGAATTGAATGAAGCATTTGCTTCGCAATCCCTAGCCGTTATCCGGGAATTGGGATTGGATGAGGAGAAGGTCAATGTGAATGGTGGAGCAATTGCTTTAGGGCACCCACTGGGATGTACCGGAGCGAAGCTGACCGTGCAGGTATTGAATGAACTGAAAGCCCGCGGCAAGAAATATGGTATGGTAACGATGTGTGTCGGAACGGGGCAGGGAGCGGCAGGTATCTTCGAATTGCTATAGGCTGATCAACAAAGAATAATCAAAATTATAAGGATCGGGTGGAAACCCGGTTAGCGCATAAATCCAAATATTATGAGTGAAGAAGTAAAAAACAAGGCCATTAAGGGAGGAGAGTTCGTAATTCGTGAAACTCCCTATACAGATATTTTTATTCCGGAAGAATTTGATGAAGAGGCGAAGATGATTCGTCAGACCTGTCTGGATTTCCTGGATACGGAAGTGTTGAATAAATTGGAGCGCATCGATGCGCAGGAAGAAGGCCTGATGCAGAGCTTAATGGATAAATCCGGCGAGTTGGGCATGTTGGGTGTTTCGATCCCTGAGGAATACGGTGGTTTCGGAAAGAGCTTCAATACATCCATGTTGGTGGCGGATGCTGTAGGCGGAGGATTCTCCTTTGCCGTTGCGCTGTCCGCACATACAGGTATCGGTACTTTGCCGATCCTTTACTATGGAAATGCGGAGCAAAAAGCGAAGTACATCCCTAAATTGGGAACCGGTGAATGGAAGGCAGCTTATTGCTTGACAGAACCCAACTCCGGTTCGGATGCAAACTCCGGCCGTACCTCTGCGAAATTAAATGCCGAAGGAACCCATTACCTGATCAATGGTCAGAAGATGTGGATCACAAACGGTGGTTTTGCCGATGTATTCATCGTATTCGCGAAAATTGACGACGATAAGAACCTTACCGCTTTTATCGTGGAGAAGGATTTCGGTGGCATCACGATGAACCCGGAAGAGCACAAATTGGGAATCAAGGGATCCTCAACACGCCAGATATTCTTTAACGATACACCAGTTCCTGTAGAGAACATGCTTTCCGAACGGGAAAACGGTTTCAAGATTGCCGTGAATATCTTGAATATCGGACGTATTAAACTGGGTGCTGCAACAATTGGTTCGGCGCGCGCGGTATTGTCGACAGCGATCAATTATGCCAATGAGCGTGTACAGTTTAATTTGCCGATTTCCAAGTTTGGTGCTATCCGCTATAAATTGGCAGAAGCAGCAACACGTTTGTTTGCCAATGAGTCTGCAGCGTACCGTGCCGGTCAGAATATCGACGATGCGTACGAAGCATTGGTTGCCGGCGGTATGGACGAGGCGAAAGCAAAACTGAAATCCGTAGAGCAATTCGCGATTGAGTGTGCGATCATTAAAGTATGGTGTTCGGAGATGTTGGATTATACGGTGGATGAAGGTGTGCAGATCTATGGTGGTATGGGCTATTCAGCAGATGCACCGATGGAGCGTGCTTACCGTGATTCACGTATCAACAGAATCTTCGAAGGAACCAACGAGGTTAACCGCCTATTGGTTGTAGATATGTTATTGAAGCGTGCGATGAAAGGTGAATTGGATTTGATGGGTCCAGCACAGGCTGTTGCGGGTGAATTGATGTCCATTCCGGACTTCGGCGCGGAGGATGAAACACCTTTTGCAGCAGAGAAGAAAATCATTGCGAACCTGAAGAAAGCCGGATTGATGATCGCGGGCGCTGCGGTTCAGAAGTTAATGATGTCCCTATCCAAAGAACAGGAGATTTTGATGAATATCGCTGATATTATCGGCTATGTATATGTTGCGGAATCGGTATTGCTACGTGCCGAGAAGCTACAGCATACCCAACCTGGCGAACATGCAGATTATGCTGCCGATATGGCGCGGGTGTACCTGTATGGAGCCGTCGATAAAGTGAATGCCGCTGGTAAAGAAGCGTTGTACTCCTTCGGTGAGGGCGATGAGTTGAACATGATGTTGGTGGGTCTACGCCGCTTTACGAAGGCTGGGCCATTCAATGTGAAGGAAGCTCGTCAGCGCATTGCGAAGAAGTTGATTGAAGAAAATAAATACTGTTTCTAAGTATTAAGGTTGATTATGAGAGAAAGCCCCGGTGACGGGGCTTTTTTCGTTAAGATAATGTGACACGCCAAATGATGGGCATTGAAATTTAAATCTTAATTTTAGCAATCAACAAAACATCGACGATTGGATTCATACGACGCCATAATAATCGGATCGGGGCCCAATGGATTCGCAGCAGCGATTACATTGCAGAAACAAGGCCTGCGCACCTTACTCATCGAAGGTGCCGATACGGTAGGTGGGGGCATGCGAAGCAAGGAATTGACGCTTCCCGGTTTCATCCATGATGTCTGCTCGGCCATCCATCCGCTCGCCTTTGGATCGCCATGGATGAAAAACCTTCCACTGGAAGACTATGGCCTTCAATTTACCCATGCGCCTTATCCGGTTGCCCAGCCGTTGGCCAATGGAGATGCAGTCCTGCTGCACCAGGATCTGGCGTTGATGGCCGAGGAATTGGGCGTTGATTTTTCCGCATATAAGACACTTCTGCAACCGTTCTTGAAAGATTGGGATGCCCTCTCGGCGGATATTTTAGGTCCACTGCGGATCCCGGAATCACCTTTTTTAATGGCAAAATTCGGTTTGCAAGGGCTACGGCCTGCGGCAAGTGTGGCTTCGCGATTTAAAACCGCGCGCGGCAAGGCCCTATGGGCCGGATTGGTGGCACATGGTATGCAGCCTTTCTCCAAAATGACAACGAGTGCCATGGGGATGGTCCTGGCCCTTCTGGGGCATCGATTTGGCTGGCCCATTCCGATCGGCGGCTCCCAGGCCATCGCCGATGCGCTCTTGGCCTACTACCGTTCCTTGGGGGGCGAAGTGCAGCTCAACACCTGGGTGACGGATATCCGGGAACTCCCCAACCATAAACTCCTCTTCCTCGATTTGACACCCCAACAGGTTCTTGAGCTGGAAGGAATCGATCTAGATCCGAAATATCGAAAGCAATTGGCAAACTATCGCTACGGGATGGGTGTCTTTAAGGTAGATTGGGCGCTTTCGGAACCGACTGTCTTTCGGGATGGGCGCAGCCACCTGGCGTCGACCGTACATGTTGGCAACTCCTACCAGGAGATTGCGGAAGCTGAATTGGCGACCTACAACGGGAAGTTGGTCGACCGACCGTTCGTGTTGTTTTCACAACCGAGCCGTTTCGATCCGAGCCGTGCCCCGGAAGGAAAGCATGTTGGGTGGGCGTATTGCCATGTTCCACATGGATCGCGCACGGACAGGACCGATGCCATTGAGGAGCAGATCGAACGTTTTGCTCCCGGTTTTCGGGAGACCATCCTGAAGCGCCATCGCATGGGGCCCGGCCAGCTGCAGGATTACAATCCGAATTATATTGGCGGTGATATCAATGGCGGGCAGCTGGATATCTTTCAGTTATTTACCCGTCCGACCCGCTCGCTGACACCCTATCGGACGTCCAACCCAACGGTTTACCTGGCTTCTTCATCGACGCCACCCGGGGGTGGAGTACATGGCATGTGCGGATTTCATGCCGCACGGGTCGCCCTGCGTGATCATTATCAATTGAACATAACACCATAACATGGCTAAAATAATTCTTGCCGGAGGATCCGGAACATTGGGAAATATGCTCTGTGCAGCGTTTAGAGATGAAGATAACGAAATCATCGTCCTGACCCGTCAGGACATGAAAAGGCATCATCCCCACGTCGACTTTGTCCATTGGGACGGTAAGTCGTTGGGCGATTGGTGCAAGGAACTGGAAGGTGCCGATTATGTGATCAACCTGTCCGGCTCCAATATCAAGACCCGCTTTACCGAAAAGAATAAAGAGCTGCTGGTGCGGTCCAGGGTCGAACCCACCAAGGTATTGGGCGAGGCCATTGCAAAAGCGGAAAACCCACCCAGGGTTTGGATGAACTTCTCGGGGGTTTCCATTTACAACAATGCCCCCACGCTACAGGATGAAACAGGAACCCAGTATGCCGACGATTTCATGAGCTCCATCGTTAAAAAATGGGAGAGGACCTTTCTGGAGGCCAAGACGCCCAGGACCGAAAAGGTGATCCTTCGCATGAGCCCCATTCTGAGCAAAGGTTCCGGCATGTTCCCCGAACTGTACCCAATTACTAAGCTAGGCCTCGGCGGACCTGTGGGTGATGGAAAGCAACTGGTTTCGTGGATACATGAAGATGATTTTGTCGGGTTATTGACCTGGTTGGTCAGCCTGGAAAAGCATGAAGCGATCTACCACCTGTGCAGTCCAAATCCGGTGAGTAATGCCGAATTCATGGCCGCACTGCGAAAAGCTGCAGGTGCGAAATTTGGTCTGCCGCTCCCTGCCTTTATGGCCAAGATCGGATCGGCCGTGAAGGGAATGGATCCAAGCCTGATCCTCGATTCGGTGCCTGTAACAACAATATTAACCTTAAAAAATGGCTATACGTTTAAATTTCCCTATATTCAGCCCGCGTTAAATCAATTAATTAAATCATCAACTTAAACTTTTTATGTCGGGAAAATCTTTTGTTCTTTCCGAAGATTGGGTAGTCGTTATTTTAGGGTTGGGTATCATTGCATTGGCACTGTTCGGTGTCATCGTGCCGGTACCTAAATTTGGCTGGTCCAATGGTTCGGAGCTTAGTGAGAAGGTATTATCAATGCAAAACCTGGGCGCAATGGGATTACAGTTCCTGTTGGTCTATGGAACGGCTATCGTCGGCGCGGTTCTGCTCAAGAAGAGCGTGAAAGCCCTGCTGATTGTCTTTCCAATAATCTATGCACTAACCGTGCTGGCCCTTATACTGGCAGGGAATGTCGGTGTGAAGAGCTTCAACCTCGAAGCCGTTATCTTCAGTTTGGCGATCGGCCTGATCATCAGTAATTTTTTCAAACTTCCCTCTTGGTTCAAGGAGGCTTTGAGTACGGAACTCTATGTCAAGGTGGGTTTGGTTCTCCTAGGTACTACGGTCATCTTCGGCGATATTCTCAAGGCGGGTTCACTTGGTTTAGTTCAAGCCCTTGTTGTGGTGGTCTCCGTATGGTATTTTGCCTTCTGGATCTGTAAGAAATTAAAGATCGATAAGGAGATGTCCCTGATGCTTTCCAGTGCGGTTTCCATCTGTGGGGTATCTGCTGCCATTGCAACTTCAGGAGCCATTCAAGGCGATAACAAAAAGCTGTCCTACGTCATTTCTCTAGTATTGATCACAGCGGTCCCGATGATGATCTTCATGCCCTATATGGCTGAATGGATGGGTCTTTCGCAGGAAGTGACCGGTGCTTGGCTAGGTGGTAGTATCGATACTACTGGCGCCGTGGCTGCATCGGGTACCTTGGTGGGCGAGGAAGCCTTGAAGATCAGTACCATCGTGAAGTTCTCCCAGAATGTCCTCTTGGGTATTGCCGCTTTTTTCATCAGTATCTACTGGACGTATTCGAAATCCGTAGATGAGGAAACGAAACGTGATAAACCTACATTTAAACTGATTTGGGAGCGGTTCCCGAAATTTGTGGTCGGCTTTGTGTTTGTGTCCCTATTGTTTTCCTTTGTGATTTCCCCAGAGGTCAATGCCGGGATAAAAGATAGTTTAAAGAGTCTACAGGGGCTTTGGTTTGCCCTGGCATTCACTTCCATCGGTTTGGAGACGAATTTCAAGGATCTCTTTGTCCAAGAGAATAAAAAGCCACTCTATGCCTTTCTTATCGCACAGACCTTCAATATCGTGGTAACACTCATTCTAGCCTATACCTTATTCGGATAGGTTGCAGTCCTATTATCCCCTGGGCATGGTCCGGCTGGCAGATTTGCCTCCCAAAGCCATACCCAGAAGTTCTTTTTTTAGTCAACCGAACACGAAGAGAAGAAAATCAAAATATTTTATGCAATTTGGCCTGTATATACATCATGTATACGAAAGATAAGGCATATGGATGAAAAAGAGCTCTTACAGTATTATCGGCAGACCGGCAGTTTGGATGCCTTGGGTAAGCTGTATGCTCCCTACATGTCACTCTTATATGGTGTATGCTACAAATACTTGCAGGATGCAGACCAGAGTCAGGATGCAGTTATGCAGATCTTTGATGAACTGATCCAGAAGCTTCGGATCCATGAGGTCGATAATTTCAAGAGTTGGGTGTATGTGTACGCGCGGAATTATTGCCTGATGCAGTTGCGGAAGGATAAGCGGGTCACCAAGGTCGATATCGAAGATCATCTGTATGAATCCGAACAGCGATTGGGCGGAACGGAAGAGAAGAAGTGGGAGGAAAGGGATTTCGAAAAACTGGAAAGTTGCATGTTGACCTTGAACCGAGAGCAGGAGCAATGTATCCGGATGTTTTATCTTGAACAGAAGTGTTACAAGGATATCGCCGACGAAACGGGGTATGGAATTGCGAAAGTAAAGAGTTATATACAGAACGGCCGGCGGAACCTTAAAATATGTATGGAGAGTAAGTGATGGAAAACAATTACCAATTGACAAGAATTCATAATTACGTCATGGGGCTCATGAGTAAGGAGGATATGTATGCGATGGAACGTGAGGCGCTTGAGGATCCCTTTTTACAGGATGCCATTGACGGTTATAGATTGCAGAATGGGGTTGATGCACAGCAATTAAGCTTACTGCAGCAACGTCTGGCAAGAAAGCTGGAAACGAAGGCGGCGGATAAGCACAAGCGTTATTTCAGCTGGCAGCGTCTGACCATCGGTATGGCCGCAGCCGTGCTGTTCTTGGTGGCCTGTTCTTTGGTGTTCTTCAAATACCTCAATCAACAGAAAACTGTTCGTACAACCGAGGTTATCCTGATGGAACAGGATATGCGCGTGCAGATGGAAACCTTGGCAAAGGCAGATGCCGAACCTACCTCAGGTTGGGGAGCGTTTGTGGAGACATTGAATTCCGAAATTCGTGACGTGTCCACGGCTGGCGATGTACAGGTGACGTTTGATGTCGTTGATGGTCGAGCGAAAAATATTTCCGTTCTCAAGACCTCCGATCAAGAATTGGCAACACGCATTTCTTCCTTTATCCAACAACAGGTGGAATGGAAGGGCAAGCAGGGTGGATTGTCCATTCATATTCAATAAACGAACAAAGGCTGCAGTTGAAATTGCAGCCTTTGTTTGTTTATGAATGGTAATGCTTATTCCATTATTCTTCCCAACGGATTTTCTCTTCAATTGGGCTGCGTACAGGCTCTCTAGGCTCAGCTTCGGTATGGCCCATGTAGAAGAAACCGATACAGCGTTGGTTTTCTTCCAGATTTAGGAATGGTCCGATATGGTTGATCAGGCCTGGGCTTGCCCAGTAACCGCCGATACCCATCGATGAAGAAGCCAACCACATGTTTTCTACAGCACATGCCGTTGCAGCCAATTCTTCCCATTCCGGTAAATCACCCGTATAGTTTACGACGATGGCAATGGCAACATTGGATTGTGTCGCTTTCTTCGCCATGTTCTGCTCGGTCATTTCGGTATACTTCTCTGCAGGGGTAACGGATTTATAGATCCGCGCCAATTCCTCGCCCAAACGGTTCAGGCCTTCCTTGCGGAATACCACAAAGCGCCAAGGTTGTGTACGTTTGTGTGTTGGGGCAGCATTTGCTGCCTCCAATATGGTCAGGATATCCTCACGGCTTACTTCTTGATCGGTAAAATTCGCTTGGAATACCGCTCTTCTCAATTGAATAGCTTTTAAAACTTCGTTTTGTTGCATAAATCTTCTATTTAATACGCTTTCGTAAATTTATTTTTCGTTATTGGGATACCTCTTCCCATAGTGCGGCAATATGTAGGATCGTCAAGACTGCTTTCTGCATATCCTGAACGGACACCCATTCCTGCTTACCATGGAAGGCATGTCCGCCCGCAAAGATGTTCGGACAGGGAAGTCCCATGAAGGACAATCTGGATCCATCGGTTCCGCCACGGATGCTACGTTTTTCGGCTTTCATACCTGCACGCTCGATTCCCATCATGGCAATCTCCACAACTCGCGAATGCTGATCCAATACTTCTTTCATGTTGCGGTATTGCTCAGACACCTCAAAGGTATAGGTCGCACCATCGTATCGCGTGACAACACCTTTTACCAACGATTCCAATTCTGCTTCATGTTCCGCCAATTTCGCGGTGTCATGGTCACGGATAATGAAATGTAGGGTCGCTTCCTCCACCGTACCTTCGATATTTGTGGGGTGCACAAATCCTTGCTTTGCATGGGTTGTCTCTGGAGAAAGGCGATCTTTCGGTAAGTTGTCAATGATATCTGCGGCAACTTTAATGGCATTGATCATCTTGCCCTTCGCATATCCAGGGTGAATCGAGATGCCGTGAATCTTGATGGTTACCCCATCGGCTGAAAACGTTTCGTCCTCGAGCGTTCCGGCACGTTCGCCATCCATAGTATAGCCATAATCAGCACCCAATTTCTTCAGGTCTACATGGTCAACACCACGACCGATCTCCTCATCCGGTGTGAACAGGATCTTGATATCGCCATGCTTAATCTCTGGATTTGCCATCAATAACCGTGCGGCGTCCATAATTTCGGCAACACCAGCTTTATCATCGGCGCCTAATAGTGTTTTGCCACTTGCCGTAATCACATCGTTGCCAATTTGATCCTTCAAATCTGGATGTTCTGCCATCTTGATCACGATCTTGGGGTCGTCTGGCAATACCAGGTCCTGACCTTGGTAGTTGGCATGGACCAATGGTTTCACGTTCGTTCCGGATGAATCCGGGGAAGTGTCCACATGGGAACAGAAACAGATGGTCGGCACCTTTTTATCGGTATTGGATGGAATGGTGGCATAGACATAGCCCAGGTCGTCCAGATGAGCATCGGAAATACCCAACTGCTGTAATTCCTGGACAAGGATGCGGCTGAGGTCTTTCTGTTTCTCCGTCGAAGGAACGGTGCTGGATTGCACATCGGATTGTGTGTCAATCTGTACATATCGTTTGAAATTTTCAGCTACCTGAAAATCGGTGATGTTATTAATTTCCATAGCACAAAACTACACAAATAAAAAACTCTTTACGCCAACAACAGCCATCTATTCGTAATAAATGGCTGTTGTATAGGTCTTATCGGACATGGATGGGTACGATTTGAACTATTGTTTATCGACCCAACCGAACACCTTATCCAGGATGCCTGAATTTCGGGCACCGCCAATATTTTTGCGGATTTTCAATTCCTGATCGGCGACTTTCAGAAATAGCCCATCGATTGCCTTCTGCGTCACATACGCATTCAGATCGGTTTCGATCTTATTGCCCAACGGCAGGTTGTTATATGCACTGGTCAACTGTGTCCAGTAAGTTGACACATTGTTCTTGCCCATAGCGGACTGAACAATCGGACTGAATCTACTTGTCAGCTCCGAAGATGTGGTCCGTTTGAAGAAATTCGTCGCCGCATCCTGCTGTCCACTTAGTAAGATATTGAAAGCATCATTCACGGTCATTTTAGCTAATGAATTAACGAAAACTGTCGAAGCTTCCTTTACAGCAGTTTCTGCAGCACGGTTCATGCTCATGATAAATTGATCACATAGTTTGCCCATACCAACTGCACGAAGGGCAGATTCTACCTGTTGCGCTTCTTTGGGCATCAGAATCTTTACCGCAGCATCCCCAAGGAAACCATCCTTAACGGAAAGCGTCTGGATACTTTGTTGCAGTCCGCTGTTCAAGGCTTGCTTGATACCGGTATTTGCTTCTGCTTGAGTAATACTTCCCGTAGAAGAAGATGGGGTCTGTGTTTGTGTCGATCCCGATCCGCCAGTATTTCCTGTGGCCGTACCTGTTCCTTGTGGAGGAAGTGTAAATCCACCTTGATTTAAGGTGTCGCAGCTCGAAAATAATAAGGCTAACGAGCCTGCAGCTAAAATATGTGCTAATTTCATGGTGCAATTTATGTTTTTTCTGTTTGTATTCCTGTCTAAAGCTATTAAAATAAAAAAAGCGATCAATTGTTTTACTCCTATTGAAGTTTTAACAACTAATCGCTTTCCTGCTTATGGAAGCTAAATTATTTTGGCCAGCTCAGCACAGCCATAACCGGGAAGTGATCCGAAGGGAATTTGCCCATGTAGGTATCTGTAAGCACGCCATATTTCTTTGCCTGAAAAGGCTTTGTGATAAAGATATGATCGATTCTGCCTTTTTCCTTGATACCCTTTCCCCAACTGTTGAACGTTGAGTTAGGCTCATAAACGATAGGAGCGATTTCGTGTACATCCTGTACGACACCACTTTTGGATAGGGTGAAATACGCTTCGTTGTTCTCGTCGATATTAAAGTCACCAGTAAGGATCAACGGCAGGTCTTTCGCAAACTCCTTCGCTTTGGCCAGGATCAATTTTGCGCTTTCACGTCTTGCCTCTACACCAATATGGTCGAAGTGGGTGTTCATGAAAATAAACTTCTTCCCGTTTTTGTTGTCCTTGAAGATTCCCCAAGTGCAGATGCGCGGGAGGGCAGCGTCCCAACCTTTATTCGGTTTTTCGGTATCCGTTGCGGACAGCCAGAACGTTCCTGTCTTCTCGGCGGTAAATCTTTTGGTGTTGTAGAAAATGGCCGAATGTTCGCCTTTCTCTGCACCGTCATCGCGGCCAACGCCAACATACTTGAATTCAGGTAGGCTTGCGGACATGTCGTTCAATTGTTCTTTGAATGCTTCCTGAACGCCGAAGATATCAAACTCATGGAATTTGATGAGGTCCGTAACGCGTTCGTGGCGGTCAACCCAAAGGTTGCCAACATCGCCATCCGTTTTTAAACGGATATTGAAGGATGCCACATTCATTTGTTGAGCAAAAACTAGGGTCATGCTCAGTACTAGGTTTAGGGTGATTAGGATTTTTTTCATTTTATTTTTTCAAAACTGTTTTCAGTAATTCGGGTTCATCGGTTGTGATGTAATCGATCTTCTGATCAATAAGGAACTGCATGTCTTCTTCTTTATTGACGGTCCACGCATTTGTCTTCAGGTTCAAGTTCTTGAAATCCTGCACCCAAGTCGGGTTTTTCTTGAAGAGGGAGAAGTGGTAATCGATGCCGTCCAAGTTTGCAGCTTTTACTTCAGCAGGCGTTTTGTCGCCATTCAGGTAATGAACTTTTACCGTTTTGTCCAATTCCCTGAACTTCAAACAAGCGTCCCAATCGAAAGCAATGAATTCCACTAGGGCTTCAGCCTTCATTTTTTTCACGATGGCTAGTGAAAGCTCTACTGTTTTCATGGTTCTTTCCTTGCTGATTTCACTGGTCTTCAATTCATAGATCAATTTGGTGTTCTTTTGTTTAAGTCCTTCTTTCAGGTATTCTTCCACCGTAGGAATGGACTCGCCGTTATCATGTTTTTTAGCCAACAATTCTTTATATGTCAATTGCTCTATATCCAATCCATGGAAATCATGGTCATGGTTGACAACGAGTACATCGTCTTTCGTTAAGTGCACATCGAATTCTGTTCCCCATACACCTTGTTGTATGGCGGCATCCAGGGATGCGATGGAATTCTGAGGTACTTTCGTGTTCTTCCATGCACCGCGGTGAGCGATAATAGAGGTCTGCGCATTTAGTCCTACGTGTGCAACCACAGTCATCATGACAATTAATAGGGTCTTTTTCATGTTATGTATTTGGGTAATTAATTTACGTAAATAATATTTGCCACCTTGCGTTGACCTTCGTGGTCGAATTTTTTATTGTCCGACGGATAGTTTACCACGCCATTTGCTGTTGCGCCTTTGATAAAAAGCGTACTGCTGCCACCACCGTCCAGATTCATCGCGTCCTGGGCACCTAGCCACTTAAATACCTTGGCCAGTTCGGGTAGGCTCATGCCATTCGCCTGGTTACTGCGGCCGTCAACCACCAAGAAAATCAGTTTTCCTTTTTTTGTAAGCGCAACTGCCGTACGCGGGTGGCGGTTGTCGTTAAAGGGATTATTCTTAAGGAGGACATACGTATCGCTTTCCAACAATAGCGGACCTGCCACCATAACCGAATGCGCCGTTGATTCTTCAACAGTTACCTTGTTCGTTTGTTCGATGAAGATTCCTTTTTTGGAGATGCTGAAGACCGCATTTGCTCGATCACTTGGTTTTCCTTCCTTCGATGTGTTGATCTGCTGTCCATTTACTTTGAGGTAATCGACGGATCCTCCATTTTTCATGTCAAAAAATGATGCATTGATGGCTACTAAGGCATTATGTTCGGCAGCAAATGCTGCGGTAGGTTTCAGCGTGGTTGCTTCGGCGGCAATATGAATGTTCTTGCGGTATTTTTTGAGGTCTATTTCCACCCAATTGATTTCTTGGGTGCTGTTGAAAAGGTTATCAAAATGCCCCTGGTGCCAGGTGATTCCCTTTTTGATTTCCTTGCTGTTCCATTTTTTCTGTACAATATGGAGAGAATCCTGATCTTGCGCAGCAAGCAGGTGAGGGGTCAGGCATAGGATGAAAGCGACCAGCTGAAGGAGCTGTTTTACGTTCCGATGGAGCATGTTTTGATGGTACATGCTCCGAATTTACCCATTTAATATTAACAAATTATTAAAGTTACCTTTCGCCGTTCCATTCGCCATAAAATTGTTGCAGAAAGGATTCCATGAATTGATGTCTCCCTGCAGCTATATTTTTTGCCGCTTTGGTGTTCATCTTATCCTTTAGCAACAGCAGCTTTTCATAGAAATGATTGATCGTCGGTGCGGTAGTTTGTTTATAGGCTTCCTTGCTCTGGTTTTCGATTACAGGAATCTCCGGGTTGTAGATCTCCCGGTTCTTATACCCTCCATAATTGAATGCACGGGCTACACCATTGGCACCGATGGCATCCAGTCGGTCGGCATCCTGAACAACTTCTAGCTCTTTGGAATGAAAACCGACTTCACCCAGCGAGGCTTTATAGGACATATTAAGAATAATCTGTTGTACGTGTTCGATTACCGAAGGTTCAACCTGAAGCGAACTTAGGAATTCTCCAGCCACACGGGGACCTACGGTTTCATCCCCACCGTGGAATTTACTGTCCGCGATGTCATGCAACAGGGCGGTCAGCTCACAGACGAACGCATCTGCCTCTTCCTCTTGGAGAATGAGTTTGGTGTTGTTCCACACCCGTAAGATATGCCACCAATCATGGCCGGATTCGGCGTCTTTCAGTTTCTCGGCCACAAAGGCAGCCGTCTTCTCGATGATATCGTTCTGCTTATCTGTCTTTGGAGCCATCGTATAGTTCGTACTGCAATAATCGACAATCTAGTTTTCCATTGAAGAATTCAAATCGGCGAGAAGCCTTCAGTCCGATTTTTTTGGCCAATTCAGGATTCCCGGTGAACACATAACCACGGTAGCCCTTGCAGCTCTTTTTCATAAAATCACCGATACGTGCGTAGGTAAGTTCCAGTTTGCTGTGCACGCCCAAGCGTTCTCCATATTCTGGGTTGAACATGATCACACCATCTCCTTCCGGAATGGTGGTGTCTGCGAAATCACATACCTCAAATTCAATTAAGTGTTCCACGCCTGCAGTCTGTGCATTCATGCGGGCGATTTCCACAGCCTCCGAAGAGATATCCGATGCAATGATATGTGGTAGGTTGCTCTTGTCGGTGATATCCTTCAATTGGCGGCGTTGCTCGAAGAATACCTCCTCGTCATACCCAATGAAATGCATAAAAGAGTAGTTCATGCGCTGCAAGCCTGGTTTACGGTGCTGTGCCATCAGGGCAGCTTCGATCGCTAAGGTTCCGGAACCACACATTGGGTTTACGAAAGGTGTTTTCCCATCCCATTTTGTCGCTAGGATCGTGGCCGTCGCCAGAGCCTCCAGCATCGGGGCTTTCCCCGGATGTTTCCGGTAGCCATGTTTTGCTAAGGTCTCACCCGATGTATCCAAGAAGATCTCCGCACGATCATCTATCCAATGTAAATGGATCACCGCACGGTTCAGGTCCGGACCCGAATTCGGACGCATGCCTTTTTTCTCCTTGATGCGGTCCACAATGGCATCCTTCACCTTCACGTTCGCAAAAAGTGGCGTCGTAATGGTTTCGTTGTGCACATTGGATGTTACGGAAAAATAACCGTCAAATGGAAGGAGATCCTCCCAAGCGATGGTCACCAATTGCTTGTAAAGATCGGTTGCATTATTCGCTCTAAAGGATTTTAATTCATAGAGAACCTGGCTTGCTGTACGCAGGTTCAGGTTCAATTTGATGCATTCATTTACAGAGGCATACAGCTCCACACCGGTGTTGAATGTCCTTTTGATCTCGTATCCTAATTCCGTAATCTCCTGCTCCAGGAAAGGCGATAACCTCCTGTTGCACGTCACGATTACTTTGCTCTTTTTGTTGAAAACTTCTGCCATATTTGTGCAAAGTTACTCAATCCCTTCGCAAAAAAATGCTTAATTTTACGGTTTTAATTGACACGTTATGGAAATAAGAGGAAAAGTACATGAAATAGGGGCAACTCAACAAGTGACGGAATCTTTCAAGAAGAGAGATCTTATTGTTGCCTATGCTGAGAACCCACAATTTGTAGAGTATATTCGTTTTGAAGCGACACAAGATCGCGTGAACATATTTGATAACCTGAATGTAGGTGATGAGGTTGAGGTTTCCTTTAACCTTCGCGGACGTCCTTGGACAAACAAAGAAGGTGTAACGTCCTATTTCAACTCATTGGTTGCATGGAGAGTTACTAAAATGGCAAACACTGCGCAGGCAGCTCCGGCTCCTGGTTATGCAGATATGCCACCGGTAGACATTTCATCTTCTGGTGCAGATGATGACGATTTGCCATTCTAGAAAATAAAAGCATTGACTATATAAAGGCTTCCACGAGTGGAAGCCTTTGTTTTTTATATCGGGAACGCAATGGTTTCAAAGATGCTGACCTGGAATCCTATTTCAATTCCTTTAAATCTTTGTCGTAAAGACCGACGAGCAGGCTGTTTCCTTGGTCATCAACACGAATGGCGCTGTATTTGGCTGCTTCATAGCGTTCGCCGGTACCTTCTTCAAAGAAAAAGGATTCTGCACCAATGTTGATCCGCCAGTTCTGCGGACGGCTATAGTTGATCAGGTATTCACCACGATGCAACGGCGTAGTTTCTTTCTGAAAACGGATGCGTTTTCCAACCTGATTTTTATCCAATTCAACAACCATAAATCCACGTCTTGGCAGGTCATCCAAAGGTAGCTGTTGACCAACGGTATAATCCAACCGCATGTAATCCCCCTGCATCAGGGATCGGGGATCTACAGGTGCGATTTCCAGGAATACCAGTTTTCCTTGATGGAGCAATTTCTCTTTCTGGACGATACTGTAGTTGAAATAGCCCAATAATGCAATCAAATTGATTACGATGAAGATGATGCTAAGCTTTTTCATGTGTTCTCGGTTTTTTGAAGATTATAAAATAAAGCAGAAGAAAGAATACCCCGGATACCATCATGGCTATAGACTTATGCAACAGTGAAATGTTGAGGTCATAATAAAACATACCTACGAAATACAGTATTGCGGCAATGGAAAGAGCAATGCCAGTCTTGTAATTTACTTTGAAGCTCAATAAGAGCAGCAGGATGGAGCCGGAAATGGCAGGATACATCGCTGTAAGCCCTAAACAGATGGTCACGGCCGTGAAAATGAAAATCTTCTTGCCTGTTTCATCACAGTTGAACCTGTTCAAAAGGCAATTGATCACCCACATGGTCATGATGATCAAGAATCCTGAACTCACCAGGTTCCATTGCCACTCGATTTCAAAACCATCTGTTTTGCTCACAAGGTATAGGTAATATAGAATCCCGAAGAGCAGTCCGGTCCGCATGGCCAGGTATCGTTTGTTCTTCATCGACGGCATACTCATCAACCGGGGTTCATTCCAGGTGAGCAGAAGAAATAGAAATGTCCAGATGATGAGTAATATATGGGATAGCGCTGGAATGTCCAGTTCGAAAATTAGGATGGCTGGACTACCGGCGCATACTAGGATTGCAATAAACGTGAGGATGTAACTTTTACTGATCAGCAAGGTAACTATGCCTAAGGCAAAGAAGACGCATGTGATTTCCATCGTAGAAATTCCCGGTAGGGGCTCTAAGCCCATGGCCAAGAGCAGATAGGAAAGGGCATACATGGATACGGAAACAGCATCCAGAATGACCTTGTCATATTTTTTGTTGATCAGGATGGCCGCGGAGAAGAATACCAGGGCAAGAATGAGGAGTAAAGGGACAGTCTGATCGAGCCGTGCAATATAAAGGGATCCCACAAATAGCGCACTCGCAAGAATACCTCCGATGATGGAAATCACCTTGACGGTTAACGAATGGCTGTTTCGATCCTGACTATATGCGGTTTCAAGACCCAATCGGTCGACTTCCAACCGATGTCCGATTGATGATTCCACCGTGGAAATTACCCGATCTATATGTTGGTTATCGTTCATTTTGCACCCTCCTTTGCATTTTTAAGATATTCCATACGATAAAGCTCACTGAGGTGATGATAAAAGCGCTGATAAACAACACCATTCCGGTGCTGTCAGAAATTTTGATCAATACGCCAGATAGGATGATGACACAACTGAATGGTATCAGGCCGAGGTAAAAGGCGCTTTTCTTACGGATGCCGTAACGTATCCCCAAGGCATAAAATAGGGCGGTGGCAGCTAAGATCATAGGGGCGTCCAAATTTCTAGCTTCCAGAATCCAAAATAAATTGGCGTAGATGGACCAAATGGCAGCAGCCAGCCCCAATAGATTGGTGAAATAGGTTGGGATAGATCTGCCCTGTTGTTCTTTTAGCCAAACGGATAGCGCTAAAATTGCCGCATTGAGCACAAAGATACCAGATGCGACGTAGATGAAGTCCATGTGCTGCGCGACCTGTTCGTAAAACAGAAAGATTGTCAGGTTGACCAGGCCAATGTAACACAGCCATAGGGGTGGAAAATTGGCAACTAAGACCCAAAGGGTGATAAAAATTGTCCAGGCCAGGAAAAAATCATACGCATCCGCCCCGGTTTGATATACCTGTCCAAATACGGCGAATAGCACCCCGACCAACAGGGATGCTGCCGTGAGGATGATCTGCTTATAGAGCGGATCTATTCGGAGAACAAGCATCAGGATAATGCACCCAATGACAAGGCCTTGCACGATGCCCAATTTTATGAGCTTGTCGAGGTCCGCCCAATTGTAGGCAAAGAAGAAAACAATTCCCGCGGCCATAAAGCCGATGGCGAGTGTAATCAATGTGATCCGTATAAAGGACGCCCACGCGTCCTGATTCGGATAGATATGTTTTTCAAGCGACGTCTGGATATCTTTCCTGTCCATATCGCTATGGAAGGAGAGGAGTTCGATGTCCTTGCGTTCTAAATCGTTCATGATGTCAAATTAATAGGGAATTTAACGAAAAAATGAATTCGCGAAAAAACCCTACAGGCCCAGTCCTCGGGCACTGCAGGGCAACCGCTAAGTTATAAGATTTCGTCCTTAAATAATTTTGCGTCGCGTGTATTTTTCTGCACAGCAATGGCAGCGAATACACTTAGTATGAACGATATGCCGTAAAATCCTTTTTCACTTAGCAATAGATCGGCATTCCATAGGCCGATGATCAGCAGGATGATGGCCGCGAGTGTAGCGAACCAGCTCAGGCCGTAATACAATTCCGTAACAGGAAGGCCCTCTACCTTATCACGTACACTTTTCTGTACGGAGATCACCGAAAACAGACCGAACAAGAGGATAACAAAATAGTATCCCTTTTCATTCAGCTCCATGGTGGCATTCCACAGACCGATACAATAACCAACTACGCCAACGAGTAAGGCGATCCACGAGGCGCCCACAAAAGCGGAAGTTGGTTTGAATGGTTTTTTGTTGTCATCAACAGGGTTGATGTGTGTTGTCAATTCTTCGATTTTTTTATTTAGCGGTTCCATAACTTTTTGTTTTTAATTTAAATACTGATTAAATACTGACTCAAATTTCCGATAGATTTTTTGCCCCATCAATCAAATAATCGATATAAACTGACGATATAATCTGTATATTTATACCAGTTCATGTCAAAATTTTAGTCGTATGGATACACTGTCGACCTTAATAAATCTGCTTGATGATCAGGATAAAAGTGATTTCAAAACCTTTCTATCCCGTAAAAACACCCGTGCAGACGTAAAGAATATCAAATTGTTCGATTTGTTGAAAACTGACGATATCCATCATGCAAAAAAGTTATATGAACCCGAACAATCTCCTGATGCCTACCATGCGCTACGGAAAAGGCTACAGGATAATCTGCTGCAATACCTGTCCCAGCGGAGCTTCGAGCGCAATAGCCACGAAAGTCTAGAGATCCTGCGTTATTTGGTGGTGTCTCGGTTTCTGTTGGAGAATGATATGGAAAAGATTGGCTTCCGGACCTTGGTACGGGCGGAGCGATTGGCCGAAGAGCACGAACAGTACAGCCTATTGAATGAGTTGCTCATGCTGCGCCTCCAATTTTCCCACATGGACCCCAACCTGGACTTAGAAAAACTGACGGAGCGGTTCAGGATCAATCAGAACCACCTGCAGCGCGAAGCGAAGCTCAATCTTGCCTACGCCTCCTTGCGAAAGGAGTTGAAGGCGATCCATCTGGAAGGTAAGGTGGTCAATCTGACCGACCTGATCGAACGTACCATCAGGCACTACCAGATCAATGTGCTAGATCTGATGAACTATAAATCACTCTATCAGATCCTCTACATTGCTAATGAGTACGCAGCTATCTATCAGAACTACAGTCTAATCGATAAATACCTGGAGCGGAGCCGGAAGTTCATCTCGACACGGCCGCTTGAAAAGACCAATCATGTCTTTTACCACCTGCATATTCTGTACTATCTGGCTAATTTCACCCTTCGGAATCGGGCGTTCGGCGAAAGCGTGGGCTATCTGGATCGGATGACTGCTGTTTTGGCAGACCATAAAGTCTACCTATCCCAGTTTTTTCTGCGGCAGCAAATGCTCTTTGCATTGGATTACCATTTTATGGGGTTGGCAGACCAAGCCTTGGTGGTCCTGGACCATGCTTTTGAGAAAATGCCGCGACAGGCGAAGGATGAGGATGTGGAAGATCTATTGCTGTGCAAAGTCATGTTCCTTGCGCAGCAGAATGATCCTGCAGCGCTCAAGGTGCTGGCCAAGCTGACACACAGTGACGCCTGGTACGAGAAGAAGTTGGGGATGCTCTGGACGATTCGGAAGACCCTGATGGAGGCCATGGTTCATGCCCAATTTGAGAACATGGAGCTTGCATCCTCCCGCTTGACAAGTTTTAAACGAAGGTATCGCGCTTATTTGTCGGAAATAAAGGAAACAAGAGTGCTGGATTTCGTGTCCTTATTAGAACGGTATTTCCAAAAGCCCAGTGTTTCGGAGGATCCCCGATTTCGAGAGTCGGTTTTGCGGATGCTGGAAGTTGCGGAAAATCAGGATATCTTTAACCTGAGCTTTATTGCCTGGGTGATTGCTAGATGGGATAGGAAAGGACAATATGCTGTTGTGCTGGAATTGGTGAACCGAGGAAAGGGTAGCGATTTAGATTCCTAAAAGTTTTCAGAATTGGATGGTACATTCGGTCAACTTCTTTCATGATTGGAGAAAACCAGGAATTCGGTAGGGAAATTCACCGACAAAAATGCCGTAATGGCAGGTGGAAATCCGCCAATTACCTAATTAAGTGGTGGATACAATGCATTGGAATGAGAATTGGTGTATTTTTACAAATAATAATTAAATTAGAGAATGGGTTGGGCAACGAAAAAAAGTAGGCCTTGGGAAATAAGGCAAACGATCTGGACAATATTATCGATATTGATGTTCATTCCATTGCCTATTCACATCTATCCCTTGGTAATGATGTCGCAGGCCAGCAAGGCCAAGGTCCGTTCGTGGATGGGTATTGCTTGGGTGATGTTGGGTATTGAATTGGCTTTGATGGTTTCCTTCTTTTATTTCTTTGGGGCATTGAGTCAGGCGATGTTGTTGACATTGGGCGGATCCATGTTATCCTATGTGGTGGGGAATGCATTGTTGCTGAATCAGTTGAAGCCCTATTTGCGCCGCTTGGAATTGGGCGAAGTGCGGGAGCTGTATTGGATTTCAACCATTGACTCACAAAAACGTCTGGAGATATCCGCACCTACAATCGATACGCCCCAATTTTTCGTCGAGCGCTTGCTGCACTGGCGTAAGGAAATTGATAATACACGAATCCATAAGGACATCGACAATATTTTGCGACTCTTCCAGCTGTTGGAGAAAAAAGATAAACGGGAGGCCGAGAAATTCTTGGTCCGCCATTCCACCATCGTGAATGTGCTGATGCAATACGATGAGCTGGAAAATGCAAAGCTGAATAACCAGGTTACTTTCGACTCCAAGCGCAAATTGGAGGATGTTATCCGTCAGGCTGCTCAGGCTATCGAGCAGGAAGTAACCAATCAGTTTAAAATGGGCATGTTGGATGTTTCGGCAGAGACCGATGTATATATACAGACACTAAAAAGTAGAAACCTCTTAAAAGATTAAGATATTATGGCAAATTTAGATTTGACACATTTAGATGATGAGCAAGGGCAGAACAAGCCCTCGGAAATGAAGGTAAATTTTACCGAAGAAGAGAAAGCGCTCATCCAACAATATAAAGAAAAGATTAACCTAAAGTCAACTACCGATGTGATCCAGTTTGGCGTGGGTGCACAGAGCAATGTCAGCAACTTCTCGAATGAGATCCTGAAGCAGGTGCGCACCAAGGACCTTGGCGGTGCCGAGGATATCCTTGTGAACCTTCGTTCGGAAATCCGGGATTTCGATGAGAAGTTGAACAAGAAACCGTTGTTGCCATTCTTTGATAACATCAAGAAGAAAATCGGCCGCATGCGGACGGAGTATGCTTCCGTAGAGAAGAATATCCATACCATTGAATTGAAACTGGAAGGTCACTACAAGAATTTAGCGAAGGATGTCAATATCTTTGATAAGCTTTTTGTGCAGAACCAGCAGTACTTCAAGGATCTTTCTCTACATATCCAAGCGGGAGAAGAGAAATTGGAAGAGGTATTGAGCACGACCCTGCCTGCGCTGAAAGCCGAAGCGGAAGCAACGGGAGATCAGCATAAAGTACAGGAGTATAAGGATATGGAGCAGCATGTGGTTCGTTTTGAGCGCAAGATCCATGACCTGAAACTGACGCGTATGGTGGTGCTGCAGACCGCCCCTCAGATCCGCATGATCCAGAGCAACAGCTCTTCGCTGATGGAAAAGATCCAATCCAGTATCGTGAATACACTGCCACTGTGGAAGAACCAAATGGTCCTGACCATGGGTATTGCACACGCACAGAGCGCGCTGGAGGCACAACGTGCCATTACCGATGCCACCAATGAGTTGTTGAAGCGCAACTCGGAGATGCTGAAGGAAGCAACCATAAACGTGGCAAAGGAAACCGAGCGCGGTATTATCGATATGGACACCATCAAGAAAGCCAATACGGATATTATTGCCACTATTGAGGAGGTATTGCGCATACAGCGCGAAGGACGTGAGAAACGGAAAGTGGCCGAAGGCGAATTGCAACAGGCAGAAACGGAATTGAAGAACCATATCCTCAAATCATCGGATGAAACCCGATTGATCAACTAAGGATAGCTAGGCTACATAAATTATATTAAAAAGCCGCTTGTGAAAAATCACGAGCGGCTTTTTTAATGTATGGTTTTTCTTCTACTCACTTGGGAAAGTGAAACCTCGTTTTATATGTACTGCTTTGGCTCAACCCGATATCGGGGAGAGTGTGTAGGCAAAATGCCTTACAGTTCCCATCTCTTTTTAGGGACGCATGTGATATCCGCAGTTTTGCGCAGAACAATGGGTCTGCCTTCGAATTTATTCTCCAGGATCAGGCTGTCGCCGCCCTTTGCGGAGATCATGAAGCGGGGGATATATTGGCCATGTTTATGGCAGCCGGAAATCTTCTGCTTGCCATTTGGTTTGGTATATACACCTTCGACGATCATGCTGTCCTGCCGTACGGAGTACACAGCCTTTGCGGTTTCCGTCCAGGTACCATCGCCATAACAGCTGTCAGGAATACTCTTGACCTTGTTATGGACATGCATGGTTACGTAGATGGAATCACAGGTGAACTTCATTTCATGAAGGGTGTAGTTGAGCATCGCTGCTTGACCGGGGATGGAGTCCTGGACCCAGATTCCCTGCAGGTAATCTTCCCCTTCATCCTGCATGTCGGAGTGCCGTTGGCATCCCGCAAAAATAGAGAGCATACCCAAGCAGAGGCTCAGGTATGCTATCCATGGAAAATATGTGCTTTTCGTTCTATTCACTAGATTATTTTAAGCTACCTACCATTTCTTCAGGTTTAACCCACTCGTCAAACTCTTCAGCTGTAACATAGCCCAACTTGATGGCTGTTTCCTTTAAGGTAGAATTGTTCTTATGTGCAGTCTGTGCAATTTCTGCAGCTTTATAATAACCGATCTTGGTGTTTAACGCTGTTACGAGCATCAAGGAATTATCCACCAATTGTTTGATGCGGTCGTAGTTCGGTTCGATACCGATAGCACAGTGTTCTTCAAAAGATACACATGCATCACCGATTAAACGAGCGGATTGCAAGAAATTAGCCGCCATTACCGGTTTGAATACGTTCAGTTCATAATGACCCTGTGTTCCACCGATGGTAATCGCCACATCATTACCCATAACCTGTGCAGCGACCATGGTCAATGCTTCACATTGTGTAGGGTTCACCTTTCCAGGCATAATGGATGATCCCGGTTCATTCTCAGGAATCAAGATCTCACCAATTCCGGAGCGTGGTCCAGAAGCGAGCATACGGATATCATTGGCAATTTTATTCAATGCGACAGCCAATTGCTTCAAGGCACCGTGTGTCTCAACGATAGCATCGTGTGCAGCCAAGGCTTCGAATTTATTTTCAGCAGTAACGAAAGGAAGACCCGTGAATTCAGCAATATATTTCGCTACCAATACGTCGTATCCTTTCGGCGTGTTCAAACCAGTACCTACAGCTGTTCCACCAAGTGCTAATTCGGAAAGGTGTGCCAACGTGTTCTTCACTGCCTTAATACCGTAGTTCAATTGCGCAACATAGCCTGATAATTCCTGACCTAATGTAAGTGGAGTAGCATCCATAAGGTGCGTACGACCGATCTTAACTACGTTCATGAATTCATCAGATTTCTTTTTCAATGTATCGCGAAGCTTCTCAACGCCAGGAATGGTAACTTCAACCACTGCTTTATATGCTGCAATGTGCATACCGGTAGGGAAGGTGTCGTTGGACGATTGGGATTTGTTTACATCATCGTTCGCTTTCAATACCGGCTCACCTTCACCGATCTTGCCGCCAGCAAGAACCTGTGCACGGTTGGCCACAACTTCATTCACGTTCATGTTGGATTGGGTTCCAGAACCTGTCTGCCAGATAACCAAAGGAAATTGATCGTCCAACTTGCCGGCAAGGATCTCATCACATACCGCTGCGATCGCATCGCGTTTTTCCTGCGGCAATACACCTAGCTCGCAGTTTGCGTAAGCAGCAGCTTTTTTAAGGTATGCAAATCCTTCGATGATTTCATGTGGCATGGACGCTGCCGGACCGATCTTAAAGTTGTTTCTAGAACGTTCAGTCTGTGCTCCCCAGTATTTGTCTGCAGGAACCTGAACTTCACCCATGGTGTCTTTTTCTATTCTGAATGACATAATTACAAAGTTTTGATGGGCAAATTTAACAAATTATAGCGTATTAAGCTAAAATACGCCAGCCTATTACGGCATTTCTTTAGGTTAATGTGTTAGGTTAATCGCCGCTGCATGTGCTCCTCGATGTGATGGAAGAGCTGCTTCGGTTTTAACGTCCGCCAAGGGAAGTAGTTCAGGTATTCCCCAAAGTTGATATAATAGTCGATATGGTTGTCCGCAAATTCCTTGATGACATGCTCGCGGAAGTTCAGGCCGACGATCCAGCCATCCTCAATATCATTGAACCATTCCTCGTAATAGGAGTCATCAGACGCATGGAAATTCAGGACGTTTTCTCCGATCAGGATGAACTTCGTAATGCCTTCCCCGATCATCAAGTCGATCAGCTCGCGCTTTAAGATCATGATGTCGTTGTAAATGGCATCGTTCCACTCCCCAATAAGCTCTATTATGGTATATGAAAGATCATAATCAACGTACAGCACCTTCAGGTACAGCGTTTGTGACCCAAAGAAATCCCATTGTGGGTGCAAAAGGTAATTATAGACCTGTTTATCGAATTCAAATTCATTGTATATCGTGCCAAAGAAGGGGCTTCTTTCGTCTTCCGAGGCGATATAATCATCCCGCCAATTGTAATATGGTTCTATTTCATGCATGGTATCCGTAAAATTATCGAAAATTGCGGAATTATTACCAAACCACTTCTGTTTTGGACTGTTAATTGTTACTAAATATTTGTATTAAATTTCTTTTAAACAAACTGTTAAGTCCTTACTTTTGGGAACCGAACCAAAAAATGCAAAAAGGTAGAAAAAGAAACATATTTGTGGCGGCAACTTACGCTGCTACCCTCTTATTGGGGTTAATCCTTGGGCAGAATTATTCTGACCAGCAACGGGTTACTTCAGGGGGGTCTTTGGTGCCTATTGGACTTTCCGATAATGCCTATAAAATCCAACAGGTTGTCGATTTGATTTCCACGCGCTATGTGGACAGCATCAATATGGACAGCGTGCAAAATGGCGCTATCAACCACATTATTTCGCACTTGGATCCCTACTCGACTTTTTTGATGCCCAATGAATCCCAATCGCAAACGGAGATTCTCGAAGGAACCTTTGAAGGGATCGGTATGGAGTATTTCAACCTGAACGATACATTGCTAGTAGTCGGCCTGATTACCAATGGTCCGGCGGATAAAGGTGGCTTCAAGGTGGGCGATCGGATCCTACGCATTGGAAAGAAAGAACTTGCCGGAAAGACGGTGAGCAAGGAAGAGGTCGAGAAATTGATGCGTGGCAAACGGGGCAGCTCCGTGGAAATGGCCGTATTGCGCGATTCCCTAACCACTCCATTGGTGTTAAAGGCTGTCCGCGACCAGATCAATGTCAGTTCCTTGGATGTTGCCTACATGTTGGAGCCTACCGTGGGATTTATCCGTATCCGGAGGTTCTCCCTGAAAACAGCTGAGGAATTTAAAACTGCGGTCATCGACCTAAAAAAACAGGGAGCCAAGAACCTGATTCTCGATCTTCGGGATAACGGTGGTGGTTACTTCCATATTGCCATCAAAATGGCTTCGGAATTCTTTACCGATCAACGCTTGGTGGTATACACCGAAGGTGCCCATGAGTTGCGCCAAGATTACCTTTCCGAAGGGAAGGGGGCGTATGCGCAAGGAAAATTAATTCTCTTGGTGAATGAACGTACGGCTTCCGCCAGTGAAGTGGTCTCGGGTGCTATCCAAGATTGGGATCGGGGGACGCTGATTGGAAGACGAACATACGGGAAGGCAACAGTGCAGGAACTATTCGACTTCTCGGACGGGTCGACCATCAACTTGAGCATCGCCAGATACTATACCCCTTTGGGTCGGAGCATACAACGAAAATACACACCGAATTGGTCGAACATGCAGGATTACGCCTCCATGTACCATGGCCTGTGGTCCCTGGATACCACCTATGCCCACGCCATGTCCTACCAGACCAAGTTAGGTAAGAAATTGTACAGTGGTGGTGGTATCGTGCCGGATGTGATCGTGCCGGTGGACTCCAATGAGGTTAGTTTATTGTACCAAGATCTGATGCGGTCGAGTATGCTGGAGCAATTCGTGTACAGTAGGTTCACTAAGAAATTGCCGGCCTATTCCATAGAGAACTTCCTGCAGGGGTATACTCTCCCTGCTTCTGAATACAATGGGTTCATGCGTTTCCTTGCCGACAAAGGTTGGCGTATTTCGCCAAGAAAGCAGCAGGATCTGCACGACCTGATCCAGTCGGATATCGAAGCCCTGGTAGGCAGGTATTACTTTGGTAGGGAAGCGTACTTTAAGGTGAAAAACCGGAATGATGCTTTTGTGGAGCAAGCATTGGGGCAGATTAAACCTGTCCAAACCCTTGCGAGCAATCGGCGTTAATTGACGCGAAGATCCGCGTAAACAGGGTAGTGGTCCGAAAGTTTCTTCTTCACGATCTGGTAATTGTTGACCATGAAGTTTTTCTCGCAGAAGATATAATCGATCTGTAGGATCGGCAGCATCTCAAAATGCGTTACGCCCCATCCATTTCCTTTTTCCTGGAATGCATTTTTCATATCCTTTCCGATAAGGTTAACGCTATAGGACATCGGTGTGTCGTTGAAATCGCCCATAACGATCTTCGGAAACTTTGTTTCCTTCATGTGTGCAAATAGGGATTCCGCCTGCAAGCTGCGCTGTTCAAAAGCCCATTTTAACTTACGGCCCACCCGCTTGGTCTTGGTCTCCTCATTGCCACCTGCATTTTTGGGGTTCTGGATGAATTCTTTGTCCTCATCCTGCAAGCCAAAGGAACGCAAATGCACATTGTAAACACGCAGCGTATCAGCGTTCTTGACGATATCCACATAGATAATGCGGTTTATGCCGTATTCGTTTTTCTTGATCAATCCCGAGTTGATGATCGGGAATTTGGAAAAGATAACCTGACCATAGGCATTGTACTCATTCTGTTGGGAGGGTGCAAAGTAATAACTGTCAAATTTGGCTCTTTCCTTGATGGTCTCACTGAACCGCTTGGTCCCTTTAATGGTGCTGCTGAACTCCTGGAGGCAGAGGACATCCGGGTTTACCTCCTCGATCACTTCGGCAAACCGTTCCTTTGCCGGTTTATCCGATTTATCTACGGGTGCCAACATGTGTACATTGTAGGTCATGACGCGCAGGCTGGAGTCACCGGTTTTAACCGGATCGGGCGTATGGAAGGTGATATGCTTGCTCATCAGGTTCCAGCCGATGAGAATTGCGACCAAGGAAAAAATGGCGTATTTCGGCTTCCGGAGAACCCAATAGACAATAAAGCCGATATTGATGATCAGGATGGGCAAATAGCCAAGTCCCAAGAAAGAAATAGGCCAGAACGATTTAGGGTTGATCATGGATGCTGAATAGCACAGTAAAAGAACCAGGATTGCGGCGAAGTTGCCGAGCATGATGGTTTTACTGAAGAAACCTAAATTCTTTTTTTTGATTAACATTATTCTTGTTCTTCTCTACTGACCTTGAAAAGGATTTCTTTTTCCCGTGAAGATAGACTTTCATATCCACTTTGTGAAATTTTATCCAATATATCGTCAATCACTTCTTGGTTTGGCAAATCTGCTTTGTAGCTTCTATAACTGGGTGTTTTCGGTGTCTGATGCACGATTTTCAACTTCTGCTTTGGCTTAATCGAAAAGATTGTGCTCCAGTCGTTCCCGTTCTTCAGTTGCTGCATGAACAGGAACCCCCACGCGATGGCAAATCCATAAGCCACTGCGCCCGATCTGTTTGCAAAGATGTAGAATAACAGCTGTAAAGTAAAGAAAATAATGGCGATGGTCCTGAATTTAACAGTTCCGAATAGGAATAACCGAATTTCCATATTGGGTGCCAACAGCAGCAGGCCGGCAACAACAGAGGCCAAACCCATGGCATTTGAAAATAGGAAGGGCATGGATCCTTTGGCTAAGAAGTCGATATTGCCCAGCGCAAGGTAGACCACGCCGGAAAGCAGGAAGCTGCTGAAGAAGACAAACAGAAATTGCCGCTTGTTCAAAAAATTCAAGAAGCTGTTGCCAATCCAGTACAGCCAAAGGCAGTCAAAAACGATGTTGAACAGACCGACATAAAGGAACGGATAGGTGATCAACGACCAAGGTTGGCGGATAAAGGCGGCGAAGGTGTTGGGTAGGCTCAGTTGGCCGACCAACCAATCGTACAGCGGGAATTTGATGACGTTCAGCTCCACCAACAGGTCCGCAATGTGGATGAGCACGAAGAGCAAGACCTGAATCGATAGGATATAAGGGATAGGCGAACCTGTCTGGTAGGTTGTCCTAAAGAACATTTTTATTCCGCTTTCCTTTTTCATTTCTCGCTCGATTATCCTATTAATAGCCTAATAATAGTTTGTCCGTCTGATACCCCACACTTTCAACAATATAAATCCAAATAGAGCACCGCCGACATGGGCTAAATGCGCAATGGAAGAGCCTGAGCTCGAGAAGCCTAATACAACTTCGATAACGATCAGAATAGGGATGAAATATTTTGCCTTGATCGGAACCGGTAGAAAGATTAGCATCAGTTCAGCATTTGGAAATAAATATCCATAGGCCAACAGCAGTCCGTAGATAGCTCCCGATGCACCGACCAATGGTGTGCGGTAAATGGAGGAGATTACATCGGCCTGTTCCATTGTTAGGTTATTCATGAATGCCGTACCGTATTTATGCCAAGGCATGATGGTATTCGTAATTTGGAATACCTCGAAGGCCTGTACGCCATATTGCAGGACTAATGCGCCCAATCCGCAGATGAAATAGTAGTTGAAGAATTTCTTCTGCCCCAATACATTTTCGATAACGGATCCAAACATGACCAAAGCGAACATATTGAAGAATATGTGGCCAATACCGCCGTGCATGAACATATAAGAAATCACTTGCCAAACCTTAAAATTTGGCGAGTCTGGGTAGAAGACACCCAGTAGGCCATATAGCGGTTCGAAAGCTAGCGTGGCCAGGAAAAGAAGCACATTTATGATTAAAAGGTTCTTTGTTATCGTTGGTAAATTTCCCAAAAAGTTGTTCATATCCTATTTTCTTCGATCTTAGTTTGTTCTACCGAATCGCTCGGCCAGTTCCTGCAGGGTAATGGTAATGATGACCGGTTTCCCCGTCAGGGAAATATTCGGAGACTCACACGCAAATAGGCGATCGATCAGATCGGCCATGCCCTCGTTATCCAATTTGGTGCCCGGTTTGATGGAAGCATTCTTGGCCAAACTTTTTGCCAGCCGCTCCCGCTTGCTCAAGCGCAGGTCACTCTGATGTTTAAAATCCTCCAGAAGCTTCTCAATGATCTGACTTTCATTGATGTTCTCCAGGTCTGCGGGGATTCCGTCAACAATATACGTAGTTTTCCCAAAAGGGCGTAACTGAAAACCCAAAGCATGGATCTCCGGCAGTATTTCCTGGACCAGGGCAAAGTCTGCCGGATTCAGGTCTACGGTCTGCGGAAACAAGCTCTGTTGACTAGAACCTTGATTCTGCACTAATTGTTGTTGAAATTGTTCAAAAAGTATACGTTCGTGCGCCGCTTGCTGGTCGATCAGCATAAAACCCGAGTGGATCTGCGAGACAATATAGCGGTTGTGCAACTGAAAGAACTGCTTTTTAGGTTGGTCCGAAGGCTGGATAAATTCTTTTTCGCTACTGCTCTCCTCCGGCAATAGCGATAGCTGTTCCACTTCCTCCGTTTCCGTAATCTGGTACAGGCTATCCCAATTCTGCGGGATACTCGTCTTGCGCTCCAATTGCTCCGGTGCGGTATAGGTACGCGTCGGGCGTGCCGTGCCGTCATCAAAAGGGTTGAAGTTTGGGTTGAAGCTGATGGTCGGTGCCTGGATTTCGTCCAATGGCTTCGGTGTAATCAACGTATCAAACCCGGTCTCCTGATTGAAATCCAGTGTTGGTGCAATATTGAATCGACCCAAGCTGCGCTTTACCGCAGAGCGAAGGATTGCATAGATGGCCTTTTCGTCCTCGTATTTGATTTCCGTTTTTGTCGGATGCACGTTGATATCGATCTTGGAAGGGTCGATATCGATGAACAGCACATACAACGGAAAGGTGTCGGCAGGCAGGATTTCCTCATAGGCGTTTAATACCGCATGGTTGAGGTACGGATCCTTGATAAACCGGTTGTTGACAAAGAAGAACTGCTCGCCGCGCGTTTTCTTCGCAAATTCAGGCTTGCCGATGAAACCTTTGATGTTCAGGATGGTAGTTGTTTCTTCCACGGGCACCAGACGCTGGTTGTAGCTGTTGCCGAACAAGTGGACGATGCGCTGCTTCAGCGCTTCCTTTGGCAGGTGGAACAATTCGTTCCCATCGCTGTGGAAGGAAAAGAAAATCTCCGGATGGGCCAGGGCGATGCGTTGGAACTCGTCAATGACATGGCGCAGCTCCACGGAGTTGCTTTTCAGGAAATTCCGGCGCGCGGGGATATTGTAAAAGAGATTCTTCACCGAAATGCTCGTACCCGCAGGGGCCTGATCGGGAAACTGCTGGATCACTTCAGATCCTTCAATCTCTATTACCGTGCCCAGTTCATTCTCAACGCGACGTGTCTTCAGTTCCACATGAGCAATGGCCGCAATCGAGGCCATGGCTTCTCCACGGAATCCCATCGTGCGGATCGCAAAAAGATCCTCCGCCTTCCGGATCTTGGAGGTCGCATGCCGCTCAAAACAGAGACGTGCATCCGTAACGCTCATCCCACAGCCATTATCGATCACCTGGATCAATGACTTGCCCGCATCTTTTATGATAAGTTTTATATGGTCTGCTCCCGCATCGATCGCATTTTCCATCAGTTCCTTCACCGCTGAGGCTGGTCGCTGTACGACCTCCCCCGCAGCAATCTGATTTGCGACTGAATCTGGAAGCAATTGAATGATATCCGACATAATTTACAAAGGTACGAATTTGACCGTAATCGATAGGGTCTGCCGGGGGCTACTTAACCGATTTTTTGTAAAAATAAGGCGATGGCGTTCCTGAGTGGATATATATACGTGAAAGAGGGAAAAGGGCAGCATAAAAAAAGGCTGCCCACGATCGGGGCAACCTTCAGGTTATATATAGCGTTTATGTGAATAAGGGCTTTATGCGATCGTTTTGTCGATAATCGCCAATGCTTTGTCCAGATCTTCCTTCGTTACGGTCAGGTGCGGACGGAAGCGAATGCTGCGGTCGCCACAGCCCAGGATCAATAGGTTCTCCTTCATCAGGTCGGCAACAAATTTATCCCTCGCTTCTTCTGAAGGGAGGTCAAATGCTGCCAAAAGTCCTTTCCCGCGAACATTGGAAATCGCATCGTGTTTCTCTGCCAGATCCTGCAGTTTGCCCTGTAGATACTCACCCAAAGTAGCTGCTTTCTCCACTAGGTTTTCCTGCTCGATAATTTCCAGGATCAATTTGAATCGGACCATGTCCACCAAGTTTCCACCGAAGGTGGAGTTGATGCGGCTCGATTCCTTGAATACGTTTTTCTCTACGCGGTCGAATTTCTCCTTGCTGGCCAAGATTCCGCATACCTGTGTTTTCTTTCCGAAGGAAATGACATCCGGTACAATGCCATAATGTTGGTAGCACCACATTTTACCCGTCATGGCAATCCCAGTCTGCACCTCATCAAGGATCAGGATGATATCATTTTTATCGCAGATCTCGCGCAACTGCTGGAAAAATTCCTTACGGAAATGGTTGTCGCCACCTTCTGCTTGGATCGGTTCCAGGATCAGACATGCGATATCGTTGGGGTTTTTGGCAATGGCTGCTTCAATTTCCTGAATGGCCTGCTTTTCCACTTCGATGGTTTCATTGATGGTTTCTTCCGTCAACGGGAATTTCAATTTCGGATTGGTGATCCGTGGCCAATCGAATTTTGGGAAGTACATGTATTTCCGAGGGTCCTTGGTGTTGGTCAAGGATAGCGTATAACCCGTGCGGCCATGGAATGCCTGTTTGAAATGGATGACCTGACTGGCTTCCTGATCGATGCCGTTGGCAAGGTTCAGGCGTGTTTTCCAATCGAATGCCGCTTTCAGAGCGTTTTCTACCGCCAGTCCACCGCCGTCGATGAAGAAGCAATATCCCAATTCTTGTGGAATGCCCACACGCTCGAAAGTTTCCAGGAAATCGGCATACTCATCCGGATAGATATCCGATAGGGCAAGTTTATTGACCGATGCCTTTTCCAATTGTGCGGTGTTGGCAAGAATATAGGGGTGGTTGTATCCCACCGGTGATGATGCGAACATGCTGAACATGTCCAGGTATTCCTTGCCATCGATATCCACGATGTACGAACCGTGGGATTTCTCCAGGTCCATCACGACCGGCAGACCGTCTGCCAGAATATGTCTTGCAAGTTTTTGATGCGTTTCTCTCATAATGGTACTATAAATCAAATTTGATACCTTGTGCTAACGGTAGATTGGTTGTATAATTGATGGTGTTTGTCTGTCTTCTCATGTAGATCTTCCAAGCGTCGGAACCGGATTCGCGGCCTCCACCAGTGTCTTTTTCGCCACCGAATGCGCCACCGATTTCAGCACCCGAGGTGCCGATGTTCACGTTGGCAATGCCACAGTCCGACCCGTTCTGGCTCAGGAACAATTCTGATTCGCGCAGGCTATTCGTCATAATGGCTGAGGAAAGCCCTTGTTTCACACCGTTCTGCAAGGCGATGGCGTTGTCCACCTCGCCTGTATATTTGATCAGGTACAGGATCGGGGCAAAGGTTTCATGCTGCACGATCTCGTACTCATTCTCCACCTCTGCAATAACCGGGGTTACATAACAGCCGCTCTCGTAGCCTTTCCCTTTCAGGACTTCGCCCTTCGTCAAAAGCTTGCCGCCTTCGGCCTTTACCTTATCCAAGGCACTTAGGTACATGTCTACCGCTGCCGTATCGATCAATGGACCCATGTGGTTGTTGCTGTCCAACGGATCGCCGATTTTGATCTGTTTGTAAGCATCTACCAATGATTTCTTCACCTTGTCGTAGATGCTTTCATGGATGATCAAGCGTCTGGTGCTCGTACAGCGCTGACCAGCTGTACCTACAGCGCCGAATACCGCGCCGATGATGGTCATCTTAAGGTCTGCACTTGGCGTAACGATGATGGCGTTGTTGCCGCCGAGTTCCAAGAGTGATTTCCCCAAGCGCTGAGCCACGGTTGCAGCCACCTGCTTACCCATGCGCGTAGAGCCTGTTGCGGAAACTAATGGAATGCGCTCGTCCTCAGCAATCCATTTCCCCACTTCGGCATCGCCGGTAATGATCGAAGATATGCCTTCAGGAAGTTTGTTTGCCTTTAGGATGTCAGCGATGATGTGCTGACAGGCAACCGCACATAGCGGTGTTTTTTCCGATGGTTTCCAGACTACCACATCGCCACATACGAGTGCCAATGCTGCATTCCAGGACCAAACGGCAACCGGAAAGTTGAAAGCCGTGATAATGCCGACCGTCCCTAGAGGATGGTATTGGTCATACATGCGGTGTCCTGGTCGTTCCGAATGGATGGTGTTCCCATAGAGCTGACGTGAAAGACCGACTGCAAAATCACAGATATCGATCATCTCCTGTACTTCGCCCAATCCCTCCTGATAGGATTTACCCATTTCATAGGACACCAATTTTCCGAGGATGGGTTTCAGCTCGCGGAGTTTCTCGCCAAGTTGGCGCACGATCTCACCGCGCTTCGGTGCAGGGATATCCCGCCACACCAATTTCGCCTTTTCGGCCTCCTGTATAACTTTCTCGTATTCTTTCTTTGTCGTAGAACGTACTTTACCTATTAATTTGCCGTTTGTAGGGGAGTATGATTCGATCAACTCACCTTTAGCAAACCATTTGTTCCCTGTGGAACCACCCAGGTTCTCGTTTTCTATTCCTAACGCTTTTAATTCTTTTGATGTCATAATATGGTTTATATTATTCGAAATTTCACTAAATATAGAGAATTATTTTTGTTTTGATGAATTGCCGGTCGAATTATTTCGTAATTTAGATGCTAGTTTCCGCTCCTTCCGGAAAACTGGATGGCTAACCCCTGGCTTTGGGCAAGGGGAGGGGATGAGTTCCGCGGCTTGGATAGCGCGATGGAAAACGGTCGCGAAGCGGGGAATACGAGAAAATAACCAATACCTTTATATATACTATATACAAACACCATGGACTACTTAAATCTTGAGGAATTGTTCCTGCCCGAGCATCTTTTGGTTCGGGATACCGTTCGTGAATTTGTGCGGTCTGAAATCCGCCCTGTCATCGATTCCTATGCGCAGGATCACCGGGAGATTCCCGATCTGATGCGGAAGCTGGGAGCGGTCGGTGCCTTGGGTCCGTTCATTCCTGTCGAATATGGCGGCGCGGGCCTTGACCAGATATCGTATGGTTTGATCATGCAGGAGCTGGAGGTCGGTGATTCGGCGATCCGTTCGGCAGCATCGGTGCAGTCCTCGTTGGTTATGTTCCCTATATATAAGTACGGCTCGGAGGAACAGCGTCTCCGCTTCCTGCCGAAGTTGGCAACGGGAGAGCTGATCGGTGCCTTCGGCCTGACTGAACCCAACCATGGTTCCGATCCGGGGAGCATGGAAACGAAATTGGTTCGCGATGGTGATGGCTATCGCCTGTCGGGGGCAAAGATGTGGATCACCAATGCCCCGCTCTGTGATATTGCGGTGGTGTGGGCACGCGACGAGGAAAAGAAGATCCGGGGCGTGATCGTGGAGCGTGGGTTTGCAGGCTTCACAACGCCTGAGACCAAGAATAAATGGTCCCTGCGGGCCTCCAAGACTGGGGAGCTTGTTTTTGAGGATGTATTTATCCCGCAGGCGAATGTCCTTCCCGAGGTCTCCAGTATGCGCGGACCGCTTTCGTGCCTCAATTCCGCGAGGTATGGGATTTCCTGGGGCGCCATCGGAGCGGCGGTGGACTGCTACGAAACAGCCTTGCGCTACGCAAAGGAACGGACGCAGTTCGGAAAGCCCATTGCAGCCTTCCAGCTGCAGCAGAAGAAATTGGCAGAAATGCTGACCGAGATCTGCAAGGCGCAATTGTTATCGCTGCGCGTAGGGCAGCTGAAAGATGAGGACCGCGCAACAGCGGCACAGATTTCCATGGCCAAGCGCAACAATGTGCATATGGCGCTGCAGGTGGCACGGGAAGCCCGTCAGGTGCTCGGCGCCATGGGGATCGTCGGCGATTACCCGATTATGCGGCATATGATGAACTTGGAATCCGTAATAACCTATGAAGGAACCCATGATATCCATTTATTGATCACGGGGATGGACATTACGGGGATTAGTGGATTTCAGTAGCTGCGCAGATGTTAGATGTGAGTATTGAGATATGAGATAGTAAGGCGGCCATTGGGTCGCTTTTGTTTTGTGGGGGAGATGAATTTAGTTTGGATATGTTTGCTGGCGCACGTCTTTTGTGGTGGGCTTTGCGTTGGCGGAATTGTGCCCGGCCTAAACTCGCCGACGGGATCGCTGGCGCACGTCTTTTGTAGTGGGCTGCGCGTTGGCCGACTTGTGCCCGGCCCAAACTCGCAGACGGGATCGCTGGCGCACGTCCTTTGTGATGGGCTGCGCGGTGGCGGACTTGTGCCCAGAGCACCTGCCCGGAGGTAGAGGCTCGTACATGCCCCTGCGTTTTCAACTGATTGCGCCACGTAACCCCGGAGGGGTGCAACTATTTTAGCACTGGTGATAGGATAAAATTGCCCGACCGCCCCGTTTTTTTGTTTGCTTCAGCAAACAAAAAAACGGGGCGGTCGGGCTTTGGGTATGTGTAGGCGCACTGCTAAAATAGTTCAACCCCTCTGGAGCGCATGGCGGATGGAGGTCTATCGCCCAGAAAACCCCCAGACATCCCATTTCCTGCTTTTTCCGGCGTTTGCGGTAATCGCACCGGCCGGAACCCCGATATGAGCGCTTAACCTCCATATTGCTTTTCGGTTGTAAATCGTGCACTGCGTGCGATAAACGGAGATTTTACCTAAAATTTACCTTTTTTCACCCACTTTACCTGTCTGGACCTTGTCCGAGGTGAGAGCGTGGTGAGAGCGTACCGAGAGCGGGGTGAGAGCGTGTCCATGGGACGCTCTCACCTCGGTAGTACCCCGGATGCACCTCGGATGCATGTCGGACAAGGTCCAGGCAAGCCGCAAGGCTGTTCCTGCACCGGTATGAGATTAGGGGAATGGCAACGGGGGCCGTACCCGTTTTGCGGGATGGACAGTGCGAGAGCGTGTTGGGTTTGCGGATTTTTTTATGAAGAGGGGATTCTGCCATGGATCTGGCAACCGGGGATGGTGGCCGCGGAAATGGCGGCCGCCGGAATGAATATAGGGAATATATTTTTGATGGGGTGGATAATAAGCGTTTAATATAATATGGGAGGGGGGCCTTCCGACGGGACCGCGTCGGCCATCCCCCCGGGCACAAGAGATCCGCCGCACTGGCCCTCCGCACAACTCTTGCGCCAGCATCCGCACTGCCCGCGTTCCGTCCCCGGACGGCCCCCTTTACCCCCGCAACCCGCTTTCTGCCGCGCTTCCCCGAAAATTATCCGCCATTGGCATAGGCAGTTACGCGCTGTCCCCGAAAATTCTTTGCCGGGCCCCTTGGAGATATGGATTGTTTTGTCCTATCTTTGCACCACTCCGCAAGGGAGGGACGCCGGAAACGGCACTGACATATGGGTAATTGGAACGGATCGGAAGGTCGCCTTTGGGCACCGGAAGATGACCGGAAAAGAGCCCCCGAAAATTATTTCAAAATAAATTTTGGGGATTAAAAAAAACCTCTTACCTTTGCAGTCCCAACTACGGGGAACGGCACAGGGCGCGACGCCCGGAGCCGGAAAACAATGACAGATCAGGACCCTTCCGGGGTCACGATATACAGGCCGAGGCGCGACGCGGAGGCCGCATAAGTTCTTTAAATGATCATGTAGCGCAGCGATTAGTCGGAAGACGAAAGCTGAAGATTTATTAAGTTAAGTCAATTCAGAAAATCTCGGGAGCGGGAGAACAACATTAATACAGACGATTCTATTTTTATAAATAGTCTCGATCGAAACTTCATTTTACAATGGAGAGTTTGATCCTGGCTCAGGATGAACGCTAGCGGCAGGCCTAATACATGCAAGTCGGACGGGATCCAGGGGGTAGCTTGCTACCTTCTGGTGAGAGTGGCGCACGGGTGCGTAACGCGTGAGCAACCTACCCATATCAGGGGGATAGCCCGGAGAAATCCGGATTAACACCGCATGACACAGCAACCCCGCATGGGGACACTGTTAAATATTCATAGGATATGGATGGGCTCGCGTGACATTAGCTAGTTGGTGGGGTAACGGCCCACCAAGGCGACGATGTCTAGGGGCTCTGAGAGGAGAATCCCCCACACTGGTACTGAGACACGGACCAGACTCCTACGGGAGGCAGCAGTAAGGAATATTGGTCAATGGGGGCAACCCTGAACCAGCCATGCCGCGTGCAGGATGACTGCCCTATGGGTTGTAAACTGCTTTTGTCGGGGAATAAACCCCACTACGTGTAGTGGGCTGAATGTACCCGAAGAATAAGGATCGGCTAACTCCGTGCCAGCAGCCGCGGTAATACGGAGGATCCGAGCGTTATCCGGATTTATTGGGTTTAAAGGGTGCGTAGGCGGCACTTTAAGTCAGGGGTGAAAGACGGCAGCTCAACTGTCGCAGTGCCCTTGATACTGAAGTGCTTGAATGCGGTTGAAGACGGCGGAATGAGACAAGTAGCGGTGAAATGCATAGATATGTCTCAGAACACCGATTGCGAAGGCAGCTGTCTAAGCCGTTATTGACGCTGATGCACGAAAGCGTGGGGATCGAACAGGATTAGATACCCTGGTAGTCCACGCCCTAAACGATGATGACTCGATGTTTGCGATATACAGTAAGCGTCCAAGCGAAAGCGTTAAGTCATCCACCTGGGGAGTACGCCCGCAAGGGTGAAACTCAAAGGAATTGACGGGGGCCCGCACAAGCGGAGGAGCATGTGGTTTAATTCGATGATACGCGAGGAACCTTACCCGGGCTTGAAAGTTACTGAAGCATCCAGAGACGGATGCGTCCTTCGGGACAGGAAACTAGGTGCTGCATGGCTGTCGTCAGCTCGTGCCGTGAGGTGTTGGGTTAAGTCCCGCAACGAGCGCAACCCCTATGTTTAGTTGCCAGCATTTAAGGTGGGGACTCTAAACAGACTGCCTGCGCAAGCAGAGAGGAAGGCGGGGACGACGTCAAGTCATCATGGCCCTTACGTCCGGGGCTACACACGTGCTACAATGGATGGTACAGCGGGCAGCTACACAGCAATGTGATGCCAATCTCGAAAAGCCATTCACAGTTCGGATCGGGGTCTGCAACTCGACCCCGTGAAGTTGGATTCGCTAGTAATCGCGTATCAGCAATGACGCGGTGAATACGTTCCCGGGCCTTGTACACACCGCCCGTCAAGCCATGAAAGCTGGGGGTGCCTAAAGCATGTAACCGCAAGGAGCGTGTTAGGGCAAAACCGGTAATTGGGGCTAAGTCGTAACAAGGTAGCCGTACCGGAAGGTGCGGCTGGAATACCTCCTTTCTAGAGCCCGCCCCGAGAGGTCGCTGCGCGACATCATGATCATATATTGAATAAAAAGAAGACATTCAGAAGAAAGTGCCCGCCCCGCAAGTGGGAGGTACCGAGAGATGAGAGAGATAAGCTAGTCCCGTAGCTCAGTTGGTTAGAGCACTACACTGATAATGTAGGGGTCAGCAGTTCAAATCTGCTCGGGACTACGACGCGAAGGGGAATTAGCTCAGCTGGCTAGAGCACCTGCCTTGCACGCAGGGGGTCAACGGTTCGAATCCGTTATTCTCCACGAATCCTGAACGATCCGGAGATAGTATGTGGACCACGGTCTCACATCTCATATCTCAGGTCTGATATCTGGATAAAGAGTTCTTTGACATATTGGAAGAAAAGAGATAACAAGAGAAGACAACAGAGGCACGGTCATTCCTTCGGGGATGGTACGGCCAAGAGCAACCTACCACTTGGCAAAAGGGGTGGTAGCGTGAAGAAAGTAAACAAGGGCACACGGGGGATGTCTAGGCTCTCAGAGGCGATGAAGGACGTGATAAGCTGCGATAAGCCACGGGGATCGGCAAATGCGAATCGATCCGTGGATTTCCGAATGGGGCAACCCGGCATGTTGAAGACATGCCATCAAATGAGGCGAACGCGCTGAACTGAAACATCTAAGTAGGCGTAGGAGGAGAAAATAACAATGATTTCCCAAGTAGTGGCGAGCGAACGGGAAAGAGCCCAAACCATGTTTGTTACGGCAATCATGGGGTTGTAGGACCACGACATTGTACTGTGCTATGAACTGGAAGCAGGTGGGAAACTGCGCGATAAGGGTGAGAGCCCCGTACAGGCAAAGAATACAGGCATAGTGGTATCCTGAGTACCGCGGGACCGGAGAAATCCTGTGGGAATCCGCCAGCACCATCTGGCAAGGCTAAATACTCCTGAGAGACCGATAGTGGACCAGTACCGTGAGGGAAAGATGAAAAGAACCCCGAACAGGGGAGTGAAAAGAACCTGAAACCGTGTGCTTACAAGCGGTCGGAGCGGAGCGATTCCGTGACGGCGTGCCTTTTGCATAATGAGCCTACGAGTTACTCTTGTCCGGCAAGGTTAATCGATTAAGTCGAGGAGCCGAAGCGAAAGCGAGTCTGAACAGGGCGCATAGTCGGACGAGGTAGACGCGAAACCTTGTGATCTACCCTTGGGCAGGTTGAAGGTGCGGTAACACGTACTGGAGGACCGAACCGATAAACGTTGAAAAGTTTCCGGATGACCTGAGGGTAGGGGTGAAAGGCCAATCAAACTGGGAAATAGCTCGTACTCCCCGAAATGTTTTTAGGAACAGCGTCGGCATATGAGTCTAGCAGAGGTAGAGCTACCGATTGGGTGCGGGGGAGTCAAATCCTACCAAATCCAGACGAACTCCGAATGCTGCTAGATATGGCCGGCAGTGAGGCTTTGGGTGCTAAGGTCCAAGGCCGAGAGGGAAAGAACCCAGACCATCAGCTAAGGTCCCCAAATCCGTTCTAAGTTGAACTAACGAGGTCCGGTTGCCCAGACAGCTAGGATGTTGGCTTGGAAGCAGCCATTCATTTAAAGAGTGCGTAACAGCTCACTAGTCGAGCGGCCGGGCGTGGATAATAAACGGGCATCAAGAACGGTACCGAAGCTATGGATTGCAATTTATTGCACTGGTAGGGGAGCATTCCATCGGGGGCGAATCCGCAGGGTGACCTGTGGTGGACCTGATGGAAAAGCAAATGTAGGCATAAGTAACGATAAGGCGGGTGGGAAACCCGCCCACCGAAAGACCAAGGTTTCCTGATCAACGCTAATCGGATCAGGGTCAGTCGGGACCTAAGGCGCATCCGAAGGGAGGCAGCCGATGGCCAACGGGTTAATATTCCCGTACTGTTGATGACTGCGATGTGGTGACGGAGTAGTGACACTGCCGCGAGCTGACGGAATAGCTCGTTGAAGGGCAAAGGTATTGGACCGGTAGGCAAATCCGCCGGTACAGCTGAAGCCCGATAGTACGGCAAACCCTCGGGGGCGCCGATAGTGCAGGTAAGCAGACTTCCAAGAAAACCCGCTAAGCTTCAGGTCATCAAGACCCGTACCGCAAACCGACACAGGTGGTCGAGGAGAGAATCCTAAGGTGCTCGAGTGAATCATGGCTAAGGAACTCGGCAAAATGGCCCTGTAACTTCGGGAGAAGGGGCGCTTCCTCCAGCGATGGAGAAGCCGCAGTGAAAAGGCCCAGGCGACTGTTTAGCAAAAACATATGGCTTTGCGAAATCGAAAGATGAGGTATAAGGCCTGACACCTGCCCGGTGCTGGAAGGTTAAGAGGGGATGTCATCCGCAAGGAGAAGCATTGAATCGAAGCCCCAGTAAACGGCGGCCGTAACTATAACGGTCCTAAGGTAGCGAAATTCCTTGTCGGGTAAGTTCCGACCTGCACGAATGGTGTAACGATCTGGGCGCTGTCTCAGCCATGAGCTCGGTGAAATTGTGGTATCGGTGAAGACGCCGGTTACCCGCAACGGGACGGAAAGACCCCATGAACCTTCACTATAGCTTAACATTGAAATTGGGTACAGGATGTGTAGGATAGGCGGGAGTATGTGAAGCGGTTTCGCCAGGAATCGTGGATACAACCTTGAAATACCGCCCTTTCTGTATTCGGTTTCTAATCCCGCTAAGCGGGAGACATTGTTTGGTGGGTAGTTTGACTGGGGTGGTCGCCTCCAAAAAGGTAACGGAGGCTTTCAAAGGTAAGCTCAGTACGCTTGGTAACCGTACGCGGAGTGCAATGGCATAAGCTTGCTTGACTGTGAGACCTACAAGTCGACCAGGGTCGAAAGACGGACATAGTGATCCGGTGGTTCTGTATGGAAGGGCCATCGCTCAAAGGATAAAAGGTACTCTGGGGATAACAGGCTGATCTCCCCCAAGAGCTCATATCGACGGGGAGGTTTGGCACCTCGATGTCGGCTCGTCACATCCTGGGGCTGGAGAAGGTCCCAAGGGTTGGGCTGTTCGCCCATTAAAGTGGCACGCGAGCTGGGTTCAGAACGTCGCGAGACAGTTCGGTCCCTATCTGTTGTGGGCGCTGGAAGTTTGAGTGGATCTGACCTTAGTACGAGAGGACCGGGTTGGACGGACCGCTGGTGAACCTGTTATGCCGCCAGGTGTACGGCAGGGTAGCTACGTCCGGGATAGATAAGCGCTGAAAGCATCTAAGTGCGAAACTAGCCACGAGATGAGACTTCCTCATAAGGGTCGTCGGAGATTACGACGTCGATAGGCCACAGGTGTAAAGGTTGAGAGACCAAAGCCGAGTGGTACTAATAGCCCGAAGCTTTCCAATGCGGATAGTCTGTTGTCCTCTCTCTTTTTTGATCTTTTCTTCCAATAACATGTCAATGATGGAATCATCCATCAAAAGGTATTCAGGTGCCTATATCGGCGGTGTCCACCTCTTCCCATTCCGAACAGAGAAGTTAAGCCCGCCAGAGCCGATGGTATTGCCGTAACAGGTGGGAGAGTAGGTCGGTGCCTAATTTTATACAGAAGGCCATCCTTGCAAAGGGATGGCCTTTCTGTTTTTATAGTATTGAGATGTGAGTATTGAGATGTGAGAGGGAGTATTGAGATGTGAGTATTGAGATAAGAGACGCATGCGTGCCGGAAAGGATACCATGGGTCTTTTTACATTTATAGTATTTAGATCTTAGATGTGAGATATGAGGCACATGTGTGCCGGAAAGGATTCGATTTATCTTAATACTTAATACTAGCTGCTAAATACTATTTTGCACTATCCAAGCCTTTCTATCTCAAATCTCACATCTCAAATCTCATAATCTAAGTTTGCTATCTCACATCTCACATCTCACATCTCCCATTTAACTGAAATCTTCCCCATTTTCCTATATTTAGTCGTTAGATTGTATTTTTTTATCCTTAAGTTAGTAAGCAACATGTTTACGCGCGAATCATAAAATATTCTGCTAATCGCGCAATTTTAATTTCTCAATAAATAATAATCCTACTTTTATATATTTTTTCTTTCTTTATTGAATTTCAATAGCTATATTTAACTTTTAGGCCTGCATATTGCTTGTTTTTAAATCAACCGATAAAGTAATTGTATTTATGGATCCAATTAAAGTTGCCATTATTGATGACAATATCTTATGTCGTCAACTCTTGATGTTACAATTGGCTGCAATTGAAACAATAGAAATTGAGGTTGTTTTTCAGACCGATACCCTGGTTGGTATCCATGATCGCCTAAGTACCGATACCAAAATTGATCTCTTTCTGTTGGATATCATGATGCCCGAAATCGATGGTATCGCAGGAATTGGGATCTTAAAGGAGATGTTTCCCCGCATTCCGATATTCATGGTTTCCGATGTACAGGACCTGGCTGTCATCCAGCAATGTATCGTAGCCGGTGCACAGGCCTTTATTCCAAAAGGTTCATCCGTATCCCAATTGATGCGAACGCTGATCGGTATCCTGATGAATAAAGAACACCACATCTGTCCCAAGCTTACCAAATCTATATATCAAGGGATCCATGCGCAAAGTGCCCTGCATATCGATCTGTCGGTAGATGAATTGGAATTGGTGGATCAGGTCTTTCAGGGGAAAAGCTTGGAGGTAATCAGTGAAATTCTGGAAAGACCGTTTTGCTATGTGCAATCGATGATCCTGGAGGTGCTACGGAAAATGAAACTGCCGACAAATGCCTGCTACCTTGCGGGATAAACCGCTCAGCTATTGGGATTTCTACCCATTTTTAAACCGATCAACTGTTCTTAACCCTAGTATAATAATATTATTACACGATATTAATCCTTTTTTCCCTATTTTTCGGTAATTCTGAACTGATTCAGATAGCATTTTTGCAACCTAGGAATGAAAAGAACATCTATTATTGTGATCGTCATATCGGTCCTCATCGTGGCCGGTTTGGTATTTTACAGAATTCATACGAACAAGGAAAAAGAGGAAAAGCAAAATGGACCTGCTGGTCCGCGGACAGCTGCCAAGGTATATGGCAAAGTGATCCAAGGGCAGCCGTTTTCTGATTTCCTGTCCCTTTCCGGCGCCATCGAGGCTGATGAACAGATCGAGATCCATACCGAGATTTCGGGAATCGTGGAGTCCATCAACTTCTCCGAGGGTGGTCGCGTATCGCAAGGTCAGGTGCTGTTGCGCATCAATGATGCCGAATTGCAGGCACAGCTTGCCCAAGCGCAGACCCGCAATAACCTCGCCGCAGAAAATGAGCGCCGAGCGAAATTACTGTTGGAGAAGGAAGCCATCTCTCAGGAAGAATACGATATCGCCAGTGCAGATTTCCGTACGGCGCAGTCCCAGATCCAACTGATCCGGGCGCAGTTGAGCAAAACCGTCGTTAAGGCACCATTTTCCGGAACCATCGGTTTGCGGAACATTTCCAAAGGAAGCTATGTCACACCGACCTTGAATATCGCTCAATTGGTGAATACCAATAGATTGAAGGTTTCATTTTCCATCCCGGAGAAATATGCGAGCAAGGTTCGTGTAAACAACCAGATAAAATTTAATGTGCAGGGTGACTCTTCGGTATATACCGCACGGATCTATGCCACGGAGCCTGCGGTGGAGGCCAATACCAGGACCCTTCTCGTCAAGGCGATGACCTCCAGTCCGAGTGGTCGCCTTATCCCGGGAACCTTCGCCAATATTGTCTTTCCGTTGGAAACCCTTGATGACGGATTGTTGGTACCGGCGGAAGCCTTGATTCCCGTGCAGAATGGAAAGAAGCTATTTGTGATGCGGAATGGCCTGGCTTCGGAAGTCATGGTTGAGACCGGTGCGCGGACAGAAGCCGACGTGCTGATCACATCGGGCATCCAACCCGGCGATACCGTATTGACCTCGGGGGTTATGTCCCTACGAAATAATGTGCCCGTTCAAGTAAATCTACGCTAACTGGATCCGCATGAGTTTATCTACCCTAAGCATAAAACGCCCGGTTCTGACCATCGTCATGAACATATTGCTGATCCTCTTTGGGATTATCGGCTATACGTTCCTGGGGATTCGGGAATTCCCATCCATTGACCCCGCGCAGATCTCCGTTCGGACGAACTATGCCGGTGCCAATGCCGATATCATTGAATCACAGATTACCGAACCTTTGGAGAAATCCATCAACTCCATTGATGGCATCCGGAATATTTCATCCTCCTCCAACCAAGGTTCCAGTAACATCACTATAGAATTTAACCTGGGCAAGGACCTTGAAGAAGCGGCCAACGATGTCCGCGATAAGGTGTCCCAAGCCCTACGGAGTTTGCCGCAGGACATCGATGCGCCTCCGGTGGTATCCAAAGCCGATGCCGATTCGGAGCCCATCATCACCATGACCATGCAGAGCTCCACCAAAAATGTTCTGGAGCTATCGGATTACGCCGAGAATGTGATATCCCAGCGGCTGCAGACCATACCTGGCGTGAGTTCTGTTCAGATTTGGGGGCAGCGCAAGTATGCCATGCGCCTGTGGATCGACCCTGTACGGTTAGCCTCCTATGGATTGACGGTGCTGGATGTCCGGTCTGCCCTGACCACGCAGAACGTGGAACTGCCATCCGGAAAACTGACGGGCGCAAATACGGAACTGGCGATCAAGACCATCGGAAACCTGGCCACCGAAGAAGAATTCAACGATATCATCATCCGTTCGGATAACAACCGGATCGTTCGCCTCTCCGATGTCGGTAATGCCGCATTGGAAGCAGAAAATTTTGAGACCAAGATGTCCGATTCCGGATATCCCATGGTCAGTCTTGCCATTATCCCCCAACCCGGCACCAACTACCTGGAAATCGCCGATCAGTTCTATAAGGAATACGACAAGCTGCAGCAGGAACTGCCGGAGGGATTTGAGCTGAATATCGCCATCGATAATACCCTGTTCGTGAAGAAAGCGGTATTTGAGGTGTTGGAAACGCTTGTGATTGCCATTGTTCTGGTCGTAATAATTATCTATATCTTCTTCCGTAACTGGTCGATCGCTTTCCGTCCGCTCATCGATATTCCAGTATCCCTGATCGCGACCTTCTTTATCATGTACCTGTGTGGGTTTTCCATCAACGTATTGACATTGTTGGCGATTGTCCTAGCAACCGGATTGGTGGTCGATGACGGTATCGTCGTAACGGAAAATATCTTTAAGAAAGTGGAAGAGGGGATGTCGCCAATCGAAGCGGCCATTAAGGGGTCCAACGAAATATTCTTTGCGGTCATTTCCATTTCCATCACCTTGGCCGCCGTTTTCCTGCCGGTTATTTTTCTGGAAGGTTTTGTGGGGCGATTATTCCGCGAATTCGGCGTCGTCATCGGGGCAGCCGTCCTGATATCGGCTTTTGTATCCCTGACCCTGACGCCCATGCTGAATGCCTACCTAATGAAAGGAGGGGAGCAGACTAGGTCCAAATTCTATACCCGTACGGAAAAATATTTTGAACTGATGAACACGGAATATGCAGGTGCACTGAAAGGTTTCCTGCGATTCAAATGGTTGAGTTTTGCCACCATTGCTGTGTGTTTCCTCCTGATCTATTTCTTCTATATGCTGTTGCCGAAAGAAACGGCACCCTATGATGACCGGAGTTACATCAGCTTACGGGCAACTGCTCCTGAGGGTGTATCCTACGATTATATGGATCGGTTTATGACTGACCTGACGATGTTGATCAATGATTCCGTACCGGAGAAAAAGGTCAGTCTGGTGATTACTTCGCCGGGTTTTGGCTCGGCTTCTTCCAACTCCGGATTTGTGCGGCTGGGGCTGGTGCAGCCCGAGGAGCGTGAGCGTTCGCAACAGGAAATTGCCGATCACCTCTCCAAATTGGTGCGCGGTTATTCGGAAGGGCGGGTTTCTGTTTCCCAGCAGCCAACGATTTCCGTGAACCGAAGAGGCGGAATGCCGATACAGTACATAATCCAAGCACCAAATTTCCAAAAACTGGAGGAGAAGATCCCAGAGTTTATGGAAGAATTGGCTAAGGATAAAACGTTTTCTATGACGGATGTCAACCTCAAGTTCAATAAACCGGAGGTGTATGTGAATATCGATCGGGAGAAGGCCCAGACCTTGGGAGTCTCCGTATTGGATGTCGCGCAGGTGCTGCAGATGTCCCTGTCCGGCCAGCGATTCGGTTATTTCATGATGAACGGTAAGCAATACCAGGTGATGGGTCAATTCGATCGGAAAGATCGATCTACGCCCATGGATCTGGCTGCAATCTACGTGAAGAACAACCGTGGTGAATTGATCCAGCTGGACAATATTGTCGATATTGAGGAACGCAGTAGTCCGCCACAATTATTCCATAACAACAGGTACATGTCGGCCACGGTTTCCGCAGGTCTGGCGCCTGGGAAAAGCATGGGTGATGGCATTGATGCCATGGAAGCGGTGAAGGCGAAGGTACTCGACGAAACCTTTACCACGGACCTTGGTGGAGAGTCTCGAGATTTCGTGGAGAGTGGATCCAATACCATGTTTGCCTTTGGTCTGGCGGTGATCCTGATCTTCCTGATCTTGGCGGCGCAGTTCGAGAGTTTCATCGACCCAATCATCATTATCATTACCGTGCCGATGGCCGTGGCGGGAGCCATGTTCTCCCTTTGGCTTTTCGGACAGACCTGGAATATCTTCAGCCAAATCGGAACGATCATGCTGATCGGTCTGGTAACCAAGAACGGAATCTTGATCGTTGAATTTGCGAACCAATTGCGCGAGGAAGGCTATTCGAAATATGACGCTGTTCTACATGCCTCTGAGGCACGACTGCGTCCGATCTTAATGACGTCCCTGACCATTGCACTTGGTGCATTGCCGATTGCGCTCAGCTTGGGTGCCGCATCCACCAGCCGTGTCGGTATGGGGGTTGTGATCGTCGGAGGGACTATGTTTGCATTGGTACTTACGTTGTTCGTGATTCCTGCCTTCTACCTGATGATGTCTCGGGAGAAGAAAGTACATCCAGAACTTAAAGAAATTGAAGAGTAAGATGAAGAAGACCATTAGTATACTATATATATGGCTGTGTGGCTTTGCGGTCTGCTCCGCACAGGGATTGCTAACCGTAAAGGATGCCGTGCAGATCGCATTGGAGAACAATTACGAAATCAAGCTTTCACAGAACGACCTCCGCATTGCGGAAGAAAACACAACACCCGGCAATGCCGGTATGTTACCTAACGTGACGGGAAACTTTTCCCAGAACAACAGTGTGATGAATTCATCACAGGTGCAGGCCAGTGGAGAAACGCGCTCCTTGAGCAATGCGAAGAATAACAATATGTCCTACGGTGTGAGCATCGGCTGGACAATCTTTGATGGCTTGGCGATGTTCTCGCGCTATGACCAACTGAAGGAATTAAAGAAACAGGGTGAATATGAATTGAAGCGGACCATATTGACCAAAGTGTCCGATGTGATCTCAACGTATTATACCATTGTGGAGCAGCAGAACCTGTTGCATGCCATCGATTCGAATATCAATATTTCCAAGGAACGGTTGAAAACCGCCGAAAACAGATTCATGATCGGAAAGGCTTCCCGCTTGGAGGTGCTGAACGTACAGGTGAACCTGAATGAAGACGAATCCAGCAGATTGCGGCAGGCCAATGTGGTGAAGAATCTGAAGATCAACCTGAACAGCCTGATGGCACGCGACCTCGCAGAAGAATTTGATGTTGAACGGGAAGTCGAGTATGACGACACCTTAATCTTTGGGGAGCTATTGGAAAAGGCCAAGGTCTATAATCCCGATCTGCAGATCATCGCAATCAATAAGCGGATCGCTGAGCTGGAGCTGAAGCGTATTAAGGGTGGTCGATATCCGACGATTCGCTTGAACACGGGTTATAATTTCTCCGAATCGGAATCCAGTTTGGGTTTCGTTTCGAGTTCAAATTCACGGGGACTCAATTATGGCGTAACGGCTTCCATCAATATCTTTGATGGTTTTAACCAACGACGCAATGAGCGTGTAGCGCAGATTGCGATTGACAACGCGGACTTGATGATCGATCAGCAGGACCTGCTTATACGCACCGCCATGTCCACCGCTTATGAAACCTACCAGACCAACCTTTCGTTGGCCCGATTGGAGGAGAATAATGCGCAGATCGCCCGGCAGAACCTGAACATCACAATGGAAAAATACCGGATCGGTACGATCTCCGCCGTGGAATTCCGGGATGCGCAGGAGAACTTTATCAATGCGGTTTCACGCTTTAATTCTTCCCGGTTGCAGGCTAAACTATCCGAACTACAGTTGAAGGAAATGATTGGAAATATCAATCTATAGCCTTTGTATCAAGATTATGACAGCAGAGCAAACGGTTGTGCAAATTGGACAAACGTTTGCGTTGGTTAAATGTTTTTGTTTTCATCAAAAAGCTATTATTATTGTAATAGTGCTTTGATACTCAGAGCCGTTGACCAAATTAAACCCTTTGGTAATTTGTGATAAATCAAAATTTGACTGTTTAGTTTGTTTTAAAATAGGTGATTTATAGGGGGACAATGTCCCCCTTAATTTTGTAACTTGTATTGATATTAAATTTATACTATGAATAACTCACGTAGAGATTTTTTGAAAAAGGCATCGATCCTATCCAGTGTAGCGATTACCCTGCCTTCTTTGCAAAATGAGGCTTTTGCAGCTCCTAACTTTAACATGTCTGGATTTGCGGCGCCTAAAATAGATAAAGTGAAGGTGGCCATTATCGGTTTGGGTATGCGCGGACCGGGTGCTGTGGATCGTATTTCCTACATTGAGGGAGCTGAGATCGTAGCCCTATGTGATAAGCATGCAGACCGCGTGACCAAAGCACAAACGATCCTGACGAAAAAAGGATTGAAAGAAGCGAAGGCCTATTCCGGTGAGGATGGTTGGAAAACCATGTTGAAAAATGAGGAATTGGATCTGGTATATATCTGTACGCCTTGGGAATACCACGCACCTATGGCTATTGCTGCCATGAAAGCAGGTGCACATGCTGCAACTGAAGTGCCGATCGGTTTGACGATCTCAGAAATCTGGGAAGTAGTGAAAACATCAGAAGCGACCAAAAAGCACTGTATGATGTTGGAAAACTGTTGCTATGACTTCTTTGAAATGTTGACCTTGAACATGACCCGTCAGGGTATGTTCGGCGAATTGGTGCATGCAGAAGGTGCTTATATCCACGACTTATTGGATCTGAATTTCAATAAGAAAGGGTATGATAACATGTGGCGCTTACGTGAGAACATCAAGATGAACGGTAACCTTTATCCGACACATGGTATCGGTCCGGTAGCACAATGTATGAACATCAACTATGGGGATAAGATGAACCATTTGGTAGCCATGCAGTCCAACGATTTCATGATGGCAGACCGTGCTAAGGAGTTGGCCGCGCAGGACGATTTCTATAAAGAATTTGTAGGCAAGCGTTACAGAGGTAACATGGATACAACCTTGATCAAAACGGAAAAAGGAAAAACCATCATGATTCAACATGACGTTACTTCCCCACGTCCGTATTCCCGTATTCACTTATTGAGTGGTACAAAAGGATTTGCACAGAAATATCCGAAAGAAGGAATCGCATTCGGACACAGTTTTGTGAAACCGGAAGAATTGAAAGCATTGTACGAAAAATACACACCGGAGTTGGTGAAATTCATCGGTGAGCAAGCGAAACAAGTAGGTGGTCACGGTGGTATGGACTTTATGATGGACTGGAGAATGATCGACTGTCTACGTAACGGTTTACCATTGGATCAATCGGTTTACGATGGTGCTTCTTGGAGTGCAATCGTGCCATTGAGTGTTGACTCCGTAGCGAAGAACAGCAGAACGGTGGAGATTCCTGATTTCACACGTGGAAATTGGAAAACCAACAAACCGCACGATATGACATTGAACGGTGGTGGTAACACCAAGATCCGTGCTAAAGTAGAAAGCAAGGACGTTCAATTGAATGTTGGCTAATTAGTCGACAATTAAATTAAAAACAAAGAGGTGGCTTTTAAAGGCCGCCTCTTTGTTTTTATTCCCAAATGCTCCTTGCCACTACCCAACCTGCCGTTGCTTTTTTACGCTTAAGCCCCGCGCTTCTGCGTTAATATTGTTAAATTCGTGAAAACATGCCTTCATGATCATCAACCGTCCGTTTCATATCTTGTTTTTGCTGTTGCTCAGTTTAGGGCTGTCCGCTCAGGTTCCGACGCAATCGGCCATTGATTCGCTGACCTGCCACGACGTTCCTGTTCCGGGTAGACGAACGCTGTTGCAGCAGGACAAGCCGGTTGCTTCAGTTTCGGAAGGAAATGGGGACATGGTGCTGATTAAGGGAGGCGCCTTTCGGATGGGATCTCAGCACTTTGCCGATGCCCAACCTGTGCACGATGTAGTCGTTTCCGATTTTTACATGGATGTACATGAGGTGACGAATGATCAGTTCGCAGCTTTTGTGGAAGCCACGGGATATGTAACGGTGGCCGAACGGCCATTGGATCCAAAAGATTTTCCTGGGGTGGATACATCCATCCTTGTTCCTGGGTCTGCTGTTTTCCGATCGCCAGCTAAAACTGCTGGCTTGAACAACCACCTGCAGTGGTGGGAATATGTGCCGGGAGCAAGTTGGCGACACCCTGAAGGACCTGACAGTAACTTGGAAGGAAGGGGTGACCATCCAGTCACACAGATTGCGTATGCGGATGCTGAAGCGTATGCCGCATGGGCCGGAAAGAGGTTGCCGACTGAGGCCGAATGGGAATATGCCGCTAAGGGGGGCAAACATACGGATGAAGAATACTATTGGGGCAAGGAGAAACTCATTCAGGGAAAGTGGATGGCCAATATTTTTCAGGGCAGATTTCCAGTGGACAACACCAAAGAGGATGACTTTGAAAATACGGCGCCGGTGAAATCCTTTCCGCCCAATCCGTACGGCCTGTATGATATGGAAGGTAATGTATGGGAGTGGTGTGCTGATTATTACCGAGCAGACTATTACGCCGATAGTCCTAGGATCAATCCCCGTGGTCCATCGACAGCGCACGATCCCCAAGAGCCAGGATTGGTCAAGCGCGTCCAAAAAGGTGGATCATTTCTATGTACCGATCAATATTGTGAACGGTATAAGGCGGGAAGTCGAGGCAAGGGAGAAGTCAATTCTCCTACAAATAATGTCGGATTTCGCTGCGTAAAAGATTTGTAATGATACAAATTGTTATAAACCAAGCCGATAAGTCAATCGATTATTAAAAAAATTTGAGATCATTACATTCGACCGCCAATTAATTTTTTAAATTAATAATTTCCCAACTTTCCCATATAATTTACTGCACAACCGATTTTTTTTTGACTGATCAAAATTGCTAAATCTTATTACTGCAATAAAAATATAGAAGTTTTATTCAAAAAAGTTTTCAAATTAAAATATTTTAACTTTCTTTATAATTAAATTTAGGTTTGTATATTTTGACTTTGTTGGACTATACTTCAGGATTCTAAAAAAATATAGTTTATAAAATACTTTAGAATTACATTTTTTTCAAAAAAAATAGCATCTTGCAGTTGTAGAGTTATTTATGGTAAATCTACGCACCAATATTAAGCTGAAAACAATAAACAATTCAAAATAGCAGAACTCTTGTTCTGTTAGGTATTAACCATTTTTTACTAATTAAACTTAACAAGCGAATGAAACAAAAACTTTTACTCCTCTTCGTGGCCTTTGTTTTCTTATCGAGCTATGCTTTTGGGCAAAGTCGGGAAATTACGGGCCGGGTTACCTCTGCCGCTGACTCCAGACCCTTAGCCGGGGTTACGGTCCTTGTGCAGGGTACCAATCAAGGAACGCAGACCAATGCGAATGGTGCGTTCGAAATTACGGTGCCAAGTGCGGATAGCCGTTTGGTGTTTTCCTATGTGGGCTATCAGAATCAGGTGATTACCGTCGGTAGCCGTGCGCAGATCAATGTCGAGTTGGTGAGCGACGACGAAACTTTGGATGAGGTCGTTGTAACGGGCTACCTCGTACAATCCAAAAAGAGCTTTACAGGGTCTTCGGCTAATGTAACCGGTGATAAGGTTGCTAACCGTCCTTTGCAGAGTTTCACGCAGGGTCTGACTGGTCAGGCTTCAGGTGTGAATGTGGTACAACCTTCCGGGGTGTTGAATAACCCGCCAGTTGTCCGTGTTCGCGGTCTGAGCTCCCTGTCCCTCAATTCCTTCCCTTTGGTGGTTGTTGATGGAATTCCAGTGTCGACTTCCGATGTGTCGCAGAACTCGGCTGCCAATAACCCGCTGGGTGATATCAACCCAGAGGACATTGAGTCCGTTAATATCCTGAAGGATGCGGCTTCTACAGCGATCTATGGTTCGCGTGCCGGTGCCGGCGTTTTGGTAATTACCACCAAGCGCGGTAAATCAGGTGATGCAAAGTTCGGTTATGATGGTTGGGTGGGTACTTCCTCGGCAGTGCGCCTACCGGAATTGTTGAATGCTGCACAATACATTCAGCACAAAAACCAAGCGATTGCAAATGCCAGAGCCGTAAACCCAGGGTTGCCACAGGGCTCCTATCCAAGTGAAGGTGGTTTCTTTGAAACCAAAGATGAGAATGGCAATGTGGTCGACACTCGTTGGTATGACTATGTATATCAAAATGCCATTTCCCATAACCATAACCTGAATGTTTCCGGAGGTACGGAAAAAACATCCTACTTCTTCTCTGGAAACGTTTCGGACCAACAGGGGATCTTGGTAAACAATAAATTTATGCGCCGTGCTCTTCGTGCCAACGTGGATCATAAGATTACAGATTGGTTCAAATTGGGTTCATCCATTACCTATACCAACAGTGAGAACAGCTCGCCGAACAGTGGATCTGTTCCGGGGGCAGCATTCAATACTTCCGGATTAGGACGTATTGCCGTGGTACAGGCACCTAACGTGAGCCCGTACCTACCGAATGGTGATTACAGTGTCAATGGAGCATCCATTGGAAAAGGGGCAAACGTATTGGCACCGAACTATCCAAACCCATTGCCTATTATCGACCTTGATAAAAACCTTTCTGAGACGAATCGTTTGTTTGCCAATATCCATGCGGACATCAATATCCTGAAAGATTTGAAATTCAGCAGTAACTATACCTGGGATCTTCGGAACACCAATAACGAGCAGTTCTGGAACCCGATCAATGGTGACGGTCTGGGCTATGGTGGTTATGCCTATAACAACTCCTCCAAAGCCAACAACTGGATTTTCATGAACAACTTGGTGTACAACAAGCGTTGGAACGACCACAATTTTGTGGTTTTGGTGGGTCATGAGTCACAGTTGACCCGTATCGATGATTGGGGTGCAGTACGTACCGGCTTGACAGACCGTTATTTCAACCAATTCCAAGGAGGTTACAAAAACAACCTACCGGGCGGAAATGGAATTTCGGAACATGCATTTGAATCCTACCTGTCATCCATCAACTACGATTATGCAGGTAAATATTACATCACCGGTAACTTCCGTCGTGACGGTAACTCTGCCTTAGCCAAGAAAAATCGTTGGGGTAACTTCGGAGGTGCGTCCATCGGTTGGACAATTTCTGAAGAAAACTTCTTTAAGGATGGCGGATTGGGTAAAGTATTCAGCAACATGCGTTTCAAAGCCAGTTGGGGTCGTGTAGGTAATGGTAATATGCCAATCCTTTACGGTGCTTACAACTTATACACATCTGGGGTATACGGTCAAGATGGCTATGTATTCTTTAACCAAGCTGGAAATGATGACCTGAAATGGGAATCCAGTAGCCAGACCAACGTAGGTGTTGATTTCGGCTTGTTCGACAACCGCTTAACTGCCGAAGTGAACTACTACAACAAGAATATCGACAACATGATTCTGGCTGTTCCGCAAGCACCTTCAAAAGGTGTACCTGGAAACTCCATTCTGATGAACGTAGGTTCCATGTTCAACCGTGGTTTTGAATTCTCGTTGAATTACCGGGCAATTTCCAATGACAACTTCACATGGAACACCAACCTGAACTTTGCAACCAATAAAAACGAGGTGGTGAAATTGTACGAAGGCAGACCGATTATTTCGACTACAGCTGCTTTAGAGACAACCAGTATCACACAAGAAGGAATGTCTGCTGCACAGATTTACGCCGTGCGCACCGCGGGTGTAAACCCAGAGAATGGTCGCCGTATCTTCATCAATAAGAATGGCGAACAGGTGCAGTATCAGCACTTGGCACCGGCAGGAACACCAGCTTACTCTTACCTTGATGGTCGCCCTGCTGCTTCCATTGCCGATCAGGCTGTTGCTTTGGGCAATACCTTGCCTACATGGTTCGGCGGTTTCAACAATAACTTCCAGTACAAGAACTTTGATATGGCATTGAATTTCACCTTCTCCGGTGGTAACTATATCTACAATGGTTCTCGTGCAGGTTTGTTGGATCAACGGATTTGGAACAACTCTACAGAGGTATTGGAAGCATGGTCAGAAACCAATAAAGGAGGAAGCATCCCTAGACCAATCTACGGGGATAACATTTCCAATGGTTCGGCATTTGCAATCGAGGAGAATGTTGAAAAAGGTGATTTCTTACGCCTTCAGACAGCAACCTTGGGTTACCGCTTGCCAAAGAACCTAATCGAGCGTGCGAAATTCAGCAATGTACGGTTATACGTTTCGGTGAACAATGCTTTCTTGATTACGAAGTATACTGGTGTCGATCCGGAAATTTCATCAAATGGTAACAGCAATTTAGCATCTGGTGTTGAGCGTAACTCCATTCCTAATGGACGTACATTCACATTTGGGGTAAATATTGGACTATAATAACAGCGAAAAATGAAAAATACTTTTAAAAATATATATCGATTTTCCAAAGTTGCCCTGGCAATAGCTTTACTGGCAGCGTCGACCTCCTGTGGCAAGGACTTTTTGGACAGAAATTCGGAATTGGATATTCCGGAAGAGCAGATCAGTGCGGAGGCATTGCGTGTAGAGGGTCAGGTTAATGGTCTGTATGCGTCATTGAAAAATGGTGCGCTCTACGGCGGACGGTACTTGATCTATAACGACATCCGTGGGGAAGAATTCCTGAATAGGGGTGGAAACAACGTTACGGGATATTCCGTGTACCAGTTTTCGAACGATCCATCAGATAGTTATGTTGCCGGTTTCTGGATTCAGGCCTACGTGACCATCAACCGTGTGAATATTTTCCTGGATAATATCAGTAAAGTATCAGATGATATCGTTCCAGCGGAGAAGAAAGCGCAATACATTTCGGAGGCGAAATTCATCCGTGCAATTTCCTATTATACGTTGGTCCAATTGTTCGCCAAGCCTTATGCTGCCGATAACGGTGCATCCCAAGGCGTGCCGTTACGCTTGACACCTGAAAAATCGGTGGACAACAATGCCGCACAGCGAGCAACCGTAAAGGCTATTTATGACCAGATCCTGAAGGATTTGAACGAGGCCGAGCCAACTGCAGTGGCAAATTATGGGGATGCCTACAGAAGAGGTACGCGCGTGCACAAAAATACAGTGATCGCGTTGAAGACCAGGGTTTACCTGGCCATGAAGAATTTCCCGAAAGTAATCGAGGAAGCGAATAAAATCGTATCCCCAAATGCACCATTTACTGCAACTTCAGGTGTGCCGCACAAATTATTGGAAAAGATAGAGTCGGTTTTCGCGGATAAGACCAGTGATGAGCGGATTTTGAGTTTCCCTTTTGAATTGACGAATATCCCAGGTACACAGAACCAACTTTCCTACTATTACAACATGGGAAATATTGAGTACTACCTGAATAAAGGCACGACCGGTATTTATGCGAATCCAAACTGGCCAGAAACGGATGCGCGAAAATCTGCATTAACAGGTGTAGCTTCAGGGTTTACCATCCTTAAGAAATATACGGACGTAGGTACGTATCTGGATTGGGTGCCGGCCATCCGCTATGCGGAAGTGTTGTTGAACCTAGCAGAAGCGGAAGCAGAGGTTGGAGACCAAGGACGTGCATTGGCCTTATTGAAAGCCATTCGCAATCGTTCCGATGCCGCCTATACGTTCCCTGCTTTTGCAAGCCGTTCGGCATTGGTGGATGCCATTCTCCTGGAAAGAAGGATAGAGCTTCTGGGTGAAGGATTCAGGGCTCCTGACCTTCAGCGTAGAAATTCTCCGATCAATTCCGTAGGGGCAGGACGCCTTGTGCAGCCGAATGATGATCACTATGTGTTCCCAATTCCATTGCGTGAATTGATTGACAATGTGGATATCAATAAGTAATCTCAAATAACCACAAACAAGAAGAGGAGGGCATTGCCCTCCTCTTTATTTTTATCACGTTTTTAAATTATTGTGCATTTAAGAACATGGATTTTTTGTTGTACAATTCTCTGAAGTGTGGGTCGTTCAAATCATCGATGAAACGGATCGCTTCACCTGTTGATTTCATCTCAGGGCCCAACTGCTTGTCTACTTCTGGGAATTTCGAGAAGGAGAATACAGGTTCCTTGATGGCATAACCCTTCAACTTGCGTTCGATAGTGAAGTCGCTAAGTTTGTTCTCGCCCAGCATGACTTTCGTTGCGATATTGATGTACGGTACGTCGTATGCTTTCGCGATGAAAGGAACGGTACGTGACGCACGTGGGTTGGCTTCGATTACATAGACGTTCTCATCTTTGATCGCGAATTGGATGTTCAGTAGTCCCCTTACATTCAATGCTTTCGCCAATTTTACCGTATATTCTTCCATTTTGTTCTGAACATTTTCAGAAAGACTGAATGGAGGCAATACAGCTGAGGAGTCACCTGAGTGAATACCCGCAGGCTCAATGTGCTCCATCATACCGATGATGTGTACATCCTCGCCATCACAGATGGAATCCGACTCGGCTTCTTCCGCTCTGTCCAAGAAGTGGTCGATCAGGATGTGGTTACCCGGTAGGTTCTTCAATAGGTTCACTACCGCTTTCTCCAAGTCCTCATCATTGATCACGATACTCATGCCTTGTCCACCCAATACGTAGGAAGGACGAACCAATACCGGATATCCAACCTCATTAGCTACCTGGATCGCTTCTTCAGCAGAAGTTGCTACGCCATATTTCGGATAAGGAATATCCAAATCTTTCAATAGATCGGAGAAGCTTCCGCGATCTTCCGCCAAGTCCATGTTGCTGAAGTTGGTACCGATGATCTTCACACCGATCTCTTCCAGCTTTTCAGCCATCTTCAATGCTGTCTGACCACCTAATTGAACAATTACACCTACTGGTTTTTCCAATTCGATGATCTCGCGAACATGCTCCCAGAATACCGGCTCGAAGTATAGTTTATCCGCCATGTTGAAGTCTGTAGAAACCGTCTCCGGGTTACAGTTCACCATGATCGCTTCGTAACCACATTCTTTTGCGGCCAATAGGCCGTGCACACAGGAGTAGTCGAATTCGATACCTTGACCGATACGGTTCGGGCCTGATCCCAATACGATGATTTTCTTGCGGTCTGAAGATACGGATTCGTTCTCGTCCTCAAAGGTCGAGTAGTAATATGGTGTATGCGCCGGGAATTCAGCAGCACACGTGTCAACCATTTTGTAAACACGTTGAATGCCTAATTCCTTACGTCTTGCATATACTTCATCTTCTGTTGTGTTGCCCAATAACCAAGCGATCTGTACATCGGAGTAACCTTTTTGCTTCAAGGTCATGAAGAAATCGCGAGGGATATTGTTCAATTGGTATCTGCGCAATTCGCCTTCCAATTGTACCAATTCCTGGATCTGCACCAAGAACCATTTGTCGATCAAGGTAGCCTTGCGGATGGATTCCAAAGGAACACCAAGCTCGAATGCATCCTTGATGTGGAACAAGCGGTCTGCACTTGGGTGCTCCAAGCTGTGCATGATCTCTTCCAAGTTTCTGGATTGGCGACCGTCAGCACCTAATCCGGCGCGTCCTGTCTCCAGGGATTGAGCTGCTTTCTGTAAAGCCTCGATGAATGTACGGCCAATCGCCATCACTTCACCTACAGCTTTCATCTGCAAGCCTAATTCTTTATTTGCACCTTTGAACTTGTCGAAGTTGAAACGTGGAACCTTAACGATTACGTAGTCTAAAGTCGGTTCAAAGTATGCTGATGTATTTTTAGTGATCTGGTTCTGTAGTTCGTCCAAGTTGTAACCGATCGCCAATTTTGCAGCGATCTTTGCAATTGGGTACCCTGTCGCTTTGGAAGCTAGGGCTGAGGAGCGGGATACACGTGGGTTGATCTCGATCGCAATGATTTCTTCGTTTTCCGGATTAACGGAGAACTGCACGTTACATCCACCTGCAAAGTTACCGATCGAGCGCATCATTTTGATGGCTTGATTACGCATGTCTTGGTAACATTTGTCCGATAGGGTCATTCCCGGTGCTACTGTAATGGAATCGCCGGTATGGATACCCATAGGGTCGAAGTTTTCGATCGTACAGATAATGATTACGTTATCGTTGGTGTCGCGAAGCAATTCAAGCTCGAATTCTTTCCAGCCCAATACCGCTTGTTCTACCAATACCTCGTGGGTAGGGGATGCGTGTAGACCTCTGTTCAGGGCCGCATCAAAATCTTCCTTCTTGTGCACGAAACCACCTCCGGTTCCAGCAAGTGTATAAGAAGGGCGGATTACCAAAGGGAATCCGATAATCTGTGCAGCTTCTTTACCTTCCAAAAAGGAGTTTGCAATCTTGGAAGTTGCTACACCCACGCCGATGTCCACCATCAGTTGGCGGAACTCTTCGCGGTTTTCAGTCTTTTCGATGGCTGCGACATCCACGCCGATTACCTGTACATTGTATTTGTCCCAGATGCCACGGTTTGAAGCTTCAATACAAAGGTTCAAAGCGGTCTGACCACCCATGGTCGGAAGAACGGCATCAATCTGGCGTTCCTGCAAGATCTGCTCGATACTTTCGCATGTTAAAGGTAGCAAGTAAACATGGTCGGCTACGACATTATCGGTCATGATCGTAGCAGGGTTTGAGTTAATAATGGATACGGAGATTCCTTCTTCTTTCAAGGATAAAGCCGCTTGTGATCCTGAATAATCGAACTCACAGGCCTGACCAATGACAATAGGTCCCGATCCAATGATTAATACCGAATTGATGGAGGTGTTTCTAGGCATTATTTTTTAATTCAAATAGTTAAATACAAATAATTATGCGGACTGCTGCAGACAGGATTGCCTTAATGAGAGGTGATTATTCCGACTGCTTTGTCGGAGTGCAAAGTTACATTTTTATTTTAATAATGAACGAATTATTTCATGGAAAAAAATGTGGTTGAATTCGGAAGAGGGGACCGGTAAACCGAACTTTCCAATCCCCTCACTGATCCTTAATAAATGACGATCTCATCCGCGAATAAGTATCCCTTCATGGGATTGGTTGCCTTAATGCGGATATAGCGTGCCATGACGGGTTTGTTGGGCTTGACAGTGAACACCTGAAATTTCAATGCCGGATCGGTCGTGCCAACTTGGTTGATCACGGTGCCCAAATCCCGATACGTCTTGCCGTTATCCGAAACCTGCACCTTGAATTCTCCAGGAAAATACACCCCAGGACCGGGAACCTGCATGAAGCGGAGAGCCACCGATGCGATTTCCTCGCGACGCTCGAAATCCACCGTGACATCGAAATTGTTGATGAAGCCCTGCCATTGTCCATCCTGATACGAAAGGCCACCTTTGGTGCCGTTGGTTAAGGTGGATTTTCCCTGTGCGGGATAGCCTTCCCAAGGGCGATTGTAAATAACTTCTTTCCCGATCGCCTTATGCATATCAAGCTCGACGGTCTCAATGGGACTGACGCGCGTGGAATCTAGGAACGAAGCCGCTTTCACGGTTGCCGTTTTGGCGAGTTCAATCGGAAGATTGTAGGTGGTGGACGATGCGTTCGGATCGGATCCGTCAATCGTATATTTGATATTGGGCACAAATTGCTCGGAAGCAAAGGTAACTGTATTCTTTGCTTGCAGGGAGTCATACGCTACGGTGCTGATTACGTTATAGGATGGTCGGTAGTAATTGACTTCCAACTTTTGGAGAACTGGATAATGGCTCTGCAATCGCTTCTTGAAATCTTTCCACGATTTATTTTCTGGAGAAGTCCATACGACTTCAGATAAGGCAAGAGCTCTCGGGAATGCCATGTACTCCACATGTTGATAGGTGTTCATGTATTCTGTCCATACATTGGCCTGCGCGCCCAGGATATGTTTCCTTTTGTCCTCGGCGATGTCTTCCGGAATAGGGTCATAACTATATACCTTTTCAAGTGGAACAAAGCCGCCGAGTGCTTCGGGTTGTGTCCGCGGGTCAGTTTGGTAGGTGTCGAAGTAAAGGTATCCTCCAGGTGTCATGATCACATCGTGACCTGCATTCGCCGCTTCAATGCCTCCTTTTTCGCCACGCCAGCTCATGACCGTTGCCCCTTCGCTTAAGCCACCCTGCAATATCTCATCCCAGCCGATCAACTTTCTGCCTTTGGACTGCAAGTATTTATCCATTTGCCGAACGGCGTAACTCTGCAATTCCTCTTCCGATTTCAACCCTTCTTTCTGCTTCAAAGCCTGACATTTCGGGCAAGTCTTCCAATGGGATTTATCCGCTTCATCACCACCGATATGGATATAGGTCGATGGGAAGATCGTCATGACCTCGTCCAGCACATTTTTTAGGAAAGTATAGGTTCCTTCGTTTCCAAGGCAGAGCTCACCCTGGGTATAGGGCTTTCCTGTACAGGATAACTCAGGGTAGACAGCTAGTACCTCTTCGGAATGTGCGGGCATTTCAATCTCGGGGATGATCTGGATGCCACGTTTTGCTGCATAGGCCACCAGTTCCCGTGCCTGTTCTTGGGTGTAATATCCACCACTGGCATTTGGGCTCCCTTGATCAACATACTGTCGGCCATTGTTCCACCAGTCCTTCCATGTACTGTGGGTTCTCCAGGCCGCTTTCTGTGTCAGCTCGGGGTATTTTTTAATTTCCAGTCGCCATCCAGCACCGTCCGTGAGGTGCCAATGGAAGTGATTGAATTTGTACAGCGCCATCAGGTCGATGTATTTTTTCAGAAAGGTAAAGGGCATAAAATTTCGGGAAACATCGAGATGAAGTCCTCGATACGGAAAGCGGGGGCTATCCTCAATGCGTGCAAAAGGGAGGTGCTGGCCCTTGTTCAAAAGCGTCAATTGCAAAAGACTCTGCACACCGGAAATCATCCCGCTGGGGTTATGCGCTTTGATCAAGACACCACTTCCATCGATTTCTAGTAAATAGCCTGCTTCCGGAATATGGTCAAAGTCCATGGCTTTGAATAAGCGTATGCCGTTACTGTGTTGCTTCTTTAATTTCTTGACCAGTTCCTGCTCGCCAATCTGAATCCCCTGGATGTTTAGAATCAGGTCCTTGACTTCCGAAAATTCGGCGACATAATATAGATTTAGGGGCGCTGCTAGCGATAACTGCCCTTCCTGAAGCAAGCTTTTTGTAGGTCGTGGTATAATATCGATGTTCGTTTGCTGTGCAGATACGACTAGTGGGAAGCAGAAAATGAAGGCAAGGCAGATCAGCAATTTTGTATTCATGGAAGCTGGAATAGGTGATACAATAGACAAATATCCTAAAAAATTACTACTTGAATAACAATAAATTCGGGCGCTAAGTTTTTATGAGATTAACATAACATTCATTTCCTATTAATAATGTAAATATGATTAACTTTGTGGCATGATTGAACTACCCGTAATTCCTGCAAACCAAACGCAACGTAAACCAGATTGGTTACGTGTTAAATTACCGGTTGGTAAAGAATACCGCCATGTGAGAAGTTTGGTAGATGAGCATAAGCTACATACGATCTGTGAGAGTGGTAACTGTCCTAACATGGGTGAATGTTGGGGAGCAGGTACGGCGACCTTTATGATCCTGGGTAATATCTGTACCCGTTCATGTTCTTTTTGTGCTGTTGCTACGGGTCGTCCACTTCCGGTTGATCTTGATGAACCGAACCGTGTTGCGAATTCCGTGAAGTTAATGGGTGTCAAGCACTGTGTAATTACTTCGGTTGACCGTGACGATCAGAAAGATGGGGGCTCAACGATCTGGGCAGAGACTATTCTGGCCATCCGCCGTGAAAGTCCGGAGACGACACTGGAAACCCTAATTCCCGACTTCAAGGGACAATGGGATAATTTGGACCGCGTTTTGGCGGTACGTCCGGAAGTTGTTTCCCACAACATTGAAACTGTGAGACGCCTGACCCGTGAAGTACGGATCCAGGCAAAATATGACCGTTCCTTGGAATGTCTTCGTCGTATTGCGGAAGCAGGACTTCGTACAAAATCAGGTATCATGCTTGGCCTTGGCGAGACCGAAGAGGATGTTATCGAGACCATGCAGGACCTTTACAACGTCGGTGTGAATATCCTGACCATTGGGCAATATTTACAGCCTACGAAGGCACACCACCCAGTAGTGGATTGGGTAACACCACAGCAATTTGAGAAATACCAGAAAATCGGATTGGAAATGGGATTCAAATATGTAGAATCCGGACCGTTGGTAAGATCATCTTACCATGCGGAAAAACACCTGTTCGACATGCAATAACATAGAAAGATCCTTAGTAAATGCTAAGGATTTTTTATTTTTAAGGATATTTACCAATCCACAGCACATGTTCTGGCGTATAATCCTGATACCTCTGTTTCTTTTTCTTACGCTTGCGCTTGCGGTATCCGCTATCCTATATGCCTTTCTCATCTTGAATTGGGATGTCAATTGGCCAATGTGGGCCACGTGGCTCCTGCCTTTCTCCAGTAGCTTGGTGCTGCTCTGGGTATGTAAAGAACGCCTATTTAAATCGATCCGAAGTAAAATTCAAGTATTCAGCGTGATGGATTTATCTGCCTTGATCCTGTTCAGCAGTCTGCCGCTTTTGGTCAGCAGCCTATTCGGTCCCCTATCCGAAAGCATCCGCTATAACCTGGGACATGTCAAAACCATTCAAGATATTCAAGAGCTGGGACCGCACGAAAGCCCCAGTTTCCTGGAGGTCTCCAATTGGTACACCGATAAACTATTGGTGTTGCCCATTCAGACTGTCGACGAGAAGTTTGGGTTTTTCCAGAAGAAATATGAGCTGTCAAGCTTGTTCCTTGTCCCGATTTTTCAATATGATGATGCTTATAAAACACATGCCCGTGCGTGGATGGCTTTTGAATACAGCGAAGTGCTGACTCAGGAAGAGGTGGAAGGAAAGGGGGCAGAAGAGTTTTTCCGCAGTGCCTTGATCCATTTTCAGCGACTCCAAATCCGTGAATTCCGATACCTGGAGCTGTATCCGCGTAATAAATTTTATGGGGTTTTTCAGCAGTTGGTATATGGGCACAAATTCTTCAGCAGCGGTTTTGCTGCCATCTATAAAGGACAGGACGTAGATCGGGACTATTTATCCGCCTATTACCTGAAGTATTTCTTATTTCTTTTGGCGCTGATCGGTCTGCCGGTCCTGCTGTTGCTATCCGGGTTGCTTTATGCCCTTCAAAGGTATGGGCAAAAAAAGCCACCTACCTTACCCAGCCTTTCGGATGAACACGGATTCCCCGGCGATTACCGTGCGTAGGGTCTTGATGTTGCGTAACTTTGCAACATCCGCAGCCATGATATCTTCTTCCAGGATGATAAAATCCGCATCCTTACCTTTTTCGATGCTTCCCCTTTTCTTCTCTTGAAAGCAGGAGTAAGCGGCCCAGATCGTCATGCCACGAAGGGCTTGTTCCCTACTGATGGCATTTTCCATTTGGAAACCGCCTTCTGGATAGCCTTTGCTATCCACACGTGCCACTGCCGCGTGGAAACCATACAACGGATTGAAATGTTCCACGGGGAAATCACTGCCCAACGCCAGTAGACCATACTCATCCAGTAATTTTTTGTAAGCATAGGCTCCTTTGATCCGGTACGGTCCGATGCGGTCCTCCGCCCAGTACATATCGGATGTGGCGTGGGTAGGTTGTACAGAAGGGATGATATGGAATTGCTTGAATTTATCGAAATCACCCGGTGCGATAATCTGCGCATGCTCGATCCGCCAGCGGCGCTCCTGATTATCCTTCAGGTACTTGCCGTAGGTGTCTAAGATGATGCGGTTTGCTGAATCCCCGATGGCATGGGTGTTCACCTGGAAATTACTGTTGGCTAACCGTTTGATGGTCTTGTCAAATTCCTCGGGATTTTGGAGCAGGAAACCTTGGGTTGGTGCATCATGGTACGGGTGGAGGAGACATGCTCCGCGGGATCCAAGTGCCCCGTCGGCCATCAGTTTAAAGGAGCGTACGGTAAGTTTATCCGACTCGTAGGTGCCTGATCGCAGGAATTCTTTGATGCTTTCAGGTGTCGCCATAACCATGGCATAATCGCGTATGGCCAACGAATCTTCGTTATAGAAAATCTTTAGGGATTCTATTTGATCTTTTGTTAATCCGGCATCTACGATGCTGGTCAGTCCTACGGATAGCAGCGAGTCCTGTGCACGGCGTAGGATCTTGAGCAGGGCGGAATTCTGTTGTTTGGGAATGTGGTTTTTCACCAACTGCATGGCATTGTCCACCAGGATGCCGTCCGGTATGCCTTCCTCATTGATGGAGATCAAGCCGCCATCGACCAGATAGGCACTGTCCAGGCCAGCTTTTTCCAAAGCTTTTCCGTTGACCAAGGCAGCGTGGTAATCCACACGGGTTAAGTAAATAGGTGTTTCAGGGAAGTATTTATCCAGGCTGTCCCGTGTTGGGAAGTCCTTCGTTTCCCAAAGGTTCTGGTCCCAACCGTTTCCGATGATCCATTTCTTATCTGGATTTTTGGTCTTGTAATCCTGTATGCGGGCAATGACCTCATCAAAGGATGTTGATCCCAAGAGACTGACCTCATCCATTGCTTCTGCCAGCATGAAAAAATGGGCGTGGGCGTCGTAAAAACCCGGATAGATAAATTTACCTTGTGCGTCAATCTTATCTTTTGCGTCGTATTTATTCAATAAATCCTGACCATCGCCGAGTTCAACGATTACCCCGTTATTGACGGCAAACGCCTCCACAATGGAAAATGCAGAGTCTACAGTGTACACTTTGGCATTGTAAACGATCAGATCGATTTGCTTATTGGTGGTACAGCTTGCGAAGAAGCCAATGAGAAATAGAAATAGAAGGTTAGTATTAAAATTTTTCATTATCCATACACTGAATAACAAATGTACTAAGAAAAAGGCAGAAAAGGCGGGAATAGAAAAAGCTTCTTTTAAAATTAAAAAGAAGCTTTTTCAGATTCAAAAATCAAAATATAACGATTGTTAGCAGTACTCGTCGAAGGCAGCAACTAGGTTGTCTGCGATCATTTGTGCCGGACGGCCTTCAATCATATGTCTTTCTATCATGTGTACCAATTTACCATCCTTGAACAAGGCCATTGCTGGCGATGACGGTGGGTAAGGCAACATGTACTGACGTGCTTTGTTCACTGCATCTGTCTCCATTCCAGCGAATACAGTGACTAATTTGTCAGGGTGTTTTTCGTTTTTCACCGCGTGTTTTGCTGCTGGGCGCGCATTTGCTGCCGCACAACCACACACCGAGTTCACTACGACGAATACGGTACCTTCAGCAGGGATAGCAGAATCTACTTCCTCAGCTGTTTTCAGTTCTTGGAATCCCGCGTCTACCAATTCCTGACGCATGGGAGCTACTAAATATTCTGGATACATAATTATCTCTTAAAATGATTTCTACAAATATAACCTTAATCAGAGGGTCCGTCAAGACATGAACCTCAAGAAAATGTCAATTTCTGCCGAATAATCGTCGAATGTTTTGAATTCAACTGGCTATCAAGTAATTTTGTGAACTTTAATTTAAATCGAGAACTATGTCATCATTAGAAACAACGTACGTGCCTTACAAAGTAAAAGATATCTCTTTAGCGGAGTGGGGTCGTAAAGAAATAGAATTAGCGGAAGCGGAAATGCCGGGTTTAATGTCCTTGCGTAAAGAATTCGGAGCGAGCAAGCCTTTAAAAGGAGCACGTATCGCCGGATGTTTGCACATGACCATTCAAACTGCGGTTTTGATCGAGACGTTGGTTGAATTGGGTGCTGATGTTTCCTGGTCATCCTGTAACATTTTTTCCACACAGGACCACGCCGCAGCGGCAATCGCAGCAGCAGGAATCCCTGTTTATGCTTGGAAAGGATTGACAGAAGAAGAATTTAACTGGTGTATCGAGCAGACCTTATTCTTCGGTGAAGACCGTCAGCCATTGAACATGATCCTTGATGACGGTGGTGACTTGACGAACATGGTATTCGATCAGTTTCCAGAGCTTATCGATGGCATTAAAGGACTGTCTGAAGAAACAACAACAGGTGTTCACCGTCTGTATGAGCGCATGAAGAACGGTACATTGCACCTTCCTGCCATCAACGTGAACGACTCCGTTACAAAATCTAAATTCGATAATAAATACGGATGTCGTGAGTCATTGGTGGATGCGATCCGCCGTGCTACGGATTTGATGCTTGCCGGAAAAGTAGCTGTCGTTGCCGGATACGGTGATGTAGGTAAGGGTTCTGCAGAATCCCTACGTTCAGCTGGTGTACGTGTGATCGTGACGGAAATCGACCCGATCTGTGCCCTTCAGGCAGCTATGGAAGGTTATGAAGTGAAGAAAATGGAGGATGCCATCAAGGAAGCCAATATTGTGGTAACCACAACAGGTAATAAAGATATTATCCGTCCGGAACACTTCAAAGCAATGAAAGATAAAACGGTGGTTTGTAATATCGGTCACTTCGATAATGAAATCGATGTAGCTTGGTTGAACGGTAACTACGGTACAACTAAAGTGGAGATCAAACCGCAGGTAGATAAATACACAATCGATGGCAAGGATATTATCCTATTAGCTGAAGGTCGTTTGGTGAACTTGGGTTGTGCTACTGGCCACCCATCATTCGTGATGTCTAACTCCTTTACCAACCAGACATTGGCACAATTGGAGTTGTGGACCAACACCGATCAATACGAGAAACAAGTATACACCTTGCCGAAGCACTTGGATGAGAAAGTTGCTCGTTTGCACTTGGCACATATCGGTGTGGAACTTGATGAACTTACTCCAGAGCAAGCTGAATATATCGGGGTAACAGTTGAAGGTCCTTACAAACCTGAAGCTTACCGTTACTAAGACCAGCTTCTTAACACATGGAAAAGCCCGCTTGAATATTTCAAGCGGGCTTTTTTTATGGCATTGCGCTTTATTTCTATGTGTTCCGTATCTTCTTTGTATCGAGGAAACGTGTGACACTTTCCAATCCGTTTTTCAGCCGTTCTTCTCCCAATCCAGAAACGAGGGCGACTTGTGCTCCTAGGTTTGCGAGTTCCTTTTTCCATATCTTCAGGAAATGCTCCCTTTCATTTGGGAAATCGCGTAAGGGGTCATCTTCCCAAGGGAGGTCAATGTCCATGAGCAGGTACAGATCATATTGTCGGCTCTTGATGGCATCGGTAACGACTGCAGGTGTAGAGCCGAAAAGATGGTCGGTCCATATCTTAACCGTTAGGATCGTCGTATCGCAGATCAGTAGGTTCTGCTTTGCCAAGGGGATCAGGGAGTCCTCGAGGGCAATCTGTCCATAGTACATGTTGACCTCATCCTGGACGGTGTATTGATTGTTCAGGTCCTGGCAATAATAGCGCGCATATTCGGGGACACAGATGGTATCCAATTGTTGCGCGAGGTATTGGGCCATGGTTGATTTTCCCGTAGATTCGGGGCCTACCACGGCAATCTTGATCAGACTTGTACTCGATTCCTCCATAGTTGGCAATATTACTGAAAATTCCGATAGGTTTTCTGCCAATCCCGATATCCATTCCAGGCAATGATGGCAAAAGCTAGGTATAGGACGGCAGTTAGCAGAAGGTCCTTGTGGAAATAGAGCGGGATGTAGCAGATATCGACGAACACCCAGAGCAGCCAATTTTGTAGGACCTTCCGCGTCATCAGAAACTGCGCCACAAAGCTGGTCGCCGTACAGAATCCATCGGCATAGGGTACATCCGAGTCGGTGTAGGTGTCCAGTGCATAACCCAACCCTGCAGCAAGCACGAGAATGACCACAACCGTGGCGACCATTTGCTTGGTCGTGAAGGAACTGATGGGCTTGTCTTCCGAATGGGCACGTTTATTCCAATAATACCATCCATATACCGCGGTGCCCAGAAAATAGATCTGCAGGACCGAATCGCCGTATAATTTGTTATGATAGAAAATATAGAGGTAGGTGAGGACCGAGATTATGCTGATGGGCCAATTCCAGATATTTTGCTTGGCAGCCAGGTAAACACAGAGGAAACCGGTGGTGGTTGCGAGCCATTCCAGGGCTGATGTTTGTAGGAATTGCTGGAAAAGTTGAGAGAGAAAATCTTGCATCCTTCAATTACTTTGGGTAACTAAAGATAGCAATAAATAGGAAAGAAAGAGTTTTTTGCGTTTACTGCACTAATTTATTCGCACAGTTTGTACTCGCAAAAGACTCGGGTTTCGCCTTGAAGATAAACCCCATACCCAAGATATAGCCCATGGCTTCTTTCAGGGCGGTATTAGACTGGAAATTTGGATTGGTGTTGATGTCGGCGTGGACCTCCAGGTCAATCTGATATTGGTCTAAGAGTGGGCATAGCTCGTATGCTGTTTCGATGGAGTGCTGTACCTCCAGCAGCATGCGTTCCTTGATGGTCATGTTGTGGGTCTTGCGGTCCTTGTGGATAAACATAAAGCCACCGCGATGTTCCCGAAGGAAGACGATGACGGTAGCAAATTCCACAACGCCACGCTTCACCTGTGAGTCGGTTCCGATATAGACCTTCAGCTTATTGCCGGCATCCTTTTCTCGGATAAGGGTTTCCTCAACTGCTGACCAGATCGGTAGCTTGATGGTTTCTCCATTGTATTTTTGCCATTCCATAATGTAAAAATTTGTTTATTAAATTTACTGATATGTACTTCATTATCTTGTTGTTATATGTTAAGTTATTGATAAGTCTATGTTTACTAATTGCGGATGAACCTATTCCTTGTTGCCATAGGCCAAGTCCCCAGCATCGCCCAGTCCCGGTACGATGTACGACTTGCTGGTCAGTTCATTATCCACTGCACCCACCCAGACATGGGCTTCAGGTAAAAATGCCTTCACATGCTGCAACCCTTCCTCAGAAGCGATCACCGTCGCGATGTGCAGTTCCTTGATGTCGTAGTCGCTCAACAGGTCCTTACAGCAGAGCACCAGGCTACGCCCGGTCGCCAGCATCGGATCCGCCACGATCACAATTTTATCATCCAAGTTAGGACAGTTCTGGTATTTCTTGTGGACCTCGAACTCACCGCTCTTTTTGGTATGGCGGTAGGCAGCAATAAAACCACTGTCGGCCCCATCGAAATAATTCAGAAACCCTTGATGGAAAGGTAATCCCGCCCGAATGATGGTCGCAATCACTGGCTGGTTCAGGATCAGGCTAGTCTCGGCCACCCCCAATGGAGTATCCACCTCCACCTGTGCATATTCGAAGGTCTTGCTGATTTCGTAGGCCATGATTTCCCCAAGGCGTTCCAGGTTTCTTCGGAACCGCATCCTGTCCTGTTGAACGTTTACATTTCTAAGCTCCGCCAAGAAATGGTTGGCGATCGTGTTCTGTTTTGTTAAGATAGTTGCCATGACAAAAAGTCTTGTTGAATACCAAAATACTAATAATTTTTGGGATTTTGTGTTAGTCAGGGCGATATCCGTAGAAGGGAATAATATTTGATTAACTTAGTGTACGAAAGGCAATTTATGAAATTTCAATTGACATCAGAATATAGACCTACCGGCGATCAACCTTCCGCAATCCAACAATTGGTGACGGGCGTTGATCAAGGAGAGGTGTACCAGACCCTATTGGGGGTTACCGGATCAGGTAAGACATTTACCGTGGCCAACGTCATTCAAGAGACGCAGAAGCCAACCCTGATCCTTAGCCATAACAAGACGCTGGCTGCCCAATTGTACGGGGAGTTCAAGCAATTCTTCCCCGATAATGCGGTGAATTACTTTGTGTCCTATTATGACTACTACCAGCCGGAAGCATTCATCGCCAGCTCGAACACGTATATCGAAAAGGATTTGGCAATCAATGAGGAGATTGAAAAGCTCCGATTGGCAACCACATCGGCACTTATGTCGGGCCGTCGCGATGTTATCGTGGTGTCATCGGTATCCTGTATTTACGGTATGGGTAATCCGGAGGATTTCTCCAGATCCATCTTCCGTTTTGGCGTCGGTACGACCATCAGCAGAAATGCTTTCCTCCATAAACTTGTGGAGATTCTGTATGCACGGACGACCGCTGAATTTAAGCGGGGTACATTCCGTGTTAAGGGAGATACCATCGATGTGTATCCGGCATACAAGGATACGGCCTATCGGATTTCCTTCTTTGGCGATGATATCGATGAGCTGAGTGAGATCGATCCAGTATCCGGTAAGACTTTGGAGAAACACGAGACCCTCGCGTTATTTCCGGCGAATCTCTTCGTTACGCCGAAGGAGAAATTCACGCAATCCATCTGGCAGATCCAAGATGAGTTGGTGATGCGCAAGGCGCAACTGGAAAATGATGGGAAGATGTTGGAGGCAAAACGCTTGGAAGAACGGGTAAATTACGACTTGGAGATGATGCGGGAATTGGGATACTGTTCGGGTATCGAGAACTACTCCCGATTCTTCGACGGTCGTCAGCCGGGTATGCGTCCTTTCTGTCTCCTGGATTATTTCCCGGATGATTACCTGTTGGTGATCGATGAAAGCCATGTGACCATTCCGCAGCTGCGCGCAATGTACGGCGGTGACCGTTCGCGGAAAATATCCCTTGTGGAACACGGATTCCGGCTACCGGCAGCCTTGGACAACCGTCCCTTGAACTTTCCGGAGTTTGAATCCCTGACGAATCAGACGATCTATGTTTCGGCCACACCGGGCGATTACGAGCTGCAACAGACCGAAGGTGTTTTTGTGGAACAGGTGATCCGCCCGACCGGTCTACTCGATCCGGTGGTGGAAGTACGACCTGCTATCAACCAAGTCGACGACTTCCTGGAAGAAGTGGATAAAACCATCAAAGAAGGTGGTCGTATCCTGGCAACCACACTGACCAAGCGGATGGCAGAGGAACTGACCAAATACATGACGCGATTGAACATCAAGGTGCGCTACATCCATTCCGAAGTAAAGACCCTGGAACGCGTGGAGATCCTGCGGGGCTTGCGCTTGGGTGAGTTTGATGTGCTGGTTGGGGTTAACCTTCTGCGGGAGGGATTGGACCTGCCGGAAGTGACTTTGGTGGCCATATTGGATGCCGATAAGGAAGGGTTCCTTCGTTCGGAGCGGTCCTTGATCCAGACCATTGGACGGGCGGCACGTAACGACAAGGGACGGGTCATCATGTATGCCGATAAGATGACAGACAGTATGCGTATCACCATCGAAGAGACAGATCGCAGACGGGATAAGCAAATCGCATACAACCAGGAGCATGGCATTACGCCGAGAACGGTAGGGAAAACCAAAGAAGAGATCTTGGAACAGACCTCTGTGGCGAACTTCAATGGGGAAGCGAAAATCTACGTGGAACCTGAACCTGGCGCAACTGTAGCTGCCGATCCGCTTATCGAGTACATGAGCGAAAAGGATATGAAAAAAGCCATCGAAACAGTGAGAAAACGGATGGAAAAAGCAGCCAAGGAAATGGAATTCCTGGAAGCTGCGAAATTGCGGGACGAGATGTTCGCCCTGGAAAAAGCTTTCGACGACAAATTCGGAAAATAACAGTAAAGAGAAAGGCCATTTGCATGCAAATGGCCTTTCTCTTTTATGTCCTGTTATTATTTCAATAACCAGATGAGCTGATTGATGTCATCCGTTCCGTTGAATTGACGTTTTACCGCCTCATCCAAGTGTTGGCTATTGTAATTGTTCTCCACGGCAGGGTACTTCCAACGCACCGGAATCTTCGTTGGTGCTTCGGAATTCAGACTCGTCGAAGGGTTGATCTTCCATTTCGGAAAACCTGTCCTTCTGTAATCGTAATAGGTCATGAATTCAGATTGTAGGAAGCTCGCCAAGTATTTCTCGGTGATGATTTCCTCAATTCGTGCTTCCGTTGCGGTTGGGAATTTACTGCCCATTTTTTGGACATGCGAAGCGATATAGTCATTCGATAGCGGCATGCCATGCGTATACCCTTCCGCGTTCGGCGTATTGGTCTGAATAAATTCCATGGATGCCTGGATACCTTTTTTGTACCAGTCTACCGGTTGATCGGCAATCCATCCGCGTGTGGCGGCCTCAGCGATCACTAAGCATAACTGAGCATAAGATAACTGCTGCGTAGGCTCGCCGGTAGGGATATCCAAATACCTGTTGTTCAATTTCGAGAAGTCTTTCGTATTCTTGATGCTCGTTACGACATCAAAAGGTAAGGATGGATCAATCCCCGCATAGGCATCGAATGCCGCTGGGGATTTCCCCTCGGCAATCCGTTTTTCTGAAGGATTTGCATAGAAGAATAACCTTCTGTCCTCCCGGGATTTCAAAGGTTCTATGATTTCAGAAGATATGATCGGGTAGATCGTGAAATTATTTCCCACTTTGTAGAAAGGGTACAGCTGTCCGCTTTTGTTCGCTCGTTTAAGTTCGTAATTGTCGCTGTTGGACGCAAAGATCGGCTTGTTGGATACGATTGTCCGAAAGCGACTCTTAATATTTAAATCTGCATCCGATTCTTTCTTGCTCAACTGAATCAGGACATGGAGCATAAAACTGTTCGTCAGTTTCCGCCATGAGGTGGTATTGCCCTTGTAGATGGGATCTCCCGAAAAGTTCTCGCCCTCCGAAAAAGCTTTGTCAGCCAATTCCAACTCCTTCAACACACCCAATAGCACATCCTTTTGCGTATCGTATTTAGGGAAGTAGTTCTTGTCGGATTCTCCTTTAAGTGCTTCGGCGTAAGGGATGTCGCCCAGATCCATGGTGGTATTGAAGAATTTCAGGGCACGGGAGAAATACATGAGGCCTTCGTAGGATTTGGCCAGTTTTTCCGTTGGTGCGAATTTGACCATGGATGCAAGGTCATTGATCGAAGTGAAGTTCAATTGGCCGCTATTGAACCCACCATTGTATTGGTAGCTTTCCACAAACTCCGTCCATACGATATTCTTGTTCAATAGATAAGGCATCATAAATGCCTTCTGGCTAGGTTGATTGGCCATATTTACGATTACGCGCGTGGCAATCATGGCCGGGGTAACCACATTGGTGGTTTCCGGATTGGTATTGATTTCCTCAAATTTGGAACATGATCCCAGGGCCAATGTGCTGGCACCGATAAGAAGGAATGTATATAAATTTTTCATTTTCATGTAATACTGATAATGGATGTTAGAAAGTCAAGTTCAGGTTAAAACCTACATAGCGAATGGATGGTGAGTTTAAGTCCTCAGCACCGCGGTCAGGATCGGAGAATTTATACTCCTTGGTCCATAGGAACAGGTTCTGGCCGGTAATGCCGACACTTGCACGCTTCGCTTTGAACCGCTCGGCCGTTTCTTTCGGCAGGTAGTAATTCAGGGAGACCTCTCTCAATTTGATGAATGTCTCGTCCCAGATATTCTGTCTTCCGGAATAGGCGGATTTCCAATAATTTTCATAGGAAACCTTGGTGTCATTTGCCGCAAATACACGGTCATCCTTAATAACCTGGCCATATTTGTCATAGCTTACCGAACCTGATACGATGCGTACGCCATTACCAATAAATGTTTTGTTGCTATTTACCACTTCTTCATAGCGTTCTTTGCTATCCGAATCCGGGTGTGCACCGGTCTGCCATAAACGGGCATTCATATTGGAGTAAGAGAGTCCACCCACACGACCATCTAAGCTGAAGGAAAGTCCGAAATCCTTATAAGTGAATTGGTTGGAAAGACCCCAGAACCATTTCGGTGCCGAGTATCCGAACAATTGCGCCGCGTAATTTGCCGAAACAGGCATACCGGCGGAATTGTGCACGACCTGCCCATCAGGCGAGCGTTCATAATCTCGTACCGTATAGTAATCCGTACGGAGTCCTTTTTTGATATAGAGCGCATCGGCAGAGTATTCTGGGTCCAATTGGTGGAAGAACTCCAGGTTCTGCGATAAGTTGGCCACAACATCCCATTGGAAATCCTGCTTCTTGATGGCTGCACCACCGATCGTAATTTCATGCCCCTTGGTCATCAACTGTTCTGCGGTATTGATCAGGCGTTTGTTGAAACCTGTACCGGAAGAGATCGTTGTTTCAATGGATCTGTTATGCAATAGACGGTAATAACGGGTGTAATTAGCATAGATGCGGTTGTTCAGGAAGGCCATGTCTACACCGATCTCCGTCAGGTCACGCTGGGTAGGGGAAATGGAGTAATCCTTGATGGTGGACGGGTATCCAGCCATGGTGAGCCCATCCCAAGCATTGGAACTGATGTTGTATGCTTGATTGATCACGTATGGATCGAGTACCTGCTTGGAAACGGCCCAAGAGCCTCGTGCTTTCAACATCGTCAACCAAGAAGGTTTGTAGTCTGGCAACAGGTCCGATAGGATAACACTTCCGGAAAGGGAAGGGTAGAAGAACGATCGGGTTTCCTTTGGCAATGCCGAAGACCAATCGTTACGGCCGGTTGCTTCCACGAAGATGGCATTCCGCCAGGATAGGGATGCACGTCCGTAGACACTGTTCAGCATGTTCTTTGTTTTTGACTCTCGTGTCGTGGTCGGGTCGATGGAATTATTCAGGGAATAAAATCCCGGAATTGCCAATCCGTTTACGGTCGAAGCCCAGATGCTGTTGTCCCTAACGTAGCTCACTGCTGCACCGGCAAGTCCTTCGATCGTAAAGTCTCCAAAGGTTTTGTTGGCGGTAAAGATCAGGTCATTGTTCGTCGCAAAACCATCCAGTTTACGGGTCCAGTATTTACCATTACTGTGGTATCCGCTGAAACCGCCGCGGGTACCGTAGATGCCCTGTGGGTTGGTCTGTTCCTGTGTCGTACCGTAATAGTCATATCCGGAGCGCAACATCACTTTCCCCCAATCCGAAAATTTATAATTAAGCGTTACGGCAGCATTCAATTTATTGTGCAGTTTGGACGTTAACTTTTCATGTGCTGAAAGATAAGGGTTATCATACCAAGCATTGTAGTGCCAATTCTGCTTCTGATCTTTTACCAACCAGTAATCCTTGTATTGGGATAGGTCATATTCGGGACCAGACCATACGAGGATGTTGTAGATGAAACCTTGATTACCATAGCCAGCTCCATAATCATTCGGCGCGAAGCTTCTGTTATAACCGAACCTGCTTTCCAAGCTGATCTTCTCGGAGATCTTTGTTTCTCCGGATACGGAGATATTGGTCATGTTCAACGTTTGATTTGGGTATTGCCCCTTGTTGTACACATGGTTGATGGAGGTACGGATGCTACCATATTCCCCCTGATTGGTAAAGCTAACACTGTTGTTGGAGATGATGCCTGGTTCCAAGAAATTCTGGAAGTTGTTCTTTCCGCGCGAAGTGAGCTCCGCCAATTCCATTTGCTTACTGATCGGGTTCCATTGCTCGTATTTGCGACCGATGTCCAACTTGTCTCCCCAGACATAATCGTTGGTATTGTACTTTCCGCCTTCACCCGCAGAGTAAGCACTTTGCACGGATGGCAATGCCAAGTGTCCTGCGAAGAACATGTTATTGGAATTGACATTGATCTCTGTTCCCTTTTTGTTCAAGCCCTTCTTGGTGGTGATCATAATAGCACCTCCGGCACCCTTGCTTCCGTAAAGTGCGGCTGCGGTGGATCCTTTCAAAACCGAGATGTTGGCAATATTATCCACGGGCACATCGCGCAGGTTCAGATTTTCATAGGCCACACCATCTATCACCAATAGGGCACTCATGCCGCGCAAGCTGATGGTCGGCATGGCGTTGAATTCCGTGCTGTTATTCACGCGAAGACCAGCAATGCGGCCTGTCAATGTCGTGCCGACATCGACTCCTTTTACTTTTTGTAACTGATCGCCTTTGATATCCTGAACGGCATAGCCTAGGGCTTTCTGCTCCCGCTTAATCCCCAATGCGGTGACAACAACTTCTTCAATGGATTGGTCGGAGGACGTCAAAGAATAGGTCATGTTATCGCCAGCTACGGCTTCCAACCTGTTGTAGCCCAATGTGGTGATCACGAGAGTAGGATTCGTTTCGCCACTGTGCAGTTGGAATTGGCCGTTTGCATCTGTCTGGCCCGCAACTTCGGTGCCCTTGATGCGAACGGTGACACCCTGTAGTGCTGCCCCGGTTTCCTGATCAACAATCTTTCCTTTAACGACCTGTTGGAGGGCACTGGTTGTGCGTGCGTTAGAGGGCGCATTACCGGTCCGAGGTTGAGCAGGTTTTGCTTTCACTTTCAGGATATAAGCGTTCTGACCAACGATCTCAGCCTCTACCTGATCGAATGTGACATCCTTGATGAAATTCGGCAGATCCGCTTTCTGGATGCGGTTGTTCTGAAAGTCATTCTTGATTTTCACATGCTTCAAGTTGGATTCATAATTGAAGCGGACGTTGAATTTACCCTCCAAGTGTTGGATAAGTTCGATCATGCTCCTGTCCTGAAAAGCAATGAGGTCCATGTTGGATGTGCACGGCGATGCGTGTAGCCCGCTGCACAATGCCAAAGCTAATGCTAATGTAATGGTTGGCTTCTTCATTAATTTTTATTGATAACGAGATTATAATTTTTGAATGTAGATTCTAGGATTTGGATGCTTTCTGGTAGGTTGTTGTCAGGGAGATAGCCTGTGAACCTCAGTCCCTGAAATTGCTTAGGTAACTGTAGGCTTTGTTCAGGGTAATGTCCTTTTAGGGTTTTGAGAACCTCATGAAGTGGCTCATCCGTAAAATAAAGCTGGTGCTCAGTCCAGGCCATATATTTCATGGTGTCGACGGCTGTTTTCTGGATATGCGGATAATCTGCCGTGATATACGCTTTTTCCTGCGGATTCAGGCGCACCTCCTGTGTGCCATGCTTCATGCCCAGTGATCCTTCTGTCAGCACCACCTCCTTGGCCGAAGGTGTAAACTTTAGGTTGAAACGTGTGCCATACACCTGAATGGAAGTTTCAGATTCGGATTGGACCTGAAAAGGCCGACTCGGATCTTTGGCCACGATGAAGAATGCTTCCCCCTGTAGCTTAACCTTCCTGAATGGCTCCGATTGGAAGGCATGGCTCTGGGTGAGTACGGCCTGTGGGCGAAGGAGGATAACTGATCCATCTTCCAAGGCAATCCGTAGGATATCTTCGGTGGTATTCGTGAAAATTTTATATTGGCTTTCCGGCGATTTAAGAAGGAAAAGGGAAGCACAGATGATGCTCAATAGGAGAGCAGCAATTCCTGCTACGGTCGTATATAATTTCCAGGTGTGCTTCTTTGGTTGGGTAATTCGGTTGAATATAGCTTCCGATTGATCTTCAGGTAGCTGATGTTGCAGATCGAATTGCTGGTTGAATTCCTCAGGGTCGAGAAGGTTAGCTGGTTCGTCCTGATCTTTCAAGAGTTCGAGGAACTCCTTCAGTTCACTTTCCGTACATTGATTGGCAAGGTATCTTCTATATAAATAACTAAAGCGGCTTGAATCCATTGAGTATATATGTCTTTAGTATATATACTGTGTTGGGTGACGAAAGGACGATAAGCAATGAAAATATTTTTTTGGGAATCGACTGGCTGTTGCGGAGGATGAAATCCTTGATGTATCTGTTGGATTTGACGATCTGATCCTTTACCGTGTTTTTGGATAATTGCAGCTCAACGGCGATGTCGTCATTGGATAGAAAGCTCTGTCGGCTCATCCTGAAAATCTGCTGTCTTTTTAGCGGCAGGTTGGCAATGGCTTCCTGGTAGAGGGACCACAATTCGCTGTAATTCTGTTGGTCTTCGGTACTGTTTTCACTCGGTGTTCCAGCCTGCTGGATGTAATGGGCATATTGACTGTACCGGTTGTTTTGCTTGAGCTCATCGAACACCAGGTTCTTACAGATACTGTACAGGTAGGCTTTGATATGCTGCTGGGCGTCGAGTTTCTCCTTTTGGTTCCAGAGACGCAGAAAGGCTTCCTGAACAATGTCTGCAGCGGCATCTTTGTCCTTTAAGTGATATACGGCGTAATTGTAAATTTGATTCTTATTTTCTTTATAAAATAAAGCAAAATTGAATGGATGATCATTCATGATATTAACTAAAAATGGGTATTTATTCTTTGAATCAAAGAATTTTTAATTTTTTGCAAATATCAGAACGTCATATTAATTTATGATTAAGTTAATAATATGTACATGTTTAATGTTTTTGGCATAAGGACTTATTTCAAGTGCAAAACGCTGGCGCAAGAGGTATACGGCCGGCTTGTGGGGTGGCTCTCTTGTGCCTTTGATGGAACCCACCACAACGCTGGCGCAAGAGTTGTGAAGAGGGGCATGGGAAACATTTTTTATGTGCCTACGGCATGTTTTTGGCACAAGTCCGCCAACGCACAACCCACATCAAAAGACTTGCACCAGCGTCCGAATTGACGCATTTAGGAGAGATTTTGGGAAGGGAACGGACGCGCTCTGCGCGCCCGTTCCCTTCCCAAAATCTCTCCCTTATATCAAGCCCACAATGCTGGCGCAAGAGTTGTGCGGCAGGCCTGTGCGGAGGATCTCTTGTGCCTTTGGAAATAAAATTGTGAGACGATTATGCGCCATGCAACCCCGCTAGGGGTGTCACTATTTTAGCACGTCACCCAAGATTAAATTGCCCCAACCCCCACATTTTTGGTTTGCTTTAGCAAACCAAAAATGTGGGGGTTGGGGCTTGACGATGTGTAGCCGTGTTGCTAAAATAGTGACACCCCTCCGGGGTTGCATGGCACAAACCTACATAAAGGCGAGTGTCAATATGCTGCGATATGAATGTCACCTAAATTCACGTCGGTTTGGGTGTAGAGGATGAGGGAAGTCTTTTTTTTATGTGCCTACGGCTTGTTTTTTGGCACAAGTCCGCCACCACACAACCCACTACAAAAGACGTGCGCCAGCGGGCGAAACGGCACGTTAAGGGTGGAATTTTTGGAGGGAATGAGCGCGCTCTGCGCGCCCATTCCCTCCAAAAATTCCACCCTTATATGAAGCCCACAATGCTGGCGCAAGAGTTGTGCGGATGGACATGTGCGGTTGATCTCTTGTGCCTTTGGCTTAAACTTATAGTTACACCCCTAGCGGGGTTATTTGGACTACCTAAAATGTTGCTAAAATAGTTACACCCCTCAGGGGTTTCATGGCGCAAACCTACATTAAGGCGAGTGTCAAAATGCTGCGGTATGAATGTCACCGTAATTGACGTAGGTGTTGAGGATGTGGAGGTTTTTTTTTATGTGCCTTTGGCGTTTTTTTAGGATAAAATACACCACCAATTTTTGTCCAAACGCAAAATATACCCATTTCCTTAAAACAGCTAACCAAAACACCCGGATAAGCGTTTAACCCCAATTTTACCATTTTTGCAAAATCAAACGCAACAAGCTGATTGACAATTTTTTACAACAAATCTCCTGTTTATTTCTTCCAAAAACTACCTGGACCTTGTCTGACATGCGTCCGTGGTGAGAGCGTACTGAGAGCGAGGTGAGAGCGTGCCTATAGCACGCTCTCACCTCGCGTACACTTCGGACGCATCTCGGATGCACCTCGGACAAGGTCCAGGCATCCCCCAAGTGGGTTTCTGGGAAAACATCATTTTACAGGAAATGTATTATGAATCGTACACGGAGTACGAAATTCAAAAGGTGAGAGCGTGTTGAGGGTATGAATTCTGTATGGAAATCAGGTGTTTTCTTCCGAATTCCTAATCTGTATGGGAAAGGGTCGATGCGAATGATCGTTTGACTAAATATAGGGAATTACTTTCTGTTCGAGGCCTTATTAAGCGTTTACTTGTGAGAGACGCATGGTGAGTTCTAAAAGGCTTCGACTTGGAAGACGATATAAGCACCGATTTATGGGATCAATTTTTCGATCACCGCCTTATTGTTATGGGTGCCGTAGAAAAGGATATAGTCCACTTTGGTTCCCAATCCGGAGGTGCCGTCCTTCTGCTTGATAAAGATCCGCTTGAGGCGGATTGATTTGCCGTTCACCGTTGTTTCCACGTACGCCGGTTTATGGGCAGGGGTAAACAGGTATAGTTTCTGGCTGGGCATGGAAACGATGGCGGCTTCGTAACCGTGTTGGCGTTTCTTCGTCGAGATGCCATAGGCAAAGGCGCGTTGTACGGCAGACAGCGGTTTGATGGCGCCATCTTCATCGTACAGTTCACGTTGCACCTTGATCGGGTCGTCCTGATCCAATTGGTGCTTGCCCCGATAGTTCAGGGAATAAAAAAACGTATTCTTTCCTCGATTATGTTGAATATAAAAGAGGAGGCCATTTTTATCGGAAGGTTCTGGATATCCTTCCTGGGCAATGATGGGTAACCCTGCAAGGAACATCAGTATTATAAAACACGTAATCCTAATCATGCCGCGCAAATTTTTTAGGAAGATACTGATATTCCATTAAGGGCAAGTAAAGTTAAGGTTAATCTTTAATCTCGTCGTCCACCGAACATTTTGGAAAACAACCAAATGACCAAAGCCACGGCTCCTACCACCAAAATAATTCCCCACCACATACCGGCTTTGAAGATCCCTTCGATCAGGTTACAAGAACTGAATAGCATACTTGCCAGGGCAACCCCTAAAAATCCTAATAATCTATTGTTCATAATATTTCTTTTACTGTAAAACAATATTAGCGGGTAAAAGTTTGGTTTCGTCTTTTTCAGGTAGAAAAACGCATGGGCAGGCGTATAAAAACGGAAAGTCCGAGCAGCTGCCCGGACTTTCCTATACGATTATATCACAAACGTGGCTTATTCTGCACGTAAGATTTTAGCGGCTTCCACCATGGATTCCAAAGCTGCCTTTGTTTCTGGCCAAGCACGAGTCTTCAAACCACAGTCTGGGTTCACCCATAGCTGCTCTGCAGGAACTACGGCTTTTGCTTTGCGCAATAGGTTCACCATCTCTTCGGTGCTAGGCACACGAGGGGAGTGGATGTCATATACACCAGGACCGATATCGTTCGGGTATTTAAAGTCTGCGAAAGCATCCAATAATTCCATTTGTGAACGAGAAGTCTCGATCGTGATTACGTCAGCATCCATTGCAGCGATATCTTGAATGATATCGTTGAATTCCGAGTAACACATGTGTGTGTGGATCTGCGTATCATCTTCCACATTGGAGGAAGAAACACGGAATGAACGAACCGCCCAATCCAAGTATGCCTGTTGGTCAGCTTTACGCAATGGAAGACCCTCACGGATTGCTGGCTCATCGATTTGGATGATCTTGATTCCTGCTTTTTCCAACGCTTGAACTTCATCCAAGATCGCCAAAGCGATTTGGTAAGTCGTTGTGGAACGTGGTTGGTCGTTACGTACGAATGACCATTGCAAGATTGTCACAGGACCAGTTAACATTCCTTTTACAGGACGGTTTGTCAAGGACTGTGCATATGCAGACCAACGTACGGTCATGTCTTCTGGACGGTAAACATCACCGAAGATAATCGGAGGTTTTACACAACGGGAACCGTAGGACTGTACCCAACCGTTCTGCGTAAAGGCATAACCAGCCAATTGCTCACCGAAATATTCTACCATGTCGTTACGCTCGAATTCACCGTGTACCAATACATCGATGTCCAATTCTTCCTGTAGACGGATGGTTCTTTCTGTTTCTTCAGCGATTTCCTTATCGTATTGTTCCTGAGTGATCGCACCTTTTTTCAAGTCTGCTCTCCATTTACGAACGTCTTTTGTTTGCGGGAATGAACCGATTGTTGTTGTCGCAAATCCAGGAAGGTTAAATTTCGCCTGTTGTGCTTCTTTACGTGCATTGAACGTAGAAGTACGTTTAGCGTCTTCATCCGTGATGTTGCTCACGCGGTTTTTCACTTCCGGTTTGTGGATCAATGGAGAAGTACGACGGCTTTCTGCAGCTTCTTTGTTCGCTTCGAAACGTTTTTGCGTTTCCGCATCAACATCACCTTCTGCCAATACAGCAAGGTCACGAACTTCCGCTAATTTCTGCTTCGCAAATGCCAACCAGTTTTTCACTTCCGCAGGAAGGGACTCTTCGTTGTTCTCATTGTCCAAATCGAAAGGAACGTGCAATAGGGAAGAAGATGGAGCGATCCATACACGGTCTTTACCTAATGCATCTACTGCTTGTTTGATTTTCTTCAATGAATTTTCGTAATCATTTTTCCAAATGTTACGGCCTTCAACTACCCCTAAGGAAAGGGTTAGGTTGGCAGGAACTTTCGCCAATATGGTGTCGAGTTGGTTTTCACCACGGACAAGGTCCAAGTGAAGTGCATGCACAGGAAGATTCACAGCGATATCCTCATTGTCGCGCAATGCCTCGAAGTAAGTTGCAACGATTAATTTGATGCCTTTTGCTGCAGCAGCTAATTTTTCGAATACTTCAGGGTATAAAGCTTTCGTAGCATCATCGATATCCAATGCCAAGAAAGGCTCATCGATCTGCACATATTTTGCGCCAGCATCAGCAAGCTTGCCCAAGATCTCTTCGTAAACCGGTAATAGTTTGTCGATAAGATCGATACGGTTGAAGCCAGCTTCTTTTTCCTTACCCAACAAAAGGTAAGTGATCGGGCCGATCAAAACAGGTTTTGTCTCGATACCCAATTTTTTTGCTTCGTTGTATTCGTTCAAGAATTTCTCGGAAGTCAATTTGAATTCCTGATCCTTCACGAATTCAGGAACGATATAGTGGTAGTTCGTATCAAACCACTTGGTCATTTCCATCGCTGTCACATCGACACCGCCTTCTTGGAAACCACGAGCCATCGCAAAGTACAGATCCAAGTTGTACTGACGGTCGATTTTGTTCAATAGGGAATTGTAACGCGCAGGGATAGCGCCTACAGTTAATGATAAGTCAAGAACTTGGTCATAGAAAGAAAAATCGTTGGAAGGGATTAATTCGATGCCGTTCTCTTTTTGAGTGTTCCAATTGCTTTCACGGATTTTAAGTCCTGCTTGCAATAATTCTTCCGCGCTGATCTTTTTCGCCCAGTAAGCCTCATTAGCTTTTTTCAATTCACGGAAGGCGCCCACACGTGGGTAACCTAAATTGTTTGTTAATAGCATATAGTTCTACTAAATTAAATGTTCAATATGTCTTTTTTGCTAAGAGAAGGCTACTAAGGACTCATGTAACCAGCTTATCGTTCCTTTATCAGGTAGAATGTAGCACCTTGTCAAGTGACAGGTTGCTAAGGCTTCATTGGGTCTAGTCCCTCTGCCTTTCTCTATAAGCGGTGGCTAAGTTAGGGAGAAGATTTTATATATGCAAATTAGATTTGAGATGTGAGATATGAGATGTGAGATAGAAAGGGTCCTTTAGATTTGAGATGCTAGATTTGAGATATGTGATAGGAAGGTTGTAGATATGTTTTTTATGATTTTTTAAAGTTTTGCGAATTAAAATTTAAAAAAAATAAATGGGTAACGGAAATTTCCGTTACCCATATAAATATCTCAACTCTTATATCTCAGATCTGGCCACCACATATCACCCTCACTGTCACATATCTCATATCTCAAATCTCTCATCTATCTCTCGTATCGGGCCACCACATATCACCCTCACTGTCTCAAATCTCACATCTCAAATCTAACATCTAACTCTCATATCTCACATCTCAAATCTCATATCTGGCCACCACATTACATGTGGTGGCCAAACTAGCTGACCAACAACTTATATCCCTTGCCATGTACATTGACGATTTCCACGTTGGGATCTTCCTTCAGGTATTTTCTCAATTTGCTGAGGAATACGTCCATACTGCGGCCGGTGAAGTAGTTGTCGTCGTGCCAGATTTTGATCAGGGCTTCCTCACGTGTCAGGACATCGTTTTTCTTGAGGCATAGCAGGCGCAACAGCTCGGCTTCCTTCGTGGAGAGCTTTTGCTGCTGTCCTTTGTAGGAAATGATCTGGCTGGTGTAGTCAAAGAAGTAGTCGCCGATTTCAAATTTGTCGGACACTTCTTCCTCCTTGTCCTTGGCCGCTCTTTTCAGGAGTGCGTTAATGCGGAGCAGGAGTTCTTCCACGCGGAAAGGCTTGGTGATGTAATCATCGCCACCCAGCTCGAAAGCCTGCGTTTTATCTTCCATCATGCCCTTTGCGGTAGCATAGATGATGGGGATGGTCTGATTGATCTTCCGGATGTCCTTACCCAGGGAGAAACCATCCTTTTTGGGCATCATGATATCCAGGATGCACAAATCGAATTCATCCTTGCGGAATGCATCCATTGCTTCTTGACCATCGACACAAAGTACGACGTCAAATTTCCCTTTCAGCTCCAGGTAATCCTTTAACAATTCGCCTAGGTTCGGGTCGTCTTCCGCTAATAATATCTTTTGATTCATATGTGTCCTTTATAATAATGATTATGCAACTTCCTTTGATGCATTCTTCAAAGGTAAAGTTACTTCAAATTGTGTGCCTTTATCTTTTTCGCTCTTTACGGTAATCTTGCCGTTGAGGCGTCTAATAATATCGTTGACATAACTTAATCCCAGTCCGAAACCCTTTACATTGTGGATGTTTCCCGTCGGGATGCGGTAGAATTGGTCGAAAATCTTCTCCGCCTGATCCTTAGTCATGCCCATGCCCTTGTCGGCCACGGAGATGACGATCTGGTTCCCCCGATTAAATGTACGGAAAGTAATTTCGGGTTTATCCTTGGCGTACTTAATGGCGTTGTCCACCAGATTGAACATGACGTTGGAGAGGTGGAGTTCGTCGCCGATCACCAGGTCATTGGTCGCCTCCAAGTTAACATTCAGGATACCATCCGCCTTCTCCAATTGCAGGCGCATACTTTCCAGTACAGCGTGCGCAATGGTATTGATATGGACGTTCACCCGTTCGATCTTGAGGTTTTCCTTTTCGAGGCGGGCAATATTCAAAACGCGCTCGATATGGGAGCCTAGGCGCACGTTCTCATCATAGATGATATTTGCCAATTTGCTGACGCGCTTGCCGTCGGCTGATATTTCCGGATCCTTTAGGGATTCGCTGGCGATCATGATGGTGGCCACTGGTGTTTTGAACTCGTGGGTCATGTTGTTGATGAAGTCGGTCTTCATCTCCGAGATTTTTTTCTGCTTAAAGATAATGCTCAGGGTATAGGCAAAACATCCGATCAATAGCGCCAATAGTGCTAGGATGGTCGGGAACAGCCAATAGCCCATGGTTTCCGCAATGATTCCCCCTTTGTTGGGAAAATAGATGCTCAGCTCACCGGGGGATTGGCCTTGGTCACCCTGGAAAAGTCGTGCCGTATAGAGCGTCGGGTTCTTTACTTCTTTGAGATCCTCCTCGCCAAATTGATAGACTCCCTGGAATACCGCAGGGCTGCTCTTTGAATCTTTGATCTCCATCACGAAGGATGAGTTGACACCGCGTTCGTTAAGTTCCTTGGCGAGCAGTTTCAGGGAGTAGGGACCATTGATCCGTTCGGCCAGTGGGCGTTTCGCCAATTCCATTCCACGTGCAACATCAGCAACAACGGAGCTCTTTTTGCCACCGAGGATAGCGATGCTGTCAAATAGGGTATGGGCTCCACCAAGTTTCTGGGTCCGCAATTTCTGGAGCTTTCCTTCCAACTCCGTAGCTTTGGACAGGATGCGTTTATTGACTTCCGGCGGTAGGGTACTGATCTTAAAATCAGCGGCCACCACGGAGTTGACCGGGAATATCGGAATCAGGAAACGGGTACTGTCGTCTTTTGCCGGAACCGGCTTAAGCGCACGGGTGGCTTCAATATTGGTAAATTCCGCAATGGTATTGTCCGGCGTGAATTCCTGCTGCAGGGTCACACGGACCAAGTGCCGATATTCTTTCCGACGGATGTACGTTTCGAAAAATTCATTGTTGATCTCCACGGCAGGAAACTGCTGATTCAGCTGCGTCCGCAGGGAGTTGAAATTCTGGGTGTGCAGAAAGGCCAAGCGTTGTAGGATCTTGATGCTGTCCTGGTATTGCAGCTGTAGCGCCAGTAATTTCTCGTTCTTCTGCAGGCGCTCTTGGTCTGCCCGAAATTTCTTCTGGTTTTCACGCTCCTGCTGCCGAGCGAAATCATAGATCTCCTTGCGTTCGATCTTGTTCGCAACAGCAGAAAGGGAAGCCTTGACTTCTTCATCAAAAAGTTTGGATTCCTTATGGAAGGATTCGCGCACGAAATAATATTGCATCGCCATTACGCCGATCAACGCAATGGACATCAACCCAATAATTAATGCAATACTTCTTTTCTTCATTTGTTACAAAAGTAATAAGGTGATTTTGCTAATTTTCTCATTTAACACAATTTAACAGCGCATTTAAGCGGATTTTCTGAAATTTAAATTGTTAATCGTAATTTAAATGTGAATTAAAATAGCTGATTATGAAAGTATTCTCCCTGCTCGTACTATTGATGATGGTTTGGTGTTTTTCTTCATCTGCTCAAAATAAAGAAAAAAAATCAGAAAAGGAATCGACCAAAGCTGCAAAGACCCCAGCGCTGCGGGATAGCAGTATCTTTCCGAATTATAAAGATTCCCTGGTGATCGATATTGTTCCGCAGAAGCGGAAGGATGTTCCCTTTCCGAACATCACAGGTAAGAACCAAGATGATGGTTCCATTGCCATCCCGAATGCCGGAAAGAAACCGCTTCTCCAAGGTCAGGATGACAGTGTAATCCTCCGGAAAGACCTGCCTGGAGATAAGTCGGTTCCGATGAAAGGAACAGAACGGTTGGACCGTAAACAACGCGGGAATGCAATCGATACTCTAAAGACGGAAAAGATTATCAAGAAATAGGTCTCCCTAGGGGATTAAAAACATAGAAAAAGCCGCCAGTGGATAATTCCATTGGCGGCTTTTTTATGCGTTTTCCGTTTTTCAGGGTTATTTCACTTCTGAAACGCGAATCGTATTTGTTCTACCTTTTTCGTGTAGCGGCGTTGATGACGTGTTGATCACGATCTGGCCAGGCTCTACCAAGTGGTTTTCACGAAGGAGTTTATTCACATCCTGGATCGTACCATCCGTACTTTCGTATTTCTCGTACATGAAAGCTTGTGCTCCCCATACCAGACTCAATGTACGCAATAACGTCTTGTTTCCTGTGAAGACATAGATGTCTGCATCCGGGCGGTAACTCGCAATCTCCATCGCTGTATAGCCAGAAGAAGTCATGACCGCGATTGCTGACGCATTTGTTTTCTCAGCAAGGAAAATGGATGAGCTACAGATGGCATCAGGGATACGGGTAACCGCTACAGTTCCTAATGTTTGTTTTTCGCTATAGTAAGGATATGAAGTAGCCTCCACATGGGTGATTACTTTCGCCATGGTCTCGATAACGATTTCCGGGAATTCACCAACGGAAGTTTCACCGCTCAACATTACGGCATCCGCACCATCGATAACAGAGTTCGCGACGTCATTTACCTCTGCACGCGTAGGGCGTGGCGTAGTGATCATACTCTCCAACATTTGAGTAGCAATGATTACCGGCTTGGACAGGTCACGACATTTCTGTGCAATAATTTTCTGCAATCCTGGAACCTCTTCCATCGGAAGTTCAACGCCCAGGTCACCACGTGCCACCATGATGGCGTCCGTTGCTTCGATGATCGCATCGATATTCTCAATAGCTTCCGGTTTCTCGATCTTCGCGATTACGCGCGCATGTGAACCTTTTTCTTTGATGATCTCCTTACATTGGTGGATATCCTCTGCAGAACGCACGAATGACATCGCGATCCAATCAGCACCGTGATCCAAAGCGAAGTTCAGGTTGTCCAAATCCTCTTCGGTCAGGGATGGGATGGATACCTTGGTGTTCGGCAAGTTGACCCCTTTTCTGGATGTAAGGATACCGCCGTGCACAACCTCACACTTCACCGTGTCCTTATGGTTGGTTGAAAGGACACGAAGTTGAAGCTTACCGTCATCCAATAGGATGATCTCGCCTTCCTTCACATCGTTCGGGAAGTTTTCGTACGTGATATAGATCTGTTTCTCGTCACCGATCAATTCGTGTGTCGTGATTTCCAGTTCGCTGCCATTCACCAGGATGGCACCGCCTTCTTTCACTTTACCGATACGGATTTTTGGGCCCTGTAAATCGGCAAGGATACCAACATTGAAAGGGTGTTCTGCGTTAATTTCATTGATTGTGTTGATCACTTTCAGGTGATCTTCCTGAGAACCGTGTGAAAAGTTAAGGCGACAAACGTCTACACCTTTAGCAATCATACGGGTTAAAACATCTTTTTTTGAAGAAGCCGGACCTAATGTGGCTACGATTTTGGTCCGCTTTTTTAATTTATCCATTTAAATTAGTTTTAAATTTATATTCTATTTTATCAAGTTTTGCTTTTCTTTCCTCTTGAAAAGCACAGTTTAGGTTTATGTGTATAAGTTACACTATCTTAATAATCCGCTAAAATATCAGATTTTCTTTAGATTTCAATATTGTTGGATCTATTTCTTTTACAAGGAGGACCTCAGGAATTGCTTTTATGTTTTCCAAAAGTGCGTCCAGGTCTTCCTGATCGATGAAATGTTTGACCATCAGGAAGTAATCAAAACTTAAGATTTCGGGTATCAACGCTGCCCCTTCAATGGATCTATTGCTGAGGAGGTAGAATTCGAATTCGAAAGTTTGGTTATGATAGCGGAAGATATTGTAATGGTGCTGAACGGTCGGCTTGTTCTTTTTTGTCTCGTAGATGATGTGGTAATCGAGTTCATCTTTGGGTTTTTCCTTTTCGTGACCGTTATGGTCGAGGTAATCTTCCTTTCCGTAGACAAATTGGAGGCCGGTATGTTTGTTGATGAAATGACAGAGCCTATAGTCTCTCAGGACAGAGCTGATCCCTATGAGCACAAAATCCAATTCGAGGTCAAAGTCAGTTTCAAGTTTAAAAGTTATTTTGCTCAAGTCTGTAGCGTTTGATGAATTACAAAATTACGTTTTTATGGGATTTAACCTTAGTATTTACGTAAAAATAACATTAATTATGCATTAAGTTTGTAAAACTTTATTTGTTTTAGTATTATTGAATAAAGGTAAATAATGAGGTGTTGAAAAACATTATTAATGAATGCTTTGTTCTTTATTTGAATCCAAAAGTCAAAAAGATTTGATAATTGGGAATATTTATTTTTTCTTTGCACAGATTTATTAAACAATTAAACTAGAAAATCATGTCAGATATCGCATCAAGAGTAAAAGCAATTATCGTAGAAAAGTTAGGTGTAGACGAAAATGAAGTAACACCAGAAGCTTCTTTCACGAATGATTTAGGTGCAGACTCACTTGATACAGTTGAGTTGATCATGGAATTCGAAAAAGAATTCAACGTTGCAATTCCTGATGACCAAGCTGAAAACATCAGTACTGTAGGTCAAGCAATCGCTTACTTAGAAAAAAACGTTAACTAACTAATTTTATTAGGCCAAACATCATAAATGGAGCTTAAGAGAGTAGTTGTAACAGGATTAGGCGCACTTACACCTATAGGTAATACGGTTCCAGAATACTGGGACGGTTTAGTTAACGGTGTAAGTGGAGCCGCTCCTATCACGCATTTCGATGCGTCCAAATTCAAGACCCAATTTGCCTGTGAAGTAAAGGGATTCGATCCGCACGACTTCATGGATCGCAAAGAGGCGCGTAAATTGGACCCATTCGTTCAGTATGCCATCGCTTCCACAGATGAGGCGGTAAAGGATGCTGGATTAGAATTTGATAAATTAGACAGGACCCGTATCGGAGTGATCTGGGGTTCTGGTATTGGCGGTTTGACCACTTTCTCGGAGGAGGTTGCTACCTTCTCTAAAGGAGACGGTACACCTAGGTTCAACCCGTTCTTTATACCCAAGATGCTAATTGACTTAGCACCGGGACATATTTCCATGCGACATGGTCTTCAAGGTCCCAATTTCTCAGCTGTATCTGCGTGTGCTTCCGCTACGAATGCCATGATCGATGCCTTTACGTACATCCGTTCGGGAAGGGCAGACATCATCATTACCGGTGGATCAGAAGCGACAATCAATGAAGCTGGAATTGGTGGTTTCAATGCCATGCACGCACTTTCTACCCGCAATGATGATCCGAAAACGGCTTCTCGTCCATTCGACAAGGACCGTGACGGTTTCGTATCGGGTGAAGGTTCAGGTGCCATCATCCTGGAAAGCTTGGAGCATGCCTTGGCACGTGGTGCGAAGATCTATGCTGAAGTTGTGGGCGGTGGTATGAGTGCAGATGCGTATCACATTACGGCATCTCACCCAGAAGGGCAGGGCGCGAAGCTGGCCATGACAATGGCGATCAAAGATGCTGGGATGGACTTCTCGGATATCGACTACATCAATGTACACGGTACATCGACTCCGGTTGGTGATGTGAGCGAGACCAAAGCCATCGTGGATCTTTTCGGCGAACATGCTTACAATTTAAATATCAGCTCTACAAAATCCATGACAGGTCACCTACTGGGTGCTGCAGGAGCCGTAGAGGCAATCGCTTCCATCTTGGCAGTGAAAAATGATATTGTACCTCCAACGATCAATCACTTCACCGATGATCCTGAAATTGACAACCGCTTGAATTTTACATTCAACAAGGCGCAAGAACGGGTCGTGAATGCAGCGTTGAGTAACACCTTCGGTTTCGGAGGACACAATGCGACTGTAATCGTGAAAAAGTATAATGGTTAAAATGGTTTCATTTTTAACCGTGTTAAAGAAAATAAATAGGTAGTTGGGACCCAACTACCTATTTGCTATTTAGCGAAAACATGGCAATCGCTCAAGTTTATAATCTATATCTCTCCCCCAATCGACAGTACGTTCGAAGGCTTAAAAACTTATTAGGTTTCGTTCCTGGGAATATTAGGCTCTATCAAATGGCATTTCGGCATAAATCAGTAGCCGTTATGATCAAGGATGGTGTCAAGAACAGCAACGAACGATTGGAGTTCCTTGGGGATGCGGTATTGGGTTCCGTGGTTGCCGAACTGCTCTTCAAATTGTATCCCTATAAAGACGAGGGCTTCCTGACCGAGATGCGCTCCAAGATCGTATCCCGGGCAAACCTCAACCAGCTTTCCCGCAAACTGGGGTTCAATGAAATGATCGAGTTTGATGCACGCATGATCAGTTACCCCAATAAGCAGGGATCCCTGTTGGGGGATGCCTTTGAGGCCTTGATCGGTGCGGTATATCTCGATAAGGGCTATACCTTCACCCGCGAATTCCTCCTTTCACGTATCATCAAGCCACATGTGGACATCCATACCCTGGAGGTCACCGAGACGAATTTCAAGAGCCGTCTGATCGAATGGTGCCAACATACCGGAAAGGAAATCAGTTTCGTGCTGGTGGATAATCCAGAAGGTGAATCCAATAAGATGTTTTCGGTTGTTGCCGTTGTCGATGGTGAAGAATGTGGCCTTGGCCGCGATTTCAATAAGAAGAGTGCCGAAAAGATCGCCGCAGAAAAAGCCTGCGAGTACCTCAAGATCTTTGACGGCGAATAGGAATCTCCATTGCTTACTTTCCTAGTTCCATGCTTGGCTTTTTAAACAAAGTCATGAGCTCCTCCATTTCCTGTCCGCGCCCCATTGCACGTGGATTTTGGGGTTGAAAATGGCAAAAATAATGTACCTTTGCCGGCATGGCATCAATTAAACCATCATTAGCAAAAGGAACACGCGATTTCTCTCCGGTGGAGATGGATAAGCGGAATCATATTTTCAATACCTTAAAGGCCATTTTCAGCAAGTATGGCTACAGTGAAATTCAGACGCCAACCTTTGAGAATCTGCAGACCCTGACCGGCAAGTACGGGGATGAAGGCGATCGGTTGATCTTTAAGATCCTGAACTCTGGAGATTACCTTGGAAAAGCACCGGAAGAGCTGCTCTCGGCGAAGAATTCTGCTAGCCTGATTTCCCATATATCAGAAAAAGCCCTGCGCTATGACCTAACGGTTCCCTTTGCGCGCTATGTGGTGATGCACCAAAATGATATTGCCCTTCCTTTCAAGCGTTTTCAGATCCAACCGGTATGGCGTGCGGACCGTCCGCAACGAGGAAGATACCGCGAGTTCTACCAATGTGATGTGGATGTCGTGGGATCAGAATCGCTGTTGAACGAAGCCGAGTTCATCCTGATCTACCACGAAGCATTGACTGCCTTTGGATTGAAGGATTTCAATATCAAGTTGAACAACCGCAAGATTCTTTCCGGGATTGCTGAGGTCGTGGGTAAACCGGACCTGATCGTGGATATGACCGTGGCGATCGATAAGTTGGATAAGATTGGATTGGACGGGGTCAATAAGGAACTTTTGGAACGAGGCTTTACGCAGGATGACCTAGCTACCCTAGAACCAATCATTGCATTGAGTGGAAGCAATACCGAAAAGATTGCCGCTATGAAATCGGTGCTTTCAAATTCGACTGTCGGTCTGGAAGGTGTGGCCGAGTTGGAGGAGGTATTTGCGTACCTGACAAAATTTGGACGTGCAGATCTGCTGGAATATGTGGTTGAGGTAGACATTACCCTGGCCCGCGGATTGAACTATTATACAGGATGTATCTTTGAGGTGAAGACTAACGAGGTACAGATGGGCAGCATCGGTGGTGGTGGCCGTTACGATGACCTGACGGGCATGTTTGGGCTAAAAGGCTTGACTGGCGTTGGGGTGTCCTTCGGTGCAGACCGGATCTATGACGTACTCAATGAACTTGACCTGTTCCCAAAAGAGGGTTCGGCACGCACCAAGTTGTTGATCGTTAATTTCGATTCCGGACTGGAATCTTTTACCCTGCCGCTATTGAATCAACTTCGTGCTGCAGATATCGCCGTTGAACTGTACCCATCGGCTGTCAAGCTGAAAAAGCAGATGAGCTACGCGGATGCCAAACAGATCCCGTATGTGTTGTTGGTGGGGGATGAGGAGGTGAATTCCGGAGAACTATCATTGAAAAACATGCAGACCGGAGCACAGGAGAAGATACGGACAGCAGAGCTGATCGAGAAACTGAAATAATACAACGACCCAATGGGTCGTTTTTTTTTGTGTTCCCTGTGGAACTGTCGTTGCGGGCTGATGATGCCTTGGATTTGGTAGCCAATGCATGAATTACTATCTTTAAGTTATTGAAATTTAATCGTCTTTGCCGGTACGGGGTAGGATACAGGTCCGATCTGGATTGCTGAGCGGAGGTGGATGGCCTACAAGGTTGAGCGCTGTAAGTGTTTTTTTGACACAAAGCATATAATTCGGTTATTTGTAACCTAAAATTTATCAATAATGTCGGTTATTTTGATTAAATTTGTAGTCAGTTTAGTAAAGAAATTCAATACTTAGAAATGAGTTCAACACCTATAACAAAAGAAACCTACCTAGAGTGGTATGAATCCATGCTGCTCATGCGCAAATTTGAAGAGAAATCTGGTCAACTTTATGGACAGCAAAAAATCCGTGGATTTTGTCACTTGTATATCGGACAGGAAGCTGTCGTAGCGGGTACCATGTCCGTGATCAAGCCTGAAGATTCGTTGATTACCGCTTACCGTGATCACGCCCATGCGATTGCAAAGGGTGTTTCTGCGGATGCATGTATGGCTGAGCTTTTTGGTAAAGCGACAGGATGTTCAAAAGGTAAAGGTGGATCGATGCACTTCTTCTCGAAGGAGCACAAATTTATGGGCGGCCACGGTATCGTTGGTGGTCAGATCCCATTGGGTGCTGGTATTGCTTTTGCTGAAAAGTACTTGGGTACCGACAATGTAAACATCTGTTATATGGGTGATGGTGCGGTGCGTCAGGGTGCTTTCAATGAGACTTTGAACATGGCGATGTTATGGAAACTTCCCGTAATCTTTGTTTGTGAGAACAATGGTTATGCGATGGGTACTTCCGTAAAACGTACAACCAACATGCAGGATATCTACAAAATGGGTCTTGGTTTCGATATGCCAAGTGCACCGGTTGATGGCATGGATGTTGTTGCCGTTCATAACGCAATGGATGAGGCGGTTCAACGTGCGCGTGCAGGTGAAGGACCTACATTCTTGGAAATCCGTACGTACCGCTATAAAGGACACTCGATGTCCGATCCGGCGAAATACCGTACGAAAGAAGAATTGGAAGAATACAAAGAGCGTGATCCAATTATCGCTGTGAAGCATGCGATCGTTGAGAACAAATATGCAGACCAAGCATGGTTTGACGAAGTAGAAGCGAAGGTGAAGAAAATTGTTGATGATTCAGTGAAATTTGCTGAGGAGTCACCATATCCAGATGCTTCAGAAATCTATAAAGATGTATATGTACAAGAGGACTATCCTTTTGTAATGGACTAATTAACGGAAATTACTTTAACTAAAATAGAATAATCTTAGAAGATGGCTGAAGTAGTAAAAATGCCTAAAATGAGCGATACGATGACCGAAGGTGTTATCGCGAAATGGCACAAAAAAGTTGGAGATAAAGTGAACTCCGGAGATCTGATCGCCGAAGTAGAAACGGATAAAGCAACAATGGACTTTGAATCCTATCAGGAAGGTACATTGTTGTATATCGGCCCAAAAGAGGGTGACGCTGTTCCCGTTGATTCCGTGATTGCGGTGTTGGGTGATGAAGGCGAGGATTACGAAGCCTTGTTGAAAGAAGATGGTGGATCGGAAAAGAAAGAAGCGCCTAAGGACGATAAAGCTGAAGGTAAGGAGAGCAAAGATGCTCCTGCTGAGAAAGCCGGTGAAGCACCAGCTGAAGCCGTTAGTGATGTAACTGCGGAAGATTTGGGTGTAACGGTGATCACAATGCCTTTATTGAGCGATACAATGACTGAAGGTGTTATCGCGCAATGGAACTTCAAAGTTGGTGATACCATTAAATCTGACGATGCTATCGCAGATGTGGAAACCGATAAAGCGACAATGGAGGTGACAGCCTATGCAGATGGTACTTTATTGTACGTCGGTCTAGAAGCTGGTCAAGCGGCAAAGGTTAACGATATTATTGCTATCGTTGGTCCTGCCGGAACAGACGTGACTCCTTTATTGAACCAAAAACCTGCTGCTGCAAAATCAGCAGATAAGAACGAAGAATCGAAGAAAGAAGAAAGCAAGTCAGCAGCTCCAGCAGCTAAAGAAGAGGCCGCTCCGGCAGCATCTTCCGATGACTCCCGCGTAAAGGCATCTCCTTTGGCGAGAAAAATTGCAAAAGATAAAGGTATCGACCTGAACCAGGTAAAAGGATCGGCAGAAAACGGCCGTATCGTGAAGAAGGATGTAGAGAACTTTACACCTTCGGCAGCACCGGCTGCGGCGGCGTCTACTGCTGCACCTGCGGCACAGGCTGGCGAAACCAAAACAATCAGCTTGCCAACGTACGTTGGGGAAGAGCGCTTTACAGAGAAACCGGTTAACCAAATGCGTAAAACTATCGCACGCAGATTATCGGAATCCCTATTTACAGCACCTCACTTCTACCTAACGATCAGCGTGGATATGGATAACGCAATGGCTGCGCGTGCACAGATCAATGAAGTTGCGCCGGTGAAAGTATCGTTCAACGATATCGTTATCAAAGCTGTTGCTATTGCATTGAAGCAACATCCTGCCGTGAACTCTTCATGGTTAGGCGATAAGATCCGTTACAACGAGCATACCAATATCGGTGTGGCAATCGCTGTAGAGGATGGATTATTGGTGCCTGTAGTGCGTTTCGCAGATGGTAAATCTTTGTCTCACATCTCTGCTGAGGTGAAGGATTTCGCACAGAAAGCGAAAAACAAGAAATTACAGCCATCCGATTGGGAAGGATCAACATTTACAGTTTCCAACTTGGGTATGTTCGGAATTGATGAATTTACATCAATCATCAACTCTCCAGATGGAGCGATCCTATCCGTAGGTGCTATCCACCAGGTTCCAGTGGTGAAAAATGGTGCCGTGGTACCGGGTAATGTAATGAAATTGACGCTAGGATGTGACCACCGCGTTGTGGATGGAGCAACTGGAGCACAATTCCTACAAACATTGAAAGCATTGCTTGAAGCGCCAATTCGTTTATTGGCATAATCAGCAACCAGGATATACAAGGAAAGGCCGCAAGAAATTGCGGCCTTTTGCGTTGAGGGAATTCCGCTTTATTTGGCTTCACGCCTAAAAATTTGCAATCATGCGTACTATATAGTGGACTCGCCCGTTTAGGTTGTGGTTGTTTACGGCTAGCTCATGAACCGGGAGTTGAAATTGTTACGTATTTTTTTTGCCAAAAGAAAGCTAATTATATTGTAAGTTGTCACATTAAGTAGTAATTTGTGAGCTAGGTAATTTTTAGGAGAAGTAGATTTACATGATTGAGATTAAAAGCATATCTATTAAGAATGCATTGATAATATTGGGGTTTGGAGCCATGACGATGATGTCGTGCTCATCCCCTGAAGCGAAGGAGAAACAAGTAAAGGTTGATCAGGGTAAAAAGGACAGTATTGCCCTGTTGTATGATCCGGCAAACGCCGATAAGCAGATTGAAGCCTTTATGCAGAACCTGCACAAGAAATCGGCATTCAACGGGAATGTGTTGGTTGCCAAACAAGGCAAGATCCTCTATGAGGGTTCCTTCGGGTGGGCGGACTACCTGTTGAAGGATAGCCTGAACATCAAGTCCCAGTTTGAGCTGGCGTCAGCATCCAAGCCGATTACGGCCATCGGTGTGATGAAGCTCATCGAAGATGGGAAGCTGAAGATGGAAAACACCGTCAATGATTTCTATCCGGATTTTCCATTTCCGGGGATCACCATCAAGCAATTGCTATCCCACCGTTCCGGACTTCCAAACTATGTGTATTTCTCGGAAGATGTTTGGCCGGACCGTAAAAAGGCGATGACCAACCAGGACGCCATGAACCTGTTGATCGAGCATAAACCGAACCGCTATGGCGCACCGGATGGTCGCTTCCATTACAACAATTCGAACTATATGGTCCTCGGCGCTATCGTTGAGAAAGTGACGGGTCAGGATTTCGCTGTGTATATGAAAGAAAAGGTGTTCGATCCTGCAGGGATGAAGAATACGGCGGTCTATTCGAAGGCGGTTTATGAAAAAATCCCGACCAAAGTTATCGGTCATGACCGGACTTGGCGGAGATCGGTTGTTCAGAATTACCAGGATGGCCCAGTTGG